>JAYQOF010000005.1:0-395000 GCA_038144675.1 Alphaproteobacteria bacterium | reverse complement strand
TACCGTGGCCGGCTGCTTCCTTACGGTTAGCGCACCGTCTTCGGGTAAAGCCAACTCCCATGGTGTGACGGGCGGTGTGTACAAGGCCCGGGAACGTATTCACCGCGGCATGCTGATCCGCGATTACTAGCGATTCCGACTTCATGCACCCGAGTTGCAGAGTGCAATCCGAACTGGGACAGTTTTTTGGGATTTGCTACAGGTCGCCCTGCCGCTGCCCATTGTCACTGCCATTGTAGTACGTGTGTAGCCCAGCCCATAAGGGCCATGAGGACTTGACGTCATCCCCGCCTTCCTCCTGCTCATCGCAGGCAGTTTCTTCAGAGTGCCCGGCCGAACCGCTGGCAACAGAAGATGAGGGTTGCGCTCGTTGCGGGACTTAACCCAACATCTCACGACACGAGCTGACGACAGCCATGCAGCACCTGTGTTTAGGCCAGCCGAACTGAAGAAAACCATCTCTGGTAATCGCGACCTAACATGTCAAGGGCTGGTAAGGTTCTGCGCGTTGCTTCGAATTAAACCACATACTCAACCGCTTGTGCGGGCCCCCGTCAATTCCTTTGAGTTTTAATCTTGCGACCGTACTTCCCAGGCGGTATGCTTAATGCGTTAGCGGCGTCACCGAGGGGCATCCCCCCAACAACTAGCATACATCGTTTACGGCGTGGACTACCAGGGTATCTAATCCTGTTTGCTACCCACGCTTTCGAACCTCAGCGTCAGATATGGCCCAGAAAATCGCCTTCGCCACCGATGTTCTTCCCAATATCTACGAATTTCACCTCTACACTGGGAATTCCACTGCCCTCTTCCGTTTTCTAGCCTATCAGTATCAAGTGCAGTTCCCAAGTTGAGCTCGGGGCTTTCACACCTGACTGGATAGGCCGCCTGCGCGCCCTTTACGCCCAGTAATTCCGAACAACGCTCGCCCCCTTCGTATTACCGCGGCTGCTGGCACGAAGTTAGCCGGGGCTTCTTCTACGGCTACCGTCATCATCTTCACCGTTGAAAGTGTTTTACAACCCTAAGGCCTTCATCACACACGCGGCATTGCTGGATCAGGGTTGCCTCCATTGTCCAATATTCCCCACTGCTGCCTCCCGTAGGAGTCTGGGCCGTGTCTCAGTCCCAGTGTGGCTGATCATCCTCTCAGACCAGCTACCGATCGAAGCCTTGGTGAGCCATTACCTCACCAACAAGCTAATCGGACGCGGACCCCTCATTCTGCGGCGGACCTTTCCCCACAGGGCGTATACGGTATTAGCGGCCGTTTCCAACCGTTATTCCGTACTCATTGGCAGGTTCCCACGCGTTACTCACCCGTGCGCCACTAGATCCGAAGATCTCGTGCGACTTGCATGTGTTAAGCATGCCGCCAGCGTTCGTTCTGAGCCAGGATCAAACTCTTAGGTTAGACTCGATCGTCGAAACGATCAGACCCACCCAAAAAAATCCATTACTTAAATTAGCGTAGATTCATGGGTGGTATATAATATTCATACCAGACGGCACGTTGTCATGTGCACCGCCGCCCACGAATCCCTTCCAAATCATACTTACCATCTCAAAAAGCTCGCCGACACAATTCGTTTGGCGTGGAGCGGTTTATTGCCCATCCTGCTCCGTATGTCAAACCCTAAATGCAAAAAAAATATAAATAATTTTTATGAGGGTTAATCCCTCTCTTTAGGTAATTTATGCAAAGGTTTTCAGGTGCACGTTAAAGGTAAAGTTACCTCAATACCATTCTTATCCCCTAGCACATTATTCTATACCAATGCATCTATTAAACAATCCAAAAATATATGATTCGGTGATTTATTAAAATTTAATTTGTAAAAAATACTTTAAAACCAGTATGTTGTGAAACATAGTTGATATGGAAACATACAATATAGTGGTAAGTTGCGATTAACAATTAAGGAAATAGGATCGCCATATGACAAATCATTCCCTCATGACAAATTTATGTCCAAAGCATCTTTCGTGTCATGATTCTTGCTTTATTGATGTTATTTCCTGCCTTCCTGATATCTCAAATATCATTTGCACATGCTTCTGATAACGATAATACCAATTGAAAATGATCCGCCCATCATACTAAGCAGTTATGGCATGGTATTGCCACAGCCCGGCCAGACCCCAGAAGTGTTTTTCCCGAAACAGAACCATCACTTCGCATATTTATTGAAGTAAATTCCGGCATTGCCATCAATACAGATGAAACGTCTGTATCATCTTAAAATCTGGTGAAGGCTTATCCAATCTTCTCAATCGTGCTGGCTTTAATGGTAAAATGCGAGAAATCAGCCATTCAGCATATTAAATCCCATCGTTCATTAAGAAAACTGCCTGTCGGTTTTCCTGTCTATGCCATTGCGCCAACCGATTAAACCCCCGGCGGCATCCGCATATCCCTTGGAAATGATCAGGACCTCAGCCTTTACTATGATATCGAAAATGAAGAATGGCGAAGCATTCGCAGTTTCCGCCCATATGAGTATTTTCTGACCTATATTTCCGGTGACATTGAAAACTCGCTCTATACGTCTGGCATCAATGCCGGCATGACCGACGCCATGTTTAATGAATTTATCCATATTATGAGCTTTAGTGTGGATTTCCAGCGACAAATCCGGTCTGGTGATCAATTTGAAGCGTTAATAGAGTATCGCCGTGATCTGATTACGGAAAAAACAGTACCAGGTGGTGAGATTTATTACCTGTCTATGAATCTATCTGGTGAAAAAATTGAATATTTCCGTCACCAACAAGCTGATGGTGGGGTTGGATATTATGACCGTCAGGGCGTATCTGCCTATCGTACATTGATGCGGACACCGATAAATGGTGCCCGGCTATCATCTGGTTTTGGTAACCGCAAGCATCCGATATTAGGCTATACAAAGGCGCATCGTGGTGCTGATTTTTCGGCACCAACTGGCACCCCTATTATGGCGGCAGGTGACGGGCTGGTCGAATATGCTGGCTGGAACGGCAGTTATGGCCGCTATGTCCGGATCGTCCATAATGGAACTTTTAAAACCGCTTATGCCCATATGTCCGGCATCAACAAAGGCATAAGGTCAGGCGCGCGGGTCAATCAGGGTGATATAATCGGTTATGTTGGGTCAACTGGCCGGTCAACTGGTCCACATCTGCATTATGAAATCATTGTTAATGGTAGCCATGTTAATCCACTTACGGTTGAGTTACCGTCAAGTGAGCCATTAACAGAAATTGAAAAAACCAGACTTGCCCAGAATATTGAAATTATCACAAAGGAAATGTCTGTGCGTGGTATTATCAATTATGCATCTAATCAGTTTTCCAAACGGCTGGCATCAAATATAAATAATCAAAATTTTAGGATGAAAGCAGATCAGCTGACCATGCTTGACGGTTGATCTTTATCTTTGTCATCACCATCATTACTGACAGCAGATACGGCATCTTCCTGAGATTGTGTTTCATCAAAGATGTTTCATTATCCTGTCACTCTTGCCATTGGTTTTTCCATTTGCTACTGGCGACATCATTGGACTCTGTATCAGAACCATTATTGGATGACTGTGACGATGATTGCTGTTGTGATTGGCGCCGATCTTCCATATTAGCCATGATCGTACTGTGAACCCGGAAATAATGATCTGCATACTGATAATATGCTTCAGCAGTAATCCGTTCACCAGCGGCGGCAGATTCATTCCCTAACGACGTATATTTTTCATGAAGCTGTTGTGCATTACCGCGCAACCGGACATCAGGGCCGTTAGAATCCAAAGTTGTGTTGCGATTGATTTGGCCAAAATTATTATTCCTACGGCCACCACGCCCACGCTGTCGCGTGTTCTTTCCAGACTGTCTCATAAATTTTACCTAAAAAAATTGAACCTTCACCGAAAAGAAGGCGTTTTGCCATTAAAGTTATCGGGAAATTCTAGAGCCATATCATGACTACAAATAACATTACTGATCAATGATTACGATATCAAGCATAATTTTATAATTCTTTTGTCTTAATTAACCCAAGAACGCGCAAAGTGCCTGATAAATCATGCCATTGTCGGGCAAGCATAAGACCAGATGCCTTAGCCAGTTCCAAAACAGCTGTATGCTGACCTTTGCCAATCTCAACCAGAGCAATGCCTCGGGAAGTGAGTCGCTGTTCTATTCTGGGTAATAATGCCCGCCATGCATAAAGCCCATCATCGCCGCCATCCAGTGCCAGATCAGGATCAAAATCACGAACGTCCTTGTCCAGTTTTTGCATATCAGGAGTTGGAATATAAGGCGGGTTAGCAAGAATAATGTCTGCCTTAATGCCAGCATCAACAGCATCACACCAGTTTGACACCAGCATCTGTGTCCGCTTTTCAAGATTATGGCGACCAGCATTGGAAATAGCCATGACAATGGCATCAGGATTCAGATCAAGTCCTATCCCTGTTGCTTCTGGCCATTCTGAAAGTATGGCAAGCAACAGACATCCCGATCCAGTGCCATAATCAATAATAAGAGGGGAAGAATGAAAATCTTGCTTTGTTCCAATGCCGCCGTGACCAATGTTTCACTATCTGGCCGGGGGTCAAGACAAGCTGGTGATATATCAAACCGCATTGACCAGAACTCACGCCATCCCCGCATGCGTGATATTGGCTCACCGGATAGCCGGCGGACAACAAGGGTATTAAGCTGGTTCAATGTATCAGCAGTAAGGTTTATATCTTCATGTGGATAGATTTGCCGATCTAACCCTAATGCAAGTCCAACCAGTAGTCTGGCATCAAGCACTGGTGTATCTATTCCTGCCGCATCAAGCTGTGCTCGTCAGCTGTGCCAGCGTTGCCTTAAGCCCGCTCACATCTGATTTCCTTACCCATCTGAAGCCAGCGCCGCCGCCTGATCTTCTGTGATAAGCGCATCAACCAGTTCATCAAGGCTTTCACCTGCTAATATTTTATCCAGCTTATAAAGAGTCAGATTAATCCGGTGATCCGTCACCCGACCTTGTGGAAAATTATAGGTACGGATGCGTTCAGACCTATCGCCTGATCCAACCTGGCCCTTGCGTGATGCCGCCCGTTCAGCTTCGGCTCGGGCACGTTCAGCATCATATATTCTGGCACGAAGGATTTTCATGGCTTTGGCACGGTTTTTATGTTGTGATTTTTCATCCTGCTGGCTGACAACTATACCTGTTGGAATATGGGTAATCCGGACAGCAGAATCCGTGGTATTAACAGACTGGCCACCAGGTCCGGATGCACGGAACACATCTATTCTCAAATCTGCGTCATCCAGAGTCACGTCCACATCTTCGGCTTCGGGTAAAACAGCCACCGTTGCCGCGGAGTATGAATCCGCCCCCTGTTTCCGTTTCTGGTACACGCTGAACCCGATGAACCCCAGATTCAAATTTCAGTCGGGCGAACACATTATTACCCGTGATAGTGGCAGAGGCTTCCTTATAGCCGCCAATACCGGTTTCTGATATTTCAAGCACTTCAAATCGCCATCCCTGATTAGCGGAAAACCGCTGATACATGGAAAACAGATCAGCCGCAAATAATGCCGCTTCATCACCGCCTGTTCCGGCTCGGACTTCTAGGATGGCATTTCGCTCATCATCTCTATCTTTTGGTAATAACATGATTTTCAGGTCATGTTCAGCTTGTTCCAGTGTTGTGCCAAGCGCGTCAATTTCTTCTTCTGCCATGGCAATCATATCAGCATCACCTCCGGCTTCAGCTAATAACGCTTTCGCTGATGCCAGATTAGCATTGATTTTCTGCACCTGTTCAGCCTGTTCAGCGATGGGACGCAAATCCGATAGCTCTTTGGATAGTTGCATCATGTCGTCTGATGAAAGATGAGCAGCATCATTCAGTTGATTTTCAATTTCCACTCTGCGATCTAATATCCGCGCCAGATTATTCTGTAATGACATTATCATCTATCCTTGAATACGGCTGATCATATGAGCAACTAGATCATCTATTGCCACTTCATTCTGCTGGCCATCTGTCATAGACCGAACGATGACTACCTTTCGTTCGGCTTCATCATCACCAAGAATAACAACATGCCCAGCCTTCAAACGATCCGCGCGTTTCATCTGCTTGCCCAGATTGCTGGCATATGCAGATTCAACACGCAGGCCATGTTCACGAAGCGGCATAGCCAATCGGAACAGTGTCGCCATATGTGGCTCTGCCATACCAATCATCATCAGATCCACCGGTTTTGGTGGCGGGATATCAGACAGCATGGCCAGTCTTTCTATGCCAGCGGCCCATCCCCACACCGGCAATATCGCCGCCGCCAAGCATCCCGGCAAGACCATCATAGCGGCCGCCAGCCATAACCGTGCCCTGAGCCCCTAGAGCATCCGTGATAAACTCAAATGTTGTATGGCCATAATAATCAAGCCCACGCACTAACCTTGGGTTGATATGATATGCGATATTCACGGCATCTAGATATTCCCGCACCGCTGCAAAATGATCTTTTGACACCGTATTGAGATAATCTCCCAAATCTGGTGCATTAATCAGAATGTTCTTATCTCCTTCATCCTTACTATCAAGGATACGCAGCGGGTTGAGGTCAAGCCGCCGCTGGCTATCTTCGGATAAAGCGTTTTTATATCCGCTGAGATAATTAACCAGTGCCTGCCGGTATGCTTGCCGGCTTTCGATATCACCAAGGGTATTAAGATTAAGCACACAGTTCCCTGCAACCCCAAGCCGGGACAAAATCATATGGCCAAGGCTGATGACTTCAGCATCACCAATCGCAGAAGGGACACCAAGCAATTCAACACCAATCTGATGAAATTGCCGCATTCTTCCTTTTTGTGGGCGTTCATACCTGAACATGGGGCCGGCATAAAAATATTTTTGTGGCAATGTCTGGGTCAACCCAGCACTTATCATTGCCCTTACCGCACCTGCAGTACCTTCAGGACGCAAGGTAAGGCTTTCGCCGCCACGATCCGTAAAAGAATAGGTTTCCTTTGATACGACATCACTTGTTTCGCCAAGCGGGCGGGCAAACACTTCTGTAAACTCAAAAATCGGGGTCGCCATTTCCTCAAACCCGAACCCCAGACTGACTGATCTGGCCATATCACAGACATGACGATGACCAGCCATAACATCTGGCAAAAGATCTGTTGTTCCCCGCGGTGATTGCAATTTAGCCATGACTAGCCTTTCTTATCTTCATCTTTGCGCGCCTGTTTTATTGCATTTGCACGTTCTTCGACTAGAGATACAACATGATCCACCAGATCACCATTCTGAAGACGATGATCAGCCATGCCAGACAGATATATCTGATGCGTATCCTTACCACCACCGGTTAATCCGATATCCGTTAAACGTGCCTCACCCGGTCCATTAACAACACATCCGATAATAGATACCGTAATCGGTTCATTGATATGTGATAGGCGGTCTTCGATTTGCCGAACCGAGGTGATCACATCAAATTGCTGTCGGGAACATGACGGACATGAAATTACCGTCACCCCGCGATGGCGCAAGCCTAGCGACTTTAGCATCTCAAACCCGACTTTAACTTCTTCAACCGGATCAGCAGATAGCGATACGCGTAACGTATCACCTATACCGGCCCAGAGCAGATTCCCAAGCCCGATAGATGATTTTACTGTTCCAGCACGCAGACCACCAGCTTCGGTAATACCAATATGTAACGGACAGTCTATGGCATCAGCCAGGCCATGATAGGCAGCAACTGCAAGAAACACATCCGATGCTTTTACCGATATCTTGAATTCGTGAAAATCTTTATCTTGCAGAAAACTAGCATGATAAAGGGCAGATTCGACCAGAGCATCCGGACAGGGTTCACCATACTTTTCCAACAGATGTTTTTCTAGCGAACCGCCATTAACCCCAATCCAGATCGAACAACCATGATCCCGCGCAGCTTTAATAACCTCTGATACCCTATCCGATGATCCGATATTACCCGGATTTATTCTCAGACAGGCAGCACCGGATTTTGCCGCTTCAATTGCCCGACGATAATGAAAGTGAATATCGGCAATAATAGGAACAGGGCTTTCTCTGACAATAGTCTTCAGCGCCTTTGTGCTATCTTCATCAGGACAGGACACCCTAACAATATCAGCCCCTGCATCCGCTGCCCTTCTAATCTGATCAAGCGTTGCCGCCGCATCTGATGTTGGTGTATTGGTCATGGTCTGAACAGAAATAGGAGCATCACCCCCAACAGCAACATTACCAACCATAATCTGGCGTGATTTACGTCGCTGGATATCACGATAAGGGCGGTAATTTGTCATAACACTGTTTTCCCATATGTTACCAACGCTGGCTGTATGATATGCCATCGCTAATAAAACTAATAGATTAATGCGTTATTAATTGTTTAGAAGCAAGGTATCAATGGGTTTCTTGTTTAAAACCTGTCCGGATATGCCTAATGCCTGCCACGGTGTATCCTGATTTACATATCCCAGACTGATAGCGCCGGCATTGCCTGTGCTCAGTATATATTTATCATCAGGTATGGCTATCACCTCACCCTTAGTGACCAGTTTTGCCAGCACCTGCTGACCAATCGGCGTCGATAGCTCAACCCATGCATCATCAAGGGCCGTAATAGCCAGACCATCGGTTCCTTCGATATTGGTTTCTATCGATGATACTTTATCTGGTTCCGGAACAACAACTATATTTGATGAAATGCCAGCCTGTTCGGAGGCTGTCTGATCGGTGGACATAGGTTCTGCTGTTTCTGTTTCCATGCTATCTCGTTCTGATTGCGATAGACTGGTTTGAGCTAAACCCGTGTCTGGCAAGATATTATCAGGCATATCATCTATTGGCGGTGCATCCTGTTCCACTAATTCTTCACTTAATTCTGTGCTAGCTGTTAATTCAGCATCAGGCACATAATCATTCCATAGAAAATACCATGCTGTATAGGAAACAACCACCAGAACAGCACCAATCATGAACATGTTTCGCCACTCGCTACCGCCTGAAACCTTATTTTCAATAAAATGATATTCGGGCTGATATTCTGATGCAGCTATTTCATTGCTCAATCTCTGGCATATGGCATTGGCATCAAGATTGAGAAATTTGGCATATGACCGGACAAACCCTAATACATAAGTAGCCCCGGGTAATTTACTATTTTCACCAGCTTCCAGATATTCAAGATATTTAACAGAAATGCGCAATTGCGCAGAAACATCCGATAGGGATAAATTCTGCGCTTCGCGTGCGGCAGCCAACTCAATACCAACAGCAATGAACGGGTTAATATCGATAGTATCAGTAACCATTATATCTCGCACACATAACCAGACGTAATTTAACTTTTTACAATATAAAGGTCAAACGCATCTTACGAATAGGTTATCCCCAGTTTAACTATTATCAAGTCCAAAGGCGGTATGCAGACTACGGACAGCAAGTTCTTTGTAATCTGAAGCAATCAATACGCTGATCTTTATTTCTGATGTTGAGATCACTTCAATATTAATCCCTTTTTCTGCCAGTGTTTCAAACATGGTTTTTGCTACGCCCGGCTGGCTTCGCATAGCGACACCAACAACCGAGATTTTGCAAATATTGGAAGAAGTGATGATATCTGCGCATGTAATGACTCCCCGAACGTCTTCCAGTACCTTACGGGTACGTTCCAGGTCTGTTTCCGGCACGGAAAACGTGATATCCGTTTTACCCGGCTCACTTGCCGCTGTTTGCACAATCATATCAACATTAATATGGGCATCCGCTAAAGCCCCAAAAACCGTGGCGGCAATACCGGGGAATCTTCAATAGCGACTAGGGTTACTTTTGCTTCATCTAGACTAAAGGCAATCCCACTGACTGAATTTTTTTCCATATCTGATTTCTCCTCAATAACCATCGTTCCGGGCAAATCTTCAAAACTTGATAAAACCTGTAATTTTACCTTATGGCGCATCGCCATAGCCACCGAACGTGTTTGCAGAACCTTGGCGCCGCCAGAAGCCATTTCCAGCATTTCTTCAAATGTAATATCATCTAACTTACGCGCCTTAGGTACCATTCGCGGGTCGCAAGTATAAACCCCGTCAACATCGGTAAAGATATCACAGCGATCCGCATTAAGTGCCGCGGCCAGTGCCACTGCAGACGTATCAGACCCACCACGGCCAAGCGTTGTGATCCGGTGATCAGGCCCAATGCCCTGAAAGCCGGCAACAACCGCAACCTGTCCCTTTGCCAGACGTTCTTCCATTTTTGCCGTATCAATAGATTCTATTCTAGCCGCCCCATGGACGTCATCGGTATGGATAGGGATTTGCCAGCCCAGCCATGAACGGGCATCAACCCCGATATCCTGCAGCGCGATAGCCAGAAGCCCGATAGTCACCTGCTCACCCGTGGCAACGACTGTGTCATATTCCCGCGCATCATGAAAACTGCCACATTCCTTTGCCCAGGCGACAAGCTGGTTGGTCGTTCCCGACATAGCGGAAACAACAACTGCAACTTCATTTCCGTCATCAACAGTGGCTTTTACTTTTTGCGCCACTGCCTTGATACGTTCAACCGAGCCAACGGATGTTCCGCCAAATTTCTGTACAATTCGTGCCATCTTGATATAACCTCAACACATATGTTGCTATGATGCCTTCCATAGGCATCGCACATATTCGCCATTCAATAAACGGAATCATGCATTTGGGCAAGAAGGGTTTAATATCATGGCTAATGCCAATAAAACCAGAATGATACAACGATTGATCCTGATGAGATTTCCCTTTTTGATAAAATTGGTGATGACTGGTGGAATGAAAAGGGCATATTCCGCGCTTTACACCGTCTAACCCCTGTTCGTGTTCAGTATATTCGTCAGCATATATCACGCCTCAGGCCGGATAGTATCGATCGCCATTCCCGTAAACCCCTATCAGGATTGTCCGTGGTCGATATTGGTTGTGGTGGTGGATTGCTGGCAGAACCCTTAACGCGATTAGGTGCGAAAGTGACCGGCATTGATATGAGTGAAGCAGCCATCACCGCCGCTGTCGCACATGCTAATGCAGCAAACCTGTCAATAGACTACCGGTTCATCAGCGCAGACGCACTGGCTGATGAAGGCGAAAGATTTGATCTGGTCATTGCATCAGAAGTCATTGAGCATGTTGCCAATCGTGCCGCTTTTCTTTCGGCAATGGCAAGACTGGGACAAAAAGACAAACCTAGCGTTGCAATCCTAACTACAATCAGCCGCAATCTGATTGCAACACTTCTGGCAAAATACGCCGCTGAATATCTGTTACGACTGGCTCCGCCCGGTACCCATGAAGCATCAAAGTTTGTTTCACCAGCCACATTACGCAAAGAAGCCAGCGCCGCAGGTATTGATCTGGATGATATCACTGGCATCCGACCAAGTGCGATAAGCGGTTTCGCATTAGGGGGCCCGCCTGTCATCAATTATGCTGCCGCCGGATTAATACGGACGCAATAACTGCCTAAGTTAATAGTTAGTTATCTTTTGGAAGATCAGGTAACGGGAAGATTTCAATACCTTCATCTATGAGGTCTTCGATATCATTATTACTGGCATTGCCATAGATACCACGGCTTTCCTCTTCGCCAGAATGGATGCGCCGCGCCGTATCGGCAAAGTCATCACCAACATTGTCAAAATTATCTTCAACCTGTTTTCGAATAGCACGCATTTGCATCATAAGCGCAGCTGCTTTTTCAGCCAAGTCTGGCTGATCTGGCTTACCCCCGGCATAGCCTGACTTGCTTGGGGCTGACTGGCTTGAACCTGAATTGGTTTGCGTATCTGGTAGTGCCGGGGCTTTGTTGCCTTTTGCCCCCAGATTAGGTGTCATCAATGCTTTTGAGATATGATGATCATCACAAATCGCACAAGTTACCAACCCGGCTTCTTTCTGGCGGTCATATTCCGCTGATGAACCAAACCAGGCTTCGAATTCATGGTCATTATTGCATCTGAGTGTAAACTTGATCATAATTTGCATATATTAAAGCCGCGCCCCCATTTCAAGTGATTTAATGAAAAGAGGGATAGGCAATAGCCAGATTTTATTCGATCAACATATAACCGAATAATGATAAATCAAACCTATAACGCCCCGTGGCAATGTTTGAATTTTTTGCCTGACCCACATGGGCACGGGCATTACGCGGGGTTTTATCAGAAATGGCACTGGCTGCTGCCGCACGATTTGCCGCCGCTTTTTTAGTTGGTGTTTCCACTTCTGCTGAACCATCTTGCTGTTCGCCTGCTTCTGGCTGACGGAACTGAATATGAGCCATCACAGAAGTAATCGTCCGGCGCAGATTATCCAGCATATTGTTAAAAAGGGTGAATGCTTCGCGTTTATATTCATCAAGCGGGTTTTTCTGGGCATAGGCACGCAAAGAAATGCTCTGCTTCATGTGATCCAGTGCTAACAGATGCTCTTTCCAGCTTTGATCCAGCACTTGTAGCAAAAGCGATTTTTCCGCTCTTCGCATAATATCCGCACCAACCGAAGCGGTTTTTTCTGCCTGACGGTGATCAGCCATCTTGATGAGCCTGTCCTTAATGGCTTCCTGATCCATGCCATCTTCTGCAAACCAGTCTTTCGCTGGCACATCCAGCCAAGGAATCGCGCTGCGTTTTCTTGCATTTCTTCAGCGTCCCAGCTGTCATGATAGGTGCCATCGGGGGTGGTATCGGCGACCAGATCATCAATGACATCATATCGCATATCCTTGATGGTGCTGGCGACATCTTCTGCATCCATAATATCTCTACGCTGTTCAAACACGACTTTTCGCTGATCATTCATCACATCATCGAATTTAAGCAGCTGTTTCCGCATTTCAAAATTGCGAGCTTCAACTTTTGACTGCGCTTTTTCAATCGCCTTATTAATCCATGGATGGATAATAGCCTCACCTTTTTCAAGGCCAAGTCGACCTAGAATAGAATCCAGCCGTTCTGACCCGAAAATCCGCATCAGATCATCCTGAAGCGATAAATAGAATTTGGACGCACCCGGATCACCCTGACGCCCTGAACGGCCGCGTAACTGGTTATCTATCCGGCGGGATTCATGACGCTCTGTCCCAATCACATATAGTCCGCCAGCATCAAGGGCTTTTTGTTTGGCCGCCGCTACCTCTTCCATAATATCTTTGCGTTTAGCCGCATCATCGCCGGCATTGGCAAGTCGGGCATCAAGATTGCCACCTAACTGAATATCCGTTCCACGTCCAGCCATATTCGTTGCAATCGTTACACTGCCCGGAATACCGGCATCGGCAATGATCATCGCTTCCTGTTCATGGAATTTTGCGTTCAGCACCTGATGGGGAATATTCTTACTTTTCAATTCTTCGGAAAGACGTTCAGATTTATCAATGCTTACCGTGCCGACCAGAATGGGTTGGCCGCGGTCACGGCAATCAATAATCTGGTCAATAACCGCCTGATCACGTTCCATACTGGTGCGATAAACTTCATCATGATGGTCTGTTCGTGTTATCGGTTTATTGGTAGGAATGGCAACCACGGATAATCCATAAATCTCGGAAAACTCTCCGGCTTCGGTCATGGCTGTCCCTGTCATACCAGCCAGCTTTTCATAAAGCCGGAACAGATTCTGATAGGTTATAGATGCCAGCGTCTGATTTTCTGGCATAACCTCAAGCCCTTCACGGGCTTCCAGTGCCTGATGCAAACCGTCACTAAATCGGCGGCCTTCCATGGCACGACCGGTAAATTCATCAATAATGACAATTTGATTTTGCTTGATCATGTAATGGGTATCACGCTGGAACAGATGATGTGCCCGCAAACCCATATTCACATGATGCAGCAATACGATATTTTCAGGGTCAAATAGACTGCCATCCGTGATCAATCCAGATTCTATCAGTATCTGTTCAGCATGTTCGGTTCCTGCATCGGTTAATGTGATATTGCGCTGTTTTTCATCAAGCACAAAATCACTTTCATCAAATTTGGATATCAGTTTATTCACCGCCACATATAATTCGGATGAGCTTTCGGCCTGACCTGAAATCACCAATGGTGTTCTTGCTTCATCAATCAGAATCAATCCACTTCATCAACAATGGCAAAATGCGGGTCACGCTGAACCATGTCTTCCAGACGGAATTTCATGTTATCACGGAGATAATCAAATCCGATTTCGTTATTTGTAGCATAGGTGACGTCTGCCGCATAAGCGGCGCGGCGTTCGTCATCTGTCATCCCTGATTTAATGCAGCCGACTGTTAATCCCAGAAACTGGTAAACCTGCCCCATCCACTGACTATCACGTTCAGCCAGATAATCATTGACTGTGACAACATGCACACCTTTCCCCAGCAAGGCATTCAGATATGCCGCCAGTGTTGCCACCAGCGTTTTGCCTCACCTGTTTTCATTTCCGTGATCTGGCCCTTATGCAGAACCATCCCGCCCATCAGCTGAACATCAAAATGACGCTGACCAATGCTCCGTTTGCTGCTTCACGAACAGTGGCAAATGCTTCAGGCAAAAGCAATCAAGCGTTGCACCGGAAGATAATTTTTCACGAAACTTATCCGTCTGGGATCGTAAAGCCGTATCATCCAGACTGGCAATCTGATCCTCGAATCCGTTAATCTGATCGACCAGAGGCAACATGGATTTAATGTTGCGGTCATTGCTGTTACCAAAGAGGGCTTTTTTTAGAATAGAAAACATATGATGACTTATATAAAGATTTTCAAAAAGACTACAATAGGCATATCCCATAGGGTGTGATTTGGCTATCGTCAATCATTTATCCTTTTTCAGAATAGTTGCGACAATAGCCTGAACATGATAGCGATTTAAAGATGAAATAGCCATCATTTCCATGTATGGTCTTGTCTTATTTTTCTGGAGCATATCATGACTGTTCATTTACTGTCGCGGCCATTGTTTAAACCAGCTTGTCGCCATTGCCGCCATTATTGGTTCTTGTATATCAATTCCAAATGCTAGTCTGGCACAGGATACTGACTATCCAAGATAATGTTGCCAAGGTTGTCGCCACGATTGATGGTGAAGATATTACGCTTAATCTGGTCATGGCAATGATGCGTCAATTGCCGCCACAATATCGTGATCAGCCTTTTGACGTGCTTTATAATCCCGTTCTTGATGATATCATTGACACCCGGCTAGCCGCCCGGGAAGCTGAACAAAGCGGTATTGCCGATGATCCCCTTATCCGTGAGCTGGCGGAACGGGCTTATGACCGGGTCATGGCCGAAGCATGGATAAGCATAACCATCAAACAACAGATCACCGATGATATGGTCAAAGCCCGCTATGCTGAATTAATAAATGATATATCTTCCCGCGAAGAAATCCGGGCACGACATATTCTGGTAACTAGCGCGGATGCCGCTAATGCCATCATAAAGCGGCTGGATGATGGAGAAGATTTTGCCACACTAGCCAAAGAATTATCAACCGGCCCAAGCGCGCCGAATGGTGGTGATTTAGGATATTTCAGACGGGGTGACATGGTACCAAGCTTTTCCGATGCTGCTTTTGATCTGGACGTTGCCAATTATTCGAAAACCCCTGTTGAAAGTGATTATGGCTGGCATGTGATAAAAATAGAGGATAGGCGGATAAATGATTTACCAGCACTAGAACTTATCTACCAGCAATTGGTTGAAATTATGACGGCCGAACAGGCAACAATACTGGCAGACGAGTTATATAAAAAAAGCCACAATAAGGCGACTTGGACTAGACCAGCTAATGGATAACACTGTCACCAAACCGAATAGTCTAAATGGCAAAACTTAATATTATGAAATAATAACATATATCTGGGTCACATCATGAAACGATCACCTCTAGCACCTCTTGAACAAGCCCCGGTGAATGCCGTGACCGGCGTAACATTAAGCACGGTCAGCACCGGAATGAAATACAGAAACCGTGATGATCTGATGCTGATGTGTTTTGATCAACCTGTCGCTGTTGCGGCAGTGTTAACCCGATCATTAACCGCATCAGCACCTGTCGACTGGTGCCGCAGGGTACTTTCTTCAGGCCGCATTCAAGCTATTCTTTGCAATGCTGGTAATGCTAATGCTTTTACTGGCGCAGCCGGAGCAGCAGCAGCAGAACGATGCGCCAAGGCAGTGGCAGATGCTGGCGGATACCCCGCTGATCATGTCATGCTGACCTCTACTGGTGTCATTGGTGAAGTGTTACCAGATGATCTGATTACCGCCCATATTCCCGATCTGATGGCCAACACAGACAGCAGTGAAAAACGATGGCTAGCAGCAGCAGATGCTATTCGCACCACAGATACATTCGCCAAAGTTGCAAGCCGCCAGACCCGTATTGGTGACACGAAAATCACCATAACCGGCATTGCCAAAGGGTCAGGCATGATTGCGCCTGATATGGCAACAATGCTGGGCTTCATTGCAACGGATGCCGATCTTCCTGCACCTATCCTGCAGGATATGCTATCACGTTTTACCGAACAGAGTTTTAATGCCATTACGGTTGATGGTGATACCTCAACCAGTGATTCCGTCATCATGGTCGCCACCGCCAAAGCCGACCATCACCCTGTTCAATCAGCTGATGATCCCATATTGTCAGATTTTGCAGATGCCCTCAAAAGCCTGATGGTTGAGCTGGCCACATTGATTGTTCGTGATGGCGAAGGGGCAACCAAACTGGTTCAGATCAATGTCAATGGCGCTGATCATGATGCGGCCGCCAAACGGGTCGGATTGGCCATTGGTAATTCTCCTCTGGTAAAGACCGCTGTTGCTGGCGAAGATGCGAATTGGGGGCGCATTGTGATGGCTGTTGGAAAGTCTGGGGAAAAAGCCGACCGTGACCAGCTGGAAATTGCTATTGGTGGTATTCCCATTACAAGTGACGGCATGCGGCGACCAGATTATGATGAAAATCTGGTAACAAACCATATGAAAGGCGATGAAATCAGAATAGACGTTAATCTGAATATCGGTTCTGGTCGCGCAACCGTATGGACATGCGATCTAACCCAGCAATATATTATCATTAATGCCGATTACCGAAGCTAATATCCATGATATCAGACAAGCCACATATTCTGGTTAGCGCCGCCGCATTGATTGATGGTGATGGCAGAGTCTTATTAGCAAAACGGCCTGAAGGAAAGGTCAATGGCCGGATTATGGGAATTTCCCGGCGGCAAGATAGAAAAGGGCGAAACCCCGGAAGATGCTTTGATCAGAGAATTGAAAGAAGAACTGGCCATTGATACTGTTTCATCCTGTCTGGCACCACTAGCATTTGCCAGCCATGACTATGATGACATGCATCTGATATTATTGCTTTATGCTTGCCGTCGATGGCAGGGAGAGGCCAGACATCAGGAAGGTGGTGAAATCGCATGGGTAAGAGCCCCACGATTGCGCGATTATCCCATGCCGCCTGCTGATATTCCACTTATATCCATGCTTCAGGACTGGCTATAATATCTAGGGGTTTTTCAGTTATCCTGATTGGCATTAAGAAAATCGGCCAGATTGACGTCGGCTGATCCGGGTTTTAGCGGTTTTTGCTGGTCAGGTGACGGTGCCCATGCGGTTAATGTAATCAGTTCAATTTCTGCCTTTACGCGCTGATCTTCGGTGCTGAAACGATCCTTATAAAGCGTGGCCGCCTTCATCAAAGTATCCCGTCTGGTCATATGATTAGCGCGGCCTAATAAGGCATTAGATTCCCCATCTGGCGTAATTCCCGCATCATATGAAACGGGTCAGACCAGCTAATCGTCAGCGTATCACTATCAGCAACCGGCAACCCGAAACCGGCGCGTCCAAGCAAGCCACCCAGATCACGGATATCAGCCATAGGCAAAACACGCGGTGATAATCCACCTGCTGTCTGGCTTTCAGCTTCGGCCAGACATGATCGCAGGCCACTAAAACTAACCCCGCCCGCCATCGATAAAAGCAATAAACCATCTGGTTTAAGCCATCGCCGCATACGGGTAAGCATTCCCGGCAAATCATTGACCCAGTGCATGGAAAAAGCCGATGTAATCGCATCAAATGCGCCATCACAGAAATTGATATTATCATAATCCACCACACATGACGGCATATCACCAGCGGTATGGCTAACCATACCCAGATGATGGATCAGCGCAAATCACACGATCTACCTTACCTGATGCCAAGGCAGCTTTTGCCATCTCACCATGATGGGAACCTATATCAAGCACCAATGGAAAATGCCGACGGACAATATCTAACCGGTCAGCCAGCCGGTCAGCGGCGGCCTGTTTCAGAAAATTGACGGCACCAAAACCCGACGCCGCGCGATCTCTATACCGGCGGTGGGCAATGGCATCAATTAATTGCGGGATTTTAACAGTCATAGATCACATCATTATATTTATAGATAATGACCATATCATTTCTTATCCGGAAAAACACTGGCCGATTAGGACTTTGTTAATCTTTATATGACATAATCCTTTTCATGAAGACTTGGCAGAACCTGATCAGACTAGGGGTTAATGTTCTTATCCCACCACAATGCCCCGGATGCCATATCATTCTTCATGATGATGGTTTATGTGGTGAATGCTGGTCATGCATAAAACGAATCACGCCACCTTTATGTATTCAATGTGGTCGCGGATTTCCTTTTGCCGCTGGCATAGAACGTTGTGGTCGTTGTCTGACTCAGCCACCAGATTTTGACCGTGCTATCGCCGGATTTGCCTACAATGCCATGTCGCGTCAGCTGGTTCTCGGGTTAAAATCTGCAAAACGCCATGACGTAACACCTGCCATTGCCAGAATGATGGCAAATGCCGGCGCCGAATTATTGCATGATGCCGACTGGATCATCCCACTGCCCCTGCACTGGACACGGTATTTTCAGCGGGGGTTCAACCAGTCTGCTGAACTAACCCATGCCATTATGAAAATAGCTCGCATTCCTTCTGAAAAATACCGTCCTGATCTGCTCAAACGGATAAAGAAAACAGAAAGTCAGGGACACAAAACCCGCCAGCAACGGTTACAGAATATGCAGAATGCGTTTCAGGTCACTGATCCTGCTGGCTGTATAAAAGCTTCATCTATCCTGATCATTGATGATGTTCTTACTACCGGTGCCAGCCTGTCTTCGGCAGCCCGATGCCTGAAAAAGGCCGGCGCCACAAAGGTTGTTGTTCTTCTGGCCGCTCGGGTAGGTTAGCATAATGGCCTACCATCATGGACACAGATACATTATCATATGGTGAATTGAAAAACCAGTTTGAGAAACGGAACAGATCATGGAATTACTGATAGCAAATTGCCAATATACGGCCCTAGCCGATGAAAGAGCGACATGCGATATCGTTTTACCTATGATGGCAGAAGCCGCAGAAAAGGGCGCAGATATGATATGTCTGCCAGAATGCGCTAGCCGCCTTGATCCGGTAAAAGCATCTTTGATAGCCAACAGCCAGACAGAAGATAACAGCGATAGTCTGGCTATATTCCGTGATGCGGCCAGACAACATAAAACATGGGTGCTTATTGGATCACTTTTGCTGAAATCCAAACAGACCGACGACATGCTTGTTAACAGAAGCTATCTGATTACACCAGATGGAGATATCCGCGCCCGATATGATAAAATCCATATGTTTGATGTATCTGTTAATGATGGTCAGAATTATCAGGAATCCCGCACCTTCATCGCCGGTGACACATCACTATTGGTACAGATGGATGGATGGCGGCTTGGCATGACGATCTGTTATGATCTGCGGTTTCCATATCTCTATCGTCAACTGGCTCAGCATGGGGCTGATGTGATCACTATTCCTGCCGCTTTCACAAAGGTAACTGGTACAGCACACTGGCATAGCCTGATGCGGGCAAGAGCCATAGAAAATGGGGTATTTATTGTAAGTCCGGCTCAAACCGGAACACATGCCGCGGGTCGCCAGACATATGGTCATGCGTTGGTTGTTGATCCATGGGGTAATATCTTAAGCGATGCCGGAACTGAACAGGCATTAACCCTGACCACTATCAATCTGGATGCGGTGGCAAAAGCGAGGGCAACCATTCCCTCACTTAAAAAGGGGCGGGAAAATGATATCCGGCTAGAGTTGGTCTGAGCCGAATTTAAGATATTTTTCCCGTCTTTCGGCAATCAATTCTTTACTGGACTTGCCGGCAATATCTGATAATTCTGCCGCGATAGCATCACCCAGATTCTTGATCGCGGTATCAGGATCACGATGCGCAGCCCCAAGTGGTTCAGGGACAATATGATCAATCACACCAAGTGATTTCATATCCTTAGCGGTCAGTTTCAATGCTTCGGAAGCATCTTTAGCATGTTCAGCACTTCGCCATAAAATAGACGCGCACCCTTCAGGGGAAATGACCGAATAGACAGCATGTTCAAACATAATCACCCGATTGCCAGTGGCCAGCGCGATAGCCCCGCCTGACCCACCTTCGCCGATAATGGCTGAAATAAGGGGGTTTGCAGATTGAGGCAGGCCTGAATTGATCGCGCAATAGCTTCTGCCTGTCCGCGTTCTTCAGCCCCACGGCCGGGGTAAGCGCCAGCCGTATCAACCAGCGATATCACGGGCAGACCAAATCGCCCTGCCAGTTCCATCAACCGGCGGGCCTTACGATATCCTTCAGGGCGAACCATGCCAAAATTGCGTTTGATGCGATCTTCGGTCGTATGTCCTTTTTCTGTTCCTATGATAGCCACGGGCGTGTCACGGAATCGCCCAAGACCAGTAATCAGGGCATGATCTTCCCGATAATTGCGATCACCTGCCATCGGAATAAAATCCGTAAATAATTCAGCAATAATGCTGGTAATTTTAGGCGATCCGGATGTCGCGCAACCTGAACCTTTTCCCATGGTTTTAGCTGGGAATAAGCTTGAGTCAGCTCTTTGGTAATCTTTGACTGAAGACGTCCTACCTCTTCGGCAATATTGATATCACCTTCCGTCGACAGATGCCGCAATTCTTCTATCTTGCCTTCAAGAACAGCGATTGGTTTTTCAAAATCAAGAAATTGTCGCATGTTTTACCACCATCATTTTCTTATTTATAACTGGATCAGGACTCATCAGCAAGAGGATGCGTATCTTTCACCAGTCCCATCAACCGGTCATCTCGTGTTTTGGTATAAATTTCAGTCGTTGAGATATCCGCATGACCAAGCAAAAGCTGCAGGGAACGCAAATCCGCGCCACGATTTAACATATGTGTAGCAAAGGAATGTCGCAAGACATGCGGACTCATTTTATCGGGATCAATACCTGATCTGATAGCCAGATCATGCAATAATTGATAGATTTTCTGCCGGCTTATCGGTTTATCCTGTCGCCCGGATGGAAATAGCCATGGCTGGATATATAGGCTGGAACTTGATCCCGTTTATCCAGCCAGACTTCCGCAGCCTGTAATGCGCTTTCTGTCAATGCCACCATCCGTTCTTTTTTCCTTTTCCCGTAATCATGATCGTTTGTCGGCGATGACGGAAAGGGGCCGCTTCCAGTTGGCACAGCTCGCTTACCCGGCAACCGGTAGCATAAAGAATCTCAACAATGGCCAGCGTCATCACACCACCGATGCTTTTATCTGTTTCAGCACAATGGATCAGTTGCATCAGTTCATTTTCATTCAGGCTTTTGGGAAGAGGCGAATCCAGCATTGGCCGGTCAAACAGCTGAAACGGATTATCCTTGCGTTTATTTTCGGCCACCAGAAAAGCC
The DNA here is from genome assembly GCA_038144675.1 of Alphaproteobacteria bacterium. Lineage (GTDB taxonomy): Bacteria > Pseudomonadota > Alphaproteobacteria > Puniceispirillales > UBA1172 > UBA12202. The sequence continues at coordinate 373,148 of JAYQOF010000005.1, read as the reverse complement.
ATAAAACCCTTAATTGTACTAATCCGGCGCGATAAAGAAGATGCTGATAACTGATCTGCCCAGTCACCCATGGACGCCCGCGCCATATCCAGCGATACGGATAAGACTGTTAGCTGTCGCAATTCCAAAGAAGAAACAAATTGTTCCAGATCAGATTGATAAGCAGCGACAGTATTAAAGGAAATCTGTTTTTCCGCCTTCATCGCCGTCAGATAGTCAGCGATAAGATGCTGATGCTGCGGGCTGATCCCGCGGTTATCCATGTTTTGATCAGCTTTTGGTGCCATCCTGATTCTCATTGTCATGTTGCACCCGGAAAGCACCCCATGCCCGCATGATATCAATGGCAAATTGGCGACTTTCGTCAATCAGACCAGCGTCATGCAGCGCACTCGCCAGCACCGCCGCATCATCACGGCTTAAAGCATGGAGCGGCGTATCCTTAATGATAGCGGCTAACATCAGCACCGTTTCAGCAGGGCGATCCCGTGCCGGATGTTGCGATAACATGATCATATCCGGATACGCCAATGATACCATGGCGCTGGCTAAACGCGGCCGGTCAGCAAATCTGTCTGTTTCGGCCAAGGGTTCAACCATGATCCCGACCGCTTCTAATAGGGGAATAGCATCCTGTGCATTCATATCACGGAGCATATACTTGCGTCATATTACCAGCAGTTACTGTAGTGGCAAGATTTTGCCAAGCGACATGTTCAGGCCCTGTGATAATGTCTTCAGGCAGGGGATAATCCGCTATCACCAGAAACATGATAGCCTTGTTATATTGCAGACGCCTTTGTTCATTTTCCGGTGACATATCGGTGATGGCCGCGGCAAGATGCGGTGCCCAGATATCAAGGGCTTCGGTGCCCATATGACCGATATCATATTCTAGCGCCATCAATGTGATATCCAGCTTTTCGTTTGGATTTTCTGTGGATAACAGACTATGCCATAGCAAGATACGCTGACTAGCCATATCATAAGGATTTCTATCACCGGCAGACTGGTCTGCAAATTGTGTCACCGCCATGGATAAATTGATAGCTGTTTGCGGAATATAGGGCCATTCCATCATCTGTTCTTCTAATGGCTTAAGGCGTAGATGCTGGCTCACCCCAAACTGATAATAAGCTGTTTCAGGATTAAGATAACTCATCTGGTTAAGGCTCTGGCTTAATGATACAGGCATATTCTGACGGATGTCAGGCGGTATCACAATATTATCAAGGTCCATCAGAGCCATGTTCAATCCCGTTGGCATAACAGGTGCAACCATCACCGGTGTGACACCTTCAATACGGGCACGCAGAACATTAAAAAACAGCTCATCCTCTATGTCACGTTCTTCCAGCAGATCAAGCTGGAAACTGGCTAGAGAATCCTCGCCAGAAAGCAGGGCACAAAATATCTGGATTTTTGAAAGATAATCCATGTCAATGGCTGGGTCTGCCGTTATTTCCCGCAGCTGTTAAACCTGAAAGCATAATTCCTCATCATTTTTGGTAATCAGATTATGATCTATCAGGAACATTGCCCAGGGAGCCCATTCCTCATCTTCGGGGAGCTGGCGGACAAATTGCGCCAGCATGTCAGACAATCCCTGATCACGCATCCATTCCAGTTTATGTCTGACAAAAATATCTGCATTCTGGGTAGCGCCTTTGGGTGAATCGCACGGGATATCATAATATGACGCAGGATCTGATCCAAAAGAGGCGAAGATACCCGTTGCGGCAGACTTTCCATTAAAGTGATAATGTCTAATGCAGAACTATTCTGCCACATGGTGCGACTTAACACACCTCTGGCTTCGGTATTGATTCCAATCGTGGCCAACATAACCCCTTTCGGGTCTTTGTTGCTGAGATTAACCGATGGAACATTGCGGCTTGTTTCTGATACCGTATTGCTATCTGTATCAGTACTATTATCCAGACTGTTATCTATACTAGGAAAGATAATGGCATCTGCATCATCAAAACTATCTGTGTCTTCTGCCTGAGTTGATGCCGGAAATGTTGAGGAAGATATCGCCTGATCCGGCGCTATACCCAGTTGCCCTGTAATATCAAGTGCCTCATCCGTTTGAGCCATAGAAAATCCTGAAGATAGGACAACACATACCGCCACAAGTCCGCATTGCCGCCCAATAAAGCCTTTCTCCATACCCAACATCCTAAAATACCCCATTCTTTTCCATCAAAATACTATTCTTTATCGTGATCATTGCTGACAACGTCTTAAGATAGCATTATAAGTCTATTATGTCGGTAATGAGGCAAAAAACCAATAATGTCACGATACTTAATATCGGGATAGAATGATATTTACTAATTTTATGGAGGCAAAGCCTTGGCCAGCCCTGATGACATGGCTAAACATCTGATGACTCGACTGCCCCGGAGCATTGTTCTGGTTGGCCATATGGGTTCTGGTAAAACGAATGTTGGCCGCCTGCTTGCCCAGACATTACAACTGGAATTTGTTGATAGTGACAAAATTATAGAAGACGTGGCCGGAATAAGCATTGTTGATATATTTGACCTTTATGGCGAAGCTGAGTTTCGTCGGTTGGAATTGCGGGAAATTGCAAAACTTCTTGACCAGCATCCAGCACAGATCATTTCCGTTGGTGGTGGGGCTTTCGTGCAACCTGATTGCCATGATATTATCAAAACCAAAGGACTATCTATCTGGCTTCAGGCAAGACCCGAAACTCTGGTATCGCGGATGAGTAACATTTCCAGCCGCCCGTTATTAAAAGACAAAGACCCCCTGCATGTTCTCAAACAATTATCCGAACAGCGTGATCCCTATTTTGAAAAAGCAGACCTGATTGTAAATACAGACGGGCTTGAGTTATCAGATTCGGCAAATAAAGTGTTTGATCATGTGACACAATACTTGAAACAGCAATCAGGATCATCATCATGAAATCAGCAGATCATGTGGTCGTTCCGGTCGGATTAGGTGATCGCAGTTATGATATCACAATTGGTAAGGGGGTCATCGGACAGGCAGATCACATTCTTGCACCATTTATCACCGGACGAAAAGTCATTATCCTGGCGGATACGGCTATCGCCATGCCCTGGCTAAATCAGCTGGAAACAATGTTAGCCCAGATCGCCACATGTCATAGCATCACCACATCAGGAGGTGAGGCAGCAAAATCCTTCACCCGTTATGCTGAATTGATGAATATGGTTCTTGATCTGGGCATTGATCGCCATACTGTAATTATTGCCGTTGGTGGTGGTGTCATTGGTGATCTGGCCGGTTTCATGGCAGCAAGCCTGTTGCGCGGATTAGATTTTATTCAAATCCCGACTACATTATTGGCACAGGTTGATAGCTCTGTCGGTGGTAAAACCGGTATCAATGCCCGTGCTGGTAAAAATCTGGTCGGGGCCTTTCATCAACCGAAAGCGGTTTTGATCGATACAGCATGCCTGAACACATTAGACCCGCGTGAAATGCGTGCCGGATATGCCGAAGTCGTCAAATACGGATTGCTTGGAGATGCCGGTTTCTTTGACTGGCTAGATAAAAATGGCACTGCTATCCTTGAACAGGAACCAGATATGCTGGCTGAATGTATTGCGCGGTGTTGTCAGGCAAAAGCTGATATCGTTGCCACTGATGAACGGGAAGCGGGATTGCGCGCATTATTAAATCTTGGACATACATTTGCTCATGCGTTTGAAGCAGAAGCCGGATATGATGGACGGCTATTGCATGGGGAAGCCGTGGCAGTAGGCATGTGCCACGCATTTGCATTATCGCGCCGGATGGGTTTGACGGATGGGCAATCCTGTCATCGTGTGGCCAATCATCTGGCAAGCCATGGGTTGCCATGCTGGCGGGGGGATTTGCATGATGTTGTCGCACATGCTGATAGCCATCAATTGATAGAGCATATGATTAAAGATAAAAAAACCACCAATGGCCAGCTGAATTTTGTGCTAGTGCGCGGGATTGGTGATGCCTTTGTTAAAAAAAATGTTGCTTATGATGATGTTACTGCTGTGCTTGATGCCACCACTATTGATGAGGTGTTGACATGACCATTCTATCATTAGTTATCACCGCCCTGATTATCATTATCCTGCTGATTGCTTCTGCGTTTTTTTCCAGCTCGGAAACTGCATTAACTGCCGCATCACAAGCCCGTATGCGAACTCTGGCCGCCAAAGGAAATGAAAGAGCAACAGCTTATGAAAAACTAAGCCAGCATCGTGATCTGCTGATCAGCAGTCTGCTGATCGGGAACAATCTGGTCAATGTTCTGGCTACATCATTAGCAACAAGTGTCATGATTACCCTATTAGGGAATCCGGAGTCGTTCTTGCTACCATTCTGATGACCATCATTCTGGTGCTATTTGCAGAAGTTATTCCGAAAACCTTTGCCATAAATCATGCTGATGATTTTGCCTTATCGGTATCTAGACCTGTTTCCATTATCGTATTTTTGCTGAAACCCTTTAGCATCAGCTTAAGGTGGATCGTCAATGTTATTATCGGCAACCCAAATACCAGCGATATTGATCGTGAAGAGGAATTGCGTGGCATGATTGAAATCCATGCTAGCGGAAGTGATGAAGATGCGCGTGAGCAAAGTGCCATGTTATCCAGCGTTCTTGATCTGGGGGAAGTCATGGTTGATGAAGTGATGACCCACCGCGCTTCCGTTGCCATGATAGATGCTAGTCAGGATATTGATGCCGTGTTCATGCAGGTCATGTCCTCACCTTATACTAGGCACCCTGTTTATTCTGGCAAACAGGATAACATTATTGGGGTTCTGCATGTCAAAGCCCTGCTTCGTGCCATGGGTGAAGCCGCAAATCATAAAAAACTGGAGCAGATTGCCATCACCGATATTGCCGCAGAGCCCTATTTTGTGCCTGAAACCACTTTATTGATGAATCAGCTTCAGGCATTTCGTTATCGGCGAGAACATTTTGCTGTTGTTGTTGATGAATATGGTGATTTCAGAGGTATCGTCACATTAGAGGATATCATAGAGGAAATTGTCGGCGAGATAGATGATGAACATGATGAAAGCATTACGGGTATCTGGCCTCAGGATGATGGATCATGGATTATTGAAGGCAACACCACCATTCGGGATATTAATAGAGCGTTAGATTTTAATCTGCCAGATGATGATGCTGCCACACTGGCAGGGCTAGTCATTAATGAATCCCGCACCATTCCTTTACCGGGGCAGGAATTCCGGTTTTATCAGGTGCGATTCCGGATTCTGCGGCGTAACCGTAATAAAATTGAGCGCGTTCGAATCTGGCCAGAATCACATGATACTGAAAAGGATGCAGCAAAAGCAAAGGAGTCCGAGTAATGTCAGTTGATCGTAAACATGTTCACCGCCGGAGCATCACTCTAGATGGGTATATTCGTGATGACGGGTTAATTGAAGTCGAAGCAGAATTGACCGATGTCAAAACCTATGGCTTTCCCAGTGAGGATCGCGGTTATATTAACGCCAATGAGCCTATTCATCACATGCATGTCCGTGTTGCTGTCAATAATGACCTGGAAGTGTGTGAGGCTGAAGCAAAAACAATTGCGGGGCCCTATCATATTTGTCCCAGGGCAAATGATGTTTTTCCCGAACTGGTCGGGTTAAAAATCGCATCTGGCTGGCGCAATAAGGTTCGCGCCGCCATTGGCGGAAGGAAGGGTTGTACCCATATCACCGAATTGATGGGGCCGGTTGCTACGGTAATCATGCAAACCTATTATGGAGAAGAATCCCGCCGCTCAAGAGATACCAAAACCGGGCAGATGAATATGTCAGATAGCGATGCTTATAAAGGTTTAATCAATACCTGCGTCGGATATGACGAAGATGGGCCGGTTGTACAAAAGATCTTTCCAACCGGAATACATTGATCAGATTAGACAATAGTTATACGAAGCGCATGTAATCCATCAGCAAGCTCCTGCCCTAAAGCGGCATAGATCGCACGATGTGCCGCCACTCGGCTAAGAGGTTTCAATTCTGCCGCCGCAATGGTTACAGCAATATGTGTCCCACCACCTTCACGCCATCCTGCATGACCATGATGGGCATCGGATTCATCAATCACTTCCAGTTGAGTAGGTTGAAAATGGGTTTCTAACTGGTTTTTTATACGTTCGGCTCTAGTCATCCGGAATTCCTGATTTATGTTAGATTCTAATACAGTATGGTTGCATGTCTACACCACGGATTATAGTATATAAAAATGAAAAAAGCTCATGTTTCAACCTCTGATATTCCATCTATGCGTGGCAAAGAAGACTTGCCACGGCAATGTGAACATGATGGCTGTCATGAAGATGGCATGTATCCCGCGCCCCGTACACGCGAAAATCTGAGAGATTATATCTGGTTTTGTCTGGATCATGTGCGCGAATACAATAAACAGTGGAACTACTTTGCCGATATGGATGAAGGCGATATTGATCAATGCATCAGACGCGCGACCACATGGGAACGCCCATCATGGCATTTTGGCACCAATTCAAAGACTCGCGATTTTGCTAACCAGTTTGACGACCCGCTTGGGATATTCGGACAGGATAATACCCGCCCACAAAAAGAAAAATCCTTGCCAAAAGAAGAAAGACAGGCATGGAAAGATATGGAGCTAACGCCCGGCACCGATTGGCCAGACGTCAAACAGCAATATAAAAAACTGGTGAAAATACATCATCCCGATGCCAATGACGGGGCAAAAGAAGCCGAAGAAAAGTTAAAATCTATCAATCTGGCCTTTTCTATTCTGGAAAAGGCCTATAGCAAAGCTATGTAATCAGGTAGTACATATATTCAGCCATTTGATTTATAGCATCAGTTCAGTTAAAAACGCCCGATAAACAACAAGGATTACCCATGTCTTCAACGCCAAATGTCACCGATACCCCAAACCGTAAACCTGCACACCAACTGGATGCTCCGGATACCACCATATCCGCGCGGGAGGTTTTCAACCTTGATATTGATATGGAGGTGCCTGCGTTTTCTTCTGGTTCTGAATATGTGCCAGACCGCGATGACAGTTATATTTTTGATCATGACACTACTCTGGCTATTCTGGCAGGCTTTGCCTATAACCGCCGCGTTATGGTGCAGGGATATCATGGAACAGGCAAATCTACGCATATTGAACAGGTTGCTGCCAGACTGAATTGGCCTTGTATTCGTGTCAATCTGGATAGCCATATCAGCCGGATTGATCTGATTGGCAAAGACAGCATTGTTCTGCGCGATGGTAAGCAGGTGACAGAGTTTCGTGAAGGCATTCTGCCATGGGCATTGCAAAATCCAGTGGCATTAGTTTTTGATGAATATGATGCAGGCCGGGCTGATGTCATGTTTGTGATCCAGCGTATTCTTGAAATAGAAGGCAAATTGACTCTGCTTGATACAAACCGCGTGATCCGCCCGCATCCGGCATTCCGGCTATTTGCCACCGCTAACACTATTGGTCTGGGTGATACGACCGGACTTTATCACGGAACACAGCAAATCAATCAGGGACAGATGGATCGCTGGTCAATTGTATCTACCCTTAATTATCTGCCTCATGATGTGGAATGCCAGATTGTTATGGAAAAAACCAAAGCTGCCGGCAATGCCATTGATAAGGATATAGCCGACGCAATGGTGCGACTGGCCGACTTGACCAGAAAGGGATTTATCGCTGGTGATATCTCAACGGTCATGTCACCACGGACAGTAATTACCTGGGCTGAGAATACTCATATCCTTGGTGATATTAAACTCGCTTTCCGGCTGTCATTCCTGAATAAATGTGATGAGATGGAACGGGCTATCGTGGCTGAATATTATCAGCGTTGCTTTGCTGAAGAATTACTAACTGATCAGCAACGCGCAGCTAGCTGATCTTAGGGTAGGTAATGGCAAACGATTCTGATAATCCATTTCTTAAATCCACATCTGCCTGCTTGCGTGCGATGGCTGGTGGAACCCAGCATGCTGTCCGCTTCAGTGGTAATCAGACGGTTATTTCTCCAACAGAAATACGGCTTCCGGCACCCAGCAAGGATGAAACCCGCATTCATTCGGAAGGGCATGTATCAAAAACAAACCTCTATCAGGCTGATGCAAATATCCGCGGGGCTGCTGATAGTGCCGCTTTATGGTTAGCCCATCACAGTGAAGATATTCATCAGAATAAAGCCCCTATGGCACAACAGGCGCGCACCATTTTTGATGCCGTGGAACGCGCCCGTGTAGAAGCTATTGGTGCCAACAACATGCCGGGTGTTGCCAGTAACCTTCGTACCAGCACCGAAGCAAAATTTGCCCAGACAACATTACCACCGCCGGGGCCTGCTGACACTGATGATCAATCCCAGACGATTGCTCATGTGACCAATTTACTGATCAGAGAAGCCCTGACCGGTGAAAAACCCCCGAAAAGTGTAGCCATGTCAGTTGATTTATGGCGTCCTTGGATTGAAAACCGCGCCGGTGATCTGATTGACCAGCTTGGCCATAATATAGATGATCAGGCCAGTTATGCTGAACTAAGCCGTAAGCTGATCGGGGCACTGGAAACAGATTTAGGTGATCCGATTGATCCGGATGATGATAGTAATGAAGATGATGAAGCTGACACAGAAAGCGATCAGGGGCAGGATGACAGTGCCAATCCTCAAGGTGAAAGTGATGATGGCGACGCAGCCGAAAGCATGGATCAGCAAGGCGAAGCGTCAAGCATGGAAGCATCAGAAGGAGAAGGCGACGGGTCAGAAGAAGATGGTGATACTGCCCTAACCGATGGCGAACAACCATCTGGTGAACAGAATAATGATGGTCAGAATAATAAGGGTACAGCCGAATATTATCGCATCTTTACCGAAAGCTTTGATGAAGTGGTTGATGCCGTTGATTTATGTGACCCGGATGAGCTGACCCGATTGCGGCAACTATTGGATAAACAACTGGATCATCTTAATGGCGTGATTGGAAAACTGGCCAACAGGCTTCAGCGTAAATTGATGGCTCATCAGAACAGAAGCTGGCATTTTGATCTGGAAGAAGGCATTCTGGATGCAGGAAAATTATCCCGTGTTGTCACTCAGCCTACCCATCCTCTTTCCTATAAAATGGAAAGTGATATTACCTTCCGTGATACTGTTGTTAGTCTTCTGATTGATAATTCCGGGTCTATGCGGGGGCGACCCATCACTATTGATGCGGCGGCGGCCGATATACTGGCAAGAACATTGGAACGATGTGGCGTGAAAGTGGAAATCCTTGGCTTTACCACAAGAGCATGGAAAGGTGGACAGGCAAGGGAAGCGTGGCAGTTAGCTGGCAAGCCTGCCTATCCCGGACGGCTGAATGATTTGCGCCATATTATTTATAAATCAGCTGATGCCCCGATGCGGCGTGCCAGAAAATCACTGGGGCTGATGCTTCGTGAAGGTCTGTTAAAAGAAAATATAGATGGTGAAGCATTACTATGGGCGCATAACCGGCTGATCGCACGTCCGGAAGAACGGCGTATCCTCATGGTAATTTCCGATGGCGCCCCTGTTGATGATTCGACCCTGTCGGTTAACCCCGGAAACTATCTGGAACGGCATTTGCGGCAAGTCATTGCCTATATCGAAACGCGATCACCAGTTCAACTGGTGGCTATTGGCATTGGTCATGATGTCACCAGATATTATGAACGTGCGGTAACCATTACCGATGTTGATCAACTTGGTGGTGCCGTGACGACACAACTGGCTGATCTGTTTGACGAAGATGCAAAACTTCCTCGCAAACGGGCACGGAAAAGACAGATAGCCTAAACCGAAATCAATGAAACCAATAATCAGGAATTATTCGCTAGCCAGAGCAGCCTTGATGGCGCGTTTGACGTGAACGGCATTACTGCTCAAATTCTCATCTTTAGCGGATAGCAGAAAAGCATCAATACCACCTGTCTTTTCCACCGTACGGATAGCATTTGTTGATACCCGGAATGAAACAGACTTCCCCAATGCATCACTGATCATTGATGAGTTTTGCAGGTTTGGGAGAAAGCGACGACGAGTCCGATTTTTAGCATGGCTGACATTATTGCCAGTCATTACGCCTTTACCAGTCAATTCACAGCGACGGGACATCTTAAACTCCTCACATATATGCTTTAAGCAGTCTTAATCGTTACAAAGGGGGTAATTAGCGCATCCAGCGACAATCGTCAAGGTAAGTTATTGCGTTTTTACGATCATATCATGCTTTTGCCGTATCATACAAAAGTGTTTATTTGATTCTATGAATTAAGATAGTATGTTAAACCTAAAGATAGGAATTGCATTAAAAAGTAGCATTGCCACTCTGGGTATAGAAAATGAAAACGCATAATCCGGAAGAAATGATAAATGATCCGGTTAATCCGCTGGCAAGAATCAAGCGCAACGTTACCATTAACAAAAAACGCACGACATTAATGCTTGAACAGGAAATATGGACAATCCTTGATGAATTGGCCCGCGAAGAGGGCTTAACTCTAGATGAGCTTTGCCACAAAATCCATTATTCTCACCATGGAGAAGAAAGCATAAGTTCTGTTTTGAGAGTTGTGGCTGTTCTCGCTTGCCGTGTTAATACCAATATATCAACGCATGATCACGGCTTTAATCAAACCCAGATGATGTTTCCATCCCGCCTGCATCAGGCATTAAACCGGCTTAATCCGTCATCCGGCCACTAATTCTTAACGCTTCCTTTGCATTACTCACCTGACCAATCGCATCCGTGATATGGGCAATGCCATCTTTTGCCAGCAATTCATCCAGACCTTGTATCATTTTTGGCACAATATGCGGGCCTTTAAGGGCAAGCGCCGTATAAAACTGTACCAGATGGGCACCAGCGAGAATCTTTGCATAAGCTGCCTCTGCATTATCAACACCGCCAACCCCGATAATGGGGATGTCCTGCGGCAGCCGTGATCTGGCAAGGGCTAGCCATTCTGTTGAAGATAACAGTAACGGCGCACCAGATAATCCCCCTGCTTCATCCTTATCAGAAGACCGTAAACTATCCGGACGGCGAATAGTTGTATTTGTCAAAATCACACCTGCCGCACCCATATCAGGAAGTCTTTCCAGAATGGCAAGAAAATCAGATTCATTCATATCAGGTGATAGTTTGATCAGGATAGGCAGATCAGGTCGATCACATCCGGTTTTTACCGCTGTCATGATATCAGCAAGAATAGAAGGCGTCTGCATATCACGTAATCCCGGTGTATTGGGTGATGACACGTTAACCGTCATATAATCTGCATAAGGCGATAATATTGCACTTGTTTCAGCATAATCGGCAATGCGGTCAATGCTATCCTTATTTGCACCAATATTTATACCGAGAATACCCTGTCGGGATGATGCTGACTGACGCCATGCCGATAATCGTTTTTTCGCCTGCTCTGCCCCTTCGTTATTAAATCCATAGCGATTGATGACCGCCTGATCCGATGACAGGCGAAACACTCTGGGTTTAGCATTTCCGGCTTGTGGTTTAGGGGTGATTGTACCGACTTCGACAAAACCGAATCCAAGACGGAATGATCCTGACATCGCTTCGGCATTTTTATCGAACCCAGCGGCCAGACCGATAGGATTGGCAAAATCCAGCCCGAAACATTTCTGTTGGAGGCGGGGAAAATCCTGTGACCGACCCATAGCAGGAACCAGACCATGTGACATAGCCCAGATGGCCAGATTATGTGCTTTTTCCGCCGGCAGACAATGAGCAAGTGAAGTCGCAAGCCTGCTGATCACCCAGCTTCTCCTGCCAGATCACCATTTACTGCTTTCATGATCAATTCCTGCATGGCGTCCCTTCCATATAATTTTATGAACGATCCCATGCGAGGGCCTTCATCCTGCCCAAGCAATACCTGATACAGACAGGAAAACCAGTCGCGCAACGGCTCATATCCGGCATCCTTGCCGATAGCGAATACGACTGACTGAATATCTTCGGCGGCGGCATCATCAGACAATTCAGCCAACTTACTGGCAAGCGCATGCAGATGGCCGATTTCATCTTCGGTTGGCTGGCGGTAATGTTTGGATGGTCTCACCATGTCCTGATAATAGGTCACGGCATAATCAACTAATCTGGCCAGTTCAGGATGCGTATCCGGGCTGACATCTGATGCATATTGTGCCAGATATCCCCAGATGACCTCTGCTGTTTCAGCCTGACAGACACCAGCCAGATTCAGCAATAGCGAAAAACTGACCGGAATATCGGTTGCTGGTGCTTCACCTTTATGAATATGCCAGACGGGATTATCGATTTGCGCCGCCTGATCTTGTCTGGCATAGGCAGACAGATGACTGTAATATTCATCAACCATTTTTGGGACAACATCGAAATAAAGCCGTTTAGCCCGTTTCGGCTGATTATACATGAAAAGCGATAGCGATTCCGCTGTCCCATAGGTAAGCCATTCTTCAACGCTTAATCCATTACCCCGGATTTGGATATTTTCTCACCATTCTGGTCAAGGAACAGCTCATAAGAAAATCCAGATGGCGGCGTACCCCCCATGATTTTAGTAATTTTTGAGGATAGTTTAACCGACTCACTCAAATCCTTGCCACTCATTTCATAATCGACACCAAGGGCATACCAGCGCATGGCCCAGTCACATTTCCACTGTAACTTGACCTTACCCTTATCAATACCAGATGTGATCGCATCGCCTGTATCCGGGTCTGTATATTGAATGATTCCCTTATCCGGATCAGTATGGGTTATAGGCACCTGAAGCACCTGTCCGGTTCGCTGGCAAATAGGTAGAAACGGGCTGTATGTAGCCTTTCTTTCCTCACCAAGTGTTGGCAGAACAACATTAATAATACTGTCATATTTTTCCAGAATACGCTGAAGCGCGGCGTCAAACTGGCCGGATTGATAACATTCGGTTGCCGAAAAAAACTCATACTCAAAACCGAAACCATCAAGAAAGGCGCATAATCGGGCATTATTATGCGCACCAAAACTGTCATAGATGCCAAATGGATCAGGAACTTGCGTTAAGGGCTTACCCAGATGTTCGCTAAGCAAATCTTTATTAGGAACATTATCCGGCACTTTACGAAGACCATCCATATCATCGGAAAAACAGATGAGTCGCGTTGGCCGTCCTGTCAGTGTTTCAAATGCGTGGCGCACCATGGATGTGCGAACCACTTCACCAAATGTGCCGATATGCGGCAAACCAGATGGCCCGTATCCTGTTTCGAAAATGACTTCATAATCATCTGCCACCTTCATTTTATCCAGCCGGTCAATCAGCAGGCGTGCTTCGGCAAAGGGCCATGATTTTGCATCACGAGCCAGAGAAACAAGAGAAGAGGAAGAAAGGGATACCATAATATGTCACAATCGGGTTTGAATTTGATACTGAAAGCGATAGTTAAGGGGAAGTAGCCCCAGCGTCAATAGGGATACTGCCCCATAAGAAAAAACTTTGCTATGGTAACCCTTATTCCTCACCCGGAGCAATCATCACTATCATGACAGCATTTCCATCCATGCAACTGGCAGCAATCATGCCCATGCCAGATCATGTTATCTGGGTTGGATCAGATGGAAGCATAGACCAGCTTAGCCATAGAGAAGCTGGTGACCGGCTGGATCATGAACCTGTTCTATTCTGTCATCGGCGGTGGACTATGAGCCGATTGAAACATAATCCGGACAGTTTATCCGGACTGGATGTACTGGAATTATATGCTTTTGTTCATCCGGCCAGATTTGCTGTTCCTACTGCTGGCGGGCTTGCAACAGCCCTTGGGCTGAACAGTCATCATGATGCCGAAGACCAGACTATCCTTATGCCTGTGATAGCCAATACCTTGCTGGAACAGATGACCTCATGGCCAGAAAAACAACAGCAGATCGCCAGCCAGATGGCACGGTTTATGGCATCGGGCGGCTGGGGCTGGGCACCAATGGTACTTCATGCCTGTGGTGAAGATATGCCAGCTGCGGCACCACCAAATAGCCGTGATGGAGCCATCTGGACAAGACTGGATGATATCCCGGACTATGGAACCCCACCCCCAGCTGGTGTTATGCCAGTAACAGCAGGCGCGATGCATGACAGGCTAAAACATATGTTGAGCGGCAGACGAGTGCGAGATGGCCAGATGGCCTATGCAGAAAGCCTGTTGCCTGCATTTGATCCGCCAAAGGAAAATGATACCCCGCATGTCATCATGGCAGAGGCTGGCACCGGTACAGGAAAAACGCTTGGTTATCTGGCGCCTTCATCGGTGTGGGCTGAAAATAATATGGCACCGGTATGGGTATCAACCTATACCCGCAGCCTGCAACATCAGATAGAAACAGAAATGGGGCGACTGTATGCTGATCAGACCGAAAGAGAAAAGCGAATCGTTATCCGGAAAGGGCGTGAAAACTATCTTTGCTTGCTTAATCTTGAAGATGCGTTAACTGCCGCCACGGCCTCACCCCGTAATACCATCGGGTTAGGGCTTATGGCCAGATGGGCAGAGGCCAGTGGCGATGGTGATCTGACCGGGTCAAAGTTTCCGGCATGGCTTACGGATTTATTTGGTTACGGATTGACGCTAGGACTTTCGGACAGGCGCGGCGAATGTATCCATTCTGCCTGTATGCATTATCAGAAATGTTTTGTGGAAAAAAATCGCGCCCGTGCCGCCATGAGCGATATCGTTATTGCCAATCATGCCCTGGTCATGATCACAGCCGTCATGAATCAATTGGCACCCCATCCAGATGCCAGACGCATCAGCCGGTATGTTTTTGATGAAGGTCATCATATTTTTGATGCTGCTGATAGTGCCTTTGCCGCCGCATTCACTGGTGCGGAAACCGCTGACATGCGTCGCTGGATCAGAGGCGCAGAACAACGTCAGGGCAAACCGGCGCGGGCGCGGCATCCGCCAGAGATTGAGTGATTTGCTTGAACAGGGAAGTCCGGCCATGCAGGACCTGGAAGATGCCTTTAAAGCCGCACAGATTCTGCCGGCAACAGGCTGGCGAAAACGGCTAACCGACGGGGAACCACATGGCATATGTGAAGAGTTTTTCTTTCATGTCCGGCAAGTGATTTATGACCGTATTGATCAACCGGAAAGCATATATAGCCTTGAAGCACCATTGCATCCGATTGACCCAAGACTAGCCCCACTTATCGCACCACTGCGGCAAGCCCTGACCAGTTTGGCATCCCCATTAATGCGCCTTGCCGAAAAACTGAAAACCAAGCTGGCAGATGAAAGTGACATTCTAGACACCGCATCCCGACAAAGACTAGAAGGTGCCGTGAGGGGACTGGTCAGCCGCGCCTCTGGCCCTTTAGCGGCATGGATTGATCTGCTAAATGGAATTGGTAATACTGGTACTGATGGATTTGTTGACTGGATGGAAGCCACCCGCCGGATGGGTGAAGATACAGATATTGGCATCCATCGCCACTGGATAGACCCATCCCGACCATTTCATGATCATGTGCTGACCCCTGCCAAAGGGGCAATCATAACTTCGGCCACTCTGACAGATCGCACCGAGCCAGATAGCGAACAACCTGATGAAGCAGCATGGAATATGGCAAAACGGCTGACTGGTACCGGATATCTGGATCAACCACCACATATCATTTCTGTTTCGTCACCATTTCATTATGCTGATCAGGCCAGAGTGTTTGTCGTTAATGATTGTGACCGCAATGATATCCGGCAAACCATTGCCGCCATGTCAACACTGATGCTTGCGTCTGGTGGTGGGGCACTGGGGTTATTTACCGCGATTAATCGACTGAAAGCGGTATATCCTGATCTGGCAAGAGAATTGAGTGAAGCAGGTCTGCCACTTTATGCCCAACATATTGATGCGATGAACCTGAACACACTTATTCAAATTTTCAGAGCAGAGCCAACATCCTGTCTGTTAGGAACAGATGCGGTTCGTGATGGGGTTGATGTTCCGGGGAAGCGCTTCGGCTGATCCTTTTTGATCGCGTGCCTTGGCCAAGGCCGGATATGCTGTTCAAGGCACGCGCCAAAGCCTTTGGCCGGGAAGCATGGACAGACCGCCTGACACGCATGAAATTGCGCCAGGCCTTTGGCCGTTTGATTCGGCGTGAAACGGATAAAGGTGTTTTTGTCATGCTGGATAGTCGCCTGCCTACCCGTCTGACCAGTGCTTTTCCTGCCGGGACACCGATTATCCGTTGTGGGTTAGCCGATGCCATAAAAGAAACCCGCGCCTTCCTTGCACAGGATCATAAAGAATAAAAAAGCCGGGGAAATCCCCGGCTTTTGATAAATTCAAGTAATGGTGGCTGAATTAGAAGCCCATGCCACCCATACCGCCCATGCCGCCCATATCAGGAGCAGGAGCCGCAGGTGCCTTAGGTTCAGGCAATTCACTGACCATGGCTTCGGTTGTAATCAGCAGACCAGCAACAGATGCCGCGTTCTGCATAGCAGAGCGAACGATTTTTGTTGGATCAATAACACCAGCTTTGATCAGGTCTTCGAACTTACCTGACTGGGCGTTATAACCATTTGTTGTGGACTTATCTTCGACAAGCTTGCCAACAATCACCGCACCATCAGCACCGGCATTGTCTGCGATCTGGCGAGCAGGTGCCTGAATAGCACGGCGGACAATGTTGATGCCAACATTCTGGTCATCATTATCGCCTTCCAGCTTTTCAAGAACACGCATCGATTTAACAAGAGCAGCACCACCACCGGGAACAATCCCTTCTTCAACAGCAGCACGTGTCGCATGCATCGCATCATCAACACGATCCTTACGCTCTTTCACTTCAACTTCAGTTGCACCACCGACCTTGATCACAGCAACACCGCCAGCCAGTTTGGCTAGACGTTCTTGTAGCTTTTCACGGTCATAATCAGATGTGGTTTCATCAGCTTGTGCTCTGATCTGGTTGCAACGGGCTTCGATATCCTTGCGCTTACCAGCACCATCAACAATAGTGGTATTTTCTTTGGTAATCTCAACGCGCTTGGCTGTTCCAAGCATATCAAGTGTAACCGCATCTAGGGAAATACCAACATCTTCAGAAATCACTGTTCCGTTTGTCAGGATAGCAATATCTTCCAGCATGGCCTTACGGCGATCACCAAAACCAGGTGCTTTAACAGCCGCAACTTTAAGACCGGCACGCAGACGGTTAACAACAAGAGTAGCCAATGCTTCGCCTTCGATATCTTCAGCAATAATCAGAAGCGGCTTGCCAGACTGAACAACCTTTTCAAGAATAGGCAGCATGTCCTGCAGATTTGTCAGCTTCTTTTCATGGATCAGAATATACGGGCTTTCCATTTCAGCACGCATCTTTTCACTATCTGTGATGAAGTATGGTGACAGATAACCACGATCAAACTGCATACCTTCAACGACTTCCAGTTCTGTTTCGAGGCTTTTGGCTTCTTCAACAGTGATGACACCTTCGTTGCCGACACGTTCCATTGCTTTTGCAATCATTTCACCAATTTCGCTTTCGCCATTGGCAGAAATCGTTCCCACCTGAGCAACTTCGTCAGATTTTGAGATTTTCTTGGATTGCTTCTGCAGGTTCTGAACAATGTGTTCAACCGCAAGATCAATACCGCGCTTAAGATCCATCGGGTTCATGCCAGCGGCAACTGCTTTTGCACCTTCCTGTGCAATAGCCTGCGCCAGAACAGTTGCTGTGGTTGTGCCATCGCCAGCCATATCATTAGCTTTTGATGCCACTTCACGCACCATCTGTGCACCCATGTTTTCAAATTTATCCTTAAGCTCGATATCCTTAGCAACGGTTACACCGTCCTTGGTGATGCGAGGAGCACCAAATGATTTATCAAGAACAACATTACGACCTTTAGGGCCAAGTGTTACCTTTACGGCGTTAGCAAGAATATCAACGCCTTTCATCATTTTCTGGCGCGCATCTGAGCCAAATTTTACGTCTTTAGCAGCCATGTTTAAAACCTTTCATGTGTTTCTGCATTACATCTTCAATATTAAGTGAGGTCATCAAGACCAATATCGTGAGGATTAACCCATGACACCCAGAATGTCTGATTCACGCATGATCAGATATTCGGTACCATCGATCTTAACTTCGGTGCCGGAATATTTGCCGAACAGGACAGAATCGCCTGCTTTAACATCCAACGGAACCAGCTTGCCGGTTTCATCACGGTTACCAGAACCTACGGCCTTGATGACACCCTGCATCGGTTTTTCCTTTGCGGTATCCGGAATAATAATGCCGCTAGCCGTTTTGTTTTCTTGCTCTACGCGCTCGACAAGAACGCGATCATGAAGTGGCCTGAATTTCATGCCAGTATCTCCTCATTATTTCATATCAAATAAGCGTTATGCTAGAATTAGCACTCCCAACCGGACAGTGCCAATTCTTGTTGTGAGACATATGGGCATAGATACCATCACTGTCAAGATATTTAGAAGAATTATTCATATGATGTAAGAAACTCCGTGATATTTTTTTATATCTGGTCGGGGTGCGCGTTGATCTGCCACGCCTCATCCTATTGTCAATGCTTGGGGAAACCGTTAACGATTTCCTTATCAGAGTGATTGAATTCCATCAGGGGTAAGTACATAAATGGAAAGAACAGCCAATACTTCCGTTGTCATATGGTTAATGGGCATCGCATTAATGGTCTTTGCCATGATTGTTATTGGCGGCATCACCAGATTGACCGATAGCGGTCTTTCCATGGTTGAATGGCGGCCTATTATTGGCACTCTGCCCCCCCTTACAGATCATGAATGGTTGCGTGTATTCACGCTTTATCAGCAATCACCTGAATACCAGAAAATTAATGCAGGTATGGATTTATCAGCCTTCAAATGGATATTTTTCTGGGAATATCTGCATCGGTTATTTGGGCGACTTATCGGGATCATGTTTATCCTGCCACTTTTGTGGTTTGCTTTACGGCGGCAAATTCCACATGGATTCGGACGCCGGTTTATGATCCTGCTGCTTCTGGGTGGCACACAGGGTCTGATTGGCTGGTGGATGGTAAAATCCGGATTAGTGGATGATCCTTATGTATCAGCGTATCGGCTAGCCACTCATCTGGGGATTGCATTGACTATTCTTGGTGTTCTGATCTGGACGATTGCTGATTTAAAACATGGACGGGCTTTGTTACCGCGTGGGCATGTGGCTGGGGTTATTGGAATTCTGGCACTGACTATTATTGCCGGTGCTTTTGTGGCCGGAATGAATGCCGGGCTGATTTATAACGAATATCCATTTATGGGCGGCCAATTTGTTCCCATCGAATATGGATATTATGGTGTCATGGATCCGTTTGAAAATCCGGCATCGGCACAGTTTAATCACCGCTGGATTGCGGCAATTGCCGTATTGGGTGTGATTAGCCTCTGGTTCCGTGCGCGAAAGGCTGAACGGAACGGATATCAACTGGGGCTATCGCCAGTCATCATGATGTTAGCATTATTTTCCCAGTTTCTGCTTGGCATCATGACTTTGCTATATCAGGTGCCTGTTGACGCTAGGCACCCTGCATCAGGCGGGTGCCGCTTTTCTCCTGATCTTTGTCATATGGGTATCGCATGGACTGATGCGATATAACAGCAGAGATATCTAGCTAGCAGGTTTAATTGGCAATTGCTTTCTGATATGCAGTTCCGTTAACTGCTTATCATCTACCTCTGATGGGGCACCCATCATTAAGTCTTCGGCTTTGCCATTCATCGGGAACAGAATAATTTCACGGATATTTGGCTCATTGGCAATCAGCATCACAATCCGGTCAATCCCCGGTGCTATACCGCCATGTGGCGGTGCACCAAAGCGGAACGCGTTGATCATGCCCGGAAACTTGTTATCCACAACTTCAGGGCCATAGCCAGCAATCTCAAAAGCGCGGTACATGACTTCGGGCAGATGATTACGGATAGCCCCGGATGAAAGTTCAATCCCGTTACACACCAGATCATATTGCCATGCCTTGATATCCAGAGGATCCATAGTATTCAATGCTTCAAGACCACCTTGCGGCATGGAAAACGGATTATGCGAAAACGCAATTTCACCAGTTAGTTTGTCTTTTTCAAACATCGGGAAATCGACAATCCAGCAGAAATGATAGCCATCAGCAATAAGGTCTTTTTCCTGACCAATGCGAACCCGTGCTTTACCAGCAAGAGCAGCAGCATCGTCTTCGGCGGAACAGGCAAAGAACAGAGCATCTCCATCCTTAAGCCCCATCTGGTCACGCAACGCAAAAGCGGCATCATCACCTAGTGCCTTGGCGACAGGGCCCCTTGCCTCACCTTCAGCGTAAATAATATAACCCATCCCCGGCGCACCTTCGCCTTGTGCCCAGCTGTTCATTTTATCAGCGAAAGCACGACTTCCACAATCTGGGCCCGGAATGGCACGAACAACTGATCCGCCTGCAACAGCCTTGGCAAAAATGCTGAACCCAGAATCACGGAAATGATCGGTCACATCCTGTATTTCAAGCGGAATACGCAGATCAGGCTTATCCGTGCCATATTTCAACATGGATTCAGCAAAGCTGATGCGGGTAAACGGGGCTTTAATATCCTTATCCGTAAACTCATCAAAGACACCGGCAATCACGGGCTCAACCGCGGCAAAGACGTCATCCTGTTCAACAAAGCTCATTTCAAGATCAAGTTGATAGAACTCACCGGGGCTTCGGTCAGCCCGGCTATCTTCATCACGGAAACATGGCGCAATTTGAAAATACCGGTCAAAGCCAGATACCATAATCAGCTGTTTGAATTGTTGCGGCGCTTGCGGTAAGGCATAGAACTTCCCCGGATGTAACCGTGATGGCACAAGAAAATCACGCGCACCTTCTGGTGATGATGCGGTCAGGATAGGCGTTTGAAATTCCATGAAACCCTGATCTACCATACGCTGGCGGATAGATTGGATAATCTGGGCACGCAACATGATATTCTGGTGCGGGCGCTGGCGTCGCAAATCCAGATAACGATATCGCAGGCGTGTTTCTTCACCCGCATCTTCATCGGAGTTTACCTGAAGCGGAAGAACATCCGCATGGGATAATACTTCAAACTGTTCAATCCGCACTTCAATTTCACCTGTTGGCAGATTGGGATTGATGGTTTCTTCTTCCCGCTTAACAACCTTGCCTTTGATGCGTACCACCGATTCGACCCGCGTGTCTTCGACTTGGGAAAAACTGCTATCAGAGCTATCCGCCACACATTGGGTGATGCCATAATGGTCACGCAGATCAACAAATAATAGCTGACCATGATCACGCTTACGGTTAATCCAGCCAGATAGCATGACAGTTGATCCAACATCAGCACTGGTTAAAGCTTGACAGGTATGTGTGCGGTAGGCGTTCATCTCAAATCTCCGCTAGCAGCAGTTAGGCATTTCGCCCCTTATCTATCGTGAGGATGGCAAGTCATGCAAGTGATTTTGCATGAAAATATGTATTAACGCATTCTGGTACTCTAATGCTAGCACCCAGATATGAGGATGATTTGGTTACATCATTTGCGGCGACGACGGCGTAGTGAAGCATCTGTCGATGGTTGATCAGGGATATTTTTCCATGGCTTTGCCAAGCTCCGCTTCCAGTCTGGCGGCATCAACAATGGCTTTATCACTATCACAATCTTTATCCAGAGCCTGCCGCATGGCACGGATATGATCAGGGCTTGTGCCGCAACAACCACCAATAATCTGGATACACGCATCACGCGCTAGAACGGCATATTTAGCCATTAATTCCGGTGTACCATGATAATGGATTTTGCCTTCAACATATTCAGGAATTCCGCAATTGCCTTTGGCAATACGCATGACCCCATTGGCCGGGTTCATAGCCATCATCGAATGCATAAGTTCAGCCGGGCCAATTCCACAATTTGCACCAACAGCAACAACGCCTTTTTCACTGATCTGGCGGGCAAAATCAGATGGATCAACCCCCATCATGGATTTACCTGCCGTATCAAAAGTCATTGTTGCGGCCACTGGTAATCCTGTTTTCTGGGCGGCTTCCAGCGCGGCATAAACTTCATCAAAAGAAGAAATCGTTTCAATCCACAGCATATCAACGCCGCCCTCGGCTAATGCTTCAGCCTGTTCAGTAAATGCCGCGACAGCATCCTCATGGGTTAGGTTCCTAACGGCGTAAATAGCTCACCTGTTGGCCCCATTGATCCGGCAACGGCAATATCCCTTCCGGTAGCTTCATGATGATGATCTGCACATGCCCGCGCCAGTCTGGCCGCCGCAATATTTAATTCTCTAACCTGATCTTCTGCCTGATGAAGCTTTAACCTGTACCTTGTGCCGCCAAATGTGTTGGTCAGGATGACATCTGATCCTGCTTCAATAAACCGGTTGTGCAAACCTGACACATGTTCCGGTTTTTCCAGTGACCATAATTCGGGGGGGTAACCTGTTTCCAGACCAAGTTGAAAGTAATTTGTCCCGGTAGCACCATCAACAAGAATAAACCCTTGCTTTTGCAAGATACGATCTAGAATAAACATGCCTGCCCTCCTATTTTAGGCACGGCTCCGTCGTCTTGTGCGGCGACTTCTGCCAGTCATTTTAGTTTGGCGATCATGCAGAGTGCTAATAAGTGATCTCTGCTCATCAGTATTCATGCTTCGCCAAGAAGCAATTTCGTTACGGGTACGATAACAACCTGTACATAACCCGCTGGTCGGATCTATCTGACAAATACTAATACACGGAGAAGGAAGTTGATCCGTTGTCATGCCATACTCAATTCGTTCCAGACGCTATTCATAGCTCATCCAGTAAAATAAGCGTGATTACATATATATACGAGACATATTATAATCAGAAAAGGCTACTGCTTTAAGCGGCATTAACCTCATTAAATGTATTTGATACAGCATGTGCCAGATTGTCAATCATTTCTGATACTTCGGCTGATTTTCCAGCCACGACAACATGACCTTCCATTAAAACACTGGCGTCATGTTCTGGTGCAATATCACCTAATAGATCAAGTGACTTAGCAAGGTCTACACCACCACCAATTAACAGGGATGGTGCTTTTTCACGCAGGAATGCTGACATAATCCGTTTAGCATGAATATCCGCTTCTAATGCTTTCAGATGCTGATCACCATCTGGAATAACCATAATATCGTAATCAACGGCTAATGTTTCACGCCATACCGTATCAACCGGATAAGATAGCCCCCATTGTTCACCAGCCCAGCCATTGATCAGACCATTTTCTTTGGACACCATCTTAGCTTTAATACCTGCATCATTTAACTTGTTTTTGCAGATTGATCAGAACGCTTTCGTTAAAACCATGTGTTACAAGTATGGCGGCGGTTTTTCCTGCCAGCGCGGAAAGGGACATTCAACAACTCCATCAATAATGTTTCAGCCCGGAGAGGGTTTATATCTCAATCCTGCGACCATGTTTGAATGCTTTATATATATGTATATTAATACAAAATATCAATAGGCTATGCTTTTATATCGTAATCCTGATGAGGTAATGACTCTGCCTTTTTCTTTAAAACATGATGCCATAGGAGCAAGACTAAAAGGAAAAAATAAATTAGAAAATACTAATGCATCCAACCAGCTTATATCCGGCAAGGCGGATGTTTCAGTTTACCCTTGCAGTATGTTTACCCCTGCTGGTTGGGTGCGGGGGCGGAAATGATGTATTTGTTTCCGCCCCACCTCCGACAGGGGTCAATTTAACCGATCTCAGTCAAGGCTACCCAGCTTCAGGTTGATCACCTTTTTGCCAAATTAAATGGTGACGGCGACAAATGGATAACCATTATTGATAGCGATAGCCTCAACTTGAAATTAGAGGGCAAAACAGATGATGCCACTATTGGTGCCAGATTGCGAAAACTACCACCGATTTCGGATTATGCTTCCGATAACGTCACCAATATTTTTTCACGATTTGGCACGATATCATCTCCACTTGATAATCAGGCGGATATTGCCGCCCGGCTTGTGGTCTGGGGATATCAGGCATCGGCTTTACCTGACCATAATTTCACCTATCAAATACACTCTTTATGGAATTGCGTTGCCTGTGATGGCGCATTTGAAACACGCAATGGGACAGGCAACCGGGGCATTACATCTGACGCCAGAATAACAAACAGATATCATTTAATCTGGCTGGAGATGGCTTATCATTGGATGCGGCGATGCTACTGGATGATCAGATTAACTTTCATATTCTTGGAGATATGCAGCTCATATTTCAAGGTGAGATAAAGCAACTGGATCATCAGTTTGTCACCGGAACCCTGTTCGGGCCAGACGCTAACGAGGCTGGAATGGTGATCGGACTGGAAACAGATCAGGGGGCATTGTTCAGCATAATGGCCCTTGGTCAGACCACCCGGCCTTAAATTCATCCGGTTTATATCCCTAATGAGCCATAGCTTTTTACCACACGTTCAACAGCGATTTTCATAGCCGCCACACGCATATCCTTGACATCAGGATTAGTATTCCATTCATGACTGATATGTTTATATGCTTCGCGCATCGTATCTTCCAAACCTGATCGCACCAGTGTCAGTTCCGTGGAACCGGTCAAAGCCTGTTCACGGAATTTTTCCGGAAACGGTTTTCCTGTCAGCATTTCAACACCATTGATAATGGCACTGAAATGATCAAAACTTTCTCGTCTTTGCATCCGGCCAAAACGGATATGGCTCAGATTTTTGATCCATTCAAAATAACTAACGGTAACGCCGCCAGCATTTGCGTAAAGATCCGGGATAATAACAATATTTTTCTTGTTCAGGATCACATCAGCATCTGCGGTGATAGGACCGTTAGCCGCTTCAATGATAAGCGGCGTTTTTATCCGGCTGGCATTATCTTTTGTGATAACCATTTCCATCGCCGCCGGTATCAGGATATCTGCATCTTCTTCCAGCATTTCAAATCCACTGGCCACAAATCCTTCATAGGATTCTAATTGAGCCATGGGTGTTCATATGGTCTTTGAGCGCACGAATATTTATCCCATCTGGATTGATAACAGCACCGCCACGTTCCAGTACATGAGTAACAATTGCTCCATCTTCTTCGGATAAAAATAACGCGGCGTGATAACCCACATTGCCAAGCCCCTGCACAATCACACGTTTATCTTTCAACCCCGGGGCAAGTCCTGTTTTCTTCACATCTTCAGGATAATCAAAAAACGCCCGCAAAGCATATTGAACCCCGCGTCCGGTGGCCTCAACGCGTCCCTGAATGCCGCCCTTGCCAACAGGTTTGCCCGTCACACATGCCCAGGCGTTAATTTCCACGGAATTCAACCGGCGATATTCATCCGCCATCCACGCCATTTCACGTTCCCCTGTTCCCATATCCGGTGCGGGTACATTCTGTGATGGGCTGATCAGATCACGTTTAGCCAGTTCTTGGGTAAAGCGTCTGGTAATGCGTTCCAGTTCCTGTTCTGTCCAGTCACGCGGATTGATATAAAGCCCGCCTTTAGAACCACCAAAAGGAACTTCAACCAGAGCACATTTGAATGTCATCAGCGTAGCCAGAGCTTCCACTTCTTCAAGCGACACATCAAGACTATATCTGATGCCACCTTTCACGGGTTCGAAATGTTCACTATGTACGCAGCGATATCCAGTAAATGTATGCATGGCACCACGCAATCTTACCCCGAAACGAACAATATAGGATGAATTGGTTACTTTGATTTTTCTGCCAGTCCCGGTGCCATATCAACCAGACTGGCAGCCTTATCATAAACATCTTCTACTGACTGAAGAAAAATATTAGTCATCTCATTGCTCCATCAATGTGCCGCTTAAAATAAGATTTCATAAAATATAGCACATATTGACCATTGCCTAATGCAGAAATAAGCGTATGGTAAAATAATTAAGGTCTAAAAGAAGCAAACTAAAATGGCGTTTCGTCCACCCATCCGCATCGCTTCAGGCGGAAGCCCAAGTGGTAATACACTGGGGATCATTTATGGTATGAACAGCTCATCTATGGCTGTTCTGGGATCATTGATATCGCTGGTTGGGCTCAATATTCTCAATGATAATACCGTTGCCCTGTCCTTTAGTTTGTTTCTGGCCGCATTAATTTCACTTCCCATTGTGCTTTACACAGGAAGTCTGATCAATCTGCTCACCCGAAAATATGTATTTACTATCGGCGTCATGATCGCACTGCTGGGCAATGTTCTTTTTATGCTGGATTGGCCGATAACATTTGTGCTGGCAAATGCATGCCGGATGGCCGGTGCCGGATTAATGATCATGTGTATATCGCTATATACAATGGATTTCATCCCCGGAAACAACTTGCCAAAGCCGAAAGCCGGAAATTTGTTTTTGCCGGGGTCTTTCATGGCTGATTTTTCCATTTGTCGGAACATGGATGTGGGTCAATGTTGATACCCGCGCACCCTTTTATACTATCCATTACATTGATCTCAATTCTTATTGTTTTGTTTTGGTGGCTCCGTATTTCGGAAGCCCAGAATATCAAACCGCCAAAATCAAGTAACCTTGATTTCATTCGAAATGTGCGCACCTATTTCGGTAATCCACATATGCGCGTTGCTTACCTGATTGCGGTGGCACGATCTTCGTCA
Organism: Alphaproteobacteria bacterium; assembly: GCA_038144675.1. GTDB lineage: Bacteria > Pseudomonadota > Alphaproteobacteria > Puniceispirillales > UBA1172 > UBA12202. The sequence goes on along the minus strand of JAYQOF010000005.1, from coordinate 346,389 downwards.
TGGGTAGTGTTTTTCACCTATGGGCCAATATATTTGCGTGACGCTGGCGTATCAACACAATGGATCGGTTTGTTCATGGGTGGCATTATGGCGGTGCTTTTATTTTCTAGTCGGTTTGCTGCATTGGCTCAGTATATCGGCATTCGCAAAACCATTTTATTAAGCTTTTCCATGGCTGGTATCAGTATGATCGCACTTGGATTACTGCCAGAACCAACATTATGGGGATTATTGCTTTTGCTTCTGGCCTCACTTGGTTTTGATATGCTGGATATCATCGGAAATATTCCGTTCATGCGGATGGTAACACCAAAAGTCCGCGTTGAAATGACCAGTGTATTTTCTACATGGCGGGAAATGTCATTTGTGGTCACACCCGGCCTTTCCGCCCTGATTTTGATGTTCACGGATATAAGTGGCTTATTTCTGGTGCTGGGCGTTATGCTGATGTTTGCCGGACTGTTGAGCCGAACCATGCCTTTACGGGTTGATTGAATCCCATCACCCTTTTTGATTTGAAGCTGTTTCAAATAATTATACCGTTTCGTGTTTCGCCCCTGCCCGGGTAGCGATAATACCAGCAACAACAATCAGAATGATTCCGAAAATATCACGCATCCATAAATGCTGTTCCAGAAATACCCATGCCGCTAAACCAGCAAAGATCAGAAATGAATATTCATAAACGTTAATATATGTTGGATCACCAATCTGATACGCACGGGTCATAAACCACATGGCTATCGAAGAAAAAAAGGCTTGTAAAAAAACCAGTCCTAACACTGTCCATGTAATAGATGCCCATCCGGTGGTAATAAATGCCGTCATTTGCCCATCCGGTTCTACTCGGATAGGCTGTCAATATCGTGGCGGCTATGGCACCGCCTATTCCGAGAAAAGCAAATCCCATCCCTGATAACAGAATGGGGCTTTCCTTATCACAATAGCGTTTTGTCATGATATTGCTTAAAGCCAGAAATGCCCCGCCACATACCGGCAGGATATTCATCCATGAAAATGTCGTGCCATTAGGGTCAAGAATAACCAGCACCCCGATAGACCCCACAACCACAGCACTAATTCTTCGCCAACCAATATGCTGACCAAAAATTACCCGTGAAAAAATCAACACAAATATAGGACAGGTAAAAATCCCCGCCCCAGTTACCGCCATTGGCAAAAACGATAATGAAGAAAAATAGATCAGCATTGATGACATGAAAAACAGATTACGGATAATCATTGCCCAGGGGCGATAAATGGTCAGGTCAGAACCAATGATCCATGCAAATAGCAAAACAATAGGTACCGCGATCAGGCTTCTCAGAAAATGAAACTGGCCAACGCCAATATCATCTTCCAGCACCACAACAAGGGTATCATTAGGGCCAATAATAAACATGGCCAGCAGAATATATAACCCGCCCCAGATTTCACTGGACCATGATTTTCCCGACCATGATGTCATTGACTAGTCCTGACCAAACTCATCCCGGATAGCGGCTGTATGCTGACCCAGATCAGGAACATCCGTTGCCGCATATACCTGACCATCAACCAAAGCACCGGGGTCATAATATCCATTTCCCCTTCGGAGGTTCTTATGGTCATCAGCCGGATTTGGGGATGATTGATCAGATCATCCATATTGCTCAACCGGCCAAATGCAATATCTGCATCTGTCATGATATTCGCTATTTCATCACGGCTATGTTTTGAAAAAGCGGCAATGATACGGGCATCCAGTTGTGTTCGATTTGCTACACGATTGGTGTTTCCGGCAAACTGATCTTCTTCTGCCATATCAGCATCACCCAGCACATCCGTGCAGAAGCGCACCCATTCCCGTTCATTCTGGATAGAAAACAAAATCATGCCGCCATCACCACAAGGATAGACACCATAAGGCGCGATAGTGGGGTGATGCAACCCCGGCCGTTTCAGATCACGACCACCATGTTTGGACTGGATATAAGGGACATTCATCCAGTCGGCAAGTGCGTGAAATAAGGATACTTCGATATGTCTGCCTTTGCCAGTTTTACCACGACCAATCAAGGCTTGAAGGATAGCCTGATATGCTGTCATACCGGCCCCGATATCACAAATAGAAACCCCTACACGTCCAGCGGCTTCTGCTGATCCGGTCAAATTGGCCAGCCCGACTTCTGCCTGCACCAACAGATCATAGGCTTTCATCTGGCTAAAAGGGCCGGTTTCGCCATAGCCGCTGATAGAACAGGTGATCAATGATGGAAATTCCGCCTGTAAGTCATGAACATCCAGACCAAGCCGTGCTACCGCCCCGGCATCAGATTCTGAATAAATATATCTGCCTGCCCAATCATGGCTTTAACCAATGCCAGGTCATCAGGATCTTTGAGATTTAGTGTGACAGATTCTTTGCCGCGATTAAGCCAGACAAAATAGGAACTGGAACCCTTTGCATCCTTATCATAGCCCCGGCCAAAATCACCTTCGGGGCGTTCAATTTTAATCACTCTTGCACCGGCATCGGCAAGCTTGACAGACGCGTAAGGTGCCGCAACAGCCTGTTCAATCGTTACAACCGTAATTCCATCTAGATCGCTGGCAATCATATTTAACTTTTCCACTCAAACCTGAACTTCAATCCGGATATCCTATCCCAAGCAATACCAGATAGCCATATCCAATGTTTAATCATATCTTTATTGATTTAGCGAAACCGTCATTAAGCCCGTTAATCACACTAATCACGGCATCGGTGACAATGCGGGTGGTAGCATTACCGCCTACATCCGGGGTTAGTATCCCTTCAGCGCAAACCTGTTCTACCGCGGTCATGATCATCTTTGACGCCTGCCCCTGCCCAAGATGATCCAGCATTAATGCCGCTGTCCAGAATGTTGCTACCGGATTGGCAATACCCTTTCCCGTGATATCAAACGCCGAGCCATGGATGGGTTCAAACATAGATGGAAACCTGCCTTGTGGATCAATATTTGCGGTAGGTGCTACCCCTATACTGCCTGCCAATGCCCCAGCCAGATCAGAAAGAATATCAGCATGCAGATTGGTGGCGACAATCGTATCGAGGCTTCTGGGGTCAAGTGTCATGCGAACCGTCATGGCATCAACCAGCATCTTATCCCATGTCACATCGGGAAACTCCGTTGCTACTTCGGCCGCGATATCATCCCACATAACCATGCCATGCCGCTGGGCATTAGATTTGGTGACAACCGTTAACTGTTTACGCGGGCGTGAGGCCGCCATAGCAAAAGCATAACGCATAATTCGCGCAACCCCATTACGGGTAAAAACGGATATTTCTGTTGCCACTTCTTCGGGGTAACCTTGATGCACGCGGCCGCCACTGCCTGAATATTCACCTTCGGAATTTTCGCGGATGATCATCCAGTCCAGATCATTATGATCAACATCCCGCAGCGGTGATTTTATTCCGGGCAACACCCGAGTCGGGCGGATATTGGCATATTGATCAAACCCCTGACATATGGGCAATCTTAATCCCCATAAGGTAATGTGATCAGGCACATCCGGCGCGCCAACCGCACCAAAAAAGATCGCATCAAATGATTTGAGCTGATCCAGACCATCTGCCGGCATCATCTGGCCATGGGATTTGTAATAATCTGACCCCCAATCAAACGACGTCACCGCAAAATTAATATGGCCATCCCGTCTTGCCACCGCTTCCAGCACCTCTAGACCAGCATCTATGACTTCCGGGCCAATGCCATCTGCCGGAATTGCCGCGATTTGATAAGTTTTCATAACGACCCTCTACTAACTGATATTATTACTAAAGATTATTTATAAAACGAATGATATGTTTTGCTACCTGTTCGCCAGCTTCAAGTAAAAGAGAATGTTTGAATTCTGGCAGAATAACCAGCTCTGCATCGGTCATAGCATCTGCAATCTGCTGATTGAAGGCGTGGGGGACAACCGCCATCATTTTCACCGGTAAGGATCAGCGATGGAACAGCAATTTCAGCCAGCCAAGGCGCCATTTCCGTGCCTGCATAGATGCGAAACACGTTAAGAAAAACATCTGGGTCTGTTTCAACGACCTGTTTCAGACGCGCTTTGACCATATCCGGATTTGATTGAATAAAGGCATCTGTAAACCAGCGATCTGATAATCTTTCCAACACTTGGGGAATACCTTTTTCTTCCATAGCTTTTACCACCGCCCACACATTCTGGCTATCCTGTTCGGTGCGGAAGGCCGCTGTCGATAACAATCCCAGTGATTTAACTCTATGTGGAAAGGCACGCGCATAGGCCGGCCCTATCATCCCGCCCAGCGAATGACCGGCCACATGCATGGCATCTATGCCAGCTGCCTGACGAACGGCTTCCAAATCAAGTGCCAGATGATCAAGATTGAATATGCCTTCACCAGATGGGGATGCACCATGCCCACGCAAATCATAAGTGATGACAGTAAAAGCCGCGGTCAGTTGCGGCATTAATTTTGCCCATGTATTGCGTGCGGCGCCAATACCATGAATCAATACTAATGGGGGCGCCTTTTCCTTCTTTTGACCAAGCACAAGAAACCGCTTCCATTTTGGCTAGATTCGGGATGGAAGAATGATCTGTTGTCATATTCAATCAGATTGTTTGTCAGCAAAGGCAACACCACCCTTGCCCCAATCAGCTTTATCGATATCAACTAGAACAACATCTACCACATCTGGCTTTGCTCCTGTGGCGCGGCAAAAGCCGTCGGTCAACTCCTTGATAATGGCACGACGGGTATCACGATCACGGCCTTTAAACATTTCCACGCGAATAATCGGCATAATATCTGTCCTCCTTCACATCGCTTTGTATTGATCTGTTATTTTATCGGTAAAATGCGGCATCACTTCCTCGGCAAAAGCTTGAATCGCATCACATGTTTCATTGGCATTCAGTCCAAAATTCGGATTGATAATAACCCGATCAATACCAAGTTCCGCATATGGTGCCAATTTATCAACCACTTCCTGCGCCGAACCGATTAATAGACTTTCGCCAAGCTCATCAATAGGTGTTCGGGATGGCATAGGGGTAATCATACCGCGATCAACATGACCAGGCCCAAGGAAAATATTATCAAACCGGCCATAATAATGATGAGCAGCCGCAATCTTACGCCGTTTTTCTGTATCAGTTTTTGCCATATGCGCAACACGGGATAATGTCAGGGTTGGTATATCGTCTGTTTTCTTGCATTCTGCTTTCCCGCGATTAAATGCATTGACCTGATCAAATAGCAACTGATGATTTCCAGATAATGGGGTGGTCTGAATATGAAACCCCTTTTTTGTACATTCATAAATACCGTCAGGGTTCAGCACCGCCATCATAATCGGTGGTCCTCCTGCCCTGATTGGTCGTGGCATAATGGTCAAAGGGTCGAATTGGTACCATTTACCATCCCATGATACCTCTTCTTCATTTAATAATGTCTGCAGGACGGATCCAGAGATTCATCAAATCGTTCACGGGTTTCTGCCATCGGAACACCCATCCGTTCCATTTCATAAGCAAATGCACCGCGACCTACACCTAGCATCAATCGCCCTTCGCAAAAAATATCTGCCACAACAACTTCACCTGCATAGACGCGCATATCATGAAGGGCAATACCACGACTGAGGTTAAAATCTTAACCCGTGTGGTCATGCTGGCAATTTTAACGGCAAAGGTAAGCGGAGCAGGCATCATCAGACAATTGACCAGATGATGTTCTGTGACAGATACAGCATCAAACCTAACTGGTCAGCCAGTTTCGCCTGTGCAAGCATATCGGCATAGACGCGATCCCCGCCATAGGATTTATCCGGATAATCAGCAGATAGTTGAATACAGAAATCCATAGTTACCTCCATCCATCCGTGTCTGTGATCATCATTCAATCTGGTGAATGATATAGGGGCTGGCATATCCATTTTCCTTTTATGCTGGCTAGGCTTTCTCTGTCTATCAAGACTACTCTTTTTGGGGAAATCAAATCAATCATCTAATCGGGATTAATATGAATAAATGGTTTCTATTTTCAAAAAAAATGAATTACCATCATGTCACTTCTCACTAAATAGATTAACATTTATTCATGTCACATAATAAAGCCATTGTTATCATACTATTGGGTGGCAGTTTTATGTCGCTGGTTGGTATTGTCATGCGGCTTATGGAAACCGATGATGGCATGATCATTCTGTTTTACCGGTCGATCAGTCTGTCCGCTATGGTCATGACAGTTGGCTGTTTGCGCCGGTGGGAAAGTCCTATCAGATTTCTTGGCAAACTAGATAAAACCGATATGGCGATGGGAGCGGCCCTTTCCATAGCCTTTACTACTTATGTGTTCGCCATGTTGATGACGTCTGTTGCCTCAACATTATTCCTTCTTACAACAACTCCGTTTATGGCCGCCCTGATTGGCTGGTTATGGATCAATGAAAAACCCCATCCCTTTACCTGGATCGCCATGATCGCGGCATTGATTGGCGTCGGGCTGATGATCAGTGACGGGTTTGATCTGGGTCGCACCCAAGGTAATATCGTTGCTCTTTTATCTGCATTCTTTTTTGCAGTCATGCTGGTGCTGGCTCGCCGAAGCCAGAAAGATGATGTGCTGGGTGGAACATTTCTGGGCGGCATCATGGCGTTATCTTTAGCCGGGATATCCGCCATCGGGTTTGGCAATGGACTTGGTATCAGTGGCAGTGATTTTATGCTGGCATTATTCATGGGTGCTTTTACCATCGGGATAGGTATTGCTCTGGTCACATGGGGCGCACCATATGTTCCAGCAGCTGAAGTAAGTCTTTTGGTATTAATCGAATCTGTCCTTGGCCCATTATGGCCATGGCTGTTTCTGGGTGAAAAAATGTCCATGCTTGAAATTATAGGTGGCATCACGGTAATGACTGCTGTCGCTGGGCTTGCCTTACTCGGGATGGAAAAAAAGCAAAAGATGCTTCAACTATAATTGACCTCTATGCCTATCAGATCATAATGGGCGCCGTATTCTCCCCCTTGTTTCTGAGCTTCTTATACCCATTTAGAAGAAAGTTAATTTTTTTATGAGAGTATCATGTCTATTCGCCCTATAAAAATGTCCAGTCAAGCTAAACCACATCTGGAAGGTGCCGGTGTTCATCTTCACCGGGTCTTCGGATTTGGAGAAACAGAACCATTTGATCCATTTCTGATGATGGATGATTTTCGCAATGATGACCCGGAAAAATACCTCAACGGGTTTCCATGGCATCCTCATCGCGGCATTGAAACCATTACCTATGTGTTGAAGGGAAATGTTGAACATGGCGACAGCCTGGGGAATCTGGGCGTGCTTAGTGATGGCGATGTTCAGTGGATGACTGCCGGGTCAGGCATTATCCATCAGGAAATGCCACGCGGTAATGCCAATGGTGAAATGCATGGTTTTCAACTCTGGGCTAATCTGCCTAGTCACCAGAAAATGACAACCCCACGTTATCAGGATATCAAATCCCCCGATATCACTAACCTCACCGATGATGATGGCACGCATATTCGAGTTATTGCTGGTGATTATCGTGGCTATCGCGGGCCTGTAGATGGCATTGATACTGATCCCAGCTATCTGGATATCGCCATGCCAGCCAATACCACGAAACGGTTTCCATTTGATACCAGACGACAGGGTTTTGCCTATATTTTTGAAGGCAGTGCCAGTTTTGCCCATGCCTCCCAGCCTTTCGGGGTCAATGTAGAAAAAGAATATATGGGGGAAAGAACTAAAGATCAGGGATCAATCTGGCAACCGGACATTAGTTGTTTTCGGTGAGGGTGATGAGGTGGTTGTCACGTCAGGTGAAATGGGTGTCCGGTTTTGCTTATTTCTGGCGCCCCTCTGCGCGAGCCTGTTGCGTGGCATGGGCCCATTGTTATGAATACCCGTGATGAGCTGGTTGAAGCATTTCAGGAATTGAATAATGGTAAGTTCATTAAGGAAGGGGCTAAGGACTGGGTAGGCAGAAAACGCAAATAATTAAAGCTCCTCCGATCTTGCCCTATCGCAGCAAAGGGAATAGGTGAAACTATAAAGAATTAGAAAAAAAGCCACTGCGATTGCACAGATAAACTAGATGTATGAAAGAAAAAGCCGATGGATAAGGGTATAGCCGCCATCGGAAGGATCATCGCTGTGGCGCATGGGTTTGACCATGATCTTGGTATTCTACCTTTGCTGTAAATTTCAATTCGGCGCATCAAAACATGATGAAAATGCATCATATCTGGACGTGTTGCATCCGTTTTCTTGTATAGTCGCCTAAAGATAGAATGTACCATATCCATGGCTGGCCAGAACACGATGAGCAATATCGCCCAGCCAGAAATTTGCGGATGCCGTGCTTTTAAAATAATCAGAGATATTGCGATTAAAAATCCAAGGAATAGGCGCCTGCATCACCCAAAAAGACGCGTCCTGTTGGATAATTCAACATAAAAAAACCTAACACCGCTGAAAATACCAGCGCATTGAGAATAACAATATTTGGTTCAGCAAAGTGATTGGCCAATGCAATAATGGCTACCGACATCAGTAATGTTTTCCGGATGCTAACCCATTGATACCATCAATCATATTAATGGAATTGATTAGGGTAATAATAGCAATAATGGTAAAACTAATACCAATAGCAGGATACCCTAACAATGTATCAACATATGGAACGTTAATTTCCCGAAGCCAAGGTGCCTGAATAATAGATGAAGATACCAGCTGAAATAGCACCCAGACATAACCGGAAATAAGGATGCATCGGATAATGGAAATCTTCCATAATTCCAGCAATAAAAATGGGGGATATAGCCAATATCAACTCCCACTTAACCGGTAGCTCAAGCATGAACAACCCCGCGAAAAATAGCGAGAATAATAGCTATACCACCTAGCCGCGGAGTTGCGATTTTATGCGCCGCGCGTTTTCCCCTATGTGATGATCTTGTGCATTTATTAAACGGGAAAAAGCAAGAATAATAATCGAGATAAAAAAACTCAGGGCAAGAGCGATGATAAGTGGAAATGGGATATGCATATTCATTAACCCGTGCCTGTTATGATGAATACCTTATTCATAAAAAGAGATATCACCATTATTATCACATATTATTAAGACCAAAGTGACTTACTGATCAATTGTAATCATATCATTTTTAAAAACCATATCATAATTTAAATGAAAATTCGCGGTTGATTTAACTTTCCCTGTTGTCGAACCTATACGCTAACTGTGCTTTCTGCTATAGGTGTTGAATGTCTAATTCTTCACCAATACTTGTGACAGGCGTTGCTGGTTTTATCGGCTTCCATCTGGTCAGACGCCTGCTTCGGGATGGTCATAAGGTTGTTGGGATAGATAGCCTGACCAGTTATTACAACACACAACTCAAACAAGACAGACTGGCACAGATAGCTCATCCCGCCTTTTACGTTTAACCATCTTGATCTGACAGATCATGATGCCATCATGACGTTATTTGCAACAATACAGCCAAAAGCGGTTGTCCACCTTGCTGCTCAGGCTGGTGTGCGATATTCCATTGATAACCCTGCCGCCTATATGGACAGCAATATGACAGGGTTTTTCCATATTCTTGAAGCCTGTCGCCAGCATCAGATTGAACATCTGATCTATGCGTCCTCATCATCGGTATATGGAGCATCTACCGATTATCCCTTTTCGGAAAATCAGCCGGTCAATCATCCGGTCAGCTTCTATGCTGCCACCAAAAAAGCTAATGAAGCCATGTCACATTCCTATGCTCATCTTTATGGCTTGCCATGTACGGGCTTGCGGTTTTTCACCGTTTATGGCCCATGGGGGCGACCAGATATGGCGTTATGGAAGTTTAGCGACCGCATCATGAAAGGTGAGCCTATCCATGTCTATGGTGATGGAGATATGAGCCGTGATTTCACCTATATCGATGATATTATTGAAGGCGTTATCCGATTGATCCCGCTTGCACCAGAACCTAACCCTGAATGGGATAGTGCAAAACAGCATCAAGCCACTAGTGCCGCCCCGTGGCGCATCCTCAATATTGGCAATAATAATCCAACCGGGCTTGGAACATTTTATCACCGTCCTGGAAGATGCTATCGGTATCAAAGCCAAAAGAATATCTGCCTATGCAGGATGGTGATGTTCGCCGTACCGCCGCCAACATAGATGCTATTCATCAACTAACCGGTTTTACGCCACAAACCAGCATAGAAATAGGAATACCAAAATTTGTCGATTGGTATCGCCAATGGAATGGCAATCGATGATCTGTTATTCCAGTGATTGCCACTAGCAAAATAAATAGTGTATGAAGTGATAGCAATTAAACTAATCAGGATTTAAAATGTCAGCCAGAATCACTAAGGCTATTTTCCCTGTTGGCGGGCTTGGTACACGTTTCTTGCCTGCAACAAAATCCATGCCGAAAGAAATGCTTCCTGTTGTGGATAAACCGCTTATCCAATATGCTGTTGAAGAAGCCGAAGAAGCTGGAATTACAGAATTCATATTTGTCACTGGACGTGGCAAGACAGCCATTGAAGATCATTTTGATCATTCAACCGAAATAGAAGATATATTAGAAGAACGCGGAAAAGGCGACGCATTAATGGCTGTCCGCGGCATGATGAAACCACCCGGTTCTGTTGCCTATATCCGCCAGCAGGAACCTGCCGGACTTGGTCATGCCATATGGTGCGCACGCCATTACACAAATGGTGAACCTGTTGCCGTATTACTTGCTGATGATTTGATTCAACCTGATAAAGGCGGCGTGGGCTGTCTTAAACAAATGGTTGAGGCGTGGCAAAAAACCGGCGGCAACATGGTCGCTGCTATGAATGTGTCAAAAGAAAAAACAGCTTCCTACGGTATCATTACGCCCGGCAATCAGATGGTTCATTAACCGAAGTCCATGGACTAATTGAAAAACCGCACCCTGATGAAGCCCCATCCACCCTTGCTGTTGTGGGCCGCTATATTCTTGAACCGGGGGTATTTGATGAACTGGAAAAAATGGAACGTGGCACTGGAGGGGAGATTCAAATTACGGATTCCCTCGCCCGGCGCATTGGTAAAGAGCCTTTTTTCAGCCACCAGTTTTCTGGAACCCGATTTGATTGTGGTTCAAAATTAGGCTTCCATCAGGCAAATATTTCTTATGCGTTATCTCGTGAGGATTTGGCAGATCGGCTAGAAGAATGGTTGGGAAATCTGAATACATGATGAAGCACCGTTTTGATCCCACTATTCTAAGAGCTTATGATATCCGCGGTATTCTTGATGAAACACTAACCGGTAAAGACGCCTATGCCATAGGTGTTGGTTTTGCCGCACAAATCCGCGCGAAAAATGGACATAAGGTGGTCATGGGTCGTGACGGCCGTCTATCATCCCCTATGCTAGCCGATCATCTGGCAAAAGGTCTGGTTGCTGGCGGCATGCATGTGATTGATATCGGTGTTTCACCAACGCCCATGTTGTATTTTGCTGACCGGATATATCAGGCAGATGGTGCTATTCAGATCACCGGTTCGCATAATCCACCACATTATAATGGGTTCAAAATGGTTATCGGCCACTTACCCTTTTATGATGCCGATATTACCGGCCTTGGGCAAATGATGGCAGATGGCGTAGAATATGCTGATGGCGGCCATCATGACCATGCTGATATATCAGATCAATATATAACTGCCCTGAATACTTATGCCGGGTGATCTTGGGTCAACTAGGTCATCCATCTCTTGTCTGGGATTGCGGCAATGGGGCAACAGGGCCGGCGGTGGAAATGCTAACCTCCACATTGCCAGGTCAGCATCAGGTTCTATTTTCTGATATTGATGGTAACTTCCCCAACCATCATCCTGATCCGGTTGATCCAGAAACGCTTCATCTGCTGCGGCAAGCCGTAGAAGATCATCATGCCATGATCGGAATAGGTTTTGACGGTGATGGTGATCGCATTGGACTGATTGATGGCAAAGGCCGGCAAGTTGCTGGTGATGTTCTGACCGCCTATCTGGCAGAAGGAGTGTTACGCCGTCATCCAAATGCTGAGATTATATTTGATGTAAAATCTTCATCTGTTGCGCTTGATCATGTCAAAGCATCAGGTGGAAAACCACAGCTATGGAAGACAGGCCATAGCCATATGAAAATGCGATTGAAAGAAACAGGAGCTCTTCTGGCAGGCGAAATGAGTGGCCATCTGTTTATGGCCGATAGCTGGTATGGTTTTGATGATGCTCTATTATCAGCAGTGGCCGTATTAAAAGAAATGGCTGAAACCGGCCGGGATATTACTCAATTTGTTGATACATTACCGCCAGTCTTTGCCACACCTGAATTACGAATTCCATGCATGGAAGCCGAAAAGTTTGCTTTGGTTGATGCTGTTACTAAAGCGGTAAAAACAGACCCCGATCATGGCACCATAGATGTTAATGCCATTGATGGAATACGGGTTACTACTGATCATGGCTGGTGGCTGATCAGAGCATCCAATACAGGTGCTGAACTGGTGGCACGGGCTGAGGGAAAAGATACGAACGCACGGGATAAACTGGAAGACAGTATCTATCACCGGCTTCAATCTGCCGGATGGAAAAATACTCTATAATCTAGATATCAAGAAAAAGCGATTTTCATTCCTGAAACGGAATTGCCACATGTAACCTTAATCGTTATAAGCATGTCGTAACAGATGCATTAATCATTAATGGAGAACATTATGTCGGAGCGTATTAATTCATTCGGCCTTCAGGTAGATAAAAACCTTTATGAGTTTATCAATCAGAATGTGTTAAAACAACTCGACGTAACCGCTGATCATTTCTGGAATGGCTTTGCTGACGCTGTTAATACACTGACCCCGAAAAACAGAGCCTTACTGGCCACACGCAAAACATTGCAGGATAAAATTGATGCGTGGTTTTTGGATAGACGTGGAAATGCGTTTGATCAGGATGAATATATCCATTTCCTGAAAGAAATTGGATATCTTGTTCCCGAAGGTGATGATTTTCAGATCACAACAGATCATGTTGACGATGAAATGGCATTGATCGCAGGACCACAATTGGTTGTGCCAGTCCTTAATGCACGTTTTGCCCTCAATGCTGCAAATGCCCGCTGGGGTAGTCTTTATGATGCGTTTTATGGAACTGATGCTATTCCACAGAATACGCCTATTGCTGCCGGATTTGATCAGGCCCGTGGGGAACAGGTTATTGCCACTGTTCGCGATCATCTGGATAAGGTGCTTCCGCTGGATGGTGCTAGCCATCATCATACCACCAATTATGCTATTGTGAATCATCAGCTTAATGTGTCATGCGAAGATGGTTCGTCGACTGGCCTGAAAGATCAAAGCCAGTTACGTGGCTGGTTAGGTGATCCTGCACAGCCAGATTCTATTCTTCTGGCGGTGAATGGTCTGCATCTGGAACTGGTCATTGACCGGTCAGGTGTTATCGGAGCAAATGATAAAGCAGGTATTAATGATGTTGTCATAGAATCGGCACTGACAACGATTGTTGATCTGGAAGATTCCATTGCCGCTGTTGATGCAGAAGATAAATGCGATGCCTACCGCAACTGGTTAGGATTAATTATGGGTGACCTGACAGCCAGCTTCATGAAAGGCGGCAAGGAGATGAAGCGAACCCTTCATCCTGACCGTGTCTTTACAGGTATGGATGGCCAGCCCCTCACTTTGCATGGCCGGTCATTGCTTCTTGTTCGTAACGTTGGTCATCTGATGACCAATCCCGCTATTCTTGATGCCGATGGTGATGAAATTTTTGAAGGCATTATGGATGCATTCATTTCCACAGCTATTGCTGTTCATGATCTCAAAGGTCATGGCAAGTATCGCAATAGCCGAAGCGGATCAATTTATATTGTTAAGCCTAAAATGCATGGCCCCGAAGAAGTGGCTTTTACAGATGAGCTGTTTGGAACGGTTGAAAACGTGCTTGGTCTTGCTGCCAACACCATTAAGATTGGCATCATGGATGAAGAGCGGCGAACATCGGTTAACCTGAAAGAATGTATCCGTGCCGCATCAGCGCGGGTCGTATTTATTAATACAGGGTTTCTTGATCGCACCGGTGATGAAATTCATACCGCCATGGAAGCAGGCCCTATGATCCGTAAAACAGCTATGAAAGGCACAACATGGATTGCTGCTTATGAAGACTGGAATGTGGATATTGGACTTGCCTGCGGGCTATCTGGCAAAGCCCAGATTGGTAAAGGCATGTGGGCAATGCCAGACCTGATGGAAGCCATGTTGGATCAGAAAATTGGCCATGTTAAAGCAGGGGCTAATTGTGCATGGGTGCCATCACCTACCGCGGCAACGTTACATGCCCTTCATTATCATCAGGTTGATGTCTTTGATATTCAAAAGGCTCTGATTGGTCATCGCCGGGCAAAACTTGAAGATTTACTGACGATCCCCGTTGATACCGAAAGCAATTATTCTGCCGGAGATATCCAGAATGAACTGGATAACAATGCACAGTGTATTCTGGGTTATGTGGTGCGCTGGGTTGATCAGGGTGTTGGTTGTTCCAAGGTGCCAGATATTAATGATATCGGGCTAATGGAAGATAGGGCAACACTTCCGGATATCTGCCCAACATATTGCTAACTGGTTGCATCATGGCATCACCAACAAAGATCAGGTTATGGAAACAATGAAACGCATGGCAAGCGTGGTTGATCGTCAGAATGCCGGTGATCCAGACTATCATCCCATAGCTGATAATTTTGACCAGTCCATTGCTTTTAAGGCAGCTTGTGATCTGGTGCTGGAAGGCCGTCACCAACCATCCGGATATACCGAGCCAGTATTGCATCGGCGGCGACTTGAACTGAAAGCAAAATAAGCAGCCTTCATGTTTAATCTGGATGAGCATATTGCCCGATATCGTAATTTCCCTAAGCCGGGGATTACTTTTTATGATATCTCACCTGTTCTGGAAGATCATGATGCTTTGAAATCATGCATAGATGCTCTCACCGGACTGGCGCAATCCTATAAACATGAGCTGATTGTCGGGCTTGATGCTCGGGGATTCCTGTTTGTGACACCAATAGCACTTATGATTAACGCTGGTGCCATTATGATCAGGAAAAGCGGTAAATTACCGGGTGCGGTTAACCGGCTATCCTATGAACTGGAATATGGTGAAGCAACGCTTGAGCTTCAGAAAGATCGTGATATTGCCGGAAAGACCATCGTTATTGTAGATGATCTTCTGGCAACAGGGGGAACCATTAGCGCTGCCAATCAGCTCATTGCAAATCATGGGGGATTAGTTGTTGCTAATATCGTCCTTATTGAACTGACAGGACTAAAAGGACGCCAGCATCTGATTGGTGATGTTCATGCTGTTCAGCAATATGATTTCTAACATGCTGATCAGCTTGCCGTTATAGACCCAGATTTGATCTGGCTTCCTTGTCTCAAGGCATCTATCAGAACGGTTTTCCGGTTTTGTTTTGTGTACCAGAATGTCCAGCCGTTACAACTTTGCCGGCCTTGTAATTTTGCCGCAAGACTATGAATAGAACCACTTTCATCACCTGCTTTAAGACTACCATCAATTCGGACGGTCGCTTTATAGGTTCCTTTTTCACAAGTCAGCTTGTCACCCGGTTTAATTAAACCCTGATCCAGCAAAGCACCAAAGGGAATCTTAACCTCATCACGGCGTTCGGGTAATTCCAGCAAGTCCGGGTCACCTACAGCATGGGTTGCTTTTATCCGTTGTTCCGCCAGAGTTGCATATTCGGGATCAGCTTCAATACCAATCCAGTGACGCCGCAAACGTTTGGCAACCACCCCTGTGGTGCCAGTCCCAAAAAACGGGTCAAGAACCACATCACCGGGCCGTGTTGACGCCATAATCACCCGCGACAAAAGCGCTTCAGGTTTCTGGGTAGGGTGAGCTTTTAACACCATCGATTTTCAATCTTTCATGTCCTGAACAGATAGGTAGCCACCAGTCCGAACGTAATTGGCGATCATCGTTAAATGTTTTCATGGCCTGATAATTGAATGTATAGCGCGAATTGCGTTGGCGGGATGCCCAGATCAGCGTTTCATGGGCGTTGGTCATTCTGCGACCACGAAAATTCGGCATCGGATTACTTTTCAGCCAGATCACATCATTCAAGGTCCAGAACCCCAGATTTTGCATCACTGCGCCCACACGGAAAATATTATGGTAGGAACCAATTACCCAGATTGTACCATCCGGCTTCAGAATGCGCCGTGCTTCTGTCATCCAGTTAGTGGTGAAACTATCATAGGCGGCAAAACTGCCAAATTGATCCCATGTATCACCATCATCAATCCCATCAACCCTGGTATGGTCTGGTCTGGTCAGAACAGACTGCCCAAGTTGCATATTATATGGTGGGTCGGCAAAAATCATATCAACGGAAGCATTATCAAGCTGACGCATAGCATCAATACAATCACCGCGCATAACCATATCTTGTCTGGCTTTGACCATGTTAAATGCCCTTTACGTTGATACCTTATTCTCTTTTCCAGCAATCTGTCTGGCTACTTTATAATCATATTCTTATAATTATAAAATAAGTCAATGACTTATAATGAGAAATTGATTCGTAATCTACATATTGTGGTCAGACAGGAAAGGGATTCCCTATCTTGTGGCCAAGATATCGGAAAATAGAGATGTTTCATCTAGCAGATGATTATTCTGATAAAATGCGGATAGTTTCGCAATCATGTCATCCATATCCTGTGACGGATCAAGAATAATCTGAGGATGTTCCGGTTCTTCATATGGTGAACCTATGCCTGTAAAATTGGGGATATCTCCGGCTCTTGCTTTTTTATAAAGCCCTTTGGCATCGCGTTGCTCACATACATCTAATGGCGTATTAACAAACACTTCAATAAACTCTTCTTTTTCAAACATGTGTCTTGCCATATCACGTTCAGCACGAAACGGTGAAATAAATGCTGTAAGTACAACTAACCCCGCATCAACCATAAGTTTGGCAATTTCAGCAACGCGCCGGATATTTTCAACCCTGTCAGCATCGTTAAATCCTAAATCTTTATTTATTCCATGACGGATATTATCGCCATCAAGTAAATAAGTGCGAATACCACGCGCATGAAGGGCACTACATAATGCATTGGCAATCGTAGACTTACCTGATCCGCTGAGTCCGGTAAACCAGAACACTTTTGATGTATGCCCATTGAGGGTGCGCCTAGCAGTTTTATTCACATCTAGTTTCTGATGATGAATATTACCGGCACGCCGTAAGGCAAAATGGATCATACCTGCCGCAACGGTTTGATTGCTTACCGGATCTATCAAAATAAAGGCCCCTAATTCAGGTTTCTTTTATAAGCATCAAAACAAATTGGTTTTTGGCAATTTATGCTTACCCGTGCAATATCATTCAACTGTAAGGTTTTGGCTGCCAGATTTATACCTGTGTTAATATCAGTTTATGCTTAATGAATAATATACTTGATGTAACCGTTTGCCCGGCCATTTTCATCTGGTATCCACGCCCTGCCATGGCATGTTCTTCTGCCATCCAGACCAAATCTACTTCAAACTGATCAGCAACTTCTACGGGTTGACTGTGGGATGCAATCACTTCCCCACGGGATATATCAACGTCATCTGCTAATTCAAGTGTAGCAGATAGTCCTTTTTCTGCCTGATCAAGTTTTGTATTAGCCAACCAGATATGCTTGATGCTGGTTATGGAACCAGATGGTGCTATGCGAACCTGTTCACCAACAGATACATGTTTTCTAAGGATGACTCCACTATAACCACGAAATTCCGAATTCGGACGGTTTCACCAACTGCACCGGCATGGCAAAGCCATTAGATGCCTCTGATATTTTACTAGGCACTGTTTCCAGCTTTGATATCAGCGTTGGCCCCCTATACCATTTCATTGCCGCTGATCGGCTATTTATATGATCACCTTTCAGCGCAGAAACAGGAATGGCCGTTACATCGGCAAAGTTCATCTCAGCTGAAAAGCTGTCATAATCGCCGGCGATGTTATCAAAGACATCTTTATCATAATTGACCAGATCCATTTTATTGACGGCAAGAATAATCTGGCGAATGCCCATCAGATGACAAATATAGGAATGGCGGCGGGTTTGTTCCAGAATTCCCTGTCTGGCATCTACCAGGATAATGGCTAATGAAGCTGTTGACGCCCCTGTTGCCATATTACGCGTATACTGACTATGACCGGGAGTATCTGCAACAATAAATCGGCGCTTATCTGTTGTGAAAAAACGATAAGCTACATCAATGGTTATGCCTTGTTCCCGTTCCGCCGATAGCCCATCAACAAGCAGGGCAAAATCAATTTCTTCCCTTGTGTCCCATATTTTTTAGAATCAGCTTGTAAGGCATCCACCTGATCATCAAATAACGCTTTTGCTTCATATAGCATACGGCCAATTAATGTTGATTTACCATCATCAACTGACCCACAAGTGATAAATCTAAGGGTATCAAGCTCGGACTGTTCTTTTAGATAATCAGAAACAGAAAGCGTGTCATTCATTTTAGAAATATCCTTCTTTTTCTTTGCTTCCATACTTGCATGAGTATCTTTATCGATTGTTCGGCCCTGTCGTTCGGATGTGCGTGCAGTCAGCAGTTCCAGAATAATGTCTTCGATACGATTTGGCGGGCTTTCAACCGCGCCAGTTAACGGATAGCAACCAAGTGTCCGGAACCGCACCATTTTGATTTCCACCTTTTCTGATTTACCTATTACAAGGCGATCATCATCTACCATTATCATGGTGCCATCTCGTTCTACAACTGGACGGGGTGCACTAAAATATAATGGGACAATAGGGATCTGTTCTCGATAGATATATGTCCAGATATCTAGCTCCGTCCAGTTTGATAGAGGAAATACGCGAATGGATTCACCCTTGGCTACTTTAGTATTATAGATATTCCATAATTCTGGTCGCTGATCTTTGGGATTCCATTGATGATTTACCGTCCGGAATGAAAAGACGCGTTCCTTAGCTCTGCTTTTTTCCTCATCACGTCTTGCGCCACCAAAGGCGGCATCAAACTGATGATGATCAAGAGCTTGCTTTAATCCCTGCGTTTTCATGATATCCGTATGCAAGGCTGAGCCATGATCAATCGGATTTATCCCTTGTTTGATACCTTGAGGATTTTTATGAACAAGTAGCGTCATGCCGATACTTGCCGCCATCTTGTCGCGGAATTCGTACATAGCCCGAAATTTCCAACCTGTATCAACATGCAATAATGGAAATGGCGGCACTCCCGGCCAAAACGCTTTGCGCGCCAAATGAAGCATCACGGCACTATCTTTACCAATAGAATAAAGCATTACCGGATTAACCGTTTCCGCCACGACTTCACGGATAATTTCAATGCTTTCTGCTTCAAGCCGGTCTAGATGTGATAAAGGATTCGTCGGTTTTGACGGAATAAGGGTGTCTTCGATAGGAATATTATATTTTTCATGATATCCCATCTGCGCTATCTGAATTGATTTTGGTGCTTGCATATCCAGCCGCAGAGACGCTAATTCCGCGTGCATAAACAATAATAATGGCTGTTTTTTCTGATCAGCGAGCGTATCAATAAAATACTGTAAATGATCTTTCTGGCTTTGGCCTTTTTTTGCAAAGCTCCATATTCTGGCACCACGCCCGTCATGGGCACAGATCATCATCGGATGTTGATTATGTTGCCATGATTGAACAATAAGATATTTACCTCGTCGAGATTTGATCTTCTCAATTTCCACCTGCATCAGATTTTTTGAAGCGGATGACCATCTTCATCTGTAATTTCTGCCACATTAATAATGGGTGGAAAATATCTTGCTTCAGATACAAGCCGTTCTAGTTTTTTCAAACCTGCTTCAGCATTAGACAGGTTGCATGCCTGAAGCAGCGTTTCACGGGTCCAGAGATCATTTTTTTTATGTTGAAAAGGTAACATTCTAATGTCGTAATATGTATAATTGTTAAATAATATTCTATATTTATCATTTTATTATTGAATTGTAAATATATTTTAAATATTCAATATTACGACATTTCAAGAATCATTTAGCCATATTGTGCCAGAGGCTTGAAAGACATGCGATGATATGGGGTTGCACCATAAGTTGCCAAGGCAGATTGATGTTCAGCCGTGCCATAGCCCTTATTTTTTCCCAGCCATATTCCGGGTGAATTCTGGCAAGATCAATCATCATATGATCACGGGTCACTTTTGCAATTATCGATGCCACCGCAATAGTCAGCACTTTCAGATCACCTTTAATGATGGCTTCAACCTGTGTTGTTTTAGCATGTGATGTCAAATCTGGCTGAATGGACCCGTCAACCAGCAATATCACCTGATGAGATGTTTCCACGTGATCATCAGAATAAAATATCTGATCCGATGCATTCTGCATTGCTTGAAGGTAGCAGGCAGGATACCCATTTCATCAATATCTGCCGCACTTACGGATGCCGCCGCTAATCGCAGGCGCGATTTGTCTTTTGCCTGTTCTAGCAAGGATTCATAGAAGGTCAGACGACTTGCCTCACTTAGTTTCTTGCTATCTGTCAGGCCTTTGGGTAAATCTTTTACCGCATCAGGTGATATCCATGCTGCCCCGGCAACAACAGGCCCCGCCCAAGGCCCGCGGCCAGCTTCATCTATACCGATAACAAAGGCATCCGGATATGTGGAAAGCCTTTTCTGTTCAAGACTAAAATCTGGGTAGCGGTTCATCCGCTGCGGCCACCGATACCCTGTTCCATTAAACGTGGCATGATTTCCACAAAATTGCAGGGCTTGTGTCTAATATCAAGCTGAAGCGACAGCAATTCGTCCCAGCCATCGCGACAGGCTGATGGTGAACCGGAAGTAGAGCAAAAACATATACGCCATTTACCACACAACCCATCGCCCGGCTTTGCATGGCAGATGTTCCAATTTTCTGATAACTCATCCAGCGAAAGGCCTCTCCAAAACCTTCAATCGGTTTATCCATAATTTGTTTCAGGGCTTCGGGTGTCACATCGCGTCCTGTCAATCCTGTGCCACCAGTTGTAATAATCGCATCAATATGCCCCAACTGTGACCAGTCCCCGAAATGTTTTGCTATTGCCGCAATATCATCGGTAACAATCCCACGTTCTGCCAGATGATGCCCGGCCTTGGCGATGCGTTCTGCCAATAAATTTCCGGATTTATCATTATCAGGTGTCCGCGTATCCGAAACGGTCAGAACGGCTATAGACACTGGTTGAAATTGTTTTGCTGTATCTATTCCCATCGCCATGTCCCTTATGGGCAGATATCTGATAATTTGGTAATCAGGCAATCATTCTGATCAAGGGTTTGAATAAATGCCCCATTTCCAGCCGCTAATGCCGCGACCATATCGGATCCTTACCCGTCAATTTGCTATATATCCACAAATTGGTCATGACATTTTTCACATAGAACCGGGTTTCACGGGCAGGGAGCGATTCCAGCAGCATCAATTCATCACCGCCATGATTTATATTACCTGACCATTTTTTAAATTACCGGGACCAGCATTATAAGCCGCTAGTAATCTGATCAGGTCACCATCAACAATAGGTGATTCGAGCAGATAAAGAATATAATCTTCACCCAGCCGGATATTGATATCAGGGATCATTAAATCATGCCGTTTGGCATTGCGATACCCGCCATCACGGGCAATGTAGGCGGCGGTGGCGGGCATAAGTTGCATCAAACCACTTGCCTTAGCCCATGATTTAGCGCGGGGATTAAATCCGGATTCCTGCCGCATAATGGCAAGTAGTAACGGCTGGGTAACCCGGATTGGTGATTTGGTATCGAAATCGGGAACCGGATAAAGCCCTCCATACCAATGCTTGCCTGTATCATCGCGCAAAATTCCTGCTGTACGAAAAGCCAGACCGGCCATATGGGTTTCCGCCGCCAATGCCATAAGCTTGACTTTATCCTGATCATTATGCTCATCCCATAGATATCTGAGTTCACGGCTGGCGTGATATGTCTCACCAACCTGCAACAAGGCAAAAGCACGCTGGCCACCCGGCAGACTGTTCAGCCAGTTGATATAATCCTGATCAATATAGGGCAATGAAAAATCAAGGGTGATATCCTGACCCAGGCTTCGGCTGCCAGCATACCATAAAACGTATCCTGATATCGTGCCGCCTTAGTCAAATAGGTAATGGATTGATTGGCATTGCCTGCTCGCAAATCTGCACGGCTAGCCCAGTATGCACCAGCACTGGCTAAAGAGTGGCTTTGCACATTATCCAGATCAGCAAGCAGGTGCATATAGACCGAAGCCTGATCAATATACCCTGATCGCCATGAAGAAATACCAGCCACCCAGTAGGCGCGTGGCACAATATCACCACCTGCCAGTTTTAAAGCTTTTTTCTGCCTGCTTAATGGCTTCTTTGTCTTTGCCATAGATAAAATAGCCATGTGCGATATCAACACGCAAAACAGCTTCTTCCTGTTTCGTCAGATAGCGCAGATTATTTTTGTCAGCAAGGATATTAACCCCGCCAGTTGGGAATCCTGATCGTATTTTACGGCGGACATCCCGCGCTATAGCACGAGTTTTTGATGGTGATGACCGATTAACAAAACTCATCGGGATGGAAATATAGCTTCCATCAGCATGGGTGCGGCCATATCCGTTAAGATATCCCTTTTTCGGGGCTTTTGGGTGTTTATAATTCGCTGGTCGCCGTTTTTGGCTAACCGATATATCCGTGTTGCTGATGGATGATCATTATATTCATCCATCCAGTTCTTCAATTCCGTATATGTTGACCGCCAGCCAGTCGGGTGCAGATAACGTTGTGATAAAACACGCCCCATGAGCAAGTCATTATCAAGCGTTTTGATAATTTTATCGGCCTGCTTCCATTTTTTATCCTGCTGAAGCGCAAAAATCTGCTGATAGCGATCGATATCAGCCGCTGATAATGGTTGCGGCAATACAACATCTGCTGTTGCTACCATTGGCAAAATCAATAGCGCTAGGGCGGGTAGTATTATCCGCAACAGCCGTGATGACATATTAATAACGATGTTCATGATATCCATCCTAATATACTAACACAGATCATGACCGAATTTCTTGCATCTTTTTGGCAATAGCCCGAAAATCTTTCCATGCTAGTGCTTTTTGTTGTGGCGATCTTAGCAAATAGGCCGGATGCAGGGTTGGCATAACGGGTAGAATAAGGCCGTCACCAGCATCAAATTCATGCCATTGGCCACGCAATTTCAGAATGCCCTGATCTGTTGATAGCAAAGCCTTGGCCGCCGCACCACCAAGACAAACAAGAAGTCTAGGGGCAATAAGCTGAATATGCCGCCGCAAAATAGGCATGAATTGGGCGGTTTCCTGTACCGTAGGGGTTCGGTTACCGGGTGGCCGCCACAAAATGGTATTGGTAACATACACATCTTCCCGTGGCATATGGATAGATGAAAGCATCCGGTTCAGCAATTGGCCACTTACCCCAACAAAGGTTTCCCTTGCCGGTCTTCATCAGCACCAGGAGCCTCACCAATGAACATGATATCTGATGCAGGGTTACCATCAGCAAAAACAATTTGTGTGGCTGTTCGTTTAAGCTCCGAGCCATCATATCTTTCTGCCGCATGACGCAATTCTTCCAGAGTCTGGCAAGAAGATACATCCAATTTATTGGTCTCATCCGGTGTGATGGTGGATTTGATTTTATCGTTAGTGGTTAGTACTTGATCTGCTTGAATGGCCACCTGATCCGCCACGGCTGGTCTGGCAATCAATGACTCAGCTATATCCATAATTGCTTCATCAGCACCAATATCGATCTGCCAGCGCAAGGCTTCAAGCAGCTGCCTTGGATCATCAGCCGGTACACTGGCAGGCTCTTTCTGATCCATTTCTGGGGACGAGTCCGGCTGAGATGGCGAAAATGAATTATTTTCTGACGACACCATATTATTTATTTTCCTTTTATATCCTTTATAAATAGTATGGAGTTATTCAGTAAAAACAATATCCAGTACGAAATAAACATAAACTAAAATGGTATAGCTAGATATACAGAACAGATATACTAAAGGGATGAGGGTTTGATGGAACGGGAATCAATGGAATTTGATGTGGTGATAGTTGGCGGGGGGCCATCCGGGCTTTCTGCTGCCATTCGCCTGAAGCAACGCGCCGAAGAAGAAGGCCGCGATATCAATGTATGCCTGATTGAAAAAGGGGCAGAAATTGGCGCGCATATTCTTTCGGGGGCAGTACTGGAACCCCGCGCCCTTAACGAATTGATTCCTGATTGGGCAGAAAAAGGGCACCGCTTGATACCCCAGTTAAAAATGATAGATTCATGTATCTGACCAAAACAGGTGCATTCCGTCTGCCAACCCCCCCACAAATGAATAATCATGGCAATTATATCATCAGTCTTGGCAATTTTTGCCGCTGGCTAGGTGAACAGGCAGAAGCTATGGGGGTTGAAATTTATCCAGGGTTTCCGGCCGCTGAAGTCCTTTATGATGATCAGGGACGTGTTAGGGGAATTGCTACCGGCGATATGGGCCGTGATAAAAATGGTGAACCAACAGATGCCTTTGAAGCAGGGATGGAACTGTTGGGGAAACAGACCATTTTTGCCGAAGGCTGTCGCGGACACCTGACAAAAACTCTTTTTTGATCGCTATGATTTACGCGAAGGCAAAGACCCGCAAACCTATGCTATCGGTATCAAAGAGTTGTGGGATATTGATCCGGCCAAATCCGAACCAGGCAAAGTCTGGCATTCTGTTGGTTGGCCTGTATCAAGTGATGTTTATGGTGGCTCCTTTCTGTATCACTTAAATGGTAATCAGGTCGCTGTTGGTTATGTGATTGGCCTTGATTATAAAAATCCTCATCTGTCCCCGTTTGAAGAATTTCAACGATTTAAAACCCATCCTAAGGTTAGAGATGTGTTTGAGGGTGGCAGACGTGTATCCTATGGGGCACGCGCACTGAATGAAGGCGGGTTCCAGTCCATTCCGAAATTAACTTTCCCCGGTGGTTGTCTTGTTGGATGCACTGCTGGTTTTCTTAACGTGCCAAAAATCAAAGGGACGCATACATCAATGAAATCCGGTATGCTAGCAGCAGATGCTGTATTTGACGCCATTGCTGATGATGCGGCAGGAATTGAGCCAGCTAGTTATGGTGAAAAGATCAAAGAATCATGGCTCTGGAAAGAATTGCATCGCGTCCGAAATATCCGCCCCGGCTTTAATCGTGGATTGTGGCTTGGCATGGCATATGCTGGTCTTGACACTTACATTCTTCGTGGACGCGCCCCATGGACATTCAAACATCACAGCGATCATGATCAGTTGAAACCAGCTGCTGATATGCCAAAAATTGAATATCCTAAGCCTGATGGCGTTGTCAGTTTTGATCGCAATTCATCTGTTTATCTATCTGGTACCAATCATACCGATGGTCAGCCAGTTCATCTGCAGCTGAAGGATACATCCATTCCCATTGAACATAATCTGGCGCTTTATGACGCACCGGAACAACGCTATTGTCCGGCAGGTGTTTATGAAATTGTTCGTGATGATGATGGTAATAACCCCCGATTACAGATCAATGCGCAAAATTGTGTGCATTGTAAAACGTGCGATATCAAAGACCCAACCCAGAATATTACTTGGGTAACGCCTGAAGGCGGTGGTGGGCCAACATATCCAAATATGTAAGACGACGTGGTTATAGTTTGGCATAATCCATAAACCTCGCCATAATATCATGATGGATACATACATGATTGATATAGGCGAATGGCTATGATGGCGAAAAAGCTAGGCAAAATAATTATAGCCGGGGCTATGATGCTTTTTGTGGCAGGCTGTGCGGAAAAACCTGCTCAACAGCTAAATGGGATCGTCACAGCTAAATCATCAAAAAAGCATAACTCTTATGTGAATTCGGAATTAGCCGCTTTCATGGTTGGGCAATATGCCTTGAAAAAAGGTGATCTTGCTGTTGCTGCAGATGCGTTTACCATTGCCCTCGCCTATAATCAGAATAATCCCTATCTGCTTAATCTAGCCTTTCAGACACTATATTATAGCGGTGACATAGAAGCCGCCAGCGATCTGGCCGCACGCATCGAACGTAGTGATGATTATATTATGCTGTCTGGTGAACCAGCCGCTGCACTAGTTGCTATTGAACGGGACTGGCAAGCCTTATACGTTCTGGCAAAACATATGGCTGCAGATGGCCGGTCACATCAAACTGGTACCATCATGGCGGCATGGGCACTGGCCGCTCAGGGTCAGGGTGATGCCGGGCTGGTAATGCTTGATTCCATTGATCAATTTGAGGATGGCAACATATCGCAAACCCGTTTAAGCCAGAAGGCATTGATGGCAGAATTAATAGGCCATTCAGAACTTGCTGTGGCATATGCCCTGGATATTCTGGAACAGGATCATCTTGATCAGAATGTTGTTCTACACATGGCGGCATTTTGCTACGTAACGATGAGGTTGATGAAGGCAAGTTATGGATCAATCGGCTGGGGTTACGTTTTCCACGTAACAGATTACTCACTGAAATTGAGAATGGCACATCACCTTTATTAGACCATCCTGACGTGATCAGCATCATAGCAACTGGTATAGTCACCAGCCAGATTGATCCCACACAGAATAACTATCAGCCCAATTCACTGGCACGGCTCTATCTGGCGGCCTATCTGGATCAAAAAAATGATTATGCTAAATATCTCATAGCTGAGTCTTTTATTGATGCTGAATTGATTGATGATGGTGTCGCCACGCTATCGCTTGTTTCACATGATAGTCCCTGGTTCATTGAAGCACGGATGAGCATGGTCACTGCACTCAGATCAGAAGAAAGCAATAAGGCGCTTGCCCTGAAAATAGTAAATGATTTGCTTGATGATTATCCTGATAATCCACTGATCTGGGCAGAAAAGGGATTAACGGCGCAACGTAATCTCCTACATGCCGAAGCGGAAGAAGCATTTATGAAAGCCATAGAATTAGGACTGGATAATGGCCGAATTCAATACTATCTGGCCATAACACAGGCTGATCAGGGGAAAACTGACATGGCGGAAGCATCATTTCGCCGATCTATCGAACTGGCACCATTTAATGCGTATAGCCTAATTATTTCGGGTACTGGCTTATTGAACAGAACCGTCATCTTGACGAAGCAAAGGCGTTCATTCAAAAGCTGTTGATAAACAGCCTGAAAACGGTGCTTTTATTGATTCGCTTGGCTGGGTCTATTATAAATTAGGTGATTATGATAATGCCCTGATTTTTATGGAACGGGCCGCCATGCTTATCCCTGATGATCCTGTGATTACTGATCATTTAGGTGATGTCTACTGGGCACTTGATCGACCGGCTGAAGCCTTGCATGAATGGCGGCGGGCATTGATATTTTCACCTGATGACGCACTTAAGGTTCAAGTTGAGTCAAAAATCGCCCGGATGCTGGCAGATGAATAAATCGGTTACGTTACGCGCACCTGCCAAAATTAATCTGAATCTGAACATGACCGGTCGCCGCGATGACGGCTATCATCTGCTTGATTCGGTAGTCATATTCGCAGATTTGGCCGACAATATAACAATATCAATAGCTGATCAGGACATGATCCGTTTGACGAGCATAATGGCCACGGAACTGAATAATACAGATACAACTCTACATCAGGCACGGGATATCTTTCGAAAAAAAACGGGCTGGGATCAGGCGGTGATGATTGATATGGAAAAGCGTATTCCTGTCGCCGCTGGTCTGGGGGTGGGTCTGCTGATGCGGCGGCCATATTACGCGGAATGGCTATGTTGTCGGGGATAACCGTTGATGAAGATGTGATGATGGAAATGGCTCTTCACATTGGCGCCGATGTTCCGGCATTGATGCTGAGCTGGCAAACTAGCGCCCTACGGATGCAGGGCATTGGTGAGGTTTTGACGCCTCTGGATTTTCCTTATCGGCCAGGTATTTTACTTGCTAATCCGGGTGTTGGTGTATCCACGGCAGAGGTATTTCATGCCCTGCGTATAGCAGCTGATACGGCATCAATTCCGGCTGTCCCGCATATTATTGATCAACCTGTAACAGATATCGATCTGGCATCACAAATTTCACGCGGTAATGATATGACAGCGGCGGCCATATCGCTTGCACCGGTTATTGATATTACATTGACTGCCCTTCATCAATGTGTTGATCAATATGGTGGTTATGGTGTAGCAATGAGTGGGTCTGGCGCAACATGCTTTGCGCTTTTCCCCAGTATCAATGAAGCCGAACAAGCCAGAATGGCCTTTTCTTCAATCATGCCAGATGATCAGATCTGGTGCTGGGTGGGCGGGGTAATGAAACCCGATTTGCCCTAAATAAGTTTTTTTGAATATGAGTTAAGTTTTTCGTAAAAAACAATCTTGATATCATGTGATGTTATCGCTATGTTGCGTGAACATTTGCCGTTGATTTATATTGGGGCGTGGCCAAGCGGTAAGGCATCGGTTTTTGGTACCGTGTATCGTAGGTTCGAATCCTACCGCCCCAGCCAAATCTAGTATTTCTATTTTCTCTTATATGTAAATGGAATGATGTGTTATCCATATTTATATTGGCCTGATAATCAGGCCAGCATATAACCGCCACCAGATGTAATTAAAAATCCATTTCATCAACATAACGGATTTTCTGACGCAAGCGGTAAATATGGGTTTCCAGCGTATGCGTTGTCACACCGTCGCCATAACCCCATACTTCTTCGAGCAAGGCTTTTTGTTGACCACCTTATCCTTATTTTGATGCAGATGCTTGATAATCGCTGCTTCTTTTTCGGTCAGATTAATCGCAGCCCCCGTTTCAATATGTATCATTGTTTTGCGACTGTTGGAAAATTGAAATGCGCCGATAGTGATTCTGGCATCTTCCCGTGCCTGATGCTGCGTCAGATGCGTTTTCATTCGTGCGATCAGTTCACCCATGCGGACCGGTTTAGCAATATAATCATTTGCTCCGGCTTCTAGCCCGTCAATAGTATCCATTTCGCTGGATTGTGCCGTCAGCATCAACACCGGAATAGTATAGCCCATATCACGCATCCAGCGACAAAATCACGGCCATCACCATCACCCAGCGTGACATCAAGTATGACCAGATCAGGGTCTATATCGGCAAGCTTTGCTTTCGCTTCAGCCAGTGAAGATGCTCCTTCGATATCATAACCACCTTCCTGTTCAATCTGAATAATGATTGTTTCCAGAAGATGCGGGTCATCATCAACGGCAAAAATTTTAATCACAACAATTGCTACCTATATGAAAGTCTTTTGAAAACACTTTCTTTATTACATAATTTAATGATAATGATTTGACCAGACAAAATCATTTTTTCAATAGAATGATTTACAGCATGAGGAAATAGTAACTATGGTCATATCGGCCAGACATCAGGCAGTTCAACGCGCCATTTCAGATCTTCGACGTGGTGGTGCGGTGCTTATCCGGAACGGCGATAATGGTGCTTATCTGATCCGTGCTGCTGAACAGATAGACAGTGATACTATCACCAATATGGCGCAATTGAGCCGATCTGCCCCCTATCTGCTGATTAGCACAAATCGGGCTAAAGCTATCGGGCTTCAACCACGCGAAGATGCAGCCGCCTGTTCTATCGCCTTGTCAGACAAACAGGATAGTGGTCTGGTGCGTGGGCTGATTGGTGATATTCCCTTCAGGCAGATATCAGTCATCTATCCATTCTGGGGGAAAAATCATCCAGCACCGCTGAAACAATTCTTATTCTGATGCGGGTTGCGCGATTACTGCCAGCGGCGATTTGCACACATTTTCCCGGCTCTGACCATGCGGCATTGCGGCTCTGGGCAGATGAACATGGTGTCCTGATTATCCAAGACAGCGATGTCCGCCGGTTTGAAACCATTTCTGCCAGCTTACTGAAAGAAGTGGCAAGGGCACGTCTACCCCTTGCTGATGCAGAAGATGCCCAGATTGCCATTTTCGCCCCGGCGATGGCGGCACCGAACATTTTGCCATTATTATCCAGCAATGGTGATACCATGGATTCCCCCGCCTGTGCGGATACATTCACAATGCATTGCCGGTGATATTCTAGGTAGTCTAAAATGTGATTGTGGGGATCAGTTACGTCAGCGATCAGGCAAATGGCTGAAATGGGCGGCGGTGTTCTGATCTATCTGGCACAGGAAGGGCGGGATATCGGGCTCGTCAACAAATTGAAAGCTTACGCCTTGCAGGATACAGGCATTGATACGGTTGATGCCAATCACCATCTCGGCTTCGAAACCGATCACCGATTTTTTCTGCCTGCCGCTGAAATGCTGCGCCAGATGGGTGTGAAGAACATACAGCTGATGACAAATAATCCCGACAAAATCAGCCAGATTGAAGCATGTGGTATCACCGTCAGCACCCGGTTACCGCTTGTACACCGGACAACCCGCATAATGCCGATTATCTGGCAACCAAGGCAAAGCGAACCGGCCATATGTTTGATTAGCCCTATTTTTATATAGCGGCTTTATTGGCGCAGTAATCTGGCCCCGAATATGGCCGACCCGACCCTAACCGATGTTGCGCCAAATTTAATTGCTTCCAGATAATCACCACTCATCCCCATGGACAGCTTGGATAATCCGCATGTTTTTGCTAGTTTGGCAAGCAAAGGCGAAATGCATTGCTGGTTCTTCATCTGCTGGCGGAATACACATCAGACCAGTGATATTTAGCCCCATGATGCGACTGGCAATGGCCAACAAATGCAACCGTTTCCTGGGATTTTTGTTCTTCTTCGCCAAATCCCTGATTTTTTGTTCTTCTTCGCCGGTATTAACCTGCACCAGACAGGGCACATGGCGATCCTGTTTTGCCATTTTTTCTCCAAAGACGCGCTGGCCAGCATCAAGCGCCAAATCAATCTTCTCATCTGCGCTGTTTTGATACTGCTACTAGTGTGACATCATCCTCATCACTAACGTTTTTTACCATTAGTAATTGCTCTCTAACAATAGAAAGAGCGTTTGACATGATAGAATCCATTATAAATTATTATCCAATCAATAATTGATTAAATACATAATAACAAACTACTACTTTTATTGATAAGAAAAGTTTATATTGTTAAATTAGATGAATACAGTTATGAGAATTTAGCATGCAAATTAATTTTCCTCCTGGTTTTTTCCATCGGTTTTATGACACGTGGTTACACAAGAGCAAGCCGTCAAAGACATTGGTGATCTTATTAATTATGACGATATGTCATCTATGTTGAATATGTGGTCTGTGTGGACGCCTGATAAAATTTTTTTAATGGATCAAACTCCTTCAAATGAATATTTTGATCCCCATCCCTCAGGATAACATTAAATACAAAAACCTTTTTGAGTTTTATTAACTCGGGTTGTTCCGTTGTTTTAAATGACGTTACATATCTCAATTCTAAAATTAGATCAGTTGCTTCATTTTTTAGAAAAAAAGACTGGTGCCCAAGTACAAATAATATTTATTTTTCCATGGGAAACAATAAAGCTTTTGACATTTTGATACACATGATGTTCTGGCTATCCATTGCCAGGGATCAAAGGACTGGAATATATATAAAAGAGAAGAACATCCCATTAACTCTCCTCAATTTAAATTATCTAAGAGGAAAACAAACGCCGTGCCGGTGAACTTGAGAAATTAGTGACTCTTAACCCGGGAGATTTTCATCAAGCGATGCTCGCATCAATCTTCTCATTAAGCTTGATCTTCTTGCTGGTCAAAATTAATGTTTTGATAGACCTTGGCCGACTCGATAATAAAAAAGACGTCAAAGAGGTATTTAGCAATTTGTCTAATTATTTTGAACAGATGGCAAATGATGATCAATTTATTGATTCAATCATTCAATGGGCTGGTTTTGATCTGCCATCACTGTTACATCAACCTAAATCGTATAAGGTATCTAAATCAGTTAAAATGGCAAATATCAATAATGTTCCCCCACATTACTGATGGGAAAAATACCGTTAAAATTCCTGATGAATTTGTAAAACCAACAAATTTTATATTGAGTAGAGATTTTGTTACGCAAGAAGAAGAGCTTGAGGAAAAAATCGATATCAATTCTACCATGACTTCTATTCAAAATATAGAGAAAATTATTTCCTGATTAAATTTCATTATATCGTTTCAGATCTTTAAACTTACCCAGATATGATTGATAATTCTGCCATTCTTCTGAGCTTCCTTTATAAATTGGTTTATTAGCTTGTTCTTTAGAGGCAGTTTTGATTAATTTGCCATTTTTATGATAATCAAGAAATTGATCTTTCCACTCAAATTCTAATCTTTCACATACTGGTTTAAGTATGCTTACAGAACCATATCCTCATAATTTATATCAATAATCTGTTTAAGTTCATCCAATCCTCTGGAAAAATAATCTGACCAAAAAACTGATGCTTGCGAGATCTATTCATATGAATAATTTTTGCTTCTGAAACGATTAGGTCTGAATTACTAGGCATTTTATCAATAAAAAAGTCCTACATCATGATAATAATTAAGTTTTTCTGTAATAAATTTGTGAAACATTATCAAAAAACTGTTAGATTTTGATTAATGAGTTTTCCTTGGATCTTTCATCGATAATACCTAAACTTTCAACATTTACATTCTGAGATAAAATATTTTCCACTAGCGTGGTACCCGATAATAAAAATTGGTATGGAGATTTTTAATATCATCTGGGGCTTTGTAATTTTAATATCGTCTAGAATGTGAAATATTTTTTTACATCTCTTTTTGAATAACATTTTGCATTGAATAAACAGATATCTGTTTTCTCAGGTTATTCGCCAGCTCTAAACATTCAAATCCCTGATCAAACATTTTTCATTTTGTCATATAAATTATAAAGCCCGAAATAAATGTCTGTTTCACTTTCATCCAAATTTTCATCTAATAAAGATCGCACAACAATGATCTATCATTGATGTGAGGTTTAACAAAGCTTGATAATGTGTAAATGGATTTGCTTTTAATTGTGTTCAGCATCAGATAATATCAAAAGACGAAATAATTTTCCCGCTTGGTCATATTCTCCGTATCTCTTAGAGTTTGTGCTAGTATATGGGTGCTTCAATATCATTTTTGTCTTGTTTTAGGGTCATTAGACTTTTGCTTCATTTAAATTACTAAATTTTTTAAAATAGATGCTTTTATTTTTTTAGATGTATGATTATTTGGTTCAGCTTTAATAGCTTTTCAGCTGATTCTAATGCGTCTTTTGGTAATTGTGATCCATCTAGTGCTAACGCCAGATCGTTTAGTAAATCTCATCTCCATGATTTTTTATAATCTTCTGAAATATTTCAGCCGCTTTTTCATCTGATTTGTTTGATAATATAGATTAGCTAAACCTTTTAATCCGCCCTCGTGCCAGGGTTAAGAAAAAGCAACCGTTCGAAAGCCACAAATGCATCATGAAATTGTTTTGTTTTTGTGAATGTTAAACCCTCACATGTAGTAACCACAACGAATATGGGGTTTTATTAAGCATATCCCCACAAATATTTATGACTTTTACAAATTTATTTTTATAGAATTCTTCACGAATTTTATTCTTGGTTTTTTCTGTTGGTTCAACGGAAGAAATATGATTGATAAGTTTTATCATTTTAGGTCAAACGGGTATTTTGTTTTTAATTCAACAAGAATTTTGTTGGCTTCATTAATTCTTTTTGTTTGGTAATATTCTTTGAATTTTGAAATTTTAATATCGATGATATTCATACAATATCCATGTTGTTGTATTTATGCCACACATTAATCTTTAATTAAGTATTCATTAATTTATCTTCTTCTAATACACACAATTACCTCTTATAAAAATTATGCAAATTACTTTTTGCATAATATCAATTTATATTTAGGAGTAGATAATGCGTAAAATTCTTCTTGCTACTACAGCTCTTGTAGCTGTAACTGGCGTTTCTCATGCAGAAGTGTCAATCAATGGTTATTACGAATTTGGTTATGAGTCTGTTTCTGACGATCAGACATCTGACAGATGACATGTATAATGATCATGAAATCCATATTTCATTCAGCTAGCACCAGATACGGGCTTACCTTCGGTGCAAACCGAAATGGAAGGTTCTGCATGTTGCAAACTCACAATGACGAATCATCCATGTATGTTTCAGGTGATTTTGGTAAAATTGAATTAGGCCAGAATGATGGTGCAGGCCCAACTTATGTAACCTTCCCAGGCTATGGTTCAAACGGCATGGGTTCTTATGATATTGGTTCACACAATAAAAACTCATCTGGAACTGCCTTAACTGGTGCATATCCGTTCCCACAGTATGGCCGTGATGGCGATAACAACAAATTTCATATTTCTCACCAAATTTTGGCGGTTTTTCATTCGGCTATTCATACAGCGATGAGTAACAGACAACGCAGACACAGCTGCTGGTCTTTCCTATTCAACAGATATGGCTGGTGTAGGTGTTAGTTTACTGCAATGATGGAAGATCTCTGAATCAACAAAAACAACTGAAAAACGCCGCTTATGGTGTGATGCTAACATCAGGTGCATTCGATATTGGTGTTTCTACAGGTACTACAAAACTAGTACAACTGTGACTCAAACACAACCATTTACGGTATCGATATGCTGTTTCTGATGACCTGCGTATAACTGCTAATGCTCTGAATTCTGAAAATGATGTTACTAGCGGTGACACGTTTGAAGCTCTGAACAAATTATACAATTGCATCTGGCCTCACTTTCAATGTTGGTTGTCATTTGAAGCTACCGATGGTGGTTCAACATCACTTAACAATGACGGTACAGTCATTAGATCATCACTTAAAATGTCATTCTAATCATTTCTGTTTAACAGAACGAAAGGCCACCTGTCTGGGTGGCCTTTTTTATGGAAAAATATTCTCTTTGTGATCAAAATCTTTATCTATGCCCCTTTTTGTGGTTTATTGATCCTATGATCAAATAAAGGGTTTTCATCATGCCAAATCAAATCTCTAAACTTGCGCTGTCTTCATTCTGGTGGGTAGTCCCAGCCATCGGGCTGTCAATGATGCTATCCGCATGTGGATATATAGAAACCACCCCTATGAAGAACCCAAGTCCCGTACTGATATTGGGCTCATTTATCACCGGCAAGGATAAATCCGGCATCAGCCTAAACGACCTGCTTAACCCTAGAGCATCTGGCACGGGAAGCATGCCGGTTAATGCATTATTATGGCGGGCATCTCTTGATACGGTTTCGGTTATTCCGATTGATGATATCGATACCTTTGGCGGCACCATTCTGACCGAATGGTATCCGCATCCCGGAACAGGCAAATCAGCGCATTAAAATCGCTGTCTTCATTCTGGACAGGGAGCTTCGTGCAGATGCCATCCGCGTTAATGTGTATCTTCAGGAAAACCAGAATAATAACTGGACAGATATTGGTATTGATCGCGATTTCGGGCGCAAGATGGAAGACCTCATCCTCACCCGTGCGCGGAAATCCGTCAGCTAATGTAAAAGCTAACAGTAACCATGACCCTTATTTATTTTAAAATATTTATGGAATATCCATGACTCGCTATAACGCCATCGAAATTGAACGGAAATGGCAGGACAGGTGGCAAGATGCTGGCTGTTTTCATGCCGATATTGACCCATCAAAACCAAAATATTATGTTCTGGAAATGTTTCCCTATCCGTCTGGGCGGATTCATATGGGGCATGTTCGTAATTATACCCTTGGCGATGTAGTGGCGCGGTTTAAACGGGCACAGGGCTTTAATGTGTTACACCCCATGGGTTGGGATGCGTTTGGACTGCCAGCGGAAAATGCCGCCATCGAACGGGGGGATCATCCAGCCAAATGGACATATGCAAATATCGAATCCATGCGCAAACAGCTAAAAAAATGGGACTTTCCTATGATTGGCGGCGTGAGTTTGCCACATGTGATGCCAGTTATTACCGTTTTGAGCAAAAAATGTTTCTTGATTTTATCAAGGCCGGGCTCGCCTATAAAAAGGAAAGCTGGGTAAACTGGGATCCGGTGGAAATACTGTTCTTGCTAACGAACAGGTGGTTAATGGATGCGGCTGGC
Source organism: Alphaproteobacteria bacterium (assembly GCA_038144675.1). Classification (GTDB taxonomy): domain Bacteria; phylum Pseudomonadota; class Alphaproteobacteria; order Puniceispirillales; family UBA1172; genus UBA12202. The sequence continues at coordinate 309,998 of JAYQOF010000005.1, read as the reverse complement.
GGTCAGGTGCGCCAGTTGAACGACGACTGCTATCACAATGGTTTCTTAAAATTACCGCTTTTGCTCAGGATTTGCTTGATGCATAGAAACCCTTGATCGCTGGCCAGATCGTGTTCGCTTGATGCAACATAACTGGATTGGGCGGTCAACCGGCGCCATGGTGAATTTGATCTTGCCGGTGAAGCGCCATCTGGTTTTGATCAGATTGAGGTATTTACCACACGCCCTGATACACTTTACGGGGCTGGCTTTATGGCTATTTCAGCCACTCATCCATTGGCTATGGCGTTATCCGAAAACAATCCAGACCTTAAAGATTTTGTGGATGAATGCAATCGGATGGGTACATCCGAAGCTACCATCGAAGCAGCAGAAAAAAAGGGGTTTGATACAGGGCTTTTGTCAATCACCCGTTTGACCCTTCACTGGAAGCTGCCTGTCTATATTGCTAATTTCGTGCTCATGGATTATGGCACTGGCGCATTATTTGGATGTGCCGCCCATGATCAGCGTGACCTTGATTTTGCCCGCAAATATGATCTTCCTGTTATTCCTGTGGTTTTGCCAAAGGATGCTGACCCCGATACATTTACCATCACTGATGAAGCCTATACCGGTGATGGCGTGATTTATCAGTCTGATTTCTCAATGGTATGGATGTGCCAACAACCATTGATGCGGCTATTGCTAAACTGGAAGAACGGGATAAAGGGGCGGCAAAGATATCGTGGCGTCTGCGTGACTGGGGGATAAGCCGACAGCGATACTGGGGCTGTCCAATACCGATTATTCATTGCCCGTCTTGTGGAATTGTTAATGTTCCGGAATCTGATTTACCGGTTACTTTGCCCGAAGACGTGACATTTGATAAACCGGGTAATCCGCTTGATCATCACCCTAGCTGGAAACATACGCATTGTCCCGAATGTGGGGGTGCTGCGACGCGCGAAACAGATACCTTTGACACCTTTTTTGAAAGCTCATGGTATTTTCTCCGCTTTGCTGATCCTGACCCCGACATTGCTTTTTCCAAAGAAGCCATAAAATACTGGCTACCCGTTGATCAGTATATTGGCGGGGTTGAACATGCCGTTCTGCATTTACTATATTCCCGCTTTTTCACACGCGCTCTGGCCGCTTGTGGCTATCTTGATCTAGCCGAACCATTTGATGGCATGATGACACAAGGCATGGTTTGTCACCAAACCTATCAGGATGCTGATGGTCATTGGTTATTCCCGCAACAGGTGGAAAAACAGGGTGATGAAATGGATGATGCGCGATAATGGCCAGCCCATCCAAGCCGGCCGTATTGAAAAAAATGAGCAAATCCAAGCGCAATGTCATTGATCCGGACAATATTATTGAAACCTATGGTGCTGATACTGCGCGTTTATTCATGATGTCGGATTCGCCACCAGAACGTGATATGGAATGGACAAGTTCAGGCGTTGAAGGGGCTAGCCGTTTTCTGAGCCCGACTGTTCCGTTTGAGTCTGGCGAAGATAAAAGCCGTCCTTTCCGCAGATATTCAATACCGCCTTGCCAGATACTCTGGAATCAAAAAGCCGAAGAATTGATCACGTTAACCCATCAAACCATCAATAGCATAACAGATGATATTGGACGGTTCCGGTTTAACCGGGCCGTTGCAGCACTGCATACACACTCAACAATGCTATTGGCACCTGTGATGAAGATACCGCGGCACAAAACTGGGCACGGCGATTTGCGGCAGAAACCCTGACCCGGCTTCTTGCACCAATAGCCCCCATATCGCCGAAGAAATGTGGACCCATTTAGGGCCATAGATAGCTTGTTGGCTAACCAGCCATGGCCAGAATGTGATGAAAAATGGCTCAAGGTTGATAAGATTGCCATGCCTGTTCAGGTTAATGGAAAATTGCGCGGTACGCTTGAAATTGCACCAGATAGCCGATAGCGAAATCATCAAGGTTGAAGCACTGGCTATTGAATCTGTTCAGAAACATATGGATGGCAAAACCCCGAAAAAGGTAATTGTGGTGCCTAACCGGATCATAAATGTGGTAGTGTAATCATATGATGCATCGTTTTATATCATTCATTCTGGCTTCCTTTGCGCTTTTGCTAGTTGGGTGTAGTTCTATCGAGAACGCCTTGATAATGCCAGTGTTTCTGAACTTGGTCAGATATCTGTTAGCGCATCATCAAGCCGATCTGAACAGATTTTTCACCAGCATATCATGCAGTATCTTGATCGTTATCCGGCACAGGATATCCGCTATCGCCTAACAGCCAGGATTTCAGAATCCAAATCAGATACTGCTGTATCTATGACCGTAAGATATGATCTATATGATCAGCAGGAAGGCAAAGTCTTGATTTCTGATTCTATTCGGGTAAGCGCTACATTCGGGGCAGTATCATCACTTTATGGACAGGATAAAGCCCGCCACTTTTGCCAGTGAACGACTAGCTATGCAATTATCTGATAAAGTTTACCTGAAACTTCTTACCTTTTTCAATAATGGTAACCATGCTGAAACAGCATCTGCACAATAATCTGTCATGAAAATTGCGCCGCGCGATATTGACCAATTTATCAAGGCGCCACCGGCAGATTTGCTAATAGCATTATTCTATGGTCAGGATGACGGACTCATAAGCGAACGGGCTAAAGCTTTATCCACCATTCTTGTTCCTGATCTGAATGATCCCTTTGCGGTGACAGATATCACTGGTGAGCAGATCGGATCAGACCCATCGCTGCTTTATGATAGTGCTGCTGCTATTCCCGCTATGGGACAAAAACGACTGGTTCGGGTATTTCAAGCCAGAGATACTATCGCCAGTGCTGCTGTCACACAAGTGCTGGAAAACCCGCCATCTCAGGCCGTTATTGTCATAAGTGGCCGGGATATCAATACTAAATCCAAACTTGTCAAAATGCTGGATAGCGCCAAACACACCGCTACCATTGGCTGTTATCCTGACCAGCAACGACAAATTGCACATATGGCCCGTGAAATGTTTTCAGAATATCATATTAAAGCCGATGCCGATGCTATGGCGTGGATAACTAGTCATCTCGGTGATCGTCTGATGAGCCGGTCTGAAATCGAAAAATTAACCATTATGGCAGGGCCGAACGGGCATATCACCCTTGCTATGGTGATGAATGCCCTTGGTGATAGTGCTTCTGTTGCCGCCAGTCAGGTTGTCAGCGTCGCCGCATCTGGTGATATATCCAGCATGGGGCAACAATTTGATCGTGCCATAACCGAAGGCATTGCCCCTGAAGCCATTATTCGCGCCAGTATCACCTATTTTCAGCGACTGTTTCGGCTATGTTGCCATATGGATCAAGGGATGAATGCCTCTGATGCGGTGAACCTCTACAAACCGCCTATCTTTTTCAATGAAAAGCCAGTGATTTCATCCCAGCTGAACCATTGGTCAAGCCATCATGTCATGATTGCCCTTGATCGGCTGGGGCAAGCTGAAAAACAGTCACGAACAGGTATCCATTCCAATACCGCTGTATCACAGGCTCTGCTTGCTGTTTGCCAGATGGCAAAACGTCGCCGCCGAAGTGTTATCTTTCCATGATGGCCTGCGGATATGCTTTATTCGGTTAACCGGTCAATGACCGCATCAAACTGATCCAGCGACCGACAGGTTATCATGATACGTCCCGATTCCGTTTTGCTATCAAAGGCCAGTTTGATATCTAGCCCTAACTGTTCCGCTAATTGTTTTTCTGTTGCTTTGAGATCAGGGTTTTCCTCTCGGGGCTGGCTGTTCCTGCTTTATCCTTAGCAGCCAGTTTTTTCAGCCTGACGCGCATTAAGTCCACGTGCCTTGATCATTTCAGCCAATGCAAGGGCATCATCATGCCCGATCAGCGGCCTGACCTGACCCATACTTAATTCGGATAATGCAAGCATATCTTTGATTTTACTTGGTAAATTCAATAATCGTAACGTGTTTGCCAGATGACTTCTGGATTTACCAACAACAATAGCCAGAGCATCTTGCGTGTAGTCAAATTCTGACATTAAACGCTGATATCCTTCTGCTTCTTCGATGATATTCAGGTCCTGACGCTGGATATTTTCGATGAGAGCATCTCAGCGGCTTGTTGTTCACTAGTTTCTCTTATAACAACCGGCACATGATGCAATTGTGCCAGTTGAGCGGCACACCACCGCCTCTCACCAGCAATAAGCTGAACATGATCTGCTTTATCGGGATGCGGGCGTACCAGAAGCGGTTGTATAATACCATGCTGATTAATGCTGGCGGCAAGTTCCTTTAATTCTTCGGCAGGAAACTGACGTCTTGGTTGCCATGGATTAGGTTCAATTTTTTCAATGGCAATAATCTGATCCGCTTTTCTCTCTGGTTGTTGTTTACTTAGCTGACCGCTTGCTTCAGTGGATTGATCTTGGTTGATCCCACTCAATGCTTCCCATGCGGGTGCATCGCCAAGCAATGCTTTCAGCCCACGGCCTAAGCCTTTTTCACTTGTTTTTCGTAAAAGGGTGGGTTTTTTGGATGATTTATCTGTTTTTGCCATTCTTTTTTTCCTGTTTGATGAACTCGCCTGCAAGAGCGATATAAGCGTCTGATCCGGCACAATTGATATCATATAGTAATACAGGCAGGCCATATGACGGTGCCTCGGATACTCTGACATTACGCGGAATAACCGTCTGATAGACAAGTCCGCCTAAATGGTCACGCACATCTTTCGATACCATGGCAGATAGATTATTCCGGCTATCATACATTGTTAGCACCACTCCTTTTATGGTTAGGCGTGGATTTAAACCCTGCCTGACCATTTCCACGGTATCCATCAATTGCGATAATCCTTTCCAGAGCATAATATTCGCATTGCAGTGGGATAAGGATAGAATCCGCGGCCGTAAGCGCATTAACTGTCAATAAGCCTAGCGATGGTGGACAATCAATAAAAATATAATCATATTTTTTATTTATACTACTAATCAATGACTTAAGACGATTATTCCGATTTGATTTACTAGCCAGTTCAATTCAACTGCTGATAGATCAGTTGACGCCGGAATAATATCTACCCCTTTAATTTCAGTAGAAATAATGGCCTGATCAATGGTAATCGTCCCAGAAACCAGCTGATAAAGATCATCTTGGCGTTGTTCTCTGTCAATGCCAAGTCCGGTGCTTAGCGTTGCCTTGGGGTCAGCATCTATGACCAGAATGGAACGCCCTGTTGCGGCCAATGCTGTTGACAGATTTACCGTTGTCGTTGTTTTTCCAACACCACCTTTTTGGTTACTAACAGCAATAATTTGTCTTGTGTTCATGTTTTAACCCTTTTTGGCTTTGCTGTTTTCTGTGCTGATTTGCGGCCAGATGGATGAGATGGCATATTCTATTTTTTTCGAAACCCGGATATACGCAAGATAACACCATCGGGATGGGTTATTTAGGAATGCTATCAATACGCATAATAGCATTGATTTTCTGATAGTTTTTACATTTGGTCAATTCTTCCTTTTGCCTTTTTGCCTTTCATAAAGACACAAGTCAGACCCGGATGATGCTGTTTGGCTGTCCAGTTTAGTAACTTATCCAGAGGAGCCACAGCGCGTGCCGTAATGGTTGCTGGCCAACTGAGAAGCCAGCGCTTCAACCCTGTTATGAATCACCCGCACATTTATGCCAATATCTGTGATCTTCCTTAAGAAACTGGCATTTACGGCCATCTGATTCGACCAGTTGTAGTGGCTTCTTTAATCGTTGACCATAAAGAATAGCCAAAACCAGCCGGAAAACCAGCCCCACTACCAATATCCATTATGGCACCTGTTTCTGGCTTTACTAATGGCATTAATTGAGCCGAATCAAGGATATGCCGTTGCCAGATTTGTGGCATTGTTCCAGGGCCAACAAGACTCAATTTTGTTGCCATTCTTCCAGAAGCTCACATAACGATCCAGTTTAGTGGCGATAGCCATCCACCCCTATTTCTGCAAGAACCTCTTCTCTGCTTGCATCTTCAGCAATCATCATCATTCTCTTACTGGTTGTGTTTCACGTGAAACATTATGCCGCCCGATGAATATAGCGGATCAATACCAATAATGCGGCTGGGGTCAATCCGGCTAAACGGCTAGCATGAGCAATGGTTTCAGGGCGATGCCGGCGTAAAATATCAATACTCTCTGAAGATAGTCCGCCAATCTGCTGGTAATCCAGATCCACTGGAATTTCTAATGCCTCATCTTTTCGCATGGCTTCTATATCTCAGCTTTCTGACGATCCAGATAAGCCGCATAACGACAATCTGTTTCAATCTGGGCATGATATTTCTGTGGAATGCTCGCTAGTTCAGGCCAGAGTGGGATGAGTTGAGCCAAAGTAACCCCTTCACGGGATAACAATTTTCTGGCTGTTTGCGCCCGTCCATCACGGCTAGGCGTAATATCTATGGTGACCAGCTTGGTTGGGGTAGCCGAACAGGCATCAAGCATTTGTTCAACATTAGCCAGAATCTGTTTTTTATCATGCCATGCATCACGGCGTGCATGGGCAACAACACCGATTTCTATCCCTTTATCGGTCAACCGCTGATCCGCGTTATCCGCACGAAGCAGAAGCCTATATTCTGCTCTTGAGGTAAACATTCGATAAGGTTCTGGTGCCCCGGGTAATCAGATCATCAATCATCACACCGGTATAGGCTGTTGCCCTGTCCAGTATGAACGGCGTATCCCCACCACCAGCCGCCAGGCAGCATTTATACCAGCCATTAAACCTGTGCTGCTGCTTCTTCATAGCCTGTTGTGCCGTTAATCTGTCCTGCCAGATACAAACCGGGTATAGCTTTAAGCTCTAATGCGCGTGTTAGGCTTCTTGGATCAATATAGTCATATTCGATAGCATATCCATATCGCTTTATCCGAGCATGTTCCAGTCCTCAATGGATGCAATCATAGCATCCTGTACAGACCGCGGCAGACTGGTGGATATCCCATTTGGATAAACAGTTTGATCTTCAAGCCCTTCAGGTTCCAGAAAAATCTGATGGGCATCGCGTTCCCTAAATCGCACCACTTTATCTTCGATAGACGGGCAATAACGTGGCCCCTGCCCTTCGATCTGACCGGAATAGACAGCAGAAAGATGAATGGATTCGGCAATAATGCGATGCGTTTCTGCATTAGTCCGCGTGATTCCGCACGGAATTTGAGGAACAGAAATCCGTTCAGTCATGGTTGAAAAGGGAATAGGCGGATCATCGGCATACTGCAATTCCAGCCGATCCCAAGCGATAGTATTACGATCAAGCCGGGCGGGAGTACCTGTTTTCAGCCGCCCTACCTCAAGGCCAAGCGATGGATCACGCAAACGCCTGGATAAAGCATTGGATGGACTTTCCCCGAACCGCCCTGCTTCCTGCCTTTCATCCCCAAGATGAATAATACCGCCAAGAAAGGTGCCTGTGGTCAGCACCGCCACTGGGGCATGATATTCCTTGCCATCTTCAGATATCAGCCCAGCAAAGCGGCCATCTGACAGGATCAGATCACCAACCATAGCCTCAATCACGGTTAGATTAGGGATATCATCCAGCAATTGTTGAATAACCGCTTTATAAAGCGTGCGGTCAGCCTGAGCCCTGGGGCCATGAACCGCTGCCCCACGCGACCGGTTTAACATTCTGAATTGAATGCCCGATGCATCAATCGCTTTTGCCATCAATCCGTCAAGCGCATCAATTTCCCGAACCAGATGCCCCTTGCCCAGACCGCCAATAGCCGGATTGCAGGACATATCCCCTATGGTATCCTTATGCATAGTGAGCAAGGCAACACGCGCACCCATCCGCGCAGCAGCGGCGGCGGCTTCGACGCCAGCATGGCCTCCACCAACAACTAATACATCATATGATGACATTAACACCCCTATGCTTGCGCCAATAGGACACAAAATCTGTATATATCTATTGCAGAATTGCCGTGACAATACGCGCAACACCGCATCGGGTCAAGGCTATGGAAAAAATCGATTTCTATATATGTTTCACGTGAAACATGGTTTTTATGTTTTTTTACAATGGGTTACTATTTTCCAATGCAGAAATGAGCTGAAGATTTCATCAAGCAGATCCTCTACATCAACCTGACCAGATATTCGACCCAGTGCCTGTGCGGCATGCCGCAAATCTTCGGCCAGCAATTCAGGGTTAACAACAGGATCAACCAACTGGGCTGAAGCAAGACTATCCCGGCAATCCACTAAAGCAAGGCGATGGCGTTCTCTGCTTACCATGGCCGCCTCTCCTGATCCGATGCGTTGATCCATGGCGGCTTTGATCATGTCGCGCAATGCATCCATGCCAGTACCGGTTTCAGCAGATATACATGGCCAGTCCATTTCAGAAGATACGTCTGTTTTCAGTGACTGATCAGAAATCATATCGATTTTGGTAAGAACAGGGATGATAATAGGCTTTGATTCCGTGCTATCAATACCCGCTTCAGCACAGACTGAACTCCAATGTATCCCCAAATCACCTTTGTTTTCAATATCTTGCACATCTATCAACAAAAGAACAATGTCAGCATCAGCGGCGGCATGAATAGTCCGTTTTATCCCCTCTTTTTCGGCAAGGCTATCCGTATGACGTAGACCAGCGGTATCTTTGAGATGAACAGCGTAACCATCCATATTGAAGAGAAACCTTTATAATATCGCGTGTTGTGCCTTCCTCGGTTGATACAATCGCATCATCACGTCCTGCCAGGGTGTTAAGAAGAGTCGATTTACCGGCATTAGGACGACCAATCAGCACAATATTAACCCCGTCACGAATGATAACCCCACGATCAGCGTCTTTAAGAATGCTGCTGATATCAGAATTAAGTTCACTCAACCGATGGTGAATATCCTCACTTAAATTGTCTGGAATATCTTCATCCGCAAAATCAATCAGGGTTTCCAGCCTTGCCATCAGAGCAATCAATTGTTGACGCCATGATCGGTTAATTTGCTTAATGGCGCATCAAGTCTTGCCATAGCCTGGCGATGCTGGGCTTCTGTATCGGCATCAATTACATCTGCTAACGCTTCTGTCTGATCCAGAGTCATTTTTCCATTAAGAAAACTACGGCGCGTGAACTCCCCTGCATCAGCAAGCCGGAAAGCCGGTAATTCTTCAAGAGCAAGCATAAGCATTCGGCCAATGTGAGGCGTACCATGTAAATGAAACTCGGCGTAATCTTCACCGGTTGGGCTGGCAGGTGACGGAAACCAGGCAGTCATGCCGTAATCGATTTTATTGCCATGAATATCCGTAATGGCACAATATGTCATCACACGCGGCGATGGCAAATTACCAGATAGCCGCCGCAAAGCCCGTGCAGCGCCTGAACCAGACACACGAATAATCTGAACCGCTGACCGTCCGGCTGGCGTTGCTAGTGCAAAAATAGTTTCATCTTGTTTATTCACAATTCATCCTTCATACTTGGCTTATTGATATAGCCCATATTCGTGTCAGCATCAGGGCATGCGCGTAACATATTGGTGAAAATCATGCCTCAAAGAACAGAAATCACCCCATTTGGATTGATTACCATGGCATCTAATGGAAAAGCCATTACAAATCTCACATGGGTGACCGAAAAAACCAAAGATAACGATAGCGATGCCATTCTTGATCAGGCGTTTCAAGAATTGCAGGAATATGCAGATGGAAAACGACACCCTTTACCGTACCGGTTTCCTTGGAAAACGTAACGCAAAGCCAGCGGGATTGGTTGACTACCTTACGGCAGGTCGCTTACGGAGAAACCATCAGCTATTCGATTCTGGCAGAAAGGGCAGGTAAACCAAATGCTGTACGGGCCGCTGGATCAGCCTGTGCAAAAAACCCCATCCCGATCATATATCCGTGCCACCGGATAACAAGAATTGATGGTGATCTTGGCAATTTTGGGGCTATCAGATCATTATCGCCATCCGATCCAAGAAATTTAAGCATTAAGGCCAGTTTGATTACACATGAAAAATCTTTTCAGCCTGCCTCAGCTAGATGACTAGAAAAAATCAAAATAGAATATTGCCAGAATCAAGATATCTATTGATTCATAGACTGGAAGAAATCTTCGTTGCTCTTGGTCTGTTTCAGTTTATCAATAAGAAACTCCATGCCATCCACTTGCCCCATTGGCATCAGAATGCGGCGCAATATCCACATTTTCGACAGGGTGTCTTTTTCAATAAGTAACTCTTCCTTACGCGTGCCTGACCTTGTGATGTCAATAGACGGGAAGATACGCTTGTCAGAAAGTTTACGGTCCAGAATAACTTCAGAATTACCGGTGCCCTTGAACTCTTCAAAGATAACTTCATCCATACGGCTACCTGTTTCAATCAGGGCGGTGGCAATGATAGTTAATGACCCCCTTCCTCGATATTCCGAGCAGCACCAAAAAAGCGTTTTGGCCGTTGCAATGCATTGGCATCAACTCCACCGGTTAAAACCTTACCAGATGAAGGCACCACAGTATTATAGGCACGCGCAAGACGGGTAATACTATCAAGCAAGATCACAACATCGCGTTTATGTTCAACTAACCGTTTGGCTTTTTCAATCACCATGTCGGTAACCTGTACATGACGTGCCGCTGGTTCATCAAAAGTGGAAGAAATCACTTCACCATTGACGGAACGCTGCATATCCGTGACTTCTTCTGGGCGTTCATCAATCAGAAGAACAATCAGATAAACCTCAGGATGGTTGGAAGAAATCGCATGGGCAATAGATTGCAGCATCATGGTTTTACCCGTGCGTGGTGGTGCTACTATCAACCCACGCTGGCCTTTACCCATTGGTGAAACTAGATCAATAACCCGTGGTGTGTAATCTTTATTATCAGGAGAAAAGGGTAACTCAAAAGTGAGTTTTTCCTGTGGATAAGCGGTGTCAGATTATCAAAGTTTATTCGGTGCCGCACAGCGGATGGATCTTCAAAATTGACCTGTTCCACTTTCAAAATGCGAAATAACGCTCACCTTCTTGAGGGGCTCTTATTTGACCATCAACCGTGTCACCAGTTCGTAAAGAAAATCTTTTAATCTGGCTTGGTGAGACATAAATATCATCAGGGCCGGGCAGATAATTAGATTCTGGTGAACGCAGAAAACCAAACCCATCAGCCAAGCACTTCTAATACGCCAGCACCATAAATGGGAACATCATCATCTGCCAATTGCTTCAGAATAGCAAACATCATATCCTGTTTGCGTAAGGTTGAAGCATTTTCTATCTCAAGCTCTTCGGCATAAGACAGCAATTCGGCAGGGGTTTTTTTCTTGAGGTCTTGAAGATTCATGTGAGGAAAAACAGGTATGTTTTTTTATAAAAAAGAAAGATTGGAAAATTTATACTTTAACTTTATAAAATGTCAAGAAATCATATTAAAATGGCTGAACAATCACTAATATGACAATAACAATCATCAAAACCGTCGGAACTTCGTTCCAGATGCGATAATATTTATCACTTTGGTTTGCTCGCCCCTGTTCGAAAGCTTTACGCATAACGGCAAACTTGCCATGAACACCGGCCATTAGTAAAACCAGCCCTAATTTGACATGGAACCACCCCTGACTTAACAGATCAGGATCAATCAGGCCCATCCAGAAACCAAAGATGAAACTGGCAATCATCGCCGGATTCATGATGGCTTTAATAACCGCCTTTCCATTAACTGAAACGTCAGATCTCTTGCGGAACCGCGTTCTACCATAGCGTGATAGACATAAAGCCGTGGCAGATAGAGAAGTCCTGCCATCCAAGAAATGATAGCCAGAACATGAAAGGCTTTAACCCATAAATACGTCATCTTGGTTTCCTCTGAATATAAGCTGAATTATTGATATGTTTTCGTAAATGATCAAGTAACTCTGTGACATGTTCAATAGGTGTAAATTGGCCTATACCATGTCCTAAATTAAATATATGCGGTCGGCCAGAAAAGGCTTTGATAATGGTGTCAGCTCGCTTTGCACATGGATTTACCACCTGTTTCAACAGAATCGGGTCAAGATTACCTTGAACAACAATATCTTTCGGTAAATGAGCATGAAGCCATACAGGATCAACAGTATGATCAATAGCCAGAACATCACATCCTGTTGCTTTCACATATTCGTCAAAACCGCCAGATAATCCTTTTGGAAAGGCAATAACTGGCAAACGAATATCGCGGGCGCGTAAACCACTGATTATTTTTGCCACCGGATCAATAAGAAACCGATGCCGTAGATATGAAGGAACAACTCCTGCCCAGCTATCAAAGATCATAAGAATATTGGCACCAGCCTTTGCCTTACCTTCTAGTAAATCGATGGAAGCTAGAAACCAGATGATCCATAAGCTGGTCACATGCAGCCGGGTCTTGCCATAACCATTTTCTGGATAAAGCAAAATCACGACTTGATCCTCCTTCCATCATATAAGTTGATACTGTCCATGGCGCGCCGCAAAACCCGATTAAAGCTTTTTCATCTGATAACGCTAATCTTGTTTTCTTGATAGCATCCAGAACAGGTTGTAATTTAGTCATCATTTCATTGCTATCAGGAACAACTAAATCTTTCGGATGCGATAACGGATCCAGTTTTGGCCCTTCGCCAGGGATAAATCTGACATTCCTATTCATTGCCCATGGAATCATCAAGATATCGGAAAAAATAATCGCTGCATCAAAAATCAAATCGGGTAATGGGCTGTAATGTGGCTTCGGATGCTTTATCACTATCCAAACAATAACTTATAAAATCTGATGTTGTTTCTCTTAAAGCACGATATTCAGGAAGATAACGTCCTGCTTGTCGCATAAACCATATTGGTGGTAGGGTAAAATCAATTCCATTTATTGTATCGTTATTTTCATAATATTACCTATATAATTATATATATAAATATATAAAGGTGATTGATGATGAATGATTACTGGAAAACGGGATTTACAGTTAAGTCATCATTTATCCACAGAGTTTTACCATAAAACATTTATGTCTAAAGCCTAAAAACCCTAAAATAGGAAAGTTTTTCCCCAAGATCGTCAAATTTGTTCATCATCTATCCACAAACTCATAACGATGTGGACTAAATTGGGAAAACATATCTGAATATGAAAAAGATATTTCCTTGCAGTTATTATCCTATTTTTATCCACAGCTTATGAACATCACCTGATAACTTGCTGTCATGCTATGGTCAGACCATTTGGGATTTATGGATTGCCATATGGCCTAGTTCAATTCTAATGATCATGACAATGAAAATGAGATAGTACCAGATGAGCCCAAACAAAACATTCATATTCATTTAATATCTGACGCTACTGGTGAAACCACCCATATGCTGGCACGGGCGGCATTAGGGAAGTTTTCTGGTGCACAGGCCAATAGAACATGTCTGGACACTTGTCCGGACAATGGAACATCTTCAAACCATAAAAGAAGAAATAACCGAACATGGCGGCGTGGTATTTTATAGCATTTCAGATGCTGATATCAGACTGGAGCTAGAACAAATTTGCCAGAAAAGCAAAGTTCCCTATCTTAGTATCCTTGATCCAGCTGTCCGGACGTTATCTAAAGTGCTGGGTAAACCATCCACCGCACGGATAGGTGCCCAACATCGCATGGATGAAGCATATTTCAACCGTATGGAAGCCTGGAATTCGCTGTTCATCATGATGATGGTCAGGCAATGTCATCGATCCATAACGCCGATATATTACTGGTAGGGGTATCCAGAAGTTCAAAAACGCCAACGTCTATCTATCTGGCCAACCGCGGGTACAAGGTGGCAAACTATCCATTGGTTCCGGGCATAGCACCACCACCAATTGAGTTAATGCAGAATAAAAATGTGCTTGTTGTGGGGTTAATCAATGAAGCCAGACGATTATCACAGATCAGGCGAAATCGTCTGGAAAGCATGAATGTTGAAAATGATATTGATTATGCGGATATCAGAAAAATCAATGATGAATTAAATCAGGCCACTAAATTATTCAAGGAACAGGGATGGCCAATCATTGATGTATCCCGAAAATCTATTGAAGAAACAGCCGCTGAAATTATCAATATTCATAGCCAGTGGATTGAGGAAAATCCTAATGACTGTGGATATCTCCGCCATTACTATGGAAACTGGCCAATAATGAGATCATTTTGGCAACCGAAAGCACCGCTGACGTCGTATGTTTAATGATGCGGCTATTTCCCTACGCCCATTGCTGCTAATCTTGATGAAGACGCAATCCGGCGGCTGCAAGTCATGAAAATTTATCGCCAACCGATACCGCTTCCATGCTGGCAGAAGCCAAGGCGATGAAACTATCTGCTCTTCACCCGACAGCACTGGTGATTGCATCTGATCAATTGTTGGTCTGTGATGGCAATATATATAGCAAACCTGTCACCAGAACAGACGCCAAAACCCGATTACAACAACTTTCCGGAAAAACACATGAACTGGTTACGGCTGGCATTATTCTTCTTGGTGGTCAACGGCTTTGGCATGTGGTGAAATCCCCGAAAATCACCTGCCGCCAGCTTGATGATCAGGAAATTGAATCCTATCTTGATGCGATGGGCGATGACGCATTTATCACCCCCGGTGTGTATATGATAGAAAAACTAGGGAGTTCATATTATCAGCAAAATGGAAGGATGTTCCTACACCATACAGGGCTTCCCCATGATAGAATGTCTGGATTATTTACGTCGTTTCGGACTGGAGCCTGTAAAACATGATTCGCCTCGGTCTGACAGGGTCTATTGCTATGGGCAAGACGACGGCTGCAAATATGTTGCGTGAACGTGGAATACCTGTCCATGATTCTGACGCTGTGGTGCATCGCTTGATGTCAAATCATGGTGAGGCGGTTCAGCCAGTGCTGGAATTATTCCCACATGCTGATGATGGAATTGGCGGGATTGACCGAAAAGCCATAGCGGCTGATGTATTCAAGCATCCGGAAAAACGTGCCAAGCTAGAAGCAATCATTCACCCACTTGTCCGGCATGACAGGGAAAGCTGGGCGGATTATCTTGATGATGATCCCCGCCTATTATTGTTTTTGATATCCCGCTTCTATTCGAAACAGGGTCAGAGAATTTCTGTGATTATGTCGCCACTGTTTCTGCGCCTTTGTGGGTGCAGAAAAAAAGAGCTATGGCGCGGGATGGTATGACAGATGAAAAATTCAGTCAAATCCTTAGGGCTCAAACCCCTGACGCCGAAAAACAAGAACTGGCAGATTATGTCCTGCCAACCGCATATGGTAAAATGGTTACAGGCTGGTATATTGATCAGATGATAACAGATATTCTGTTACGGGAGACGCGTGATGCGTGAAATTGTTCTTGATACAGAAACCACCGGCCTTGAACATGAACTTGG
Source organism: Alphaproteobacteria bacterium (assembly GCA_038144675.1). Taxonomy (GTDB): domain Bacteria; phylum Pseudomonadota; class Alphaproteobacteria; order Puniceispirillales; family UBA1172; genus UBA12202. Next base: position 294,535 of record JAYQOF010000005.1, on the reverse strand, counting down.
CCATCGGATCATCGAGATTGGTGCCGTGGAATTAATTAGCCATATTCCCACCGGTAAGCATTTCATGTTTATATAAACCCCGAACGTGATATTGATGTTCGGGCTAGCGAAGTTCATGGCATAACGATTGATCAACTGGCGGATAAACCTGTTTTTGCCGATATTGCTGATGACTTTCTGCATTTTATCAGTGATGCAACTTTAGTCATTCATAATGCCAGTTTTGATATGGGCTTTATTAATGCGGAATTGAGCCGATTGCAAAGCCGGCGATTAGCAATGATCTTGTCATTGATACCTTAATGATGGCGCGGAAAAAATATCCAGGCGGTCAGGCCAGTCTTGATGCATTATGTAAAAAATTTGGTATTGATAACTCTGGCCGTGATCTGCATGGTGCGCTTATTGATGCTGATCTGCTTGCACTGGTATATATCGAACTCATTGGCGGCAAACAGCCTGATCTGATGGGGGAACTAGGACAGCTTTCACCGTCAGATAGCGCCGTAATTAGTCATGAACAGATCATATCAGTTTCTTCACCATCTGATACAGCCAGAGTGGCACGCGATTTTGCTGAACACGCCGATGAGCGCGCGGCTCATCAGCATTTTGTAAATCAGATGGAAAATCCTATCTGGAATAAATATCAATCCTGATCTTCTGATTGCTCAGCCGCTTGTTGCTGTTGCTGCATCCGCATCTGATAAAGGCGAATAAAATCTATCGGTTGAATGTTCAGCGGCATGAACCCGCCATCACGGGTGATATTGCTCATCAATGCGCGGGCAAGGGAAACAGAAAACGGGGGCCTTCGATCATGACGATGGGATGAATGGTTCTTTCTTCCATATCTGCTGCCACCGATACTTCCCCGCCATAGCTGAGTTCAGCCAGAAACATTGTCTGTTCACCCTGTTTAGCTGATGCCTTGATCATCAGAACGACTTCATAATGTCTTTCTCTGTCAGCAATGGGTTTTGAGGTAACAGAAAAATTAACGGATACCTGAGGCGCATCTGATGGATTATTGTAAATATTAGGTGCATGCGGGTTTTCAAAAGACAAATCTTTAACGTAATGGCTATGAAATGTGATTTGTTGATCTGGTGTAGTGATCCCACCATCGGCAATATTGGCTGGTTGTTCCGTGCTCATAATGATTTCCTTTCGGCTGGATAATAACCGCCTATTTATCTGGGTTTATTTCTATCATGATTGTCATCAGGGTCAATATGCTCTGCTTCGCCCTCAACAATCATATCAGACGGATGATCTGTCGGCATCCGGGATGGCTGATCAGGATCATCCCAGCCTGATGATCCTGATTGGTCATATTCATGTGCATATGTGCGCTAAAGCCACCTGCCTGAAAAGGAAAAGGTCTATTTCGGGCGGCAGGAAACAGATGAAATAGCGCATATCCAATGGCATCCCGACTGCCCGGAATAAAGCATAATATCCCAAAAGCATCGCTGGCATAACCGGGGATTAACAGCGCAAATCCTCCGAACAGAACAGGCAATACTAGTGGCATGATTTCATGTGGGGGTTTTGTTATTCCGCCATTGGCAACAATCTGCATAAACCGGTAGCGCATCAACTGAAAGCCAATGATAGCGGTAACAAAGACACCGATGATGGTTGGGAGAACATTTATGGCATCTGCTACGATCCCGAAAACCAATACCTCAACCCAAATCAGGGCAATAATAAAAGCAAGAATTAACAGACCTCTCATGATCATTCCTTAAAATTGTTCTGACAATATATCCCCATATAGTGGTGATAATATCCTTTCCAGATTTTGCTTACATGACTCAAAATCATTTTCTTTTTATCGAATAATCACTAGAGTCTTGTTGTTTTAACCTAATGCGTCTATCTGTATGTAACAAGAGCATAAACTGGCGCGTGGCATAAAAGGCTTAAGCCAATAGGAGAAAACCATGTTTAATGGGCCCTTTGTCGATATTTTAATTTTTGCGGTGCTGGCAATTTTCTTGATATTCCGGCTACGTTCCATTCTTGGACGGCGTGAGGGGTTTGAAGAAGATCCAAACACAAGGTCAACCGCAGCATTTAAAACGCAATCCAAACCAGACTTTAACACCAACCTGCCTTCTGGTCAGGGAATCGATGCCGTATTATCGCTGCTGATCCGAATTTCAGCCAACAGGCCTTCATCGATGGGGCAGAACAGGTATATGGAATGATTCTGACAGCCTTTGCGCGTGGTGATATGGATGAATTGAGACCATTATTGGGATATGACATGGCCAGCAGTTTTTCTGATGTTATCAATGAGCGTAACAAAGCAGGCGAAGAATTGAGTATTACACTGACAGATTTAAGTCGGGTTGATATTCAAAATGCCATGGTAGTCGAGGGCATTGCTTCTATTACTGTGGAATACCAGTCCACACAAATCAGAGTGTTGAAAGACGAAAACGGAACCATCATTGATGGTGATCCTAAAGAAGCCGAAACATTCGTTGATCAATGGACATTTGAACATGATGTCAGCTCATCTAACCCGAACTGGTTATTGGTGGAAACGCAGACTTCAGAAAACTGATCCTATCAATCAGGCTAGTATATGGAATGCCAGTATATTGAGCATGAAAGCCGACAGATGAAAAAGCGGGACAAGCTGAAAAGAAATAAAGATGATGATTTTCTCTGGCAGGAAGTGGCTAAAACGATAAACCCTATGCCGCAGGATTCGATTGTCGCACCAAAGCCTAAGGTAAAAAATCCGTCTTTGGCCGCAATGACCACTGGGAAAACATCACCAGACCTGAATACATCACGGAAATATGATTTTAATCCGTCATCCCTCCCCGCCGGGCCATATATCAAAACCCCTATCATATCGGGACTTAAAACCTGCTGATCTAGCGGCAGAAAAAGTCAGCGGTATTTCGCGGATGGATGCCAAACGGATTAGAAGTGGTCAGATTAATCCGACTGCAAGACTTGATCTTCATGGTATGACCATGGATAATGCCAGAATGGCTTGCGCCGATTCATTACAGAAAAACAAATGGAAAAGCATCAGCATATTCTGGTGATTACCGGTAAAGGGGTTGCTGGTAAAGGCGTTATAAGACAAGCTTTGCCCAACTGGCTGGATGAAGCCCCTTATCCGAACAGGTGGTAGCATATCATACCGCAAAACCCAAAGATGGCGGCACTGGGCGCCTGGTATATAAAATTACGGCAGAAAATCATGACACCATTCGGAGAAAAAACTGCGTGACTTGCGAAAACAGCATGGCATGACGATGGCCAGTATGGCTGATCATCTGGGCGTATCATCGGCATATCTATCGCAGGTAGAACATGGCAGGCGTGCTTCCCCCGGGGTTATCATGATGGATCAGATTTGCGGCTTGTTCGGGCTGATATGGGAAGATGCCGGAAGCATTGAAAGAATTAGCCAGATTATCCAATCAAAGGGTAGTGATTGACACGTCCGGCTTGAGTCAGGATGCGATGATCGCGGCAAATTTATTTGCACAATTATTGCCTAAGGTAAGCGAAGAAGAAGCAAGAATAATGGCCGAATGGCTAAAAACACGGCAAGACCAGTTTTTGTAATTATACTAGCAAAATGACGCTGTTCCTGTTAGTAACCGCCCATACAGAATCACTCAGTTCCTGTAAGGAGAGTTTTCATGACTAAAGAAAACCCAACACCAATAACAGCAGCACCAAGAAAAGCAGATGTTAAACGTCAAACCAATGAAACAAGCATTTCGGCTTATGTCAATCTTGATGGTACCGGCACAGTCAAGGTTTCAACAGGTTTAGGTTTTTTGATCATATGATTGAACAATTAGGCCGCCATAGCCTGATTGATATCACGCTCAGATTGTCAGGGTGACTTGCATATTGATGCTCATCATACGGTTGAAGATTGTGGCTGGGCACTGGGTGATGCGTTTTCCCGTGCGCTAGGTGATCGCCGCGGTATTAACCGTTATGGGATGTCTTTTCTGCCTATGGATGAAGCCCTGACCAGAGTTGCTATTGATATTTCCGGCCGGCCTTATCTGGTATGGCATGTCAAATTACCTTCGCCGCGGCTAGGGGATATGGATACCGAAGTATTTGAAGAATTTTTCCGTGCCTTCAGCCAAGCATCGGGCATGACGCTTCATATCGAAACCTGCTATGGTAGCAACACCCATCATATTATTGAAAGTAGTTTCAAGGCATTGGCACAGGCCTGCAAAATAGCTGTTGCGATTGATCCCAGACAGTCAGATCGTATTCCTTCGACCAAGGGGTGCTGTAAAAAGCAGTCGTCAATGAAACTGGTTATTGTGGACTATGGTTCGGGCAATTTGCGCTCGGTTGAACATGCTCTGAAAACCGCCGCTCATGATGCTGGATTGCCGCATCAGACGCTGGTTTCTTCAGACCCTGATGTTGTGGCATCAGCTGATTATCTGGTTTTGCCGGGTGTTGGAGCGTTTGCGGACTGTAAAAAAATCTGATTCTAATCGATGGCATGATTGATGCGTTAACACATATAACTGGCCATTGATCATGGCCGTCCATTTCTGGGAATTTGTGTCGGTATGCAATTACTGGCAGAATATGGTGATGAAGGTGGTGTAACCATTGACGGGCTTGGCTGGGTGTCTGGCGGGATTACGCGAATGTCACCGGTGATGGATGGTCACCCTCTTAAAGTGCCGCATATGGGCTGGAACCATTTAGTCATATCAGAGGATTTTTCTGATGATTTGATCTTTGCCGGACTGAATAATGATAGCCGGGTATATTTTCTTCATAGCTATCATCTGACTGGCGGTAATGATAAACAGATTGCGGCGCGAACCGATTACGGTGGTCATATTGTTGCCGCAGTAAAAAGAGATAATATTATCGGGCTTCAATTTCATCCAGAAAAAAGCCAGAAAGTAGGACAGCGTATTCTTTCAAACTGGCTGTCTTACACCCCCTAACCAAAAAGGGAATAGCTTGTCATGATGGCACAAGATAATAGAAAACCAATTACGGCTGTGGAAACAGTTAAAAACCTTAATGCTGCTGATGTAATCGAATTATGCGATGCAGCCATCGAAACCATTGAAAGTGGCGGTGGTTTTGGCTGGATAACCCCGCCACCACGGAACGTTCTCGAAGATTACTGGAAAGGTGTTATGCTTATCCCGGAACGAGAGCTTATCATTGGCCGTATTGACGGGGTTGTTGGTGCTAGTTGCCAGATACTGCGTCCACCGCGGAATAATGAAGCCCAGAAACTGACATGCTCATTGACGACTTTTTTTGTGGCGCCATGGGCACGGGGGCAAGGACTAGCCCCCTTGATGCTTGATGAGGCCGAGGCATTTTCCCGATCTGAAGGATTCAAGGTTATCAATCTGGATGTTCGTGCCACCCAGAAGCGAGCTATTCAGCGATACGAAGCCGCAGGATATATCCGCTTTGGTGAACACCCGAAATATGCCTATATCAATGGTGAATATGCGACAGGATATTACTATTATAAAGAAATTAATGAAAAATCAGAACGTCCCGAAAAAGGGCCATCTGAGTCATGATCATCTTTCCGGCTATAGACCTAAAAAGACGGCAAATGTGTGCGTTTGCGGCATGGTGATTTTGATCAGTTAACGGTTTACAATAATGACCCCGGTGATCAGGCTGATCAATTCGCGAACGCGGGAACGCAATGGATTCATTGTGTTGATCTAGATGGTGCTGTGGCTGGAAAACCGGTAAATATTGATGCGGTGAAAGCTATTCTTGCATCTGGTATGAAGCTACAACTTGGTGGCGGGATCAGAGATATAAAGATGATCTCTGCTTGGCTAGAGCAAGGGTTGAGCGTGTCATTCTAGGGACGATTGCCCTCAAAAAACCCCGCGCTGGTTCTTGAAGCGGCGAAAGCATTCCCTGGCCAGATCGCGGTTGGGGCAGATGCAAAAGACGGGATGATTGCTGCCGAAGGATGGCTTGAAACATCACATATTCCGGTTCTTGATCTGGTGCGTCGATTTGAAGATGGCGGCGTTGCTGCTGTCATTTTCACGGATATTAGCCGTGATGGTGCGCTTGAAGGCGTTAATCATGAAGCAACATTGGCACTGGCTGAAGCGGTATCCATTCCGGTAATTGCATCAGGCGGGGTTGCAGATATCACGGATATCAAACGGCTGGCAGGAACGGCTGTTCATGGTGTGATTATTGGTCGTGCCCTTTATGATGGCCGTCTTAAGCTTGAAGATGCCATTACCTATCAAAGGGCTGTCTGATGCTTGCCGTAAGAGTTATCCCCTGTCTGGATGTTCATGAAGGTCGGGTCGTCAAAGGAATTAATTTCGTTGATCTGGTTGATGCTGGTGATCCGGTTGAGCAAGCTAAAATATATAATGATGCTGGTGCAGATGAGCTTTGTTTTCTGGATATTTCCGCAAGTATAGAAGGCAGAAAGGCCATGGCTAATGTTATTAGCCGGACAGCAGATCATTGTTTTATGCCGTTGACTGTTGGTGGCGGTGTTAGTGAGGTTGAAGATTTCAGAAAATTGCTTCTGGCAGGCGCCGATAAAGTATCTATCAATTCATCTGCTGTAAAACGCCCTGAATTATTATCCGAGGCTGCATCCCGTTTTGGTAGCCAGTGTGTGGTGTTGGCTATTGATGCTCGCCGTCATGCTGATGGCTGGTTTGAGGTTGTAATCCATGGCGGCCGCACCCCGACCGGTATCGATGCTATTGCATGGGCAGAAAAGGGCTGTGCCATGGGTGCGGGTGAGATTTTGCTTACATCTATGGATGCTGATGGTACTAAAAACGGCTATGATATTCCATTGACGCGGGCCGTTAGTGATGCGGTATCTATTCCGGTGATTGCATCAGGTGGTGCTGGCAAGGCCGATCACATGGTCGAAGCGATTACTGAGGTCATGCATCAGCCGTGTTAGCTGCATCCATCTTTCATTTTGGTTTACTTGATATGAATACCGTCAAACAACATATGGCTGATCACGGACTGGAAGTCCGCATACCATAAAGGAGCGACAAGATGAGCATTTCAATCCTCGAAGAGCTTTATGATATTATCCTGTCACGCCGTGGCGAAGACCCGAAGATATCCTGGACAGCACGCCTATTGCTGGAAGCCCCTCAACTGCCTGCCCGCAAACTCGGTGAAGAAACAACCGAAGCCATTATTGCGGCCATGTCTGGCAAGCGCGATGACCTTATTGGTGAAGCGGCTGATGTGGTTTATCATCTGCTGGTTGTATTGGCGGCCGCTGATATCACTCTTGAGGAATTATGGGATGAGTTATCCCGCCGCCGCCAGCAATCTGGTATTGAAGAAAAATCCAGCCGGACTTAACCATCAGCAAAACTGATGAGGAGAAAATCTATGAGTTATGATCCTGATAATATTTTTGCACAGATACTTGATGGTCGTATTCCATCTGCACCTGTTGATGAAGATCAGCATACTTTTAGCTTTGCGGATATTAACCCACAAGCGCCCAAGCATCACCTCGTTATTCCACGCGGGGCATATCAAGATCTGACTGATTTCGCTGATCAGGCTAGTGATGCTGAACTGGCAGACTGGGTGCGAGCCTTGGCGCGTGTGGCCAGAAAAACGGGTGTTTCCGATCATGGTTACCGTGTGATCGTGAATGTCGGACATCATGGCGGACAAGAAGTCCCCGCATCTGCATGGTCATGTGCTTGGTGGTGAGCCACTTGGTGCTATGCGATCCCGCAAAACCGGATAAATTGTTCTAGTCTTGAATTGATACCTGATTTATGCGACGCTACAACCTAATCAAGAATAATGCGCCGTAAGATAAATTTATGCAGGCATCCATCCAAACGTTAGCTTTTCGCGGTCTTGAACCTGTGCCTGTCCATGTGCAGGTACATCTATCAAATGGATTGCCGAATATAGCGATTGTCAGGATTGGCAGATAAAGCTGTGGTCGAATCAAAAGAAAGGGTGCATGCGGCTTTATCCTCTTTGGGTTTGTCCTTACCGCCTAAACGTATCGCTGTTAATCTGGCGCCTGCTGATCTCATAAAAGAAGGGTCGCATTTTGATTTGCCTATTGCCCTTGGCCTGCTTGTTGCTATGGGTGCGGTGCCATCAGATAGTGTTGATGGAATGATTGTCATGGGTGAACTGGCATTAGATGGCACTATTACCGGCGTTAATGGTGTTCTAGCGGCAGCTATTGGAGCTGCATCACAACAGATGGGTTTAATTTGTCCTGCGGTTAATGGGGCCGAAGCTGCATGGGGTGGTGAGATTAATATTATTGCGGCCCCCAGTTTGATGACCCTGATCAATCATCTGCGGGGTGAACAGGTGCTTCCTAACCCGGAAGGGAAAGTAGCCGAAACACAATTATCTTTTCCGGATATGTCTGATCTGGTTGGTCAGGATATGGCCAAAAGAGCGTTGGCAATTACGGCGGTTGGTGGCCATAATCTGTTAATGATGGGTCCACCTGGCTCGGGAAAATCGATGCTGGCATCACGGCTGGCAGGTATTCTTCCGCCTATGCTAGCAAAGGAATCAATTGACGTTACCATGATACATTCTATTGCCGGATATCTGGATAAGGCCGGATTAATTGTTTCCCGGCCTTTCCGTGACCCGCATCATTTCTTCTTCGGTTGCAGCTCTTGTTGGTGGCGGGGTTCGTGCCAAACCTGGTGAGGTTAGTCTGGCTCATGGTGGTGTTCTATTTCTTGATGAACTGGCAGAATGGCCAGCACATCAGCTAGATGCTTTACGGCAAACAATTGAAACGGGTAAAGCAGTGGTAAGTCGCGCAAATCACCATGTTAATATCCGGCACGGTTTCAGCTGATTGCTGCTATGAATCCATGCGATGCGGATATTTGGGTGATCCATCTCGTGCCTGTGCCAAGGCTCCTCGTTGTGGGCGTGATTATATGGCGAAAATATCTGGGCCTTTGCTGGATCGTTTTGACATGTTGATCGAAGTATCGGAAGTTCCCATTTCAGCCCTGTCAGATCACGGGTCAGGTGAAACCAGTCAAGATATTGCCCGCCGCGTTCAGGATGCCCGCCTGCGAAGCTTTCAACGTGCTGAACAATCAGACGGTGTGGTTAATGCCCAGCTGGATGGCATGCAACTGGAAAATGTCATGCAGATGAATGCTAGTGATAAATCTTTTCTTCAGGAAAGTGCCGAAACATTGCGTCTTTCGGCGCGTGGCTATCATCGGGTCATGCGGGTGGCGCGAAGTGTTGCTGATCTTGATGGAAGTGAAGTCGTTGAACGCCCCCATATTGCCGAAGCCATGCAGTACCGGTCATTGCCACCATTATCATGAGGCAATTACAGTTTAGCCGCAATGCTGTCCCAGATTTTAACCGCTAGATCAATGCCGCTTAATCTTTTGATTTCACGAAGGCCAGTTGGTGATGTGACATTGATTTCGGTCAGATAGCCGCCTATAACGTCTATCCCGCAAAACAGTAATTCTTTTTCTTTTAAAAATGATCCAATAGCTTCAGCAATGCGGTAATCATTTTCATCCAGATCAGATTGTTCCGCTTTGCCGCCAACATGCAGATTTGAACGGGCTTCTCCGGCAGTAGGAACACGATTTACCGCGCCGGTGGCAACACCATCAATCATGATAACACGCTTATCGCCTTTGGAAACTGCTGGTAAATACTGCTGTATCATGAGTGGTGAACGATCTAGCAGCAACATCGTTTCAATCAGGCTGGATAGATTGGTATCATCTGGCTTGAGATGAAAAATACCACTTCCGCCATTACCATATAGTGGTTTCACAATAATGTTTTGATATTCTTCGCGGAATGTTCTGGATTTCTGATATATCGCTGGTGATTAATGTGGGCGGCATCAATTCATGAAAAAGGGTTGCGACCAGTTTTTCGGGAGCATTACGAACAGAAGTCGGGTGGTTTACAACAAGTACCTTATCCATAATGGTTTCAAGCAGATAGGTTGCGGTGATATAATGCATATCAAATGGTGGATCTTGTCGCATCAGAATAACGTCAAGTTCTGTCAGATCAATGCGAGCTTCCGATAAGATTTGGACATGATTACCCACTTCATCCCTGACCTGTACCCATTTTCCTCTAGCAGTTAGACCGACACCGGGAATGAACGCAAGATTATCCGGGTGATAGATAAAGATGTCATATCCTCTAGCTGATGCTTCGAGTGCGAGCGCAAAACTGCTATCGCCGCGGATATCGATAGTTTCGATAGCATCCATCTGAAAGGCGATTTTTAGCATGATACGGTGGCCTGAATTTATAGGAGGAATTAAATATTACTGGCGATCATCATCTGTGATGCGGATGTAATTTATCACGGTTGTTCCGAAACGAAGTTCCTGAGCATGATTAATGACCAAATTCATTTCGTCTTCGGAACCAGCAATACCGCTTAGATAGACAACACCATTTACCACATCAATGCTGAAATTCAATGAAGATATATCAGGATCAGTAATCAGTTTGCCGCGAAGTTGTGCTTCGCTAGCCAGGTCTTTTGCCCGATCTTTAATTGAAGCTTTATTATTGACATCAATTTCGTTGATAACCTCAATAACGCCATTCACCTGCCAGGCAAGCTGAACGGCTTTAACGGCCTGTTCGGGTTCTTCCACATCACCTGTTAGCAAGACTGAACCGACGTTAACATCAATTTTGATATTTGAATATAAATTGACATGTTCTTTAAAATAGGCTTCTGAAATTTTAGTTTTGATAATGCCATCATTAAAACTGGTACCAAGACCTTTTTCTGTTGTTCCGGCCGCTACTGCAGCTGCCCCAACACCAGCAACAGCACCTACGCATCCTGATAATCCAAGTCCCAGAAAACCAATCAATACAAGACTGGCCAGTCGTAAATGTAGCGATTGCTTGATCATGCTCATCATCATATCCTTTTAAAGCCCATTAAGATATCTATACACTGTTCAGATACCATACGGCAATATCATATCATAGATTATCATGGCATCACATCATGTCAAAAAAGTGATCATCAATAAACTGGATACGGGCATAGGGACGAACAAGCGCCACAACAAAACGCATTTCATATTCTTTCATGTCTGGCTGTTCGGACAGAAAGTAATTTGCACTATTATATATCCGTCGTCTTTGTCGAAGTGATGGTAATATCTGTTCAAGGGCATCATCTTTGGTCTGATTGGTGAACTTGACCTCAACAAATAACAGTTTTTCGGGTTTCTGCATGATCAGGTCAATTTCCCCATAAGGGCATCGATAACGTGATTTAAGCAAATACCAGCCTTTAAATCGCAATCGTATCGCCACCAGTTTTTCTGCTAATCGCCCATTTTTTCGGCATTCTGGCGGCGTCTGGTAGTCATTATGACGTATCGCCAAGGGATAGCATCAGGTCATATACCCGTGATTTTGCAATTCCGCTGGTCTGGCAAACATCCTTTACTGCATCACGGCGGCTCAGCCCCTGATCCAGTCTTTTTTGCAGCATTGCTATCACATCCTCATCAGATAGAGAGTTTTCATCATCGGATGGTGGCGCAAACATCAGCACAATTTCCCCTTTTGGGGACCCGGTTTCCGCAAAATATCTGGCCAGATGCTGGGCTTCATCAAGCCAGCTTTCTTCATATGTTTTTGTCAGTTCTCTGGCAACGGAACATTGGCGATGTGGGCAATTGCGGCAATATCCGCCAATGTTTCCGCAAGTCGTTTAGCGGATTCATAACAAATCACGGTGGCATCAATAGATAAGAGTTTCGTTAATGCTTTTGTCTTTTGCTGGCGGTATTGGGAAGAAAGCCAGCAAAATGAAACCGGTCAGTCGGCAGACCCGATATCACCAACGCGGCCAGAACAGCTGATGGCCCGGGAATACTGGTCACCGGAATATTCCGATCACGACAAGCTTTGACCAGCCGATATCCGGGATCAGATATTAATGGTGTTCCAGCATCACTGACTAGCGTGATGGCTTTGCCCTCTGCTAATGCCTTGAGTAAACCTTCTCTTGTTTTGGCTGAGGTATGATCATGATATGACACCAACTGGCCATGTGGAATACCAAGTCGGCTTAGCATTAAACCAGTATGACGGGTATCTTCACAGGCAATCAGATCTGCAGACTGGAAAGAAGCCATGGCGCGTGGTGATAAATCATCCAGATTACCTATAGGTGTTGCCGTGATGGTTAATCCCGGAACAGACATGCGCCAATCCCCCCCCAAAACGTCTGACACTTTACGAAATATAGAAATCATAATAGACTGATCATCCCTTTAAGGATACCTGATTTAAAATCAATTTTGTGTCAGGCGTTATGAGATATATCATGCTGTTCATGTCCGAATCTGTTCCATTTTTGTCTTCGTTTCAATCAGATGTGGTATATATTTATATGGTGCGCTAATCATATTAACAGCGTGTGAACCTGAACAGCCCGCGCCTCTGGTGACAGCACCGGCACCGGTAGAAACGAAAATTGCAGCGGAACCCGCCATTGAAAGTGAAGTCACTGAAATACATGATGAAGATAAGGACAATGAAGAAAGCAAGATTGATCCTTCCGTTAGCTTCCTTAATCAGCAATCTGACCCTGTTGAAACAGAACCCAATCTGAATATTCTCGACCATGATAGTTTTACTGATGATGCTGAAACCGGCAACGCACTAAACAGTCTTCAACCCAAAAATCCTGAAACTCAGGATGAAATTGATACCGCGATTGAGTGGATATTTAATGGTCAGCGATCAACCCTGAAGCAACCTGAACAAACCATCCAGCAAGAATTAGATCAAGGTCAGATAACCGAAGATACAGCATTAACGGGAAATGCAATCACCGGCCTGATTGATGATGGGTTTGATTATGATAGTCTGGAAGACGTGTTTGCCATCATTAGCAAACCAGATATCGAAGAAATGATTACCCCGCCGCCATCACGGATTCCCCCAAAAAAGGACTTATTGACGCGTGCAGCTATCCTGTTGCCTTTAAGTGGTGCTTATCAATCTGTGGGGGAGGAACTACGCAAGGCCGTTGATATAGCGGTGATATCCCTCGATCAGCCGCAATTTGAAGTGATTTATATTGATACAGCTGATGCACCGGCCGCGGCTGCATCTGCCGCCGTTGAAGCAGATGCTGATATTATCATAGGTCCGGTGTTTTCCAATCATACCGCGGCGGTTGCACCATCGCTATAGAAAACCAGATACCTGTTCTGTCTTTTTCAAATAACAGTAAGGTTACCAATGCCGGTGTTTGGATATTGGGACAGCAACCTGAACAGGAAATGGAAGCGGTACTCAGTTATGCCATGGCTTCGCTGGCGGCGATAGATAATATTCCACCAGATCAAGCCAGAATAGCAATTGTTTCCCATGATACGGCCTATGGCAGAGCATTGCGAGATTACAGCGTTCAGCATCTGGTGGCAGCAGGTGCGCCGCGCCTATCTCATCTTTTGCTTGATCAGACTGTGCTGAAAAATGAATTCCGCCTGCAGCAGTCCATCCGACAGTTTGCACGCTGGTCTAAGGAAGACCCCACCCCGGAATTTGATATGGTGATCATATGTGGCGATGCTGATTTTACCCTGACAGTAGCGCCGGTACTAGTCTGGCATGATCTTGATCCTGCAAAGGTGCGATTTGTTGGTTCATCGCAGTGGAACCGTAAGGATATGATCACTGAACCATCATTGCAGGGTGGTCTTTATGCAACTCTGCCAACAGATAGACGCCAGCGGTTTGAACAGGTGTGGAAGACATATTTTAGCGACGCGCCGGGTGATCTTGCACCCCTTGGCTTTGATGCCGTAGCAGTAGCCAGTCTGATTGCCACTGATAAAAGGCGGATAATGAAGAAACAACATATCAGGTGCTTTTGCGAGAAACAGGCTTTGCCGGATTTAGCGGTATTTTCCGACTATATCCTGATGGTAATCACCGGCGTCTTTTAGAAGTTCGGCAAATCAACAAATTCCAATCAGCTGTTGTTCGCCCTGCTGATACCAGTTTCTGATTCAGGTTATCAGCTACATCATGTTGTTAGATGAGTATTTGTCCAATCAGTGTATTCATGACGGTCTTGCCAACATCAGTAAGGGTAAGGATATCATTACTCTGATGCAATAACCTCTTCTCACAATATAGCGAAACCGCTGCTTCATCTAGCCATGTCTGCCTTGCCCCGGCTTTTTCTTCAATGGCAGCAATATTGATGCCTTCATTAAGTCGCAACCCCATCATGACTGCTTCTGTCGCATAATCTTTTTTGGTTTCCTGATTTTGTTCAGCCAAACCTATCCCTGTTCGCATCACATCATCAAGCCAGCCATCAGGATGCTTGCGGCAACGGGTTTCTGTCCGGCCATGGCCTTGCCAAATTCGACCAACTGCACCCGGGCCTGCCCCAATCCAGTCGCCTGCCTGCCAGTATGTCAGATTGTGGCGACTTTCTTGACCGGCTTTGGCGTGATTGGATATCTCATAAGCATTTAATCCGGCGGCCAGACAATGGTTCTGTGTTTCGGTGAACATGTCTAATGATACGTCATCGGCTGGCATCTGCATCAAGCCACGTTTAGCCATACTGTAAAAGGCAGTTCCTTCTTCTAGTGTCAATTGATATAGCGATAGATGATCACATGCCAGCGCAAGGATAGTTTTCAATTCCTTACACCATTCGGCGGTGGTCTGGTCGGGTAGTGCATAAATAAAATCGGCAGATACGCGATCAAAAATATGTTGGGCTTTGTCCAGTGCGTTCAGAGCTTCTTTAGCGGAATGTTGACGACCCAGAAAAGATAGATGCGCATCATTGAGGATTGGATCCCCATAGATAGCCGATTAATGCCACCATCCCGAAACCCAGCCAGTTTATCAGCTTCAACAGAGGTTGGATTTGCTTCCAGTGTAATTTCTATATCATCAACAGGCTGGAAAATAGTTGTGATGGCCGAACAAATTTGACCAGCAATGTCCGGTGGCATTAGCGATGGTGTGCCGCCTCCAAAAAAGATGCTGTGAACAGGCCGACCCCGCAAATCAAATTGATCGGCCATGGTTTCAATTTCGGTAATGATAGCGGCCCCGAACCTGTCATGATCGACCGTATCACGCACATGGCTGTTAAAATCACAATAGGGGCATTTTTTCTGGCAAAAAGGCCAATGCACATAAACCCCAAAATTCGCCAGATCAGTCATGACTATTCCGGCGTTTTCTGAAAACAAAGATTAATCAATTGCTCAAATGCTATGGCACGATGGCTAATGGCATGTTTCCATTCGGGATCAACCTCACCAAAAGTCTGATCATGTCCATCTGGAATAAACATGGGATCATAGCCAAAGCCACGATTTCCACGTGGTGGCCAGACATAATTTCCTTTGATCACGCCCTGGGTTGTTACCATATCACCATCAGGCCAGCATAACGCAAGGGCACAGATAAACTGACAACTTGTTTCAGTATTACCACTGGCAATAATGGCATCATTCACCTTTTGCATGGCTAGTGAAAAATCTTTATCCTCACCCGCCCATCTGGCGGAAAATAGCCCCGGATCGCCATTTATCGCCATGACTTCAAATCCGGAATCATCGGATAATGCTGGCAGACCAGATGCCATGGCGGCTGCTTTGGCTTTGATAGCGGCATTAGCAATATAACTATCACCATCTTCAACAGGCTCATCCAATTTTAAGGCACTGGCGCTGGTCACATTTATGTCAAATGGTGACAGTAATGCAGCGATTTCACGCACTTTTCCCTGATTATGACTGGCAACGACGAGGGTATTTTCTATAAATTGCCGCACCATCAGATATATGTATCCAGCGCTTTTTGCTGATGCTGAAATAATATATTTGTGCCCTTTTTCGCCAGATCAAGCATGGTTAGCAGATCATCTGTTTTATAGGGGTCGGCTTCAGCGGTGGCTTGCGCTTCAACAATACCACTATCAGCCGTTAGAACAAAATTAGCATCGGTTTCGGCCTGGCTGTCTTCGGTATAATCCAGATCAAGGACAACGGATTTTTCAAAAATGCCGCAAGATATCGCCGCTACTTGTCCGGTTACTGGCTGGCGGGTGATCTGACCATCCAGTAACAATTTTTCGGTTGCCGCCCGTAATGCCACCCATGATCCGGTAATAGCGGCGGTGCGGGTGCCGCCATCAGCCTGCAAGACATCGCAGTCGATTTTTATCTGTCGTTCACCCAGCAATTGCAAATCAGTAACAGCACGCAAAGACCGGCCAATCAACCGCTGTATTTCCTGAGTGCGCCCTGATTGTTTTCCGCGAACTGCTTCGCGATCCATTCGACTATGTGTTGATCGTGGCAACATCCCATATTCAGCCGTTACCCAGCCCTTGCCTGTATTCCGCAGGAATGGTGGCACTTTTTCATCTATGCTGGCAGTAACAAGAACATGCGTATTTCCAAATTTAGCAAGGCATGAACCTTCAGCATATGGTGAAAATCCGGCTATCAATTCAATGTGGCGCATCTGATCAGCCTGACGGCCAGATGGACGTGAAGAAGAAGTCATAATATCATCCTGTCATTTAGCAATGGGTGACCATATCATATCTGTTTATTGAAGGCGACGGCTTGACCGGAGAGATTTCCAATTTTATTTTTAGGATATGACATTACAGAAACCACCAATATCAGATGCAAAACCCGCAATGGCGGATAAATCCATTCTGGGGATGAATGAACGGGTGCATATGATCTTCAATCGGATTGTAGACCGCTATCTGTCATCCGGGTCAGCGGTGGGATCGAAAGCGATTGCAACAGACCTGGATCATATGCTGTCTAGTGCGTCCATCCGGTCAATCATGGGTGAGCTGGAAAGCGCAGGATTACTCTATCAGCCGCATACATCGGCAGGCCGTATACCGACGCAATCCGGATTAAGGCTTTTTGTGAATGGTCTGCTTGAAATCGGTGGCAGTATAAGTGACAGCGAACGGATGATGCTTGACGTGAATTGTCAGGCACAGGGGCTTAGTTTTGATGAAGCTCTATCAGAAACATCATCCATGCTATCAGGTTTGACAAATTGTGCGGCCCTTGTCGTGATGCCAAAGACAGATATGATCATCAAACAGGTTGAGTTTGTCCCGATTGAAAAAATAAGGCTCTGGTCATATTAGTGTCTTCTGCTGGTCACGTTGAAAACCGGATTATGGAAACGCCTACGGGAATGCCAGCGTCGGTTTTAATTGAGGCTGGTAATTTCATCAATGCGCATCTGGCTGGAAAAAGCCTGTCTGAAGCATCTGTTCTCTTGAAAGAATTGATAGAGGTAAAACAGGCCGCTATCGATGACCTGACCCAGAAAGTAGCGGCTAGTGGTATTGCTATCTTGACAGGTAAAAATTCTGGTCATTCGGGTAATTTTATTCTCCGTGGGCAAGCCAATTTGCTGGAAAATGTTACCGCAATGGATCAACTGGAACAGGTGCGATCACTATTTTATCAACTAGAAGAACAAAATAACGCGCTTGATGTGCTGGCAACGATGCAACAAGCCGAAGGCGTACAGATTTTTATTGGCTCGGAAAACAGGTTTTTCACAGAAACAAATTGCTCGACCATTATTGCGCCTTATTATGATGGCCATCAGTCTATCATTGGTGCGGTCGGCGTTATTGGCCCCACACGGCTGGATTATGCGCGAATTATTCCAATGGTTAATCATACTTCTGCAACGATAACTAAGATGCTATCAGAGCGACGTTGAAGTAAAAACCAGTATTTTTACCGATTTTTCAAATAAATAAGGGAAAAATCTATTTTTTTCTTGGAATTAGCACCGCTTATCCCTACATAACAAACGCTATTCAATTGAATTTGAGGACTATCATGATTAACGATACGCCTGAACAAAATCCGGAACAGGATAACAATGCAAATCCGGATGACCAGAAATCAGACGAAAAGGCAACGGACGAAAATACAGCCAGTGCCAATGAAGCAGAACAAGATATTGATTTGAACATAGAGGATATTCTTGATCCGCTTTCCACCCTTCAGGCAGAACGTGACGAATTAAAAGATCAGATGTTGAGAGCTGTTGCTGAATCGGAAAACACACGCCGTCGTGCCGAACGTGACGTGGCGCAAGCCCGTAAATATGGTCATACCGGTTTTGCCCGTGATTTGCTGTCGGTTGTGGAAAATCTTTCGCGCGCCGTCGAAGCATTGCCAGAACAGCGCGATGATCTTGATGAAACGATGAAAAATCTGGTTATTGGTGTGGAAATGATATCGCGGGAAATGACCAATGTGCTAGAACGCCATGGGATTACTCGGATTATGCCAATGGGTGAAAAATTCGATCCTAATAAGCATCAGGCCATGTTTGAAGTGCCCACCAATGATGCTGAACCGGGAGTGATAGTTCAGGTAGCACAATCCGGTTGGATGTTACATGACAGGCTATTAAGTCCGGCTATGGTTGGCGTGGCAAAAGCCATGGAAGCAACTAGTGGTGAGGAATCATAAGCTAACAAAAATAATGAAAGTAATGAATAGGATAACAACATAATTAAGGGAAATCTTGCAATCAGATTTTCCTTTCTTATATGAGCAATAGCGCAACCGTAAAATTGTAACGGCTAATATGGCAAAGGATTGACCATCAGCACCAGAACGGTCGGCGTATTTAAGAAAGAAAGAGGCTAATCATGGGAAAAGTTATCGGAATTGATCTTGGCACAACAAATTCATGTGTTGCTGTTATGGATGGAAAATCTGCAAAAATTATCGAAAATGCCGAAGGAGGACGCACAACGCCTTCTATGGTTGCATTTGTTGATGATGGCGAACGGCTGGTCGGACAGGCGGCCAAGCGTCAAGCGGTTACCAATTCAGAAAATACATTATTTGCTATCAAGCGCTTGATTGGACGGCGTCATAATGATGCGGCGGCGAAAAAATTTGCCAAACTGGTTCCATATAAAACCATTAAGGCTGATAACGGCGATAGTTGGGTTGAAGTAAATGATGAAACGTATTCACCTAGTCAGATTTCCAGTTTTATCCTGCGCAAATTGAAAGAAGATGCTGAAGCCTATCTTGGCGAATCTGTAACTGAAGCTGTGATTACCGTTCCAGCGCATTTTAATGATGCCCAGCGACAGGCGACCAAAGATGCAGGTAAAATTGCCGGTCTTGATGTGCTGCGTATTATTAACGAGCCCACTGCCGCGGCTCTGGCTTACGGGCTGGATAAAAAAGAATCTGGCACCATTGTTGTCTATGATCTTGGTGGTGGTACGTTTGACGTATCGATCCTTGAAGTGGGTGATGGCGTTTTTGAAGTCAAATCAACTAATGGCGATACCTTCCTTGGTGGTGAAGATTTTGACCAGCGTATTATCGACCATATCGCTGATGCCTTTCAAAAAGAAAACGGCATTGACCTGCGTTCTGATAAGCTTGCTTTACAACGGATGAAAGAAGCTGCTGAAAAAGCAAAGATTGAACTGTCCAGCAGCACCCAGACAGAAGTGAATCTGCCTTTCATCACGGCTGATCAGTCAGGCCCAAAGCACCTTACTGTCAAATTGACAAGGGCAACTCTGGAAAGTCTGGTTCAGGATCTGGTGGAACGATCACTTCAGCCATGCAAGGCGGCACTTAAAGATGCTGGTCTAAAGGCGAGTGATATTGATGAGGTAATTCTTGTCGGTGGTATGACCAGAATGCCAAAGATTATAGAAAAAGTGACAGAGTTTTTTGGCGCCGAGCCACATCGTGGTGTTAATCCTGATGAAGTGGTTGCCGCTGGTGCCGCTATTCAGGGTGGTGTGCTGAAAGGCGACGTGAAAGACGTTCTCTTGCTTGATGTGACGCCATTGTCACTTGGTATTGAAACCCTTGGCGGTGTGTTTACACGCCTGATTGATCGCAATACCACTATTCCGACCAAAGAAAAGCCAGACCTTTTCAACGGCAGATGATAACCAGACAGCTGTTACCATCAGAGTGTTTCAGGGTGAACGTGAAATTGCCGCTGATAACAAATTACTTGGGCAATTTGATCTGGTTGGTATTCCTGCCGCACCGCGTGGTGTTCCACAAATTGAAGTGACCTTTGATATTGACGCCAATGGTATTGTCAATGTCAGTGCCAAGGACACGGCGACAGGCAAAGAACAGCAAATTAAAATTCAGGCATCTGGCGGTCTTAGCGATGATGATATTGAGAAAATGGTTCAGGATGCTGAAGCCAATGCCGAAGAAGATAAGTTGCGTAAGGAAAAAATCGAGGCACGTAATCAGGCCGAGTCACTCATTCACGGCGCGGAAAAAACCTTGTCCGATCTGGATGATAAAGTTGATGACGATCTGAAAACAGCAACAACCGATGCAATTGCCGCACTGCGAACAGCACTGGATGACGATGAAGACAATGATGCGATTGCTGAAAAATCACAAGCATTGAGCGCGGAGATGATGAAACTAGGTGAAATCGCCTATGCACAACAAAATGATGCTGATGAAAGCGCTGATGATGATGCGGATACGGCAGCATCTGATGACGGTGTTGTTGATGCTGAGTTTACCGAAGTTGATGACACGGAAGACAAGAAATCAGCATCCTAATTTGTATCTGACCAACATAACCATCCCGCCTGTGAATCAAAAAACAGGTAGGGTGGTTTTGGTTTAAGACAGAGGTTTTTCATGGCTAAAAAAGATTTTTATGATGTACTGGGTGTCTAAAAAGACGCTGACGCTTCAGCCATTAAATCTGCTTATCGTAAATTAGCTATGAAATACCATCCGGATCGTAATCCTGATGATGCTGATGCCGAAGATAAATTCCGTGAAGCAACAGAAGCTTATGACGTTCTCAAAGATGATCAGAAACGGGCGGCTTATGATCAATTTGGGCATGCTGCTTTTGACGGTCAGGGTGGCGGCGGTGGAGCTAGCGGCTTTTCTGGTTTTGGTGGCGGTAGCGGCTTTAGTGACATTTTTGATGAAATGTTTTCCGAGTTTATGGGCGGACGGCGTGACGCGCCGGAGTCAGCAAAGCCGGAAAGGTGCGGATTTGCGTTATGATCTGGAAGTCACTCTGGAACAGGCTTTTGATGGCGATACGCAGAAAATCAGTATTCCTGTTCCTGTCACTTGTGATACCTGTGATGGTAGTGGTGCGGCTAAGGGCAGTAAACCGGTCACATGTAACGCCTGCGGTGGTCATGGCAAAGTAAGGGCACAGCAGGGGTTTTTCTCTGTTGAAAGAACCTGCCCTAGCTGTCAGGGTCAAGGTGAGACCATTTCTAAGCCATGTTCATCATGTGGTGGTCAGGGACGTATTCAGAAAATAAAAACCTGAATGTTAATATCCCGAAAGGTGTTGATACGGGCACCAGAATTAGATTATCTGGCGAAGGCGAAGCGGGTCTGCGTGGCGGGCCAGCAGGTGATCTTTATATTTTCATTAGTGTCAAAGATCATTCCCTGTTCAATCGTGAAGGCAATAATCTGTTTATGACGATGCCTGTGCCTATGGCGAAAGCTATTCTTGGCGGGTCTGTTGATATCCCTAGTCTTGATGGAAAAATGGCACGGATTACTCTTGAAGAAGGCACGCAATCCGGTCACCGTTTGCGGCTTCGCGGCAAGGGGATGCCGGGACTTCAAGGACGTGGGCGCGGGGATATGTATGTTGATATTCAGGTGGAAACTCCTATCAACCTGACGAAACGTCAAAAAGAACTTCTAAAAGAGTTTGAAGCTGCCGGAAAAAATCAGAATCCGGAATCCGATTCTTTTGTGAAACGGATTAAAAGATGTTTGGTGAAAACTAAGCATTGCATTTCATATTGCTTTCGCTTTTTCCCTGACGTTATGATCAGAACATAACCATATAATCAGAATATTGGGAAATTAAACAGGATTTTATATGACTGCACCACTTCGCATTGCTCTACCCGGAGCAGCCGGCCGTATGGGTCGCATGATTACGACATTGGCGGCGGCAGATGACAGATGTGTGATTGTCGCGGCGTCTGATCGACCAGATTCGCCCTTGCTTGGGCAGGATATTGGTACAATGAATCATTTGCCGCCAATGGGCGTGACCGTATCTGATGATGCGGCGGCTTTATTGCTGCTAAACCGGATGTCATTATTGATTTCACTACGCCGGTAGCAACTCTTGCCCTTGCTAAAATGGCGTCTAGTCATCATGTGGCTATGGTAGTTGGCACGACGGGTCTTACCACTCAAGATGGTGATCATTTATCACAGATGGCGGCCAATATACCTGTTGTCTGGTGCGCCAATACGTCTGTTGGGGTCACGTTATTAAGCCGCTTAGTAGAACAGGCCGCGGCTCAGCTGGTTGATGGCTGGGATATAGAAATCGTTGAAAGCCACCATAAACATAAAGTTGATGCCCCTTCGGGGAACGGCACTGGCACTTGGTCAAGCGGCGGCCAGAGGACGTAAGGTTGATCTGGATGCGGTGATATCTCTTGATCGGTCAGGGGCAAGACAAGATGGTGATATTGGCTTTGCGGTCATGCGCGGCGGTGATGTTGCAGGTGAACATAGTGTTATTTTCTATGGAGAAGCAGAACGTCTTGAATTGTCCCATCGCGCTACTGATAGAGTGATTTTTGCCAGAGGGGCATTGCGTGCCGCCCGCTGGATAAAAGAACAACCAGCCGGATTATATACTATGGATGATGTTCTGGCGGATTAGTTTGTGCCGGGGCTGGTTCTTCAATCAAACGGGTAATGGCTTCAGCCAGTTCCGGTTTTTCCTGATATGGCAGAAAGTCACCAACTTCAACTTTCTTTCCATGACCAGTCAGATATAGCCGATGACGGTTGATGAAATGCCGGTCTGTATCAGGCAGATTATCCATATCTTCTGATTCCAGACGTACATGTAGCCATGCCAGTGGCATTTCTTCTGTGCTGATGCGGCCCTTACCATCTGACCGCTCAATGCGAAGCAGTGGTTTTCCTTGGTGATCCGTTCAAATCGTTTTTCTGTGGAACGGTGATGCAGATAAAAAAATAAAAATAATAATCCTAACTCTACACCAAAAACCAATGACCGGCCATGCCCCCAATAGATAAAACGCCATGGATAAAGACAGGCCAGCACATCCTAGTACCACAAACAGGATAAAAGCGCCTTTCCGGCTCAGGCTACAATAAGGCCAGAGTATAATGGGTTTTGTTTTGATGTCATATGATCTGAATTTTCCTTATTCATGTAAATTATGATAGACTGCCATTTAGACTGGTCAATCCGGTCAGTTCATATTTTTCGCGGCAAATGGCCGCCCTCACTTCAACACGAGCTTTCGATATGGCGACAAAAAATCAAAAAACCAGCACCAAGAATGACCAAAAAAGCAATTGCCGAGGTGTTTGACCGTTTTGCTAAAACAATGCCTGAAGCCGCAACAGAATTGCACTTCACCAATCCTTACACATTGCTGGTTGCTGTTGCGCTTTCGGCACAGGCAACAGATGTCGGGGTGAATAAGGCAACAAAATCGCTTTTTGAAATAGGTATCAACGCCAGCGGATATGCTGAATTTGGATTGGAAGGATTAATCAGTCATATCAAATCCATCGGCCTTTATAATAGTAAGGCCAAAAATGTGATAGCCATGGCGGAAATATTGATTCGTGATCATAATGGCATTGTTCCAGAAAACAGGGACGCACTGGAAGCCCTGCCCGGTGTTGGTCGGAAAACCGCCAATGTGGTGTTGAACGAAGCATTTGGCCATCCGACCATCGCCGTAGACACACATATTTTCCGACTAGGAAACCGAACAGGAATGGCGCCGGGGAAAACCCCATTGGAAGTTGAAAAGGGATTGCTGAAAAACGTTCCGGAATCGGCCAAAAAAGATGCCCATCACTGGCTTATTCTTCATGGTCGCTATTGTTGCGTTGCCCGTAAGCCGCGTTGTCCAGATTGCATCATCAGCGATCTTTGCCGATTTAAAGATAAAACCAAGGCAGGTGGTGATTAATTTAATGGCTGGTTTTGCGACCAGCAAGGTCCTGATAACATGCTGTTGCGTTGATATTTTGATTCTGGATACGGCTTCGCCCATGCCATGCAATGATTTCAACCCTGACCATTAACGGGATAAAGTGTAAAATCGACAATGCGCAGTCTCTAGTTTATATTGATGCACTTCACCTGCACCATCACGGCGAATATAATCGGCCTGCCCCAGAATATTGATTAGCTCTTGTTTTTGCCAGCCCATGGTATTGGCAGGATAGAATTTTGGTATGGTTGGTGCTGCTGGCGGGACAATGCTGGCAATTTCAATAGTAGTCAATGATGTTTCTGGGACTTCGGCCGGCACATGACTTGGCATGCTGGATGAATCATTGGCACTGGTATCACTTGGTGATGATATTGGCACGGCTCCATTAATATCAGGCAGGTCTTCATCAGTCGGGATCGTAACATTGCCTGATGGGTTGGATATGGATATTGTTCTAAAACAGGCTGACAACCGGAAATCAGCCATCCGATGATGCTTGCGACTATGCTCAACCTGATAGGATATGTTAGCAATCATCTGTTTAAATTATATTGGCATAGTAAATAATTCAATATTAAGCTGTGCTGTTTTTGAAATTAAGGATGAAATATGTCTGAACGCACGACTCATAATGCCAGCATTGTCACCGTTGGTAATGCTATTGTTGATGTTATTGCTCATGCGACAGATCAATTTATTTCTGATCAGGGCATGATGAAAAATGCCATGAATCTGATTGATGCTGATCGTGCAAATATACTTTATGATGCTATTGGCCCCGCAACAGAAATGTCAGGGAGGGTCTGCAGCAAACACGGCGGTGGGCATTGCGTTACTAGGTGGCCATGCTAGTTTTATAGGCAAGGTTGGTCAATGATTTACTGGCACGCATATTCCGCCATGATATTCAGGCTGTCGGGGTTAATGTTGTGCTTGCGGATCAGGCAGATTTGCAAACCGCCTGTTCCTATATTCTGGTTACACCAGATAAAAAGCGGACAATGAACACCTATCTGGGGGCGTCAATTACTCTGGCACCAGATGATATCAATGCTGAGGCCATTGCCGCCGCAGATATCGTTTATATTGAGGGGTATTTATATGATGCGCCCGAAGGCCCTGCTTGCTGGATAAGATTGCAGATGTAGCACGAGAGCTGGAACAAGAATTGCCATATCTCTATCAGATGGATGGTGCGTTGACCGGCACAGAACTGCCATGCATCAATTTGTCAAAGATCATTGTGATATGGTGCTTTGTAATACCGAAGAAGCAGAACTGATGTTTAACACAAGTAAGGATGATGCCATTCGCCAGATGCGGCAACTGGTGGCAGAGGCGGCCATCACCGATAGCGAAAAAGGGTCGATCGCTTTTGCCGGCGCGGATATGGCAACAATCACGCCTGATCCGGATACGCCTGTTCTTGATACCACCGGTGCTGGTGATCTCTATGCTTCTGGTTATCTTTATGCCCGCCATAGTGGCGCTGATCTGGACACGGCAATCAAGTTGGCAACCATAACGGCGGGGGAAGCGATTAGCCATATTGGGGCTAGACCACAAACAGACCTGATTAGACTGGCGCATCCAGCCATGCCCAAAGATTTTTTGATAATTGATCGGAATGATACTGTTTTTCTGTCACGCTTGCTTTAGGATGGGAAAATGATCCGACAGCAGAAAAAGAGCTAACATCATGCCGGATGAAACATTAACAGCAGAACACGGACAACCGTCGCGCCCAGCGCCGGATACCCCCGCCTGACGCCTGTTATTCGCCAGTTTCTAGAAGTAAAAGCCAATCATGAGGATAGCTTACTGTTTTATCGCATGGGCGATTTTTATGAACTGTTTTTTGATGATGCAGAAATAGCGGCATCAGCACTTGATATCACATTAACCAAAACGCGGTAAGGTAGATGGACAGGATATTCCCATGTGCGGAGTACCCTTTCATGCCATTGATGCCTATATGACGCGGCTAATAAAACAGGGATTCCGTGTTGCTATCTGCGAACAGGCCGAAACCCCTGAACAAGCCAAAGCCAGAAAAGCTAAAGGGCCATTGCGGCGGGATGTTGTGCGGATCGTCACACCGGGCACGCTGATTGAAGATACCTTTTTACCACCACGTGAAAACAATTATCTGATAACGTTATTTCATCATACTGATACCTGTCATTGGCGGCGGTTGATCTCAGCACCCAGGGATATCATGGTGGAAACCATGCCCCCATCACAATGTGATGAAGCTCTGCCAGATGGAAACCTGCTGAAATTGTCATTAGTGACGGCCAAACTGATCTGGAACAGAATCTGGTTCATACAGATACCTGCATCAGTACCCGGCCAGCACGATTTTTTTATAGCCAGAATGGTCGAAAAAAACTGGAAGCGATATATAAAGTGGCTACTCTGGATGGCATGGCTAATCTGGGACGGGGGAATTAGCCGCTCCCGGCGGGTTGATAGCCTATCTGGATGATACGCAAAAAGGTCGGCATCTGCATTTAAAACCAGTGGAACAGATAAGCCGTGATCATTTTCTGAAATTGATCCGGCAACACGGCGGTCACTGGAATTAACCCGAACACTGGGCGGTGAAAGAAAAGGCTCGCTTCTGGCTGTGATTGATAAAACCTTAACTGCTGCTGGCGCACGGCTACTTTGCATCACGACTGACGGCACCGTTAAAACATAAGCCGCATATCACTGCAAGACATGATCTGATCGAATCCATGCTGGCTGATCCACCAATGGCTGATCATATGAAACAGGCTTTGAAAGCCATGCCTGATCTGGAACGGCATTAAGCCGTTCAGGGCTTGGTCATGGTGGCCCGCGTGATCTGGCGGCTATTGCACATGGGATTAGTGCCGCCGGTATGATGGCTGATGCCATTGATCATAGGGGCAACTAGCGGCATTGCTGATGATCAGTTGGCGGCATTAAAAGCCAGTTTATCAGGATCATCAAAATTGATTCATATCATTTCAGAGGCGTTATCAGATGAATTGCCCTACTTGCCCGTGAAGGCGGATTTATCCGCAAAGGCTATGACACGGTGCTGGATGAGCTGTTTACCTTACGCGATGAATCACGGCGACTGATTGCTGCATTGCAACAGCGCTATTGTGCAGATACTGGAATCAGCAGCCTTAAGATCAAACATAACAATGTTCTGGGATATCATATTGATGTCCGTAGCAATCATGCGGATAAGTTACTATCGCAGCCGGATTCTATTTTATTCATCGGCAGACAACAGCACAGGCGGTTCGATTTTCAACCGTTCAGCTAGCCGAACTGGAAACAGCCATGTCAAAAGCGGCGGATCAGGCCGTTGCGCTTGAACTGAAATGGTTTGACCATCTGGTTGAACAGGTGATGGCAGAACAGGATAGTATTCTTGCTGTGGCCGCCGCCGCCGCCCAGCTTGATGTTGCGACAGCTATGGCACGGTTGGCAGAAACATGGCGATATTGCCGTCCAGATATGCGCGAAGATATCAACACACATATTGTTGATGGACGGCATCCCGTTGTTGAACAGATGCTTGCTGCCGCACAGGATCACCCATTTGTTGTCAATAGCTGTCAATTTACGCCTGATGATCGCATCTGGTTGTTAACAGGCCCCAATATGGCTGGTAAATCCACTTTTCTGCGCCAGAATGCCCTGATTACTATTATGGCTCAGGCCGGATTCTATGTCCCCGCCAGTTCAGCCATTATCGGTATGGCAGACAGAGTATTCTGCCGGGTTGGTGCATCTGATGATCTGGCATCGGGGCGTTCCACCTTTATGGTTGAAATGGTTGAAACCGCCGCAATTTTGAACCGCTCCACGGATCAATCGCTTGTCATACTGGATGAAATTGGTCGCGGAACAGCAACATATGATGGATTATCCCTGGCCTGGGCTGTTGTTGAACATCTGCATGATGTTGTTGGTGCTAGAGTGTTATTTGCTACCCATTATCATGAATTGTCTGCTCTCGAAGACAGACTGGATAGTTTAAGCTGTCACGCCATGAAGGTGCGTGAATGGCAGGGTGATATTATTTTCCTTCATGAGGTTGGCGCAGGCGCGGCAGATCGGTCTTATGGAATACATGTTGCTCGTCGGCCGGTGTACCACCAGTTGTCATTGCCCGCGCCGAAGATGTGCTGGCGGCACTGGCAAACGAAAAATCAGCAGATCATTTAATGGAAAACCTGCCCCTTTTTGACGCTTGCCAGCCCTTATCACAATCCGGTAATCCCCAGTGCCGTAGAAGAACAGCTCAAAACCATCAGCCCTGATCACATGTCCCCACGTGAAGCGCTTGAGCATCTTTATGCACTGAAAGCCATGCTTGATGATGGCCGTGATGATGGCATGTCATAGACACAATATCTGGATGCGTTATAATCTGATAAAAAGCGATTAGTCAGAATGGATGTCACATGGTGGTAGAGCAGACAACATTGCCAAGCTGGATGCTTGCCTTCAGCCAATGACTTATGCCCGCGATGTTGGTGAAATTGATCTTGTTCTTGAAACCCTCCATCGCATTAAGGCAGATCACGATGCTGTCTTTGATCAGCCATTTGAACGAAGGCAGACATTATTACCCATTCTCAAAACCATGCTGGAAACAGGGCGACAAGCATTAAAGACAGCATTTATGGCAAATAATGACGGGGCGGCAATATGTCGGTGCACATGCCATCTTGATGGATCATATCATCCAGCTGATCCATGCCAGTGTAATGAATACATGGCAATCCGATGCTGCACCCAAGCTTGCCATTATTGCAACGGGCGGCTATGGGCGGGTGAGTTATCACCACATTCTGATGTTGATTTATTATTCCTGACTGAAGTCAAACCAAATGCCGAACATGTTCAGGTGATTGAGTTTATTCTCTATCTGCTATGGGATTTAGGGCTTGATATCGGTCATGCTAGCCGAAGCTTGCGGCAAGCTATTCATGCAGCCAAAGATGATTTAACGATCCGGACGGCTTTGCTGGAAGCACGGCATTTAGCAGGGGAAACTGGCCTGACGGACAAATTGCTAACGCAGTTTCATCAGGATATTGTCGCCGATACGGCAAAAGGCTTTATCGCTGCTAAACTGGAAGAACGGGATGCGCGCCACCGCCGGAGTGATGCCAGACGTTATATGCTTGAACCAAATATCAAAGAAGGTAAGGGCGGATTGCGTGATTTGCATACGTTATTCTGGATTTCCCGTTATGGATTTGAAGTTGATACCGTGCTTGAACTGGTTAATCGGAAAGTCCTGACTCATAGCGAAGCGCGATCATTTTCCACTGCTCAGCGATTTTTATGGACATTAAGATGCCACATGCATTTCCGGAGTGGACGCGAAGATGACAGGCTGAGCTTTGATGTTCAGATGAGATATTGCCCCTTGCTAGGTTATCGGGATAGAGCAGATAGCAAAGGGGTTGAACGGTTTATGCGGCGATATTTTCTTACAGCCACAACCGTCGGCAGTCTGACCCGGATATTCTGTGCCGCCATTGCAGACGATTTTAATAAAACAACTCGTACATTTCGTGACCGGTTGCAATGGATCAGATTACCGCGACCATTTATGATAAAGGCTGGCTGGATCGCGCTTGAACCACATACCCGTTTCACCAATGATCAGAATGCCATCATTGATATTTTCAGGTTGCGCTTGATACCGGATATGATATTCACCCCCAAACCCTACGTCTGATTACGCGAAATCTTAATCTGGTTGATGAAAGCTTTCGGTTGCATGAAAAAAATAATTCGACTTTCCTCAGCATTCTGACCAATAAGAAAAATCCTGAACGTGTGTTACGTCTGATGAATGAAGTTGGCATTCTGGGAAAGTTTCTGCCTGATTTTGACCGCATCGTTGCCATGATGCAATATGATATGTATCACAGCTATACAGTTGATGAGCATTCGATTTTTGCTGTGGGGATTTTGCATCAGATTGAAACGGGTGATCTGAAAGATATCGCACCAGTTGCTACCGAGGCGGTAAAAGAAATTCATGGTCGTGATGAACTTCATGTCGCGATGCTATTACATGATATTGCCAAAGGCCGTGGCGGTGATCATTCCATTCTGGGGGCAGAAGTCGCAAGACAGGTCTGTCCACGACTTGGAATGGGTAAGGCTTCAACGGAAACGATTGCATGGCTTATTCGGCATCATCTATTGATGAGTGAAACGGCATTTCGGTATGATTTGAATGATCCAGCTACCATCACCCATTTTGCCAGTGCGTTCAATCACCTGAACGGCTGAATTTGCTATTGGTGCTGACGGTTGCTGATATTCCGCGCGGTTGGGCCTAATGTCTGGAATGGCTGGAAAGCCGCATTAATGCGTGATCTCTATCACCGGACGATGGCGGTTCTGCTTGGTGCCGAAGCATCCACCATTGCTGAAAATCTGGCAGGCGGTATTCATAAAGACCTGGCATCTGCTCTCATGACCGAAGATGACTGGTGGAATCAGGAAAATACCCAACATCATATCAATATGTTCTATCCGAATTACTGGACGAGTTTTGAGCTGAAATCCTATATTCATCACGCCAAAATGTGTCGCCAGTTTGATGAATCAAAGGAACTGGTAGGGATTAGTATGACCCCTGATGAAGCAAGAAATGCGACTGAGATTGCTATTATTACCGCGGATGATGTGGGCTTGTTTTTCCCGTATTGCTGGGGGGTTGCTGCTTGTGGCGCGAATATTGTCGATGCGCGGATCACCACCCGCAAGGATGGTTTGACACTTGATGTGTTATGGGTACAGGATCAGAATAATCAGGCGATTACCGAAAAAGCCAAGCTCAATAAAATGAAAATAGCATTGAAAAAGGCCATGACAGGCCAGATGGATATCGATAGCGCTATGGAAACGCGGTGGCAGCAAACCCTAAGCGTATCAGGCAGATTTCAGCACCGGCGCGTGTCCTGATCAATAATCATATCAGTTCAACCCATAGTATTTTAGAAATCAATGGCAAGGATGCCCCGGCCTTTTATACCGGATCACCCATGCGTTAGCCGGATTGGGCATACAGATACAGCTGGCAAGCGTATCCACCTATGGTGACAGGGTTGTCGATGTGTTTTATGTCAAGGATAGTTTCGGGTTAAAAATTGAACGGCAGAGCCGCATAGATAAGATTCGTGAAACACTGCTTAAGGTGCTGGAAGATAGTGATCCAGCCAATCAGGTCGCGGCATGATATCATCACCAAAAGGGATTATTATCTATTTTTAGCCGGGTTAGTGTCTTTACAGCATTAAGCCGTGTTTTTGGTTTTACGCGTGATATTATTCTGGCGATAGTGCTTGGTCTTGGGCCGGTATCAGATGCTTTTTTTGTTGCCTTTAAATTACCTAAATCTATTCCGGGCTAACAGCAGAAGGCGCGATGGCAAGTGCTTTTATTCCCCGGTTATACAGGGGTTGAACAAAAACATGGCATCAGGCAG
The DNA here is from genome assembly GCA_038144675.1 of Alphaproteobacteria bacterium. Lineage (GTDB taxonomy): Bacteria > Pseudomonadota > Alphaproteobacteria > Puniceispirillales > UBA1172 > UBA12202. The sequence goes on along the minus strand of JAYQOF010000005.1, from coordinate 262,898 downwards.
GCCATGCGAATGGCTGGAGAAGTACAGTCGTTATTGATTTTTGTGTTGATCCTGATCGTGATCATTTTTGAACTATTTATGCCTGTGGTTATCACGCTGATCGCGCCGGGGTTTCATATGGCAATGGAATAAGCCGGATGGATACGGCGGTGCAACTGGCACGAATTACCATGCCTTATCTGCCATTAATTTCCTTGCTTTCGTTGTGGATCAGCATTGGCAATATTTATAGCCGGTTTTCGCTTGGTGCCAGTGTTCCTGTTATTATGAATGCCGTGATGATTAGCGGGGGCATTGCTAGCATGGTGGTTATGGCCGGATTTATCACAAGAAGCGGATAGTTATCACAGAGCCATGATTGTTGCTATTGCTGTCACCGCTGGTGGTGTGATCAAGCTGGTTATTATCGGGGCAATGCTTATCCGTATTGGCCGGATGCCGCCGCTAATGCCGCCTTTTACATTGTCAGGGATCAGTCCACATAGCCGCCATTTATGGCGTCGGTTTTTCCAGCAGCACTAGGGGCAGCAGGAACCCAGATCAATTTGCTTATTGATACTATTCTTGCATCATTACTGACGGTTGGATCAATATCCCAGCTATATTTTGCTGATCGCATTGCCCAATTACCGCTTGGAGTTGTGGATTGCCCTTGGGGTAGCTCTTATTGCCAACATTGTCACGTCTTGAACAGGTGGATGAGGTTGATATTAGTGCTGTGCGATCAGTTATTCATCGCGGTCTGTTGATTGGTATGCTGGCGGGATTGCCTGCGGCAGGGGTGCTGGTCATTGCAGAACATTTGATCCGGGGATTATTTGCTTATGGCGCATTTGATCTGGCTATGGTTTATCCGACAGCATTGGTATTGATGGCTTATGGTGTTGGTATTCCGGCCTTTATTCTGGTGAAAACACTGCAACCAGCGTTTTATGCGGCGGGTGATGCCAAAACACCAATGTGGATTACGATTATTTCCGTTATAATCAATATCGGACTGAAGTCTGATTTTGATGCAGTTTCTGGCGGCGGCGGGATTAGCATTGGCAACCTCAATCAGTTTATGGTGTTCGACAATTATTCTGGCGGTGATATTGGTTATGCGACAACGGATCAATGAACGATTTTATTTCCCATGCTGAAAAATTATATTAATCGGCCATGATTATGGCAGGTGGTATCTACACCCTTAAACAGGCTTTACCTATCATTCCGGCATGGCAATCCTTATTCATTTGATAGCCGCTAGTTTGATTATTTTTCTCCCCATTAGTGATGATAACTGGTATCTGGAAAAACCTTAAGACTTGACCCATGCGAAAGCTTGGCATAACAGAACACGGGAATTGTGATCAGGAACAGGATAACATCATGAGCAGAATATTTTCTGGGATACAGCCAACAGGGAATTTACATTTAGGAAACTATCTGGGTGCTATCCGGAACTGGGTTGATCTTCAGCATCAATTTGAATCCATCTACTGCGTTGTTGATCTTCATGCCATTACGTTCCGCAAAACCCTGCCGATCTGCATCAGGCTACCATAGAGGTTACGGCCAGCTTATTAGCGGCTGGCATTGATCCGAAACAGGCCATTATATTTAATCAGAGCCGTGTGCCGCAACATGCTGAACTGGCCTGGATATTTAATTGTGTTGCTCGGCTTGGCTGGCTTAACCGGATGACACAATTTAAGGAAAAGGCTGGTAAGAACCGTGAAAATGCCAGTGTTGGTTTATTTGCCTATCCGGCATTAATGGCTGCGGATATTCTGGCATATAAAGCCACCCATGTTCCTGTTGGTGAGGACCAGAAACAACATCTGGAATTGACCCGTGATATTGCTGGTGCTTTTAACGCTATGGTGGATGAAGATTTTTTCCCTTCCAGAACCACAAATACTTGGCGAAGCCACACGGGTGATGAGTTTACGTGATGGCACATCCAAGATGAGTAAATCAGACACCTCGGATTTTTCCCGCATTAATATGAATGATGATGCTGACACAATTGTCCAGAAAATCCGCAAAGCAAAAACAGACCCTGACGTACTGCCTGAAAAAGCAGAAGCACTGAATGAACGTCCAGAAGCCAGAAATCTGGTCACGATCTATGCCACTTTGGCTGGCACGGATATCGATACCGTTCTGGCAGAATATGCAGGGCAAGGGTTTGGGCAATTCAAACCAGCCTTGGCTGATCTTGCCGTGGCTAAGCTGGAGCCGGTTACGCAGGGGCCATGCGGCATTATATGGATGACACGGCTGAGGTTATAAAGGTGCTTGATGATGGGGCCGAACGCGCACATGCTATTGCCCGGCCTATTATGTCAGATATTAGAAAGCGATTGGGCTTTTTGGGAGAAAGTATGGGTTAAGCCATATCTTCCCCCTATTTTGAACGCATTTTGCATTGATCATGCTTGTAACTTGACATGAGTGATCTTATATCAATGGAAAAGGAGTTTTAGTATGTTTATCCAGACTGAAGATACACCAAACCCTTCGACGCTGAAATTTATTCCGGGCAAAACCGTCATGGAAACAGGAACAGTTCAGTTTGCGTCTATTGATGAAGCGTCATCCTCCCCTCTGGCACGCCGGCTATTTGCTGTTGATGGAATTACCCAGATATTTTTCGGTTTAGACTTTGTTTCGGTTACCAAGGCTGAAAACCATGACTGGTTTACCATTAAACCAGGGGTTCTGGCCGCAATTATGGAACATTACGCCAGTGGCATGCCAGTCATTGAAAGTGATAGCAATATTGCGTCAGATCACAATGATGAAGAGGATGATGACGTTGTATCCCAGATCAAACATCTTTAACTTGATACGCGTGTCCGTCCTGCTGTGGCAATGGATGGCGGTGATATTGTTTTCAAGTCATTCGAAAATGGTATTGTCACGCTTTTATATGCGTGGTGCGTGTCAGGATGCCCCAGCGCAACGGCAACGTTGAAAATGGGGATAGAAAAAATGCTGCGCCATTATATTCCTGATGTTCAGGAAGTATGCGCAGATAACGGATAACCTTCCTTAAAATTTTGAGGAAATTCTGCCTTGAGCACAAAATCGGAACATTCTAAACTCCGGTTTATTACTGGTTTATTGGTGTCATTCTGGCTTTAATTGCCATTCAGGTGATTATTGTGAAAGGCTATGGGGTTAAACATGTCCCTATCAAAGCTGGCTGGTATGAACCCATGCCTGATTTTGAAACAGGCGGAAATGATGCCGCCAGAGAAAGATTACTCTGGCTGGAAAGCAGTCTGGCACCACCGCCGCTTTTAGTCTGGTCAGATCAGCCGCCGCCACTTCTTGAATATCGTTCGCTTGAACTGGATGTTGAACAGATGGCAAATAACATTAGCACCCCAACGTCGATTTAATTGAAACACCATCTAGTGTCCCGAAACCAGTCTTACCGGAATTCAGCAATGGCAACACCTCAACACGGGCTGATCAGGTGATTGAGGTATCGGCCTATTATGTCCGTGAATTGCCTGATTTGCGCTGGTTGAGGTTAGTGAACGCAAAACTATTTTTATTAGCATTGTTTTACCACATATTCTGCGTGCCAATCAGGAACTCCAAGAACGACGGCGCCGGATCAGGTGATTATGTTAATGGCAATGAAGAGCGCATCAGAAAATGGGCAGAACTCTATGCGATTGATGATACTGACAATCAGGATATGGATCAGCTCTTATCAGGAATTAATGTTCCGCGTTGATTCTATCCCTGTCACGCTGGCTCTGGCACAGGCTATTGTTGAAAGTGGTTGGGGCACATCCCGCTTTGCCAGACAAGGTAATGCGCTTTTTGGTGAATGGGCGTGGTCGGAAAGCAAGGGCATTAAACCCTTATCAGCTAGCAATGATCGTGCGGTTGTCAGATCATTTGTAACCATATTTGATTCGGTAAGAAGCTATATGCATAATCTCAACACCCATGCCGCGTATGAAAATCTGCGTCATGAACGACAGAAATATCGTGATGGTGATCCTAATCACCTAACCCAGCGTTTAATTCCTACTCTGGATAAATACGCAGAAGATGGCGATATTTATATCCGTAAATTGCGAAATATCGTTCAGACGAATAATTTAGAGATATATAATAACGCGGTGCTGGTCAGGGCAAATTAATCACGGACAAATTGCCGACTATACCATCTGAACCGGCCAGTATCCTTGCCGTTTTCTACCACAGGCATTGTGCAGTTGATACGATTACGATAACTGGAAAACGCCTCGGGCAAGCGAACTTCTACACGGCGTCCCAGCTGAATAACCTCAACCCTGCCCATACCTGATGCGAAACAGATTAACCGGCTCAATGGCTCGATTCCTTCAGCAACAGTAAAGCCAAGAAAAGGCGGGTTTGATCTAGCACCATGTCCCCCCCGGTCATATCTGATATTGGCAAGGCTTTTGCTTCAACAGCCAGTTTGAGTCGTTTGATATCACCATAGCTTTCATTAAAGGCAAAACGTGGCCATTCAAATGCATCAATGCTGGTATGGGCAATCCCAGATGCTTGCCCGAATGCGGCTTCAAATCCCATATCCTTGATGATATCGCGTGTATTAGTGCTATATTCGCCATAAGGATAGGCAAAGTATCGAGGGGTTATGCCTAATTCTTCTAGAAATGTGGCATTTGATGTGGTGATCTCCTTCCGGATATCTGCATCAGAAAGCCGGTGCATATGGGGATGAGTATGGCTTTGAGAGCCAATTTCAACGCCAGCCGCCTGCATCTCTCTGATCTGATCCCAAGGTTGCATATCCCTGAAGCCCCCTATTTATGGTATCTGTTGCAATGAAAAGCGTAAAAGGATAGCCATATTCTTGCAGACGGGGAAAAGCTTCGGTGTAAACAGAAGTAAAGGCATCATCTATGGTTATGGCCATGGCTTTATCTGGCAATGATTCCCCTGATTTGAGACGGGATACAATCTCATCCAGTGGCATAACGGTATATCCTTCGTCGCGGATGGTTTGCAAATGTGCCTCAAACACGTCTAGTTGAATATTCGTTGAGGGCAAGTTACTTTCGCCAAAGCGGTGATACATGATGATGGTGGCATCATCGCTGGCATAGGATGGAATGATCACACTAACTATAATCGCCAGTGCCATGACTAAAGGGGTAACCATGACGCGTAGAAAAAGCATTTTAGAAAAATGGGTAAACATGGACTATATTTACCATGTTAAGAGCTGGATAAAAAGTGAATATAAAGCATGAGTAGTGATTACATTAATATTCTAGCAATAGAAGCATGTGGCATGGCGGCATCGGTAGCACTGGTTGATCAATCCGGCATTCAGGCAATGGTAACCCGCACAGATCGCCATGGCCATGCCGCATGGATTACCGACATGGTTGATGACCTGATGCAGAAGACAAAGACCGATTTTTCTGCCATCACGCATATTGCAGCGGGGGCAGGGCCTGGATCATTTACTGGTATTCGTGTTGGTCTTGCCGCCGCCCAGGGCTATGGTATTGCACTGGCAAAGCCGGTGCTAGGCATTTCATCATTGGATGCACTCGGGTTTTCAGCCTTTCAGGAAATAACAGATCAGCATGTTCAGGTTCTGGCATTAATCGACACTAGACGGGGGCATTATTTTGCTCAAATATTTGATTGGTCGTTAACTCATCATTCCAGACAGGCAAATCCAGATAATGATGTCTTTGATATGGATATTGATATGCTAGTTGATCATATTACTAAGATACATAAGGCAACTCCTTTTGATGCACTATATATCAGGGGATACGGTGCAGAGGATATCGGCCAAAGGTTAACAGCCGCCGGGGTTCCGGTGATAGCTAATGATGGCGGTGATGTAGATGCCGGCATGATTGGCCAGTTTGCCTATGACAGAATTAAAGCCGGTATGGATGATAGGGATTTTCCGCCAACACCACGTTACCATTCTGCTCCACTACTTGGCCCTGCAAAAACGTGAGGCAATAGATGGATGTGATCTGCCGGCCTATTACCCCTGATGATCTGGTTGCTTTAGAAAAAAATTGGTGGTGACCGGGCTGATGGGCTGGCGGACTGGGTAGAACAGAAGGCTTTTGCCGGTCTTGTCGCCTATGCACCAACAGATGATCAGTTGAGCCAGAATATACTGGGCTATATCGTCGGGTTTTCGGTTGACCAGGATGCTGAGATTATTGATCTATGCGTTGGGTCAGCCTATCGCCGCAAAGGGATAGCCGTTTGCTTATTGAACAGTTTTGCTATCGATTTGGTAACCAGATGACCTATCTTGAAGTGGCGCGGCAAAATACGCCAGCGCATGATCTTTATCAATCGGCAGGTTTTATTGAATACGGGGTAAGAAAAGCTTATTATCACACCGCTGAAGGCGTGGATGATGCCATATTGATGCGTAAACAGGGATAAGATATCTGTTCTTTCATATGGCCATTATCTTGACAGAAATCGCCGCCATGATATGGGTTAACCCGAATGGCAATATTGAACACTGGACTTTTGAGAAAAGGCATGGCCAAAAAATTATTTATTAAAACCTATGGATGCCAGATGAATGTATATGATTCTGCGCGTATGGCAGACACGCTGGCACCGCTTGGCTATGTGGAAACAGATGTGGTTGATGATGCGGATATGGTTGTTATCAATACATGCCATATTCGTGAAAAAGCATCAGAAAAGGTGTTTTCGGAATTGGGACGATTACGGCGCATGAAAGAAACGCGTCTATCTGAACAAAACAGGGATATATCCATTGCTGTCGCTGGATGCGTGGCGCAAGCTGAGGGCGAAGAAATTGCCCGACGCGCACCCTGGGTTGATGTTATTGTTGGCCCACAGGCCTATCACCCCTGCCAGAATTAGTCACCAAGCTTGACCTCATCACGCCAAGCTGTGATGAATACGGATTTTCCGGTTGAAGACAAGTTTGATTTTCTTCCCGAAGAACATACCCCGCGTGGGCCTGCCGCCTTTCTGTCGGTTCAGGAAGGATGTGACAAGTTTTGCACATTTTGTGTTGTCCCCTATACCCGTGGGGCAGAGTTTTCACGACCTGTGAAAAGCATCATGGATGAAGCAAAGCGCCTGATGGCATCGGGAACGGTTGAGCTGTCATTGCTAGGCCAGAATGTTAATGCATGGCATGGTGAAGCGGAAGATGGTTCAATATGGAATTTTGGCCGTTTGCTCTACGCACTGGCAGAACTTGATGGACTAAAACGCTTGCGTTATACGACGTCCCATCCCCTTGATATGCATGATACCCTTTACGAAGCACATGCGGAGATTCCGCAACTGATGCCTTATTTACACCTGCCCGTTCAGTCCGGATCAAACCGGATACTGGCGGCAATGAATCGCCGGCATGATAGGGATACCTATTTTCGAATTATTGAACGCTTGCGTCATGGCCGTGCAGATTTGGCATTGAGTGGGGATTTTATTGTCGGATTTCCCGGAGAAACAGATCGCGATTTTGCGGATACACTAAACTTGGTTAATGAGGTGAATTATGCCTCGGCCTATTCGTTTAAATACAGCCCACGTCCGGGGACACCGGCGGCAAATGAAGATATGCAAATTGATGAAGCAGTTAAATCAGAACGTCTAGCCGGATTACAACAGATTCTTGCAGCCCAGCAACAGGCTTTCAATCATTCCAAGCTGGATCAGGTCATGGATGTGCTTATTGAACGTCCTGCTAATCGCACTGGCCAGAAAGCGGGACGATCACCATGGATGCAAGCTGTCCATTTTAGTGAAACCGCCGGCCAAATCGGAGAAATTATTCCGCTTAAAATTGTATCGGCAACACAAAACAGTCTTGCTGGAGAGGCTGTTCTTTAAGTATACTAATTTTTCATCAGAAAGCAGGGTACGCACAGCGTGAAGCCAGAAACAGATACTAATAATTCCATCACTCTTGAGTTTGATGACAATCATGTGCTTCCGCTTCTTTATGGCCATCACAATAGCAACTTGGCGCATATTGAAAAATCGCTTGATGTTAGGCTGGATTCGTTCGGAAATATTATTCAGATATCTGGTAAAAAAGATAACGCGATTATGGCAAAACACGCTCTTGAAGCCATGTATAAACGTATAATAAATGCCAAAGGTCAGACAGATGAAGCCCCTAAAGGTATGATTGATGATGCGCTGAGATGGGCGAAAAGCCAATCTGTTGAAGCCATGAGCCGTTATGCGGAAAATGCAAGCGTGATTTCAACCTGGAAAAAAACCATTACTGCCAAGAGCAAAATGCAACAGGACTATCTTGATGCTATTGCGGCAAATGATGTGATATTCGGCATTGGGCCTGCCGGAACGGGAAAAACCTATCTAGCGGTTGCTCGCGCCATAGAAGCATTGAAAACACGGCAGGTTGAACGCATTATCCTGTCGCGACCAGCTGTTGAGGCAGGCGAAAGACTGGGGTTCCTTCCGGGAGATATGAAAGAAAAAGTTGATCCCTATTTACGCCCTTTATACGATGCTATCTATGATATGATGCCAGCGGATAAAATGGATCGCATGATGGCATCAGGACAGATTGAAATTGCACCACTGGCATTTATGCGGGGACGAACACTGGCACAATCCTTTGTCATTATCGATGAAGCACAGAATACCACAGCCGTTCAGATGAAGATGGTATTGACGCGCCTTGGGGATGATTCCAAGATGGTAATCACAGGTGATCTGGGTCAGATTGATCTACCGTCTGGTCAAACATCCGGGCTGGCTGATGCGGTATCGCTACTTGATGGAGTAAAAGGGATTAACATTACGACATTTACAGGCGAAGATGTGGTGAGGCACCCTGTTGTCGCACGTATTCTGAAAGCATATGATAAAAGAGAACAAAATAAATAGGCATGACCAGTGATGACTGATGCAGCCGAGAGGCAGCCCATTTCTATAACCGAAGATGATGACGATGCTGATAGTATCGAGGTAGCCGTTACAGATAATGTGAAGGTGACAATAATCATAGAAGACCCGTCCTGGCATGATCTTCTCAATAAGACAGAAAATACGAACCTTGTTCATGTGATGCGGCAAGCTTTCATGAGGGCGGATATATTGTCACCACCAGTTGAGTGTACCGTCATGCTCACTGATGATGCGCGGATGGCTGAACTTAATCGCCAATTTCGACAAAAGGATACATCTACAAATGTGTTATCTTTTCCAGATCAACAGGATGATCATTATCTAGGTGATATCGCTATCGGGTATGATATCATGACAGCAGAAGCAGAAGCTGCACATACGCCATTGACCGACCATTTTTTACATCTGCTTGTTCATGGCATATTGCATCTGATCGGATTTGACCATCTTGATGATGCTGAGGCGAATATCATGGAAACGGAAGAAAAGAAAATACTAACCACTATTGGAATTACTGATCCTTATGAATGGCGGGGTGAAAATTAGCCATGACAGCGTCTAATAATGCCCATATGGGTTTCTGGAAAAAATAAAATACGGCCTCAAGAAGCTTCTTCCGGGTAGTTCATCACCATTGGCGCGTGAAGAAATTACCGAGCTATTAGAAGAATCCATTCGTGAAACCGTTCATTTTGATACCCATGAAAGTACCCTTTTGCGCAATATGCTGGGCTTGCGCGATATTACTGCACTTGATGTGATGGTTCCGCGGGCGGATATTTTTTATGTTGATCAATCTGATAGCATGGAACAGATCATTGAAAAAATGACTGCTGCTAGCCATTCTAGGGTGCCGGTGGTTAATGAAAATCTTGACCGGGTTGAGGGCATTCTGCATATCAAAGACCTCTTACGCATGATGCAGGCCAATGAAAAGGTAAATATTTTGACGTTATTGCGTCAGCCAATATTTATCTCGCCGACCATGCGCCTGCTTGATTTGTTGCAGGAAATGCGTCTGAGACGCCTCCATTTTGGCGCTAGTTGTTGATGAATATGGCGGTACTGACGGGTTGATAACAATCGAAGATCTGGTTGAGGAAATCATAGGTGAGATTAATGATGAGCATGACGAGGATACCACGCCATTATTTGACATATCTAATGATGGAACAGCGATGGCTGATGCACGGCTAGAAATAGAAATGCTGGAAGCGGTTACAGGTGCCTTACGGGATGAAGATAATCAGGATGAAATTGATACCGTTGGCGGGCTTGTTATCTCATTAGCGGGACGGGTGCCCGGGCGGGGTGAAATTGTGCGTCATCCGTCAGGACTTGAGTTTGAAATCATTGAAAGTGATCCGCGTTATGTATCCATGGTCAAAATTCGCCGTTTGACCAGACCGGCTGAGAAACCTGTATTATGATCAGAAGGTGGCCAGCACTGGCCATACCGCTGGCGGGCATTCTGGCTAGTTTTGCCTTACCGCCTAGTCATATCCTGCCATTACTGGTTACATTATCCTACCCGATAGCACGCATGCTTGCCTGCCAGAATATGCGTTCCGCTTTCTGGGTTGGCTGGGGATGTGGGCTAGGGTGGTTTCTGGTTTCTTTATACTGGATCAGCAATGCCATGCTAACCGGTGGCGAACAGTTCTACTGGATGATCCCCTTTGCGATGCTTTTATTGCCATCTTTTCTTGCGATATTCTGGGGGTTGGCCTTTGCGCTGGCATGGCGATCCGGTTCGTCCCCTACCTTACGCTGGGGGGCATTAATATTCTGGCTCATGATCATGGAATGGTTACGCGCGCATCTCTTTACAGGGTTTCCATGGCAGACGCCGGGAATGGTATTCGCGTTCAGGCCACTTGGTTTTGATCTGGCATCGGTCATTGGCGTATTTGGCTGTGGTGTGGTGGCTATCATGCTGGCTAGCTTGCCGCTAGCAATCCGGCTGAATAAACGGCTGGGGCTGACTGTGGTGGCTATGCTATCCGGGTTAACGGTGGTGGCTATCTTAGTATCGGGGCGGCCATTGATTGATCATGCGGCATCAGGGCTAACAGTGCGAATGGTTCAACCTGCTATTCCGCAACAGGATAAATGGAAGTCTGAACTAAAGATCAGCATCTGGCATTGCATCTAGAACAAAGTTATGCGCCGTCGGAAAACCGGTCAAAGCCTGATCTTATTATCTGGGGTGAAGTCAGTTATGCGGGCTTTCTTGAACATGACTGGCATAACGACACGTAAAAAGATATGCAGCAGGCAACGGCAGATACCTCATGGATTTTGCTTGGCGGCTTAAGACAGAAGAAAACATCTGATCGCACGGATTATTACAACAGCATCTTTCTGGTGCAACCAGATGCAAAAATCAGCGGTGTTTATGATAAACGCTATCTGGTGCCATGGGGTGAATATGTGCCTTTTCGGGAGGCCTTTTCCTTTGTTGATCATCTAGCTGGTGGCATTGATTTTTCCGCTGGTGTGAATGCGGGGATGCTTTTCCTTGAACGTCCGGATGGCCGAATGGTAAACATTGCCCCGCTGATTTGCTATGAGGTCATTTTTCCAGTGAGTACCCGCCATGCCGCCAACGGTTCGGATTTGCTTGTCAATCTGACGAATGATGCATGGTTTGGTGATAGCCTTGGGCCACGGCAGCATCTAGCTATGGCGCAGATGCGATCGGCGGAATTAGGCTTACCTATGATTCGGGTAGCAACGACCGGTATTTCGGCCATTATCAACGCCTATGGCCATGTGACATCCCATATTACTTACAATACATCCCAATGGCAGGATGCTGTGATTTCTGGCCGTACCTACACCCTTTATTCTGAATATGGTGAACTTGGATTTTTGATACTACTGGTCTTCTGTCTGGGTGTGGGAATGAGATTTCGCAGTCAATATTGATTATCTTGACGCATGAAAAACCATGGCTAGAATGTGGGCAGTTTGATTAGGGAATTATTATGACTCATCTCTTTACAAGTGAATCTGTATCCGAAGGACACCCCGATAAAGTTTGCGATCGTATTTCTGATGAAGTGGTTGATCTGCTGATTGGAAAAGATAAGGAAAGCCGCGTTGCGTGTGAAACCTTTGCCACCACAAACCGGACGATTATCGGTGGTGAAATTCGTTGCAGTCAGAAAGTAGAAAAGAAGAAATCATCGCCCTTGCCAGAAAAACGGTTAAGGATATCGGCTATGAACAGGATGGTTATCACTGGCAGAAAATGGCAGTGGAATCCTATCTGCATGAACAATCCAGCGATATTGCGCAGGGTGTTGATGCCGGCAAAATAAAGATGAAGGCGCCGGTGATCAGGGGATCATGTTCGGTTACGCCTGTAATGAAACAGAAGTGCTGATGCCGGCACCAATTTTATATTCGCATCAGATTCTGAAATCGCTGGCGAAAGCCAGACATACCGGCGCGACAGATATTCTGGGGCCGGATAGCAAGTCACAGATTACTTGCGTTTATGAAAATGGTAAACCTGTCCGAGCATCTAGTGTTGTTGTATCCACCCAGCATACCGAAGGAAGTGAACATCTGGTTCGTGATTTGGTGCGCGAACATGTCATTAAAAATCTTGCCTGATGGTTGGATGTGCGACGAAAAAGATTTTTATGTAAATCCGACAGGAACATTTGTTATTGGCGGGCCTGATGGTGATGCCGGGCTAACTGGCCGAAAAATCATTGTCGATACTTATGGCGGTGCTGCACCACATGGTGGTGGGGCATTTAGTGGTAAAGACCCGACAAAAGTTGACCGATCAGCAGCTTATGCCGCCAGATATCTGGCTAAAAACGTTGTCGCGGCCGGCTTAGCCGATAAATGTACCATTCAGCTATCTTACGCTATCGGGATATCAAAGCCATTGTCGGTTTATGTCAATACGGCAGGCACAGGCAAAGTTGAAGATAATCGTCTGGAAACGATTTTGCCTGAAATTATGGATTTAACACCGCGGGGTATTCGTGAAACACTAGGGCTGAATGCCTATCTATGCCGCCACCTCAGCCTATGGTCATTTTGGTCGTATCCCGGGTGAGGCAGGGCCGGGGCAGTTTTAGCTGGGAAGAAAATAATCTGACTGATGCTATCCTTAAAGCGGTGTAATTCTTATGGATGATCCATGTTAGATTCCTATAACCGGCCGCAATTCTATGGTCGCCGGCGTGGAAGAAAGCTAAGACCTGCTCAGGATGTGGCCCTCAATCAGGGGCTTTCAGAATATAGCATCACCTCACCCATGCTGGCAGATCCACCGGTTGATCCGCGACAATGGTTTGCCCCCGATATCGAACGAATATGTCTTGAAATAGGTTTTGGTGGCGGTGAACATCTGGCGGCACGGGCGGCACAATCCCCGGAACTGGCTTTATCGGGGCTGAACCATTTATCAATGGAGTAGCCAGCCTGTGTCGGCATATCATTGAACAAGAGCTGAATAATATTCGTATCTGGCCAGATGATATCCGTCTGTTGTTGCCACATCTGGCCAAGAATACCTTGCAAGCCGTTTATATTCTATTTCCTGATCCATGGCCGAAACAACGTCATCAGGCAAGGCGCATTCTGCAACCTGATATGCTTGATCAGTTAGCGGATCATATCTGTCCGGATGGAGAATTATTACTGGCTTCTGATGATCCAACAGCTAAATCCTGGCTTTTGGAATATAGTCTACGGCATGACCGTTTTGTCTGGCAGGCTTCGTCTGCTGCTGATTGGCGTCACCCCCTGCGGACTGGCCGGGAACACGATACATGCGTAAAGCGGAAAAGGCTGGCCGAAAATCAGCATGGTTTCGATTTTGCCGGCGATAGCGGCAAAGACTTGCAATCATAGTATGAGGTTGCTATAAGAGAAATACATTATCGGGACATTGATGGTGGGCCTTCCGAAAGGAAGTGGCCCATTTTTCTTTGCCTGATTGGTAGATGTATATTTGGGGTTTTTGGCAAACAGATTTAAAGGGATGGGATAAAAGGTGCTATCATGACACCATCACCGCTTGAAAATCAGCTTGAAACATTGCTGAAAAGCATGATTGATGAAAAGGGCTTTGAGCTTATCCGCATCAGCTTTCGCGATGGTGTTTTGCAAATTATGGCTGAACCGAAAGATCGTTCGCTTGAAATGACAGTGGAACATTGCGCTACTATATCGCGTGCAGCAGCTAAAATTCTTGATGAGCAAGACCCGATTGCATCACAATATCGCCTTGAAGTGACATCACCGGGGGTATCCCGGCCGCTGATCAAACGTGACGATTATGTCCGGTTTCAGGGTGAGTTGGTAAAATTGACAACAGGTGTTCTGATTGATGGGCGTCGCCGGTTTCATGGCCGCCTGATCAAGATTACCGATGATGACAAGATTGAACTGGATACAAGCTTCGGGCCGGTATCACTGGATTATGGGTTGGTGGAAGCCGCTAAACTAGACCCAACGGAAATTATGGAACGGCGGCTTAAATCAAGACGGAAAGGATAAACCATGGATTCTTCAATTTTTACAAACAATGAACTGCTTCAGGTAGCAGATGTTGTAGCTAGGGAGAAAGCCATTGATCGCGAAGAAGTGCTGACAGCAATGGAAATGGCCATCCAGAAAGCCGGACGTTCGCGTTATGGACAGGATAGGGATATCCGCGCCATGATTGATCGTAAATCTGGACAGATAACGCTGGAACAATTTACAGAAGTGGTTGAAGACGTCGAAGATGAAGTCACCCAGATTACCCTTGATGCAGCCAAGAAAATTGATCCATCATTAGAAATTGGCAGCTTCATTCGGGAATCCCTGCCGCCATTGGAATTTGGCCGCATCGCTGCACAAACCATAAGCAGGTCATCTCTCAACGGGTTCGTGAAGCAGAACGGGCACGCCAGTTCCAGGAATATCAGGGCCGTGAAGGTGAAATTGTGATTGGCACCGTAAAACGTGCTGAAAATTATATGATTACTGTTGATCTGGGTCGTGCCGAAGCTGTCATCAGACGTGAAGATATGATCCCGAAAGAAATTATCAAACAGGGGGATCGGATCAGAGCACAAATCAAAGAAGTTCGTGAAGAGCCAAAAGGGTCCACAAATTTTCTTAACGCGTGCTGGCGATCAGTTCATGGCCGCATTATTCACGCAGGAAGTACCAGAAATTTATGATGGTATTATTGAAATCAAAGGTGTTGTTCGTGAACCCGGTAGCCGTGCTAAGATGTCCGTCTATTCTCATGATCCTAGCATCCATCCCGTTGGGTCATGTGTTGGTATGCGCGGAAGCAGGGTGCAGGCGGTAGTGAACGAACTGCACGGAGAAAAGATTGAAATTATTCCATGGTCAGAAGATATTGTTACATTCGCCATTAATGCCCTTGCGCCGGCTGAGGTTGCGAAAGTGGTTGTTCATCAGGATGAAGGCAGACTGGAAGTAATTGTTCCAAATGATCAGCTAAGCCTTGCTATCGGCCGCCGCGGACAGAATGTTCGTCTAGCATCACAATTGACCGGCTGGTACATTGATATTCTGTCACAATCAGAAGAATATGAACGGTTTCAGGAACGGTCTGAACGGTTTATGGAACAGCTGGATATCGATGATGTTATTGCCAGCCTGTTAGTTGCCGAAGGTTTTGTCGGTATTGAGGATATTGCCGAATCAGAAGTTGATGAACTGATGAGTATTCAGGGATTTGATGAAGGTATTGCTGTTGAATTGCGTAACCGTGCTATTGATTTTGTTGAGCGTGAGACTAACCGGATCAATGAAGAAATGGCACAGTTTACTGTTGCCGATGACCTGAAGGCGTTTCAGATGCTTAATCCTGCCATGATACTTACGCTGGCCAAGAATAGCATCCTGACCCTTGATGATCTGGCTGATCTGGATACAGAAGAACTGGTCGGGTTTTTAGGTGAACATGGTATTACCACTGAAGAAAAAGCAGGCGCAGTCATTATGGAAGCGCGTAAGCACTGGTTTGATGATGAAGAAGAGAATGAAGCTGATGTTGCAAATGAACAGCTTGAGAGTGAGGTAGCCGCTGATTAAAACTGCACTAATGAGAACCTGTATTGTTACAGGACAAACAGGACCATCAGATCAGTTGATCCGATTTGTGGTGAGCGCAGACGGGATTATTTTTCCTGATATTGGCCATAAACTGGATGGACGTGGAGCCTGGGTAACAGCAAGCCGCCAAGCACTTGAACAGGCACTGAAAACAAAGCGTCTGGAAAAAATGTTGAAAGCGACCGCTTGGTTCCTGATCTTATTGGTTATGTTGATAAACAATTGTTGAAAAAAGGGTTCAGCATATGCTAGGCATGGGTCGCAAAGCAGGTGTTGTTATTGGTGGTGCGGGCAAAATTAGTGCAAGCAAAGATAGTGTGACAATGCTGCTGGCGGCAAAGGATGCGTCTGAACGGGAAGCAAGAAGTCTAAAAGCGGTCACCGGTGCTGGATATCCATAAAGGATATCTCGCTGGTGAAGAATTAGGTCAGGTATTTGGGCGAACATCGCTCGCTTTTGTTGCCTGCCTTGAAGAAAGCGATGGCTTTCAAGCATCGCTAGATAGTGAATTATGCCGGTTGAGAGGCATAAGAGTGGAAGAAGCAGGTGCCTGATGCATGTTTTTGGTGAGCAATCACTTGCCATCACGGGTGCTGGCGTTGTAAACCTTGGCAGATGCACAATTGGTTGTTGCTCTGGTAGATTGAGAGGATCACAAGGAAATGAGTGGTCAAGATAAAAAAGAAAACGCTTAGTTTAGGCGGTGGCAAACTTTCTCTGGGCGGTGGTGCGCCGGCTGGCTGGCGGTTCGCCGGCGGCACGGTCAGGCACGTCGCGTGGGAATGCACGTCCTGTGCAGGTTGAAGTTGTTCGTAATCGGACAGCTAACAAACGTTCTGCCCCCGCAACGGCAAAACCGCAAGCGACACCGTCATCATCAACGATAGAGGACACTTCCAGCCTGACGCAGGAAGAAAGAGCAGCACGAAATCGGGCACTGATTGAGGGCTTTAAGCCGAAATCACCACCACCTGCCCCAGCTGCTAAACCCAAGTCAGGATGCAGATGATTCTGTCCCAGAAAGTAATGATGCCCCTGCTGAGGCTATGAGCCGTCGTGAACGTGAGATGCAGGAATTGCAAAAAATTGCAGAGGCTGAAGAAGCTCGTCGTGCCGAAGAAGCAAAAAGAAACCCGAATCAGGCACAGAAATTTGCAAAATCATCTGGTGATGACGATATTTCAGTCGATGATGGTAATGGTAGAACAGCCAATTTTACACGTCCTGCTGCCCGTAAGAAAGAACAGCCAGAAGCACCAAAGCGCACCATGGCCAAACGTGGTCAGGATCAGGAAAGACGGCGCGGCAAGATTACTATCACAGAAGCACTAGATGGTGAGGCTAGAAACCGTCAGCGCTCCCTTGCGTCTGTCCGTCGTGCGCGGGAAAAGGAAAAGGCCAGATTGCGTGATGCGCAACAACAGCCAAATGTTAAACAGACGCGTGATGTTACTATTCCGGAAGCAATTACCGTCCAGGAACTGTCCAACCGGATGGCAGAACGGGCAGCTGATGTTGTCAAAGAGCTGATGAAGCTCGGTATTATGGCAACAGTTACCCAGACAATTGATGCTGAAACGGCTGAATTGATTGTGCTTGAGTTCGGTCATAAGCCGAATCGGGTATCGGAATCCGATATTGATATTACAATAGATGAGGATGATGATGATCCGGCGACATTGAAACCACGTCCGCCAGTTGTCACGATCATGGGTCATGTTGATCATGGTAAGACATCACTGCTTGATGCAATCCGCAGCACGGATGTTGCCCTTGGCGAATCTGGAGGTATTACCCAGCATATCGGAGCCTATCAAGTACGAACCGCCGCAAATAACCGCATCACATTTATTGATACCCCGGGGCATGAAGCGTTTACTGAAATGCGTATGCGCGGGGCGAACATTACTGATATCGTGATTCTGGTGGTGGCTGCTGATGATGGTGTCATGGAACAGACAATTGAGGCCATTAACCATGCCAAAGCTGCAGGCTGTCCGGTGATTATTGCAGTGAATAAATGTGATAAACCCGAAGCAGACCCGCAACGTGTTCGCAACGAATTGCTGTCACATGATATCGTCACCGAAGATTTTGGTGGTGATGTGCTTTGTGTTGATGTTTCAGCCCATACCAAAGCTGGTCTTGATAAATTGGAAGAAGCCATCATGCTTCAGGCAGAATTGCTTGAACTGAAAGCTAATCCTGACCGTGCCGCTGAAGCCGCTGTTATCGAGGCAAAAGTTGAACGCGGCAGAGGGTCCGTGGCATCTGTTCTAATTCTCAAAGGCACACTTGAAATTGGTCAGGTTTTTGTCGTTGGTGCAGAAACTGGCCGCGTTCGGGCAATGGTTGATGATCGCGGCAATAATATCGATAAGGCAATGCCGGGTGATGCGGTCGAAGTGCTGGGGCTTAATGGAACACCTATGGCCGGGGATAGATTATCTGTTGTTGAAAATGAAGCACGGGCACGGGATGTATCGGAATATCGCAAACGTGTCTTACGCCAGAATGAGGCAACAGCAGGTGCCAGAGGCACTGTCGAACAAATGCTTTCCGCAATAGCCAGTGGCGAAGCCATGGAATTGCCTTTGGTAATCAAAACCGATGTACATGGATCACTCGAAGCCATCAAGGCTGCATTGAACAAATTATCCACAGATCAGGTGCAAGCACGGATTTTATCTTCTGGTGTTGGTGCGATTAGTGAATCCGATATCAGTTTAGCCGCTGCCTCAAGCGGCATTGTTCTGGCCTTTAATGTCCGGGCAAACCCGCAAGCCCGTATGCAGGCAAAGCGTGACGCGGTTGAAATTCGCTATCATTCGATCATCTATGAATTGATTGATGATGTGAAAGCCGCCATGAGTGGATTGCTGTCACCAGATCGTCAGGAAAACTTCATTGGTTATGCAGAAATACTGGAAGTATTCAACATTACCAAAGTCGGAAAGATTGCCGGTTGTAAGGTCACCGAAGGTTTGATCAAGCGTGGTTGTAAGGTGCGTCTGTTGCGTGATAACGTAGTGGTGCATGAAGGCAGCCTGAAAACTCTCAAACGCTTCAAGGATGAAGTCAAAGAGGTGCGTGAAGGCCAGGAATGCGGCATGGCATTTGAAAATTACAGTGATCTTGAAGCAGGCGACATGATTGAATGTTTCGAGATTGAGGAGATCGCAAGAACCCTCTAGCTATTGAGAGGAGTGCCTGTATGAGCCGCTCACCATCTTCAACAAAAGGCAGTAAATCGCAACGCCAGCTGAAAGTTGGTGAAGAAATCAGGCATATTCTGTCTAATATTCTGCTTCGGGGTGATTTGCATGATCCTGACCTTGAAGGCGTGTCAGTCATTCTGTCTGAGGTTTCTATCAGCCCGGATTTTAGTAATGCAAGGGTATATTTTACGCCTTTAGGCGGGACTAACCCTGATTTGGTGAAGGCTGGACTAACCAGAGTTGCCCATATTATGCAGCATGAGTTATCACGTAAACTAACAACCCGACGCTGCCCCAAGCTGAAATTTTTCCAAGATACCAGTTTTGAAACCGCTGGCAGAGTCGGCCAGTTGATTGCCGAAAACCAGATTGCTCTCCTTCCCCTGTTGAGCAAGATGAAGAACAGGAAAAATAAACGTCCGATTTCTGGCTGGCTAGTGCTTGATAAGCCTCTTGAGATGACGTCCTCACAAGCGGTGGGCGCATTGCGGCGTCTGTTCAATCCACAAAAAATTGGCCATGCCGGAACTCTTGACCCACTGGCTAGCGGTATTTTGCCCATCGCCTTTGGTGAGGCGACAAAAACGGTTCCTTTTTTGATGGATGCTACCAAGGATTATGCTTTTAGCATTACATGGGGAGGAAACCACCACAGATGATAAAGAAGGTGAGCAAACCCTGATTTCAGCATTTCGACCAGATGCTGAAACCATCAGAACGCATCTAGCCGGTTTTCGTGGTCGTATCATGCAGGTGCCACCAAAGTTTTCAGCGATAAAACTAGATGGAAAACGTGCCTATGATCTGGCCAGACAGAATCAGGACGTCGAGTTGAAATCACGCCCTGTTGATATTTATAGCTTTGAGCTTATCCATCATGATGGTGATGTGAGTCATTTTCATGCAACCACCGGAAAAGGGGCTTATATCCGCGCCCTTGGACGTGATTTGGCGCGGGCAATGGGTGGCGCGGCCCATATTTCAGCCTTGCGACGACTCCGTGTGGGGCCTTTTGATGAAAATAAAGCGATTTCGCTAGATTTTTTGAAAGATATCGCGCATAGTGCGGCGCTTATGAAGAGCTTGCTTCCGCTGGATCGGCACTGGACGACATCCCGGGTTTGATTCTTAGCGAGGAAGAAGCAAAACGGCTGAAATATGGCCAGCAGATTGATGTCCCTGAGGCATCGGATGATCAGATTATTCTCGGTATGTTCGGGGATATTCCGATCGCTTTGATCCAAGCCAGTCATGGCAAAGGTCAACCGATAAGGGTGTTTAATCTGCTTAAACATGAAACCGATCCAGATACAGGAGATGGATGATGTCGATTACAAAAAGCCGCAAGGCTGAACTGATTGCCGAATTCGGCGGCACCGAAAAAGATAGTGGTAATCCAGCGGTACAGGTAGCAATTTTGACCGAACGGATTGTCAATCTGACCGAACATATGAAAACCCACAAGCATGATTTTGGCTCACGTCGTGGTCTTTTGACCATGGTCGGTAAGCGACGTCATTTGCTGGATTATATCAAGCGTAGAAATGATCAGGAATATGCTGATCTGATCAAGCGCCTTGGTCTGCGTCGCTAATATCAGATATGTTCTGATGATGGGCATATGATCGACCAGATAGAAATTTAGTTAAGCACCGCCCAAAAGGCGGTGTTTTCTTTTGTTGAGTGTCCTTGACATTATGCCCTGTCTTTACTATTCAACAAGGAGACATTGATGAAATAAAGGAAACGGGCATTAGGATAAGCTGATGCCGACGGGGAAAAGCCCCCGGTGATGCATTGAAAATGCTGATGCCCTAAACGATGTGGCGATTAGAACCGGACATTATACCGTCCAGACCCCCATCCCCCTGATTTCATGAATGTTGATTGTAACCCGGTTTTGGCAATAAGGCCATGATAACCGGATCTATGGAGATATAAATCAACATGTTTGAAGTATTCAAGAAAGACATTGAATGGGGCGGTAGAACATTGTCCCTTGAAACTGGCAAAGTGGCCAGACAAGCTGATGGTGCTGTTATGGCTACCCTTGGCGAAACGACAGTTTTATGTACGGCAGTTGCTGCATCAAGCCCTAAACCTGGACAGGATTTTTTCCCTCTGACAGTGAATTATCAGGAAAAAGCCTTTGCGGCTGGAAAAATCCCAGGCGGTTTTTTCAAGCGTGAAGGTCGTCCAAGTGAAAAAGAAACACTGGTATCACGGTTGATTGACCGCCCTATCCGCCCATTATTTCCAGAAGGTTTTAAATGTGATACTCAGGTGATTACAACCGTGCTGTCCTTTGATATGGAAAACGATCCGGACATCGTTGCCATGATTGGCGCTTCTGCAGCATTAACCATTTCTGGCATCCCTTTCTTTGGCCCGATTGGTGCGGCAAGAGTAGGCATGATTGATGGTGCCTATGTTCTCAACCCGACCATGGATCAGGTTAAGGAAAGCCATCTTGATCTGGTTGTTGCCGGAACGCGTGAAGGTGTGTTGATGGTAGAATCCGAAGCCAAAGAGCTGGATGAAGACACCATGCTAGGTGCTGTTAATTTTGGCCATGAAGCTATGCAGTCAGTCATTGATGCTATTATTTCTCTTGCTGAAGTTGCGGCAAAAGACCCTCGCCCACTACCCGAAGAGCCGGCAGAGGCAGATGGCATCAAGAAAGCCTTTAAGGGTTTTGGCAAAGACCTTGCCAAAGCCTATCAGATTGCTGATAAGGTAAGTCGCCAGAGCGCAGTGAGTGAAATTAAGTCCAGCGCAATGGAAAAACTGGATGAAGACACCGACACAGTACTGGCATCTGGACTGTTCAAGAAACTGGAAGCAGATACTGTTCGTGGCGCTATTCTGAAAACAAGCAAGCGGATTGATGGTCGTGATCTGTCAACTGTTCGCCCGATTGTTGCCGAAGTCGGGGTTCTTCCCCGCACCCATGGATCAGCGTTATTTACGCGGGGTGAAACGCAGGCATTAGCGGTTGCTACTCTTGGCACTGGTCAGGATGAGCAGATTATTGATGCGCTGGAAGGGGAATATCGTCAGAATTTCATGCTACATTACAACTTCCCGCCATATTCAGTTGGTGAAGCGGGACGTGTTGGTTCTCCCGGCCGCCGCGAAATTGGTCATGGTAAACTTGCCTGGCGTGCGATTCATCCCGTGCTTCCCCCAAAAGACGAGTTTCCCTACACGGTGCGCGTTGTGTCAGAAGTCACGGAATCTAACGGATCATCCTCAATGGCAACCGTTTGTGGCACATCACTTGCCATGATGGATGCTGGTGTTCCTTTGCCGCGTCCGGTTGCTGGTATTGCGATGGGACTGATCAAGGAAGGTAAAGATTTTGCTGTACTTTCCGATATTCTTGGTGATGAAGATCATCTTGGTGATATGGATTTCAAGGTGGCAGGAACATCCGATGGTATTACTGCCCTTCAGATGGATATCAAGATTACATCCATCACACCTGAAATTATGCAAAAAGCACTGGCACAGGCTAAAGACGGCCGGCTTCACATTCTGGGTGAGATGAATAAGGCAATCGGTCATGCGCGTGATTCGCTGGCAGATACCGCACCAAAGATTACCACTATGTCGATTCCAGTGGATAAAATCAGAGATATCATAGGCCCTGGCGGAAAGATGATCCGTGAGATTTGTGAAACAACAGGTGCCAAGATTGATATTGAAGATGATGGTACAGTGAAAATTGCTGCATCAGATACCGCATCTGGTGAGGCCGCGTATAAACGCATTCACGATATTGTTGCAGAACCTGAACTCAATGTGATCTATGATGGCACGGTTGTAAAAACTGTTGATTTCGGCGCTTTTGTCAATTTCATGGGTGCGCGTGACGGGCTGGTTCATATTTCCGAACTTCAGGAAGGCCGCACGGGTAAAACCACTGATGTTGTTGAAGAAGGCAACAAGGTCAAGGTCAAGGTCATTGGTTTTGATGATCGGGGAAAGATCAAACTATCAATGAAGCGTGTTAATCAGGAAACAGGCGAAGACCTGGAAGCATAAACCCTGATAATGTAATAAAGCATATGACAGAAAACGGGGCATGATGCCCCGTTTTTTATTCTGTTGTAATGAAATAAAGGTATTAATCTGAAACCGGGTGAGGGACACCAGTATGATTATAGCCGCCATCGACATAATGCACCTCGCCGGTGACACCTGAAGATAAATCAGATGCAAAATAAAGCCTGGAACGTCCTACTTCATCCATATCGGGATTGCGGTGAAGCAGGGCATGTTGTTCACTATGGCGATAGACATGTCTGGCACCACTAATCGCCGCCCCGGCCAGTGTTTTAACCGGCCCTGCTGAAATAGCATTAACGCGGATATTATACCGCCCCAGATCAACAGCCAGATAACGAACCGATGCTTCCAAGGCTGCTTTTTGCCACGCCCATCACATTATAATTTGGCGTTATCCGGTTAGCGCCAAGATAGCTCAATGTCATGATTGAACCACCTTGATCTTTCATTAACGGTAGTGCGGTACGCGCAAGTTCGGTCAGTGAATAACATGACACCATCATAGAACTGGTGAAGTTTTTCGCGCGATGTATTGAGATAAGCTCCACGCAATTCGTTTTTATCGGCAAAAGCAATGGCATGTACAATAAAGTCTATCTGGTTCCATGACTTGGCCAGTGTATCTAAAGCTGTATCAATACCGCCCTCAACACCTACATCACATGGCACGGTAAGATCAGAGCCAAGGCTTTCAGCCAGCGGATTAACCCGTCTTGCCAGCATGTCATTCTGGTAGGTGAATGCGAGTGATGCCCCTGCCTTGGCACAATGCTGGGCAATACCATAAGCGATGGAATGGTCATTCGCCACCCCCATAATAAGGCCATTTTTTCCAGCTAATAAACTCATATTACACTCACCTTAAAGTTAATATACGATTATTTGCTCTAACTATATCTCCTGATGGCAAGGGTTGAGTTTGTTCCCCAAACCAAAAGAATTACTAATAGCCAGATCAATTTGCTTATCAATGCTTTTTGCCACTACGGAATCTCACCTATTCCGGGGTCTGGGTCTTCCAGATTAGCATTGCCGGCAATAAACCCATCTTTCATCATAATTAAAGTATATATCGCTTCCTGAACGCCAGTGGCACCAAGCGAATGTCCGGTAAGTGATTTTGTTGAGGAAACATAAGGCATTTTAGGGGCTGAACCAAACACGTCACGAATGGCATCCAGTTCTTTGATATCTCCAACCGGGAGTGCTGGTTCCATGCGTATTGATATAATCAACTGACTGCCCTAATCCATTACCATCAAATCCGGCAAGCGCCAGTTGCATGCATCGGACCGCGCCCTCACCAGATGGGGCAACCATATCATAACCATCAGAATTTGCGCCTGTCCCGACAATTTCTCCATAAATTTTCGCACCTCTGGCTAAGGCATGATCAAGGCTTTCCAGAACAACCATGCCGCCCCCGCCTGCAATTACAAAACCATCCCGATTGCTATCATAGGGACGTGAAGCGGCTGTCGGATTATCATTATATGCTGAGGACATAGCCCCCATGGCATCAAACAGAACAGAAAGTGTCCAGTGTAATTCTTCACCGCCGCCAGCAAAGATAATATCCTGCTGGCCAAATCGGATAGCATCTGCCCCTGTTGAAATACAATGGGCACTGGTAGAACAGGCTGATGAAATGGAATAATTCAGCCCCTTAATCTGGAAGAAGGTCGCGATACATGCCGAAACTGTTGATGACATACAGCGTGGCACCATATATGGGCCAATCCGCTTTGGTCCTTTTTCACGGGTGATATCGGCGGCCTGCATCAGATTATAAGTCGATGGCCCACCGGAGCCAGCAATCAGACCAGTGCGTGGATGGGATACCTCAGCCGGTGTCAGGCCAGCATCCTCGACCGCTTGCTGCATGGAAAGAACGGCATAGGCCGCACCTTCACCCATGAAACGCATCTGCTTGCGGTCGACATGATCTTCAAGGTTTAATTTTACTGTTCCGTGTACCTGGCTCCGAAAGCCCAGTTCTGTATATTCAGGTGCGGCAACAATGCCAGACCTGCCATGGCGAAGTGACTCAGATACTTCATCAACAGATGTCCCGATAGATGACGTGATCCCCATTCCTGTTATTACAACGCGCCGCATGATGCTCCTTAAATAAATTATGAAAAATTCATTCTATCCTGTCAGTTTAATTTCAAGGGTTTATGATTTGAACAGACCAACGCGAATATCTTTTGCTGAAAAGATAGATACGCCATCACATAAAACCTCACCATTGGCGATGCCTAATACCAGCTTTCGCATAATCAGCCGTTCAATGTTTAGCTTGAAGGTTAGCAATTTGGCATCAGGTTGTACTTGTCCGGTGAATTTAATCTCACCGACGGATATGGCTCTGCCCCGGCCTTCGCCACCCATCCAGCCAAGAAAAAATCCGACTAATTGCCATAATCCATCCATGCCAAGACAGCCCGGCATGACGGGATCACCAACAAAATGACAATCAAAAAACCAGCGATCCGGGGTAATTTCAAACTCGGCCTCAATCTCCTAAACCCTTTTCGCCACCATGATCATTGATTTTTGTGATGCGATCCATCATCAGCATGGGCGGCATGGGCAATTGCGGGTTTCCATGACCAAACATTTCGCCTTTTGCACATTGTATCAATTCATCATAACTGAACTGGTTTTGTTTTTCGGTCATCATATCACCCATAAAATTATTATTTCATTACAATAAAGGAAAGCGGCGTGGATGTACAAATGCAATTTGCATAACTTGACTTTATTCCTGCTCATTTATATGTAAAATACATACAAATGGTGATTTTATGACAGTAAATACGACAACAGAATTTCTCCGCAAACATAATCTGCGGCCAACACGCCAGCGTGTTGCTCTTGCGGCTTTATTGTTTGATGGTACGCCGCGTCATGTGACTGCAGAAATTCTGCATGATCAGGTCAAGGATATGGGCATTACATTGTCCCTTGCAACCATTTATAATACCCTTCATCAATTTACCAATGTTGGTCTGTTAAAGGAAATCAAAGGTATTGGTGATGCCACATGGTTTGATACCAATATCGATCAGCATCATCATTTTTTTGATATCAGCAATGATCATCTGATTGATATTCCGGCGTCTTCGATCACCATTTCTAATCTGCCAGCATCACCTGACGGCAAAGTTATTGAGGGTATAGATGTGATTGTGCGCTTATCAGACAAATAATAGAATGAAACATAATAATTTTATTTAAAATCATTCTAAACTACTTGTATGTTTGGTCAGCAGTATTAATATATTATCTACAAAACCTGAAAACTAATAAAAACTAATAATCGTGTCTTAAGCGACGCTTACAGGAGTTACCTATGAATGAAATGAGCAAATGCCCTGTTATGCATGGCAGCCATACCACCCCTTCCGCCGGCACCAAAAATCAGGATTGGTGGCCAAATCAGTTAAATCTGGATATTCTCCGTCAGCATGATGCAAAATCGAATCCTTTAGGGGCAGATTTTGATTATAAAAAAGCCGTAAAATCACTGAAAGTCGATGCGGTTAAAGCTGATCTGAAAAAATTGATGACAGATTCGCAAGACTGGTGGCCAGCGGATTATGGTCATTATGGCCCATTCTTTATTCGTATGACATGGCACGCCGCAGGTACTTACAGAACTGGTGATGGTCGTGGCGGCGGCGGTACTGGCGCCAGCGTTTTGCTCCTTTAAACTCATGGCCTGATAATGGCAATCTTGATAAGGCACGGCGGTTGCTCTGCCCAATCAAGGAAAAATATGGAAATAGCCTATCTTGGGCTGATCTGCTTATCATGGCTGGTAATGTGGCTATTGAATCCATGGGTGGCCCTAATCTGGGCACAGCATTAGGCCGGGCTGATATCTGGCATCCGGAAAAAGATATTTACTGGGGTGCCGAAGATGAATGGCTGGGTGATAACCGATATGGTGGTACCCGTCAGGATCTCGAAAATCCGCTTGCCGCTGTACAGATGGGCTTGATCTATGTGAATCCCGAAGGTCCGAATGGTAATCCTGATCCGCTATTATCAGCACAGGATATTCGTGAAACCTTTGCGCGTATGGCTATGAATGATGAAGAAACCTTTGCTCTGACTGCTGGTGGGCATACCTTTGGTAAAGCCCATGGTAATGGCCCTGCTGATGCGGTTGGTGCAGAACCGGAAAGCGCTGCTATTGAAGCCCAGGGCTTTGGCTGGGCAAGTAGCCATAAATCAGGCAAAGGCGTTGATGCTATCACCAGTGGTATCGAAGGCCCGTGGACAAGCAATCCTATCGCATGGGATATGGGTTATCTCAATTTGCTGTATAAATATGACTGGGAACTGACCAAAAGCCCGGCCGGGGCACATATATGGCATCCGGTCAATATCGACGAAGATGATATGGCACCAGAAGTTGATGGCAGCGGCAAAAAGTCATGCCAATGATGACAACTGCTGATATGG
Source organism: Alphaproteobacteria bacterium (assembly GCA_038144675.1). Lineage (GTDB taxonomy): Bacteria > Pseudomonadota > Alphaproteobacteria > Puniceispirillales > UBA1172 > UBA12202. Next base: position 235,103 of record JAYQOF010000005.1, on the reverse strand, counting down.
CGCTCAAGATGGATCCGGCCTATCGGGCAATTGGTGACCGGTTTATCAACGACCCCGAAGCCTTTGGTCAGGCTTTTGCTGAAGCATGGTTTAAACTTCTGCATCGTGATATGGGGCCAAAAACCAACTATACCGCAGGTGATTTTCCAGATCGGGATTATATCTGGCAGGATCCTATTCCGGCAGGAAAGGCATTAAGCGATGCTGATGTGGCCTCAATCAAGAATAGTATTTTTGCCTCTGGTCTTAGTATTCAGGAAATGGTGGAAACCGCTTGGGCGTCTGCATCAACATTCCGTGCTTCCGATAAACGTGGTGGGGCAAACGGGGCGCGTATTCGGTCTGGCTCCACAGAAAGACTGGGCGGTGAATAAGCCGGCGCAATTGCAAAAGGTGCTTGATATCTATGCTGGTATCGCCAGCTCTGCCGGTGCCAGCATTGCCGATGTCATTGTCATTGGTGGTGCTGCTGGTATTGAAAAAGCATCTCAAGCCATTGTTCCTGTTACCACCGGACGCGGTGATGCCACCGAAGAACATACCGACGCAGGTTCATTCGCACATCTTGAGCCGCGTGCTGATGGTTTCCGCAACTATGTTGAAACTGAATTTGCGGTAAGCCCGGAAGAAATGATGCTGGATAAGGCACAATTGCTTGACCTGACGCCTGCTGAAATGACCGCACTGGTTGGCGGTCTCCGTTCCTTGGCATCAGCGCAACAGGTGATGGTGTATGGGGTGATGGCAACAGCCTCAATAACCAGTGGTTCAAAACATTGCTGGATATGAGCGTGGCATGGAAAGAAACTGGCTATAATAGCTATGCTGCCCATGACAGAACATCTGGTGACAAAGTCAGAACAGCAAGCCGGACAGACCTGGTTTTTGGAAGTAATTCCGAGCTTCGTGCCATTGCTGAAGTATATGCTCAGCAGGATAACAATGATAAATTTGTTGCCGACTTTATTTCCGCATGGAACAAAGTCATGAATGCAGATCGTTTTGATCTGAACTAGAGTAATCTTTTAAAGGTATCATCACATGGCGTATTCCTTAAACGGGGATACGCCATTTCTCTTTATATGATTAAAACACTTCGTCGCTAAAGACGCCCCACAGATAGCGTTTTTGTATCCAGCCCCTGATCCGGCCAGATTCAATGCGGCACCAATCGACTCCACATACCATCAATTCAACCACAGCGCCCTTTTCAGCTAATGCAATGACGGGGGCTGACGCGGCATCTGTTTCCATCACATTAACACCGCTTGCCGTAATCATGGCCATGCGTTTCAGAGAAAGTGTCGATGAATGCATCCAGCCACGCTCCCCATCCAGATCAACGACTTCACGCCAGACATCAAATTCCCGCACTACCCGAAGCGGCATCCCATCTCTCTGATACACATAAAGAATGGGATATTTCATGCCGGGGCCGGTTCGCATATGTACTTTATCAGATTTTAGTGTCATGAAGCGCGGCAAAGGCTGTCCGGTGCCCTGAATGGTAACTCTGGCTTCATTTGCCATGGTTACGGGAACATATCCTGAGCCTGCTGGAAAAATATCCACCACCCTGCCAGCATAGCAATAATGACCTGTTGATATGATATCACGGCAGAATAGCCCCCTTATGTTAGAATTGATGATAATGTGATAATAGGAAAATGGATTTCATTCAAGACGAAAGCCATAAGATGTAGATCAATGTGGATTGAGGGCTTGTTTCCATCTGCTTCAGTGGTATGTTAGCGCAATAGGGAAATGATACAGGGTTAAGAGTTAATGGCCAGTCGAGATCATATTGTCATATTGACACGCAAATTGCCGGATAGTGTAGAAACGCGGATGCGCGAGCTATTCAATGCAGAACTTAACTCAACCGATATTCCATTTACGCGCGAAGAATTAAAACAGGCTGTATCGCGGGCACATGTTCTTGTTCCAACAGTGACTGATCGCATTGATGAAGAAATCATTACTGCCGCAGGGCCTCAACTCAAGCTAATTGCATCATTTGGAACCGGTGTTGATCATATTGATCTGAAAGCTGCTCGTCGGGCAGGAATTATTGTCACAAATACCCCCGGGGTTCTTACCGAAGATACCGCAGATGTTGTTATGTCGCTTATTTTATCAGTGCCGCGTCGACTAGCAGAAGGTAATGCCCTTGTCCGCAGTGGCAAATGGACTGGCTGGGCACCAACAGGCATGCTTGGCCACCGCATTAATGGAAAACGGCTTGGCATTATCGGGTTGGGGCGCATTGGTCAGGCCGTGGCAAGGCGGGCGCGCGGCTTTGGTATGTCTATTCATTATCATAATCGTCACCCTGTTCATCCGGAAATTGAACAGGAGCTTGAAGCAACATACTGGCAAGATATTGATCAGATGATTTCACGGATGGATATTATTTCGATTAACTGTCCTTATACACCAGAAACGCATCATTTATTATCGCGCGACCGGTTAAGCAAAATGCCACAACATTCTTATCTGGTAAATGCGGCGCGTGGCGGTGTTGTGGATGAGGAAGCTTTGACCGAATTGTTAGCACAGGGTCAGATTGCAGGGGCCGGGCTAGATGTTTATGAAAATGAACCACAAATCCCGGATGCCCTGCTCAAGATTGCCAAATGTGGTGCTGTTACCGCATATTGGTTCTGCCACAATAGAAGGCCGGATCAGTATGGGCGATAAGGTAATTATCAATATCCGAACTTATATTGATGGCCATTCCCCACCAGATCGGGTCATTGACGGGATGATCTAGTCCTTTCAGACGACTTTGCAAATATGGCAGTCAGGACGTTTATTGACGGCGATGGTCTGCATATGATGATCAAGCCCATCATAAAGCATCAGTTTTCCGGATAAATCACGGCCAAAAACCTGATCAGGGAGAAGACATTGTCGCATGACTTCCATGGCCATCAGGCTTCCCATGATGCCGGTAACTGGCCCCAGAATTCCAACCTCGGAACAGCGCGGAATCTGGCTTGTGCCACTGATATCCGGAAACAGACATGAAAAACAGGGCATCTCTGCATCTATGCCCGATCGGAAACTGGCTATCTGGCCTTCAAACCGGCTGGCACCGGCAAATACCATGACAGCGCCATGATCATGGCATGTCTGATTGATCAGAACCCGGGTTGCCGCCTGATCGGTAGCATCAGCAACAATCATGCCCTTGGTGATCTGATGACCGGCTTTATCTTTGTCTAGCCATTCATCAATCGCGTTAATGGTAATGCTGGGATTTAGCCTTCTGGCCATTTCTGCCGCGGTGCTGGCTTTCGGCTTGCCGATATCATCAGTGGTAAAACAAATCTGACGATTCAGGTTTGTTGCCTCTATTTTATCACCATCCATGATAGTGATATGACCAATGCCCGCCGCCGCCATATATAAGAGGGCTGGTGCGCCTAACCCACCTGCCCCAACCAGCAGAATATGGGCGGATTGAAGCCGTTCCTGATGGGTTTCCGTCATGTCTTTTAAAATCAGCTGTCGCGCATAACGATAGAGGTTATCATCACTTAATGCCATTGTTTTTCCTTCGCCATCTCTGCTACTTTAATCGGGTGTAATGCCGGTTGAACCAAAGCCGCCGGTGCCACGCATGGTTTCATCAAGATGGTCTACTAGAGTTATGCTTGACTGAGAAACAGGGGCAATAATAAGCTGAGCTATTCGCATAGCACGGCTGATAGTTACGGTATCTTTGCCTAGATTGATCAGAATAACTTTTATCTCACCTCTGTAATCCGCATCAATGGTGCCCGGGGCATTGGCAACGGTGACGCCATGCTTGGCGGCTAAACCTGATCGTGGCCGGACTTGTCCTTCATATCCATGTGGAATAGCCATAGCCAGACCTGTTGGAATAACCATGCGGTCACCTGAAGCCAGGATAATATCAGCGTCAATGGCGGCGGCTAAATCCATACCGGCGGCAGAGTCTGTTTGATATGCTGGCATTTTAATGCCATCATGATGCGGCAGGGTCATGACTTTTAATTCTGGTGGGCCTTTGTTCCGATGCATCATGGCTCATATGGATTTCTCCTTTACGGTGAGGTCTTTGGCAATCCGGTTAACCAACTGGTCAGCGAGATCGTATTTAGACATTTCTGGCCATGGTTCGACGCCAAATTCGGTAACCAGATGCACCATATTGTGATCGCTACCGAAAACAGGTTTATCATCTTGCCCCACATCATTAGCCAGTATCCAGTCTGCTTTTTTCCGAAGCCTTTTGGCTGTTGCATAATTTATAACATCATCTGTTTCGGCGGCAAAGCCAATGACAAGTCGAGGCCGCATCTGATGGGCGGCTATGGTGGCAAGAATATCAGGATTTTGCTGTAAGATCAGGCTTGGTGCGTCATCATGTTCGGTTTTCTTAATTTTATGATTGGCGGCATCTGCAACGGAAAAATCACCAACTGCCGCCGCACAAATAGCGATATTAGCAGGCAGGGCGGCAAGACTGGCTGTTAGCATTTCTTGTGCGGTTTCTACCGCTACAACATGCACCCCTGATGGTGGTGGTATATCAACAGGCCCTGATATCAGGGTCACTTTTGCGCCTTGGCGGGCTAAGGCGGCGGCAATGGCATGTCCCTGCTTGCCAGATGATCGGTTGGCAATATAGCGAACACGGTCAATAGGTTCATGCGTGGGGCCAGATGTGACCAGTGCCGTCATGCCGTCAAGTACCCCTTTTTCCGGGCAGAATATGTTTTATGGCATCAAGTATTGCTGGAATCTCTGCCAGTCTTCCTGCCCCATCTTCACCACAAGCCATATCACCACTATCTGGCCCTATGAAACGTACCCCACGGCTTTTCAACTGCCGCATATTAGCCTGTGTAGCGGGGTGCGCCCACATAAAAGGGTTCATTGCTGGGGCCATCAATATAGGGGCATCGGTGGCCAGCAAAACAGTGCTTGCCAGATCATCAGCAAACCCATATGCGGCTTTTGCCATGATATGCGCTGTCGCCGGGGCAATAACGATAGCATCGGCTTCTCTGGCAAGGCGGATATGTCCCATTTCGGCTTCGTCAGTTAGTGAAAAAAGCTGGGTATAGGTGTTCTCACCACTCAATGCAGATACGGATAATGGCGTGATAAACTGTTCTGCCGATGCGGTCATGATGCACCGCACCTGCCAGCCTCTATCCTTCATCCGGCGGATCAGCTCAAGCGATTTATAGGCAGCAATACCCCCACTAATCACCAGCAGAATCTGTGGTGGTGTCAGATGTGTTCTGGATGCAGGGTTCTTTTCGTCGCTACTGGTGTGATTGGAGGGCGTTTTATCGTCAAAAGCAAGTGTTTCAGGGTCAACGGTAATGCCGCGGGCTTTCAACGCCTGCCAGATGCGAACCCTTGCATATTCCGGGAAACTGGCCGCGGGCGCGATAATTGCTCACCGCGCTGGGGCCAACGCCCAACAGGGTTTGCACCTGATTCGCGCCGCCAAGGCTTCTATGATGGCATCCATATCCATGACAATATATATCCATATTATTCACAATTTGTGAAATGAACTGTAAATGATAATTCACAATCTGTAAAGTTATGCAGCATTATTTTGTTGAAATACCTGATCCTGCCATAATTTAACAGGATATGATCACTGGCATGATCTAATTCCACGGCCACAGGCATGAAAGATGGAGGTATCTGGCAAGCAAGGAATATATTCATGTCCTGCATCACATCATCCGTAAACCAGTCCAGAATCGTTTTTTTATCGTCTTTATCTGATGCAAGATTATGGATAAGCCCGTCCAGCATGAGCAGCGTTTTATGCAGAATTGGCCATGTCGGGGCAATAGAGATCCCGAAACGGCTAGCAATTGAGAATACGGCTTTTATCCGGCTTAGCATATCACCTGATGATTGATCCTTTAATGCCTGATCAATGGCAGCGGTTAAGGCAGGAATATCGGTATCTTTGGGTATCAGTCCTGCTTGTTGATGAAGACGGATTAATAAGGCTGGCTGGCGTCGCTTGATTGCCACCATCACCGATAACAGGAACCGTCTTTCGGTATAATCAAGCCGTCCGGTCAATCCGAAATCAAGAAAAATAAGCCGTCCTTTTGGATCAATCAGAATATTGCCGGGATGAGGGTCGCCATGGAACCAGCCATCAATAAAGATATGCTGAAAATACAGTTTGGTTAATGTCCTCAGACAGGCATCAGGGCAATATCCAGCTTGTTTTAAACGGGCAATATCGGTAATCCGGTATCCGTCATGATAGGACATGGTGAGCATATCTTGATCTGTATATGCCCAATGCACCTCCGGACAGATGATATCAGGTTGTGTTGGGGCAGATGTTGCAAATCTTGCCATATGATATGCTTCAATCCGCAAATCACATTCCTGATCAATGACTTGGCCTAACTGGTCAAGGATGGTATCCAGCTGGATGATCTGATGTCGTGGAAACAGCCATTGGTGCAACCGATATGCCTGTTTGATCACGGATAAATCTTTATTCAGGATAGTTTTGATATCTGGACGCAATAGCTTAACGGCAACAGATGTGCCATCTGGCGTTTGCGCTTTATATACAACGGCGACTGAACCGGCAGCAATAGGGGCAGAATGAAAGGTCAGTCCGGTTTGATCTGTAATCTGTGCCAGCCGCGGGTAGATGCGGGTTTCAGATATTGGCGCAACATGATCATGCAGTGAAGCCAGCCGTCTGGCCATTGCCACTCCTATCACATCTTCGCGCATGGCCATAATCTGGCCAAGTTTAACAAATCCGGCACCTAATCGCTGAAGGTGTTCTGGCACATGGTCAAGATACTGTTTCCGGCGATAGGAAAAACCGATATCAATGGCATATAAGCAGAGCAGAAATAATCCGGCGATGGCGCAACTGGTCAGACAGCATCCTTGCCGCCCCGCAACGTAAGGCAAAAACCGTGAACTTTATCAGACGAAAGTCCATCAGCTGGCTTTCCACCCACAATGAATGGCCGCAATTCCTCCGCTTAGATCACGATGACGAACCCGTGCAAATCCCGCCATACCCATCATGGCAGCAAGTGTTTCCTGATCGGGAAAGCGTTTAATCGATTCGGCTAGATATCGATAGGATGCAGCATCTTTGGCAATAAGAGCCCCCATCACCGGCAAAAGTTCTGACCACATGGAATACATAGCCGATAAAGGTCGATTGCGGATATGGCTAAACTCCAGACAATAAAACCGCCCCCGGTTTAAGGATGCGCAACGCTTCCCGCAAGGCAGCATCCCTGATCTGTCACATTGCGTAGCCCAAAGGAAATGGTCACAATATCCGCCGAATCATCCATCAGAGGTAGCGCAGAGGCATCGCCTGCCAGCCATTGCAGGGATTTGCCATATCGATGCAGATCAGGCCGACCGCGACCAGCAAGCATCATGTCTGTATTGATATCACAGATAATCGCCGATTTACCTCCACGCTGCAAAAACCGGGAAGATATATCCCCCGTCCCCCCGCAAGGTCGACAAGCTGATGATGCGCTTCTGGCGTGATCATATTCATCAGCTGGTCTTTCCATAAACGGTGGATACCAAGGCTCATCACATCATTCATCATATCATATGATGAGGCCACAGAGTGAAAGACATCATTAACCCGTTGCTGTTTCTCGGATGCTGGAATAAGCTGATCGCCGAAATCAACAAGCTTGGCGTTATCACCTGAATGCGGAGTATTTGAGCTAGATTTGGTCATATGTCACCATATATCATGTGCCAGAAATAAAGGAAGGGCATAATGCCAGAATTACCAGAAGTGGAAACGGTGAAAGCGGCACTGGATACAGCTTTAAAGGGCAAGGTAATCACCAGCATAAAAACATCCGGTAAAACCATGCGCTGGCCTATTCCATCTGATCTGGGTGAGGTGATAACTGGTGCCACCATCAGCGATGTGCGCCGCCGGGCTAAATATATCGTCATGGAATTGATACAAGGGGAAAAGAATCTGTGTTTGATCCTGCATCTCGGAATGTCCGGGTCAATCCGTATCTATCCTACCAGCATGTCTGATATACCACAGAAAACCATGATCATCTGATCATGGATTGCCAGAATGAAAATAATGATGAACAGGTGACAGCGGTACTGAATGATCCCAGACGGTTTGGCGGCGTGGCTTTGATATCTGCTGATGCGGTCAATGATCACCCACTGATCCGGCATCTGGGGCCTGAACCTCTGGGCAATCATTGGAATGGAGATAGCCTTTCATGCCATATTGAAAACGCGAAAGGCACCGATTAAATCGGTGCTTCTGGATCAGCATGTCGTGGCAGGCATTGGCAATATCTATGCATCTGAAGCACTTTATCTGGCAGGTATCACCCCACGCCGGCAAGCCAATCGGATCAGCAAAAACAAAAGCAGATGAGTTAACACGGTCTGTCCGGCAAGTGCTAGAACAGGCCATTGCAGCAGGAGGAACAAGCTTGCGCGATCATGTACAACCCGGAGGCGAAATAGGATATTTTGCCCAGCAGTTGCATGTATATGGCCGTGAAGGTGAACCATGTCATCACTGTTCGAAACCCATAAAAATGATCAGGCAGTCTGGCCGTGCGAGTTTTTATTGCTCTCAATGCCAACGTTAGGGTAAAACATGATCATGATACGCATTGCATTTATATGGCTGGCTTTGATGCTGGCAACGCCAGTGATGGCAGAAACCGCACAACAACGCTGGATTGGTGATGTGCCAATCATGGATAGCATGACCATTGAAAGTGATCTGGGTTTTGCGTTTGACAGCCCTGATGGCAGAATTGTTGTGATCTATGTGTCGGGGATGTCAAATCAATCCCACCTGCAGGATTATTATGATATGGCATTAATCCCTCTAGGGATGGGCAAAGCTGGCAGATTGGAATGGAAACGTGAAAGCGAGCGGCTGGTCATTACACCGGCAAAGGTGGGTGATGCAAATCTCTGGAAAATTGCCATCATGCCAGAATAAGCATCATCATATCTATTGATGCAGGGCAAATTTCCATAAACCCTTGACAATGCCAGTGGTTTGAGGCATTAACGCCGAACTTGTGACATATTTGTAAGAGGATTGGTTCATGGCCAACCATAAATCAGCGAAAAAGCGTATTAGACGCAATAAAGCATTTGAAGATATCAACCGGGATCGTCCGTAGTCGCATCCGTACTTTTATCAAAAAGGTGGAATCAGCAATTGCAAGTGGTGATCAGACAGCTGCACGGGAAGCCCTGAAAGAAGCACAGCCTGAAATGCATCGTGGTGTTACCAGAGGAATTTTCCACAAGAACACCATCTCTAGAAAACTATCACGGCTATCTGCCGCCATTAAGGGTTTAGCGGCCTAATAATAAAGCGCTTCCATACCGGTTATGATAAAGCCTGTCAGATGACGGGCTTTTTTATTGCGATTCGGAAATAGCGGTTAAACCGCTAAATTAATATCTTTTCTAGCTTGAACTGATTCGGGCACTGATTCTTTTGGCTTTTCTGAAATATGATGATGTTCTAGAACTCAAGAGTCATGGTGGCAAGGATATAACTAAGTTTTTATTAAGCAATGTTTTTTATCGGGTCAATTATTGCAAACTGTTGATTTTACATAGGCATTTTTTTTCATTTTTTTTATTTTAGGGCTTGACCACAAGATTGCAATAAATTGACTTGAAGCCCTTACTCAGTTCTGAAAATATAGAGAAATAATGGTGACGATATTAAAGGCAGAAAAATATCTGTTTTCTGTAAATCCATGTTACCAGTTCTTGAACTTTGCTTTTGAATACCGCTTTTGCCAGATTGCCGAAATCACGTCATTTTATTGTTGTAAATCAGGAAGCCACATAAACAAAACCGGATTGAGGGGCGGTATAGATGGACTGGGAAGATAATAACAAAACAAATCAATCCAGCCCAAATCAAGCTGACACTCATTTGCTAACAAAATGGACGCGCGTTCAGGACAGGCTCCGCGCTGATCTTGGGGATAATGTCTGGCGCAACTGGATCAAAGGACTTGAAGTTTATGGTCTTGAACAAGGGACAGTTATGCTGGGGTCAGGGTCTAGTTTTGTGACAGCACGGGTCAACAGCCAGTATGCTGATCGCTTGCGCATGTACTGGCAGGCTGAAGAACCATCCGTTCGTGATGTTAAAGTCACCCATAAGCAAAATATTCCAGTCATGCCTGAAAAACCGGTCAATGGAAAATGATGCCCGCGCTGTATCAAATCCATTGGTCAAAATTGATAGTGGTGATGAGTTAGGCGGAATACTTGATCCTCGCATGACGTTTGATAATTTTATTGTCGGCAAGCCAAATGAATTGGCCTATGCGGCGGCAATGCGGGCGGCAGAATCCGATGTCCCATCATTCAATCCGCTATTTCTTCATGGCGGTGTCGGACTTGGCAAAACCCATCTTATGCATGCCATTGCATGGCATATCCGCCGGCGTGATCCATCCCGGAAAGTCGTATATCTATCTGCTGAAAAATTCATGTACCGGTTTATTCGGGCAATCCGGCATCGTGATACCATGCAATTCAAGGAACAATTCCGGTCAGTCGATGTCCTTATGGTTGATGATGTCCAGTTTATCAGTGGCAAAGACAGCACTCAAGAAGAATTCTTTCATACTTTCAACGCCCTGATTGATCAAAACCGGCAAATCATTTTATCGGCTGATAAATCACCAACAAATCTTGATGGCATGGAAGAACGGCTCAAATCGCGCCTGAACTGGGGCATGGTGGCTGATATTCATCCAACGACCTTTGAATTGCGGCTTGGCATTCTGCAGGCCAGAGCGGAAATGGAACAGATTGAGCTTCCGCATAAGGTAATGGAATATCTGGCGCATAAGATCACTTCCAATGTTCGTGAATTGGAAGGTGCCCTCAACCGGCTTTCTGCCTATGCATCATTATTCGATGTTTCCATTACGATTGATACGGTGCATGAGGTATTGACAGATCTCTTGCGGTCAAGCTCTGTACAGATATCCATTGATGCCATCCAGCGCGAAGTAGCACGCTATTTTAATATTCGTCAAACAGAAATGCATTCTAATCGGCGGTCACGAAATATTGTCCGGCCCAGACAGATTGCCATGTATCTGGCTAAAAACCTCACCAATTGCTCCTATCCACAAATTGGTAGCCGCTTTGGAGATAGAGATCATACCACCGTCATGCATGCGGTTCGCAAGATTGAAGACATGATATTAGAAGACCGCCAGATGGCTGATGATGTTGTTATGATCCGTTCGCTCTTAGCACGTGAACGGGTATATGCAATATTAAGCAAAACCACATTATATAGTGGTATTAGCGCATAAAAACATGCTATAAATTGTGTTATTGGTAATAGTCATGATATCATGATCATCATGGGTTTATTTTGCTATTCTGTATGCTCATTGGTTCGATTTCTGCTGTCTGATCATGGCTCTGAACCCAAACTGGTATGAACGCAATAAAGATAAAAGAAAGGCCTCGCCATGAAATTAAGCATTGATCGCGCCGCATTGATAAAGCCGCTTGGTCATATCCAAGGTGTGGTGGAACGGCGGAACACGATTCCCATTTTGTCCAATATGGTAATCCGAGCAGAAGCTGGCCAGTTGAAGCTGACAGCAACTGATATGGAAATGGACATGGTGGAAACTACCCATGCCGCGGTTGCCGAAGAAGGTGTGATAACCACACCTGCTCATATGTTCTATGATATTGTTCGTAAATTACCTGAAGGGTCTGAAATTACCATCACCGCAGATACGTCCGGTCAGGCACAGATCAGCGCAGGACGGTCGACGTTCCGTCTACCAACATTATCGGTCGATGATTTTCCCGCGATAAGTAGTGCTGAAATGCCTGTATCTTTCCATGTGCCAGCGGCGGACCTGAAGTCCATGATAGAACTTACCCGTATGGCAACTTCAACCGAAGAATCACGTTATTATCTGAATGGCATTTATTTTCACCAGACACCAGATCGTCTGTTGCGTGCCGTAGCCACAGATGGGCATAGACTTGCGCTGACCCAGATGGATTTACCGCAAGGGGCGGAAACGATGCCTTCGGTCATTATTCCGCGCAAAGCTTACACAGAATTGTTACGTCTGATGGAAGATTTTGATGGTGATGTCGAAGTTGGTCTTTCTGATAACCGTGCCCGATTTGCTCTGGGTCAGGTGGTGATGACAACAAAACTGATTGACGGTACATTTCCGGATTATGATCGCGTAGTGCCCAAAGATAATCAGCGCAAATCAATTGTGAAAGTTGCTGATTTCAGCGCTGCGGTTGATCGTGTATCAACGATTTCGGCTGAAAAAACCCGCACGGTTCAGTTGACCTTCAGCAATGGGAGCCTGACTATATCTGCAAATAGCACGGATCAGGCCAGTGCCACGGAAGTGATTGAAGCAAGCTGGGCTGATGAAGACCTTAAGATAGGTTTTAATGCGCGCTACCTGTTAGATATTACCAACCTGATTGAGGGGGATGACATGGAATTCGCATTTGCCGAGCCATCAAATCCGACATTGATCCGTTCACCCAAGGATGATGCCAGTCTGTTTGTGGTGATGCCGATGCGCGTCTGATCAGGGTCAGGGTGTTTGTGTGATCGCTAGTCAGCCCATCTCCCATTCAGCCAGTGCAACCTGTCAGGCATGGATACGTCGCCTGGGCCTTAGCCGATTTCGTAATTATCATCAGCTTGATCTGACACTGGATGATCGCATGGTTATTCTTATTGGGCCAAATGGAGCTGGTAAAACAAATATTATGGAGGCGGTATCTCTGATGGCTCCGGGTCGGGGATTGCGCCGTGCTAAACGTGATCAATTTATGCATAATGGCAGTGATCAAATCTCATCTGTTTCTGATGCAGGCCAGAATTGGCTATGGGCTGTATCATGTGAGGCAGTAACAGAACTAGGGGCGTTCCGGGCCGGAACAGGTGAAGATAGCCATCCGGAAAATAGCCGGCGGGTTATCCGTATAGATGGTGAAACAGCATCGCAGGCAGCATTAGCCGAACGTCTGGCCATTTCATGGCTAACCCCTGACATGGATGGTATTCTGGCCGGATCACCAAGCGAAAGACGGCGGTTTCTGGATCGTCTTGTGATTGCCTTTGATCCAGCACATGCCGGCCGATTAAGCCGTTATGAACGCGCCATGCGGCAAAGAAACCGTCTGTTGGAAGATCAGGCCGAGGATCGCTGGCTAACCGCCGTTGAACAGGAACTTGCCGCAACCGGAGTGGCCATTATCGCTGCCCGTCAAGCCATGGTTGAAGCGCTGGATCATGAAGCATCCATCCCTGTTGCCGGTTTTCCGGCGGCACGGCTTTCGATGACAGGAACAGCTGAAAAATGGCTTAAAATGATGCCAGCAGTCGATGTTGAGGATCGTATTCTTGCAGCAGCCCGTCCACCTGCGCCAGAATGGTGATATCAATATGCCCGGTGCTCATAACAGTCTGTTAGAAGTCCGGCATTCACAAACAGGGCAAATGGCTGAAACATCTTCAACAGGTGAACAGAAATCGCTGGTTATATCAGTGATACTGGCGCATGCACGTTTGCAGAATCAGCGACTAGAACGACCACCAGTGCTTTTGCTTGATGATATTGTCTCACATCTGGATGCGGAAAGGCGGCTGGCGTTGTTTGATCTGACAGCCGCATTACCCGGTCAGGTTTGGTTTAGCGGAACAGATAGCATGAGTTTTGCCCCAATTAGCAAGAATGCCAATGTCGTTCATCTCGATAAAGGGCAGGTATAATTTTATGTCAGTTAAAATTTGAAACAATGACGTCATTAAAGGGAAAAGGATAAGCATATGAGCGATCAAGATCAAGGTAGCCAGACAGAAGGTGAATATGGCGCTGATCAGATTAAGGTCTTGCGTGGCCTTGATGCTGTCCGCAAACGGCCTGGCATGTATATTGGTGACACAGATGATGGCTCAGGCCTGCACCATATGATTTATGAGGTCGTAGACAATGCCATTGATGAAGCTCTGGCTGGATATTGTGACAAGGTAACAATTACATTGAATGGTAATGGGTCCGTTACCGTCACGGATAACGGGCGCGGTATACCAACACAGATACATCCCGAAGAAGGCATATCTGCGGCTGAGGTTATTATGACCCAACTTCATGCAGGTGGTAAGTTTGATAGCAATACCTATAAGGTATCAGGTGGTTTGCATGGTGTCGGTGTTTCTGTTGTTAATGCTTTAAGTTCAAAGCTGGATATGGAAATTAAACGTGATGGCAAACGACATGCGATGAGTTTTGTTCATGGCGATTCTGTTTCACCGCTTAGTGTTGTCGGCGATGCTGATGGAGAAGCCGGAACATCCATCACCTTTACCCCGTCACAGGAAACTTTTACCAATGTTGATTTTGATTTTGGAACGCTGGAACACCGTTTGCGTGAACTGGCTTTTCTGAATAGCGGGATTAGCATCATACTGACAGATGACCGGAATGCAGAACAGAAACAGCGTGAGTTTAAATTTGACGGTGGTTTGAAAGAATATGTTTCATGGATTGACCGCTCTCGTTCTTCCCTTCATGAACCGATTACCGCCAATACCGAAAAAGAAGGCGTCGGGGTCGAACTGGCCATGGAATGGACAGATTCCTATCATGAAACAACCATGTGTTTTACCAATAATATCCCCCAACGTGATGGCGGCACCCATCTGGCGGGTTTCCGGGCGGCAATGACGCGGGTGATTAATAATTATGCACAGGAAAGCGGGATTGCAAAAAAAGAGAAAACCCAGCTTTCCGGTGATGATGCGCGTGAAGGATTGACGGCAATCATTTCAACAAAAGTTCCTGACCCTAAGTTTTCCTCGCAAACAAAAGATAAGCTGGTTTCCTCTGAAGTGCGGCCGCTGGTAGAACAGGCAGTGGCAGAAGCCTTGTCGCAATGGCTGGAAGAGCATCCGACGGAAGCTAGAAAAATTGTCTCAAAAGCATATGAGGCAGCCGCCGCTCGCGAAGCGGCGCGAAAAGCGCGGGAATTAACCCGCCGCAAAGGGGTGCTAGATATTACAAGCCTGCCGGGAAAACTGGCAGATTGTCAGGAAAAAGACCCGGAAAAATCAGAAATCTTTCTGGTTGAGGGGGATTCTGCTGGCGGTTCGGCTAAACAGGGACGTGACCGTGCTAATCAGGCCATTCTTCCGCTTCGTGGTAAAATCCTCAATGTTGAAAGAGCGCGTATCGATAAAATGTTAAGTTCAGCCGAACTGGGTACATTGATTACCGCAATTGGTGCTGGTGTTGGTAATGCGGATATAGACCCCGATAAAGCCCGTTATCACAAGATTATCATCATGACAGATGCGGATGTTGATGGCAGTCATATCCGGACATTGCTGCTAACGTTTTTCTTCCGCCATATGAAACCGCTCATTGAACGTGGTTATCTCTATATTGCACAGCCGCCGCTATTTCGCGCTAAGCGTGGCCAGTCGGAAGTCTATCTCAAAGATCAGCCAGCGATGGACGAATATTTGAAAGAACAGGGATTAAAAGATGCAATGCTGGAATTGGCCGATGGTCAGCAAATCGCTGGTGCTGATCTGAACGCGCTGATGATGATGGCTATCGGGGCTAGCAAAAGCATTCAGGCCATGGCCAGAATTGTGGGGTCTGCACATGTGGTCGAACAAGCCGCCATTGCAGGTATTCTTACCCCTGAAAGCGTTACAAATGCAGAAGCAGCAGATTATCTGGCTAAGCGTCTTGAAGGTCTGTCAGATATTCTTGAACGTGGCTGGCAGGGCCAGATCACCATGGATAAGAATAATCAGCCGATGATGGAAATATCACGCACCTTGCGCGGGGTTACTGAGCGTTATGGTTTGACGCCGCGACTTCTGGCAACTGAAGAAGCACGAATCCTTGATCCGATGATTGGTGATTTGCAACGGTATTTTGGAAAACCAGCGCAATTGATTGTTGGTGGTAAATCACTTCCTGTTAACGGCCCTATCAATATGGTGGATCATGTGTTTGAAATAGGGCGCAAAGGGGCACAGGTATCACGATATAAAGGTCTTGGGGAAATGAATCCCGAGCAGTTATGGGAAACAACCCTTGATCCGAATCAGCGGACTTTACTTAAGGTTACGATTGATCATGAAGACGCGGCCGAAGAAGCATTTGCCATGTTGATGGGCGAATCTGTAGAAGAACGGCGGCAATTTATTCAGGAAAATGCACTTAAAGTAGCCAATCTGGATATTTGATCACTATCAGCAGGGAACTCATATGCCACAACAGGATTATGCCTTTCTCCAAATCAATGATCTGATTGATAGTGGCCAGTTGGCTATGGTGCGCTGGATTGCACTGGGTGGGCAATTGCTGACGGTACTGATTGCGTATCTGGCACTTGATTTTGCTATCCCCATATACTGGCTGTTGCTGATTATTCTGATTTCTGCTGTCATTGGTATATGGCAACATCTGTTTGGCCATATGCGCACCCGAATCAATAACTACGAAGCTTTTTTCCTTCTTGGCTTTGATACACTTCAGCTTTCTGGATTATTGTTTTTGACTGGTGGCCTGACCAATCCTTTTGCCTTGCTTCTGCTGGCACCGGTGGCTGTATCAGCGTCGCTATTATCCATGCGTTACACCATTGCCTTGATCATGCTGGTGGCTTTTCTGGCCAGCCTTTTATCCGTTTATCATATTCCATTGCCATGGCCGGATGCTTCACCGCAATGGCCTTGGCTATATCTGGTAGGGCTATGGGTGGCGATTGTTTTCGCGGTCGGGTTTATTGGCATTTACATTGGACTCTTGACCAATCAAGCGCGGCATATTCTGCGCGGACTTTCTGATGCCCGTTTCAATATGGCGCGTGAACAGCAGGTGGTATCTCTGGGCAGTCTTGCCACCGTAGCGGCACATAAACTTGGCTCGCCATTAAATACGATAACTCTGATCACTCATGAATTAGGGGAAATGCTGGATGAAAAGGTAAATTATGAAACGCTGGCTAATGAAATCATGGCATTGAAAGTGGAAACGGAAAGGTGCCGAATGATTCTTGCCGGATTAAGCGAGGATGCTAACCAGATTGATCAGATGAGCCATGATCCCGTGTCGGTTCTGGCTCTGGTACAGGGGTTAATTGACGACCGTTTTGCCGATATTCGCGATATGATCAGGGTGCAGATAATGGAAACAGTCATTGGTGATACCCCCTAAATTAGGGCGACGTCCGGACATTATCCATAGCCTTGAAATGATGATTGATAACGCTGCGCAATTTGCCAGAAATACCGTCAATATCGCGCTTGGCTGGGATAAAAAGCATATATATATTCGGGTCACGGATGACGGCCCCGGTTTTATGAGTGCTGTGTTGAACCGACTTGGGGAGCCATATAACTCATCTCGTAAAGGGGAAGATGGGCATATGGGGCTAGGCTTATTCATTGCTACCACCATGATCGAAGGATTAGGCGGCCAGTTGGTAGCCAGAAATGTCAAAGATGCCGGGGCTGAGATTACCTTTATTCTGCCACGGGCAGAAATTGATGTTCAGTATATGGAATAAACAGCTTACCTTGTGTTTAGGACTTTTCTGCCTATATAAGGTTATAGGATAATGATGATGCATAAAACAGAACATAAATTGCTGATTGTTGATGATGATGAAGCTTTGTTAGGCCGATTAGCGCGGGTCATGGAACGGAAAGGCTTTATTGTCACAATGGCATCCTGTCTGAATGATGCGCGTGAATGTATAAAAGCAGAATTATTCACCCATGCCATTCTTGATCTAAAGTTAGAACAAGGTAGCGGACTGGATATTGTCCAGATACTCAAAGATCACCAGCCAGATTGCCGGGTGGTGATGCTGACCGGCTTTGGTAATATTGCAACGGCGGTATCTGCGGTTAAGGCAGGGGCAATTGATTATCTGCCCAAACCTGCTGATCCGGATGCAATTGTTGCAGCCTTACTCCAAAAAGGGGAATCCATGCCGCCACCCCCCGAAGACCCTATGTCGGCTGATCGCGTGCGGTGGGAACATATTCAACGGGTCTATGAACAATGTGGCCGAAACGTATCGGAAACAGCAAGACGCCTTAAGCTGCACCGTCGCACCTTACAACGAATCCTTGCCAAACACGCTCCAAGACCCTAAGCATTGTATTCTGTCAACACTATACAGAATACGAAGATGAACAAAAATAAACACTATCATCCTGATACGGTGGCCGTAAGAGGCGGGTTAAACCGTTCTCATTTTGATGAAACCGCAGAAGCGTTATATCTTACATCTGGCTATGTTTACAGTACGGCACAGGAAGCTGCCGATTCGTTCAGTGGTGATCTAGACCGTTTTGTTTATTCCCGTTATGGCAACCCTACTGTTGCTATGTTACAGGATCGCTTGGCTTTACTAGAAGGAGCAGAATCCTGTCGGATGACTGCATCAGGCATGGCAGCGGTTTTTGCCACGATGGCAAGTTTGTTGAAATCAGGTGATCGGGTTGTTGCCAGTCGGGCATTATTTGGCGCATGCCACGCCATTCTAACCCAGATATTGCCACAATGGGGTATTGAAACCGAATTGATTGACGGCACCGATATCGATGCCTGGGAAATGGCTTTATCACGTCCGGCAAATATGGTTTTTATTGAAACACCATCAAATCCTCTGCTCGAACTCGTTGATCTGGAACAAGTAACAGCATTAGCACATCAGGCAGGCGCTCTCATGGTTGTTGATAACGTCTTTGCCACGCCCCTTGGTCAGAAACCGATTGCCTATGGTGCTGATCTGGTCGTGTATTCAGCCACTAAGCATATTGATGGTCAGGGACGGGTGCTTGGCGGTGCTATTCTTGGCAAGTCTGATCTGGTTGATGAGAAGATTTTTAAATTTCTTTGCCGCACAGGACCTTCCATCAGTCCATTTAACGCATGGGTTTTGCTTAAATCGCTGGAAAGCCTGTCCTTACGCGTAGAACGCATGGTTGCTAATGCTAGTGATGTGGCCAGATATATGGCACAGCATTGTCCGGATATAAATATTCGCTATCCATGGCTGGAAAGTCATCCGCAATATGATTTAGCTAAAAAACAGATGCAGCATGGCGGTAATATAATTGCTATGGAATTGCAGGGCGGGCAAGCGGCATGTTTCCGGTTTCTGGACCAGTTAGACATTATTGATATCTCAAATAATCTGGGCGACTCCAAATCATTAATCTGTCATCCTTTTACCACAACACATAGCAATCTTGATGCGGCTGATAGGGCGTTACTTGGGATTACAGATGGCCATATTCGCCTATCTGTTGGGCTTGAACATGCTGATGATCTGATTGATGATCTAATGACAGCATATGCCGCTATCAAAAGCTAGGTCATAACCCTGTTAAGACATGCCCATATAAATTTTTACCCCAGGACGTGATCCGCTTGGGGCATGCATCATCCTTTCTGTTCGACTTATTCCTTCCTTTGCATCATATGAAAGATACCACCTGTTGCTGATAATACCCTTTTTGGATAGGTCAGGTGGAGCAGATGTTGAGTGGTTTTCCGAAAAAGTCTTTATGCGTTGTTATCCTTTTAGCCAGCACTGCATTAACTGCTTGTGGAGGCGGTGGTGGCGGTGGCGGTGGTAATCACTTTTCCATTACCCATGATAGGCAGAGTGGAACACTGCCTGAAATAAGACCGTTTACGCCGGATCAGACAGTGCCTGATTTTGATGCCTCGGCAACTGAATATGCTGATACGCCGACGTTGCTGGCCATGGGATTAACGCCATTTTATGCGGCAGGAATATCAGGATCAGGCATTTCTGTCGGGGTGCTGGATAGTGGCATTGATGGTGATCATGAAGAACTCGATGGCCGCGTGGCTGGTGGCGGTGACTGGCAGGGAAATCGGATAAGGAAATTTGCTATAAAAACGGATCAATCATAAATTGACCGACAGGCTTGTTAACCGGTTACAGGATAAATATGGTATTGCTCTGGTCACCGTAAAACTTCATCTCAAAAGTTTACGAGGCAAACTGGGTGCAAAAAATCGCACCCATGCCGTATGAAGAGCTATTGAGCTTGGTTTGACACAGGAAGCGTCGGAAACTTAACCCTTAATTGGGCGTTTCGCTATCAGATCATCCACCACAGCAGGATCAGCTAGGGTGGATGTATCACCAAGACTGTCGATTTCATTTGAAGCAATTTTACGCAGAATACGCCGCATAATCTTGCCAGATCGTGTTTTTGGTAGTCCGGGTGCCCATTGCAATACATCTGGTGTTGCAATCGGGCCAATCTCCTTACGCACCCATTGTTTCAGCTCTGCCAATAATGCGTCATCGCCCTCCAGACCTGCTAGCAACGTAACATAGGCATAAATACCCTGTCCTTTGATATCATGGGGATATCCGACAACGGCGGATTCAGCAACTTTAGGATGGGCGACAAGCGCGGATTCTACTTCTGCTGTACCCATGCGGTGACCAGATACATTTATGACATCATCAACACGTCCGGTGATCCAGTAATACCCGTCTTCATCACGCCGACAGCCATCACCAGTAAAATATCGACCGGGGAAAGTTGTAAAATAGGTGCTGATAAAGCGGTCATGATCACCATAAACTGTCCGCATCTGCCCTGGCCAAGACCGGTTTATACATAAACTGCCAGAGGTTGCGCCATCTAGAGGCTGATTATCGTTATCGACCAGAATAGGTTCAATGCCGAAAAACGGTCTGGTTGCCGAACCGGGCTTAAGGGTGGTGGCACCTGGTAGAGGGGTAATCATGATCCCGCCTGTTTCCGTTTGCCACCATGTATCAACAATCGGGCAACGGCTTTCTCCTACAACCTCATGATACCATATCCATGCTTCGGGGTTAATTGGCTCCCCTACTGATCCGAGTGTTTTGAGAGATGAGCGGTCATAGCGGGTAACAAAATCATTTCCTTCACGCATGAGCGCACGAATTGCTGTTGGGGCTGTATAGAATGTATTTACCTTGTGCTTTTCAACCACCTCCCAGAATCGGCCAGCATCCGGATAGGTTGGTACGCCTTCAAATATGACACCAGTCGCGCCATTGGCCAGTGGTCCATAGACAATATAGCTATGGCCAGTCACCCAGCCAACATCAGCAGTACACCAATACACATCACCCGGTTGATAATCAAAAACATATTTGAAAGTCATGCTGGCATAAACCATATAACCGCCTGTTGTATGAAGAACACCTTTGGGTTTTCCGGTTGACCCAGACGTATACAGAATGAACATTGGGTCTTCTGCGCCAACTTCAGCGGGGGGGCAAACAGCATCGACCTTTGCCATTTCTTCATGATACCAGACATCTCTGCCCTCATGCCAGTCAATGGCACCGCCTGTCCGTTTTACAACGATGACGGTTTGACAATCCGGGCACATTTCAAGAGCTTTATCCGTATTGGCTTTAAGCGGGATGGTCTTGCCGCCACGCACCCCTTCATCGGCTGTAATGATAAACGCTGAATCACAATCAAGAATCCGGCCGGCTAATGAATCAGGCGAAAATCCGCCAAAAACAACAGAATGCACGGCACCAATCCGGACGACAGCAAGCATGGCAACAACGGCTTCGACAATCATGGGCATATAGATAGTAACCCGGTCACCAGCCTTAACCCCTTGGGCTTTTAGGACATTGGCAAAACGACAGACTTCATCATGCAATTCCCGATAACTGATATGCCTGCTGGTTGATGGATCATCCCCTTCAAAAATGAGAGCAGTCTGATCACCACGTGTATCCAGATGGCGATCCAGACAATTTGCACTCGCATTAAGGGTGCCGTCTTCATACCATCTGATAGCCAGTGATTTGGCATCATAAGTGGAGTTATTTACCACCGTGTAAGGTTTCATCCAGTCAATTTGCGCCCGCCCCATTTCATCCCAGAAAGCATCAGGCTGTTCTATGGAACGCTGATACATATCCAGATAGGCATCATTATCAACTAATGCTGTTTCTGCGCGTTTTGCTGATGGTGGAAATTGGTGATGGTCTGTCATGGTACTCCCCCTAATCATTCAGAATAAATTTAACCATTTTTGGCATTATTCACAATAGCTGGACATCCAACATTAATCGTCATGATCACTAAACAGAACCGATTTAGCAACATTAAACCCGAAACCAGCTCGAACCATACTGGCTAGATGACGATTTTCCCAATCTGCTTTTTTGCGACTGTTGGGGCTGGCAAATTGCCCTAACTTCCGCCGTCGGGCATATTTTATCGCTGCTTCGGTTTCGGCATCCATACTGCCGATATCTTCATCATCCATGGTCTGGTTAATGACGGTACTTTCAACCCCCTTGGCTTTCAGATACTGGCTAATATGCCGTCCTGATGTTCCTCTGAGGCGCATCCCGCGAGCCCGCGAATGGGCATAGGCTACATCATCTATATATCCAAGGGTGTTATAACGGCTAACCAATCGGTCAATAGCCTGATCAAGCTGGACTAAAAAAGCATCTTCTTCAGCGGGGTCTGCATCTTTCGGCAAGCATTTCCGGCGGCCAAAACGGATCAGCACCTGCCGCAGATTGGATTCGCTTGATGCAAATCGTGCCAGATAGCTGAGCGCTTTATTTTCGAGGCGTCGATTTAGCTTGTCATCAGAAATTACCATAAATGACGATATCCCGAGAGGTTTTACATGATTTATCATCGCGCGTGTTCTTGCTTTATGTCAGCATAGCGAATATGTTGCGCCCATGTCGAGTAACAACATTAAAACCGAACATGCTGCTGCATCAACCGTGATTAGACCTATCCATATTGGTTTTATCAACTGGATTGGCTTATCTACGCTTTATAAGCGGGAAGTCATGCGCTTTGTCAAAATTTTAAGCCAGACCGTTGCCGCGCCAGTGATAACAACATGCCTTTTTCTAACTGTTTTTGCTGTTGCCATAGGTGATCGGATTGATCTGATGGCAGATATGGATTTGCTTACCTTTCTGGCACCGGGGCTAATTATGATGGCGGTGTTGCAAAACGCTTTTGCCAATACATCATCATCACTGGTTATTGGAAAGGTACAGGGTAATATTGTTGATCTGATCATGCCGCCACTTAGTGCATATGAGCTATTTATAGGTATGGTTGCTGCCGGGATTACGCGCGGGGTTATGGTGGCGGTTGTGGCATTGATAACTATGCCACTGCTTGGGATTAATATTATTCCAGCCAATATATGGGCAGCAATTCTATTTCTTCTGCTTGGTGCAGGAATTATGGCTGTGATTGGTATGATTGCCGGCATCTGGGCGGATAAGTTTGATAGTTTGGCAACAATCACCAATTTTGTTATTCAGCCGCTGGTTTTTCTGTCTGGTACATTCTATACCATTGATCGGCTTCCGGATCATGTGGCGTTCATTGCATATATTAATCCGATTTTTTATATGATTGATGGATTTCGCTATGCTATGACGGGTTTCAGCTCGGCATCGCCGCTAATTGGGGGTTGATTTTATCCCTGACTATGCTGATGCTATCCGTGTTCGGAATTTATTTATTAAAGACCGGATATAAACTCAAAAGCTAGAACGGTTTCGGTCATGAACGCATCTTCAGATACCTCGTTATCTTATCCACCCGGTATTTTATCTCTTCCCCAATTAGAAGACGCTTTCGCCAATGGTATTCTTGTTAGTATGGCACCACTGGCAGATGGCCAGATTCAGCCAGCATCACTGGATTTACGTCTGGGGGCAAAAGCATGGCGCGTTCAGGCCTCTTTTCTTCCCGGTGCGGATCATAAGGTGACGGATAAACTGGCTGATCTTACCATGCATGAAATTGATCTGACAAATGGTGCGGTGCTGGAAAAGGGTTGTGTGTATATTGCCGAGCTAATGGAACAGGTGCATCTTCCGGATGGGTTAACAGCCATTGCTAATCCGAAAAGCTCAACCGGACGTCTAGATGTTTTTACACGGATGATTGCGGATTATGCCGATGAGTTTGAAATGGCACCTGCTGGCTATAGTGGCGCTCTTTATGCCGAGATCAGCCCGCGCACCTTTTCTGTTCTGGTTAGACAGGGATCACGGCTATCGCAATTACGGTTGCGTTCAGGGGTAGCACAAATCAGCGACGCTGATATGACCACACTTCAGGATAAGGCAGGGCTTACCCATGGGACGGGTATTGTTAATCATAAAATCAAAGATGGCATCCCGCTTAGTGTTGATCTGTCAGGTCAGGCCAATCACCTGATGCCGGGACTTGTTGGATGGCGTGCGCGAAAACATGCCGGCTTGATTGATGTAGATCAGGTCGGGGTATATCCGGTATCTGGTTTCTGGGATAAGGTCTCGTCAGCTGATCTCTGTGCGGGTGGTTTAGTGCTAAATCCGGATGAATTTTATATTCTGGCCAGTCAGGAATATGTCACCGTCCCTGCCGAATACGCGGCTGAAATGACAGCCTATGATACCCGTATCGGAGAATTCAGAGCTCATTATGCCGGTTTTTTTGATCCGGGTTTTGGTATGCCAGAATTAGGAGCAGGCGAAACCCGTGCTGTCCTAGAAGTGCGTTCCCATGATGTTCCGTTCCTGATTGAAGAAGGCCAGACGGTTTGTCGTCTGGTTTATGAACCGCTATCGGTTGTGCCTGATGCGCTTTATGGTGCCAAGGAAGCGGTTCGCATTATCAGGCGCAAGGTCTGCAGCTTGCCAAACATTTTAAACCGATTACCAACGGGGAAACAGTATGACCATGAATGCCGCAGTGATGGGTAATTATGGTCGAGCTGATCTGGCGTTTTCGCATGGCGAAGGCAGCTGGCTGATTAGCATGGATGGCGACCGTTATCTTGATTTTGCAACGGGTATTGCGGTAAATACCCTTGGCCACAATCACCCAAAACTGGTTGATGCACTGACCCGGCAAGCGGGAAAATTATGGCATGTGTCTAATTTGTATAACATTCCCGAACAGGCCGAATTAGCTCTGGTTTTGGCGGAACGGTCAGGGCTGGATAAAGCTTTTTCTGTAATTCGGGTGCCGAAGCCACAGAAGCGGCTGTAAAAATGGCACGTCGAGCCATGCATCATATGGGATATAAAAAACCGGCATAAAATCCTATGTGCTGAAGGGTCATTTCATGGTCGTACGATAGCCATGCTGGCGGCAACAGACCGGCCAGCCTTTCGCGAAGGATTTGGCCCCATGCCAGATGGTTTTGACCATTTTCCTTTTGGCAATATGAATGCTTTGCGTGACCAGTTGATCAAAGACGCGGAAACCGGCACGCCTGAAATTGCGGCTGTTATGGTGGAATCTGTTCAGGGCGAAGGGGGCTAGGCCATTACCAGACGGCTTTCTTGCCGAATTAAGAGCTGTCACCGATGAAGTGGGATGTCTGCTGATTGCAGATGAAGTGCAGATTGGCGTTGGCCGGTCAGGGCATTTATTTTCGTTTGAACCAAGCGGTATCAAGCCAGATATCATTGCCCTGGCCAAGGGGCTGGCTGGTGGGTTTCCCATTGGGGCAGTGATCACGACCGATCAGGGTGCATCAGCCATGACACCGGGAAGTCATGGATCAACTTTTGGGGGCAATCCCCTTGCCATGCAGGTGGCATTAGCCGTTATGGATGTGCTGGATGATAACTTCCTCGCTGATATGCGTAAGCGCAGTGCAATGCTATTTGCAGAACTGGAAACCCTTAAACAGAACCATAGGGCGATTGTCGATATTCGTGGCAATGGATTTCTAATCGGGCTGGTTCTGGCAGATGATCTGACACCGGCAGATATCATGGTATCATGCCGCCAGCATCATCTGCTTGTCGTGCCAGCGGCGGCAAATACGGTTCGATTATTACCGCCACTTAATGTCAGTATTGAGGATATCCATCACGCTGTTTCTATCCTTGATGCGGTATTTGCCAACTATGATAAAGAAACAGGTCCTGAGTCATGATTAGGCATTTTCTGGATATTGCTGATTACTCAACAGGTCAATTGCGGCAGATTCTTGCAGATGCCTTTGTGATGAAAGCAAAGCCTCATACTATGGCAGACAGGCTTAGCGGAAAGAATATCGCGCTATTGTTTGAAAAGCCTTCAACCCGCACCCGCATATCATTTGAAGTCGGCGTCAATCAGCTTGGTGCTGCACCCATAGTATTGGATAATAAGTCTATGCAACTTGGCCGCGGGGAAACAGTGGCCGATACCGCGCAAGTGATGTCACGTTATGTTGATGCTATCATGATCCGCGCTGAAAGCCATGCTACGGTAATGGAATTAGCTCATCATGCCAGCATACCGGTGATAAATGGCCTCACTAATCGGAGTCACCCCTGTCAGGTGATGGCAGATGTGATGACAGTGGCTGAAAAAAAAGCGCCTGATATGAATTTTTCAAGGCTCAATATTGTCTGGCTTGGTGATGGTAATAACGTTGCCCATAGCTGGATTGAGGCGGCGGCAAGGTTTGGCTTTACGCTTACCCTTTCCACCCCCGACGCGTTACGCCCGGATGCTGATATCATAGCCAAGGCCAAAGCTGAAGGCGGAACCATTCATTTATCCGGTGATCCCGCTGATGCCATAAAACATGCTGATGTTGTCGTAACAGATACATGGATATCTATGAGTGGAGCAGATCATATTGATGCGAAAGCTCATAAAGATATGCTAGAGCCATATCGGGTGACGGCGCAATTAATGGAACAGGCGGCACCGGATGCTATATTCATGCATTGTCTACCGGTTTATCGTGGTAATGAAGTCGATGCCGATGTTGTTGACGGGGCACAGTCCGTTATATGGGATGAAGCTGAAAATCGTCTTCATGTTCAGAAAGCCATCATGTGTTTTTGTCTGGAGCAAGAAACCTCATGAGGATAAATGGCCATGGCTGATCCAAATCTATCCGGAAATCTATCTGGTGGTTCTTCCCTTTGTCATTGATGCAGGGCCCGGTCGTCAGGCCGCTATCCGTGGTCGTCTGGCCAAAATGGATCATGTGGTCAATGCTATTCTGGGGCGTCATGATTATCCCTGATTATCAGTAAATTAGCAGCGGAATCGATAGTATTGGCAACATGTCTGGCCAGTACCATGAATTATGATGGTATTTTTACGCTTCAAGCCAAAGGCGATGGGATGGTCAAAACCCTGCTTGCTGATGTGACAACAGATGGTGCCGTTCGTGCCTATATGGGATATGATCAGGATCAGGATGTAGACCAGGATCATGATGACGGAAATGCCCTTGCGCCAATGATAAAACTGATGGGAACAGGTCATCTCGCCTTTACGGTTGATCAGGGTAAGAAAGGCCGATATCAGGGCATTGTTCCGATTGAAGCACAGAATATTACCGATGTCGCTTTGCGTTATTTCAGGGATTCCGAACAGATCGATACTGCGCTCATGCTTGCCGCTGACTATCAAGGATGGCTCATGGCATGCGACCGGACTGCTATTGCAACGGATACCGGAAACCGGCGGTAATCATGATGATGTTTTACCTATGAGTGATATCGAAGAAGATATCTGGCATACGGCATGTACCCTGATGTCAACGCTGGAACGGACAGAAATGCTGGATCATTCCATTTCGGCTGAAACGCTCGTGCATCGGCTATTTCATGAACTTGATGCCAAATCGTTACCCCGGAAGCAGTTTCGTGATCAATGCCGGTGTTCACCAGAACGGGCAGAACAGATCATTCAGTCATTATCAGATGAAGAAAAAAAAGATTTGGCAAATGAGGATAATAAACTCGTCATGTCGTGTGAGTTTTGTAAATCCGAATGGGTGTGGGATGCTATATCTGATGGCTGACATCCTGCCAGCTATTAAGCTGGGCTGATAACGGTCATTGCATCTTCACGGACATATGGATAGGCTTTATCCGAAAGGGCAAATATAATGGAACAAATGATAAAAATGATAAACCGCATTGTCATAATGGGTATTTTCCTTTTGTCATCGGTTTTCCTTGCTTCTTGCCAGAGACCGGAACCACCTGTTCTGGTCGCAACTCCACTTGGGGCAGATATACCTATACAGGTTGCAAGTATAGATTTTTTCAATGACCATAACCCACAGGCGACCAAGCCATATATTGATCATCTATATTATCCCAGTCTATCGGATATGCTGATCACATGGGGTAGCGATACACTGATCCCTAATGATGCTAATGGTAATCTATTGATGACCATATCCCTTGCAGATTTGCGAGAGGTGGATATCGCATCCAATGATGATCTCAAGGCGTTATTTACCAATGAGCAAAGAAAACTGATTATTGCTGATCTGGAAGCGGTATTTAGCTTCACCCATCCAACAAATAACCGGACGGCCAGCATTGTTGTTAAATCAAGCTATCAGAATACGATTTCCGATTATACTACGCCGGCGGATTCGGATCGCATTCGTTTTTTTGTCATGTCTGAAGCCATTGCCCGTTTTGATGCAGAGTTTCGCCGGCAGATTTCAGAAATTTCGGCGTCGGAAGGCTGGCCAGTTGCCCCTTAAAATTATCTGTTGATGTCTAACGTCGCCAAAAACCGGGCATCAATATGACAAGAACGGTAAATAATTCCAGCCGTCCCAGAATCATACCGGCAACCATGATCCATTTTGCGGTAGAATTAACAGATTCAAAACTGCCTGATGGGCCAATCATTTCGCCTAATCCGGGGCCAACATTACTGATAGAAGTCGCAGCACCGGACAGGGCGGTAATAAAATCCAGACCTGATAATCCAAGCATAATGGCAATCAGAACAAAGCTGAGGATATAGAGATAGAAGAACCCCATCACGGCATCCATGACAGTTTCTGGGACAGGGCGTTTGTTATAATAGACAACATTAACCGCATGAGGGCGCAATAGGCGTGCCATCTGTACTCTGGCTGTTGCTGCCAGAACCTGAAGCCGGAACATTTTTATGCCGCATGTCGTCGACCCGGCACAACCACCAATGAACATGGCAATCAGCAGAATAACTGTTGTCTGCCCTCCCCACAGCCCGTAATCCGTACTGCTATAACCGGTTCCGGTCATTAGTGACACGGTATTAAAGCTGGCCTGACGTAACGCATCAAAAAAATTAAGGTTAATGCTGGACATAAGCTGAAAGGTTATAAGCAGACTAACCGTTGCAATGATTGCTGCAAACCAGCGGACTTGGGGGTCTTCAATCAGGTTTTTCCAGCCTCCTCTTGTCATGGCCAGATAATGGGCAAATGGCAAGCTGCCAACAATCATGCCGGCAATAACAAGTATTTCCACAATGCTATTGTTAAATGATCCGACAGAAGCCGTGCGCGTCGAAAACCCACCGGTAGCCAAAGTGGTCATCGCATGGGTTAGCGCATCAAAGCCCGGCATGCCAGCCAGTCTGAACATGAATGCCCAAATCAACGTAAGCAATGTGTAAATAAGAAAAATACCGCCAGCAAGTTCGGTTGCCCGCGGGATCACTTTATCTGGGGTTTCATAGGATTCGGTGCGAAACAACTGCATGCCGCCAATGCTCAACATGGGTAAAACGGCCAGAGCCATCACAATAATACCAATTCCTCCAAGCCATTGTAGCACCGCTCGCCACATTAAAATGCCGCGTGACATGACTTCTAATAAAGGAATGACAGTTGATCCGGTTGTGGTGATGCCAGACATGGATTCAAACACGGCATCATGAATATCCATATCTGTGTCAGATAATAGAAATGGTAATGCCCCGAAAAGCCCAATGCTAATCCATGCCAGATTTGTCAGCAAAAAAGCCTGTCTGAGGTTAATATTGTCGGTATCGTTCAGTCGGGTGGATAGCAATAACCCAAACCCGAAAAACATGGTAATGGCTGCTGACCCGAAAAAACCACTCCAGTTTTCGTGGCCATCATAAAAATCAAGGCCAGCTGGTATCAGCATGGCCATAGCCAGTAAGGAAAGCAGGATCCCAAGAATATACATGACTGGGCTTAAAGGCATTGATCAGTCCGTCAGACACTGTTTGCCCAAGAATAAAGCCAAAGCTATCAAAAGTCCATTATTAGGAAAATTCAGCCTATACCTTTATATTTATGCGGGATTAATGTTGGCCAGCCTGTAAAAGAAACCGGTCACGCAAATCTTTATCCTGTTCAAACACACCGGTGAACCGGGTTGTTACCATGGTAACCCCTGTTTCTGAACTCCGCGGGTGGTCATGCATTGATGCGCTGCATCAACAAGTAAAGCGACGCCTTTGGGTTCCAGAACATTCTGGATAGTTTGTGCAATTTGTGAGGTCATGGTTTCTTGTGTCTGCAATCGCTTGGCAAAAATATCAATGACACGTGCCAGTTTTGATATCCCGACGACCCGCCGATTAGGTAGATAGGCAATGGTCGCCGTACCGATAATTGGCACCATATGATGTTCGCAATGAGAAACCATGCGGATATCTTTGAGCATGACAAGATCATCATATCCCTCGACTTCTTCAAAGACACGGCTGAGCATGTGTTCAGGGTCTTCGTTATAGCCATAAAAAACTCTTCATAAGACCGTACAACTCGTGCTGGTGTGTCTTGTAATCCTTCGCGTTCGGGATTATCGCCAGCCCATTTAATGAGTGTCGAACGGCTTCTTCTGCTTCTTCGCGCGTTGGTGACGCATCTACCGAAACAAGATTGAGTTTATTGGCATCGTAGGGGTCATGAAACTTTCCTGCATGATTTTATCAAATTCAAATCACTTCTGGCTGATAGGCGTTCTGCGATATCATCAAAGTCCATACGAATATGGTCTTTTACAATTTAAAATCAACCGGAAATAGTTAATTTGCAATAAAAACCTGTTTTGGGAGGGGCTTACACCTTAAATATCAGGATTTATTGCTTTGCTGGATCATTGCGCTGTTTTGCAGTAGCAGCCATATCAATCTCACCTTCTGGGTTAATGATAACTCCAAACCATTCTTTTGCCTGATGATGAGTATACCGTTCCAGCATGACATCTTGTTTTACGGCTTCTGGATCACGAGTCATTGGGTCACCATATCCACCACCCCGGGGGTAGCAACAACGACGCGGTCACCAGATTTAAGCGGGATATCCTGTTGTTTTGAAAGATGGGGTGGTTGCGATGCTTCTCCATTACGCCAGACGGTGACCATATTGACAGCACCATCCTTACCGCCGCGAACCCCTTGGGGGCCAAAACGGCCATGATCCATGACAAAACTGGCACGCGCCTCTGCTTTTCGTAATTCCACTTCGTATTCCAGGCCAAAGCCGCCGCGGTGATGACCTGCTCCACCTGATCCTTCGCGTAACGCATAGCGATGATAAAGAACAGGAAAGCTCTGTTCCATAATCTCAATGGGTGGCGCTTTGGAAATGCCGATAGTCGAACACCCATTGGCTAGACCATCATGGTCAATATTACCGCCATAACCGCCGCCTGATAACTGATACATAACAAAATCCTGCCCTTTTTCCGCATTATGGCCACCAAGGGCGAAATTGCCACTTGTGCCAGCCGGAGCGGCAGTAACACGGTCTGGCAATGCATCGACTAATGCTGCAAAAACTGCTTCGGCAATGCGCTGGCTGACTTCTGCTGCGCATCCTGATACCGGGCGTGGATAGCGGGCATCAAGAAACGTGTTTTCAACACCCGTGACCTCTATCGGTTCAAAAGCCCCAGCGCTGATAGGGACTTCAGGAAAGATATGCCGCATGGCCAGATAGACAGAACTAAGTGTCGTTGCCAGCACTGAATTCATAGGGCCAATGCAGGGCGGGCTTGATCCAGCAAAATCAAAAACAAGCCTATCATCTGATTTATGGATAGCCAGCCGGATAGCCAATGGCTCATTAACAACACCATCACTATCTACCCATGCAACGGACGGATAGATACCATCAGGAATATCGCGAATTAATGCCCGCATTTGTGTGGCCGCGCGAGTCCGTAATTCGGCAATAGCTTCAACCATGACATCATCGCCATATCTGTCCATAAGGGCATTCAGTCTATCTTCACCAACCTTCAGCGCGGCTGCTTGTGCCATAACATCACCAATGCGTTGATCGGCTACACGGATATTGCTGCAGATAATGGCGTAAATTTCTTCATCTAGCTGGCCTTCTTTGAACAGCCTAACCGGTGGCAGGCGCAAACCTTCCTGTTCAACGGCGGTGGCGGCAGCTGAAAATCCACCGGGCACCGAACCGCCTGTATCTGGCCAGTGACCTGTATTTGACAGCCAGCAGAATAATTTCCCATGCCGGTAAAATGGACGTGCAAAACGGACATCCATTAAATGGGTGCCCCCCAGATAGGGATCATTAACAATATAGATATCATCCGGCTTGGGTGGCGGTGTGATACCATCCCTTATCCGTTCAATCAGGACCCTTGTTGAAAATTGCATGGTGCCTACAAAAACAGGTAAACCACCGGCACCTTGGGCAATTAATGCACCATCTTCGGCGGAATAAATGCCATCAGACCGATCATTTGCTTCGGCAATGACTGGCGAGAAAGCAGCACGAGAAAAGCTCAAATCCATTTCATCACAGACTTGTTGTAACCCAAACTGGATGACGCTGAGGGTGATAGGATCAACTGCCATATTATGCTCCATGTCCTGCTGTCATCTGCGTTTCCATTTTGCCAACATGGATAAACAGATTGCCCTTATCATCTGATGAAACTCTGTCTCCCGGTTCTACCAGAATAGTGGTATCCATTTGCTGTATCATGGCCGGGCCAGAAAAAGACACATCAAGTGGCAGGGATTCGCGCTGATAAACTGGTGTATCTACAAATTTTCCGGCGACATGAACCTGACGTGTTCCTATCTTAGCGTCTTCAAGGCTGGCTTTCGGCCATCTGGCTGGATCAGTTGGGATAGATCAAATGGTTTCCGTTTACCAATAACAGACGTATTCACATTGACAATATTAGCATTGATTTTATCTAGTTTGACGCGGAACCGGTTGAAATAAACCTCTTCAAAAATGCTCTGTATGGCATCCTTGCTGGCTGGCAGGGGCATATGATCCAGATTGACATTAAGAATATGTGTCTGACCAACAAACTGCATATCCAGACTGCGGCTAATGATAATCTCATCAATATCAATAGGTTCTTTATCAATGATTGCCCTGCCCTGATTTTCCTGCTGGATAAACACTTCATGCAATTGATCGGCATCCATGTTTGCCAGAGAGGTATTGATCGTCTGCACAAAATCCTGCCGCAGATCAGCAACAACACATCCCAGCGCATTTGTGATCCCCGGTCGTGCCGGTATAAGAACAGTTGGAATACCAAGTTCCTTGGCAATAGCGGCGGCATGTAAAGGCCCTGCTCCGCCAAAAGCAAAAAGGCTGAAATCACGTGGGTCTGCACCCAGTGAAACAAGAACCATGCGAATGGCACCGGCCATTTTTGCATTGGCCACACGAATGACAGCATCTGCCGCCGCAACCGCATCCATACCGAGTTTCTGGCCAAGTTTTTCGTCAAATATTGACTTGATATGATCAAGACTGATACCGCCTTCAACAGATTTTACGGCTTTCAGTTCAAGTCGTCCCAGAATCATATTAGCATCTGAAATGGTTGGTTCGGTGCCGCCACGACCATAACAGACAGGGCCGGGATCCGCACCCACTATCAGGGCCAACTTCCAATAAGCCGGCGGCGTTAACCCGTGCAATGGATCCGCCACCAGCCCCAACTGTCCGCACGTCAATCATCGGAACATGGATAGGCATGGCATATTCAATCTCAATTTCATTAGACACAGACGGCTTACCATCCTTAATAACCGATACATCGGTTGATGTGCCGCCCATATCATAGGTGATCAGATTGGAATGTTCTGCCGCTTTGCCTGTATGCAATGCTGCAATGACGCCAGATGCAGGGCCAGACATGACGGTTTTTGCTGCCTCCCGCGCGACATCCTGACTGGAAACGGTTCCACCATTACCATTCATAACCAGCATTTCGCTCTGGTAGCCATTGTCCTTTAGTTCAGTCACCAGCCGCTGGATATAGCGTTCCAGCAATGGCTGAACAGACGCATTGACCGCCGCGGTCACTCCGCGTTCATATTCGCGGCTTTCAGAAAGTAGAGCATGTCCCATGGTAATATAGCGATTAGGCCACAACTCTGCCGCTATTGCCGCCGCTTGTTGTTCATGTTCCGGATTAGCATAGGCATGTAGGAAATGGATCACCAGTGATTCACAGCCAGCATCAAGCAATTGCTGAACAGCCTGCCGCATCTCTTCCTTATCCAGTGGGGTGACAATGCGCCCGGCATAATCCAGTCTTTCTGTTACCTCAAGCCGTAAATTACGGGAATAATAGGCGTAAACATGCCTTTCATTCCATAGGCTTGTGGTCGTGTCCGTCGTCCTAATTCCAGAATATCGCGAAATCCCCAGGTTGTGATCAATCCGGTACGCGATAATTTGCGTTCCAGCACCGCATTGGTTGTGGTGGTGGTGCCATGAATAATCAGATCAACAGCGCCTAGATCAGTATTGGCCTCTTTTAGCGCGTTCAGAACCCCATAGGCCTGATTATCCAGCGTGGTAGGAACTTTGGCAATGGTGACGGCTCCGCTATGGGTTTCGAGCATCACCAAATCGGTAAAAGTACCACCGACATCAATGCCAATGACGTGTTGCGCTAATGAATTTTCAGTCATGATATTGCCAAACTATATTTATTTGTACACAAATGATTTGAAGATTTCTTTATATTTGTCAAGATATCAAAATCGTCTTACCATCAGAAGAACCATGATTGTATCAGAAAAGACAAATGACAGGTGGTGGCAATGCTTTGGCATGATGCTCATGATCATGCTGATATCTGTTGTTGTGCCAGTTAAGTCTGGTTTTGCCCATGCATCTGGGCAAAGTTTTGTCATGCTTTTACCAACTGATTTCTTCACACTGGGCGGCGTGATCGTTGTTGGGTTAACAATCATATTACTGGCATTAATTCCGGTTACGGGAACATCAAGGTTACATCAGAGTCTGGCAATATTAGAGTCATTTCGGATAGGCCGGAAGATACGGTTTATTCATGGCCTGGCATTATTATTTTTTTTCTGGTTACTATCTGCCGGCTGGTATGGTGCCACTGACCCCTTGCGTAATCCGCTAACATTAGGGTTCTGGGCGGTGTTCTGGATGGGGCTGGTGATGGTAGAGGGACTTGTTTTTAGTGTCTGGCGCTGGATAAATCCATGGGTATTTGCCTATCACATTATTCGCCGGATTACTGGCTGGCATCGTGTCATGGATTGGCCATCATGGCTGGCGTTTTGGCCAGGTGTGGTGTTGTTACTTGGTTTTGCTATCTTTACGTTAGCTGATCCTGCCCCGACTGATCCGGCAAGACTGGCGGGTTTTATATTTGCATACTGGCTGTTCACTCTCATCGGAATGCTGATTTTTGGGTTTCGCACATGGTCGCGGCATGTGGAATTATTTTCCATGATAATGGCCAGTTTCGGTTCTCTTCGTATGGTATCTTTCCATGCAGGGCAGCTACAGCTTGGATTACCCGGCTGGCGGCTCATGGTAAATAGGCAGATTGGGATATTACGTCCGCAAATATCAGCGGCCATATTCTTACTCATGCTTTTAGGGATAGGTTCATTTGATGGGTTCAACGAAACCTTTGTCTGGCTCAACTGGATTAATATCAATCCGCTGGATTTTCCAGGGCGCTCGGCCATTATTATGCCAACGATTAGCGGTATTGTGCTGGCAAACCTGACACTGATTGTTATTTTTGGGATTCCTATATGGCTAGGGATGATGGCGGCATCTGAAAACCCACAGCATCGCTATTCTCTGGTTGATCTGATCGGTGTTTATGCATCATCGCTTCTGCCTATCGCGTTTGCCTATCATGTGGCGCATTATTTGCCTTCACTACTAGTAGAAATGCAATATGTTGCCTTGGCTATTGATGGTATGTTCGGTCGAAACATCCATATCCTTGGGCTGGATGGGTTCCATGTCACAGATGGTTTTTTCAAGCATCTGGACTGGTTGCAACTGATCTGGTTAACGCAAGCCGGTATTGTGGTGGCAGGGCATGTTATATCGGTGCTTATAGCCCATCATATGGCTACCGGGCGTTATGAAAACCGATTAGAGATCATTATCAGCCAATTACCAGATAGCTATCTTTATGATCGGTTATACCTGGCTTGGTTTATGGTTGCTGGCCGCGCCAAAGGGGCTAGACAAACAGTTGATTTTATGGGCAGACTGTTTGTACACATATATTCTTATGATAATGAATATACGGTATGATTGGGAGGAAAATATGACAAAAACATCTAAATCGTTATTGACGCCCCGCCGTCAGGTTATCAAAGGCGCGGCGGCTAGTATGGCTCTTGGTGCTGTTTCCATGCCACTGATGGGTCGTTATGCCCAGACCCAAAGTGCAGAGCCTATCAAGATTGGTTTTCAGGTGCATCGTACTGGTATCGGTGCCGCTTATGGAAGGTGGTATGATCGTACCACGATGGCCGCTGTTGAAAAAATTAACAGTGAAGGTGGTATTAATGGTCGCCCGGTTGAGATTATTGCCGAAGATGATGGCACAGATCCAAAACGTGGTGCCGAAGTGGTGGAAAAATTTGCAACCCAGCATAACGCTGACCTGGCTTTTGGGTACGCTATTCAGTCATGCTGTGTATATGGGTCAGCCCCCGCGCGCAGGTGAGACTTAAGATACCATATTTTGTTGTATCAGAAGGCCATCATGTAGCCAGTGGCGCACTTAACCGTTACACCTTACAGCCGGGTATTACCGACGTTAAAAGTCAGGTTCAGGCTATGGCGCCATTTGTTGCCGATAATCTGGGTAAGAAAGTCACCATGATCTATCCGGATTTTTTGCGTTTGGTCATGATCATAGAGATTATTTTTCGGCCGCTATTGAAGCACAGGGCGGTAAAGTGGTTGAAAAAATCGCTATACCACCGACAGAAACATCATTCACCAAATATTTCCCGAAAATCCCGCGTGATACGGAAGTCATCTATCATGTCATGGTGGGGCCAAGGTTCTTACCTTTGTTAAGGAAATGGGTGAATTTTTTCAGTAGCTCACGTCCTGAAATCTTTGGTTTCATTGATAGTCTGGAAGCAACCGATCTTTCCAAGCCCGGGGCTTGAGTTCCTTGAGGGCACATATTTCTGGGAAGGTAACCCAGATATGCACAGGCCAACCAGTCTGAATATGACAAAGCCTATCGTGCGGCTGTCAGGGTCGATGGAAATGGTGCCGTCAGTATCAGATTCTAAAGACGTTTCTACTTATGCCCATATGTTCGGATGCTGGGAAACCCTTCATATCGTGAAGGCTGGTATGGAAGCATCCGGATATCGCGGGTCAGGTGATCGGGCAAAGCTAATCGAAGCCGTGGAATCAATGACTGATATGCCGCATTCACATGCACATCCGCAAGGGGCAAAACGGTTCAATGGCAAAACACATCAGGTTTTTGGTCATCAATACATCACCAAAGTCAATAATAGCAGACTTGATCTGATGCATAACATCCATTGAGGATACGCTTTATCCGGATGAAGTGGATTACACAAAGCAATCTTTCTAATCTTATTTCAACCTCCCCCTGTTCTTTGGGGGAGGGTTTTGATAATCAATAGATTATTAGAATTATGGAACTTGCACCTTATTTGATACTTGGTAGCATTGAGGGATTGGTCACCGCTGCGGTGCTTGCGCTGATGGCGGTCGGGCTTAGCCTTGTTTTTTGGCGTCATGCGTGTGGTTAATGTCGCGCATGGTGAATTTTTCATGCTTGGTGCAGTGCTGGCATGGGTTGTGGCTGATATGATTGGTGGCCATCCTGCCATATCATTCGTTATGGCGTTATTTATTGCGCCGGTGCTGGTTGGCAGTCTGGCTGTTATTGCTGATACGACCATTTTGAAACGCATTGAATATGATCCTGAGCGCACGATTGTAGCAACCATTGGCTTACTCTATATTATTCAGCAAGTGACGCTGATGACTTATGGATCAAATGCAAGGCCGGTTGAACCACCATTTAATCAGCGTATTGCCATTCCCTGGTTTGAATGGACAGAAAATGGTTTATCCATGTACTGGCCCTGGGGGCTTGGCACAACAACATATAAACTGGCGGTCATTGGTTTTGCGATTGTTCTGCTTTTAGCTATCTGGGTACTCATGACGCGAACACGGATTGGCCTGATTATGCGTGCCACACAACTTGACCGTGATGTAGCACGGGCCTATGGCATTAATGTTGATCGGGTTTATGCAATGGTATTCGGGCTTGGTGCGGGGCTGGCCGCTCTGGCCGCCGTGCTGATTGTTCCTATACAGCAAGCGCATTATCTGATGGGACATGATCCGTTATTATTATCGTTTATTGTTGTCATTATTGGTGGTCTTGGTAGCCTTGCCGGAACCGTAGTGGCGGCGGTGCTTATCGGCTTGAGTGATGGGTTGATTTCGGTTTTCACACCGACACTGGCAAAATTATTGCCACCCTGATCGTAACATTTGTTCTGATTTTCCGGCCATCCGGGCTTTGGGGAAACATCGCCCATGACCGACATGACAGATACCAGAAAATCATTCTATTTTCATCTGGGGCTGATCGGGATATTATTTATCCTTCAATTTATTCTGCCTGCCTATCATCACGGCAATCTGGCACGAATTATGGTGCTGGCATGTTATGCGATGGGCTATAATATCCTGTTTGGTTATACCGGATTGCTAAGCCTTGGACATGCTATGTTCTTTGCCGCAGGCATGTATGGTATGGGGCTGCCAATGGCGCATCTTGGCTGGACACCAGAACCCGCCCTGATAGCAGGATTAGTGGCAGGGGTAGTGGTTTCAGCTAGTATCGGGTTCCTTGCTTTGCGAACGAGTGGGGTGTCATTCATGATAGTGACGCTCATGTTTGCTCAGGCGGGCTTCCTTACCATTCTATATTTTGGGAAATGGACACGCGGGGACGAAGGCTTTGTGATCCAGCAGGCTGAACGGGTGATGGCAGGCTTTGATTTAAGCCAGCCGACTAACCGGTATAATGCCGCCCTCATCCTGTTTACGATTTGCCTGTTATTGACAATCAGGCTTGTACATAGCCGATTTGGCCGTGTCATGATCGCCATTCTCGAGAATGAGGAACGCACCCATATGCTGGGATATGACGTGCATTTCCATAAAATGGATGGCAGTAATCATGTCCGGAACAATGGCGGCGTTATCCGGGGCGGCTTATGCGTTACTTTTTGGTTATGCAGGGGCGACCTTTGCATCAGTGCAATATTCTATTTTTCCCCTGCTCTGGGTTTTGCTTGGTGGTGCTGGAACAGCATTAGGGCCATTCATAGGCACATTGTTTATGTTCTATCTGATTGATTTGTCCAGTTCATTTACAACCGCATATATGCTCATAGCTGGTCTGGCTCTGGTATTATTAACACTTTTCCTTCCGCAAGGTCTGGTTGGTGAATTACGGCGGAGGTTGATACCATGGCTAACATGATAGCGCCGCATATTTCCGCAGAAGGGTTAAGCCGTCATTTTGGTGGGCTGGTTGCGGTAGATCAGGTTGATTTTGCTGTCCCCAGAGGAGAGATTCGTGCTCTGATCGGGCCTAATGGGGCAGGTAAATCGACATTTGTTGGAATGTTATGCGGGCGCATTCCCGTATCGTCTGGCCGCATTATTTTTGATGGTAACGACGTCACAACACTGCCCGCCCATAAACGTATCCGTCAGGGTATATCATACACCTTCCAGATTACGTCAATTTATGGTCGGTTGAGCCTGAAGGATAATGTCCGGCTGGCTACATCATGGCGATGGGGTAGTGACGAGCAGGCGATACAAAAGGCGGTTGTAGAATCGCTGGAAAGAGTTGGTCTTGTTGATCGCATGAATCAGATGGCTGGTGATTTAAGTTATGGGCATCAACGATTGCTGGAAATTGCCATGGGTATTAGCCAGCATCCGCAATTGTTAATCCTTGATGAGCCAACTCAGGGTCTAGCAGATAGTGAAATTGCCAGCTTTGTGAAACTGATTCGTGAACTTGGCGGTAACATGACTATTCTGCTGATTGAACATAATATGAATGTTGTCATGGATACCGCTGACCAGATCACGGTGCTTAATCTGGGTAAGGTGCTTGCTACTGGCACACCGGCAGATATTCGCGCTAATCGCGAGGTTCAGATTGCCTATCTTGGAGAAACTCATGCTTGAGCTGAAATCTGTATCATCGGGCTATGCTGGTGCAAAAGTATTAAGGGAGGTTTCCTTAGCCTCAATGCAGGTGAGATTGTCTGTATTCTTGGCCGTAACGGAGCAGGTAAAACCACCATGATGAAAACAATCATGGGATTGCTGAAGGCCAGTCAGGGTCAGATCATATTTAACGGAACAGATTTAACAACTATTTCACCACATAAAATTGCCGGATATGGAATTGGTTATATTCCGCAAGGCAGAAGGCTTTTTGCTGAACTTACCGTTGCTGAAAATCTGGATATCGGACTAATGGCTGGTGGTAATTCCACCTCTACTCTGAATAAGGTTCTGGATATGTTCCCGCGACTGGCCGAACGGCTTGACCAGCGTGCTGATACCCTATCGGGGGGCGAACAGCAAATGCTGGCAACGGGGCGGGCTTTATGTCTAGAGCCGCAATTGTTGCTGCTTGATGAGCCGACCGAAGGGCTTCAACCATCAATGATTGCGCTGATCCGTGATACGGTTGTGGCATTAAAACATCAGGGGGTTGGTATTCTTGCTGGTTGAACAGCGTGTTGATGCGGTTCTATCGATTGCTGATAAAGTCATGTTCCTTGAAAACGGGATGAGCCGCGATATTATGTCTGCGGATCATTTGCGTGAACATCCTGATTTGCTGAAAAAATATATTGGCGTGTAAATATCGAACTTGCAGGCTTGTTAGCGTAATTTTAACAGTAAATTGATAAAGGTCTGTTTTTCTTTTTCGCTAAGTGGCTTCAGCGTTTCTTCTGATACCTGATGAGCTGCATCTATCATTTGCTGGAATAACTGACGCCCCTTTTCTGTTGTGGCTTCAGAATCAATCGTCTTAGGATCAGATGGCTGGCTTTCGGAAGAAAGCAGTCCCCGTTGTTTCAACCTGTCTACTACGCCTTTTATGGTGGCGGCATCAATGGCAATCATACGCCCAAGTTCATTCTGGGACGCCTGACCAGATGCACAAAGTTTAGCCAGGGCCGAGAATTGTGTTGGTGTTAATTCAGGTATCAGACGACTGAATATGGATAAATGCCGTTGATTGACACAGCGCATAATAAACCCAACCTGATCATCAAGTTTATAATCAGATGCCACCGCCATGTTATCGGCATCCTGATCATTAGCATCATGATGATCTATATTAACAACGGAAAGTTGTCTGTTTCTTCATATCAATATCCATAAAACCATATTGACAGGGTGAAAGCAAAATAGCAAATTAGTTTGTATACTAACAGTTTATGTTGACCTCATATGGCTTTAGATAACACATATTATAGACCAACAACAATTGAAGATGCGCTTAGCGTGCTATCCTCATCAACAGCAGCTATTATCGCGGCTGGATGCACGGATTTATTCCCCCTCACCTCAGCGCCGCAAATGACTGGTCATGTGCTCGATGTGACAGGGATTAGAGATATGCGCGGTATTACCGATATGGGTGATGTTAGGCGCATTGGCGGGGCGACAACATGGACAGATATTATTCGGGCAGATTTGCCACCATCTTATGACATGTTGAAACTGGCGGCGCGTGAAATTGGCTCAATTCAAATACAGAATGTGGGAACTATTGCTGGTAATTTGTGTAATGCCTCACCGGCCGCTGATAGTATTCCCTGTTTGCTGGCTCTTGATGCTTCCGTTGAGCTTGCTTCAACCGCGGGAAGGCGACAGATGCTGTTATCGGAATTTCTACTTGGCCCACGCAAAACCATGCGCCAGCCAGATGAAATTATGACAGCTATCATCATCCCGAAATCAAGTGAAGCCGGTATCTCTTCTTTCCGTAAACTGGGTACGCGAAAATATCTGATTATTTCTATCGTGATGGCGGCAGCCAGAATTGATATCACGGATAACCATATTACCCAGGCGGCACTGTCATTAGGGTCTTGTAGTCCAGTGGCGGTGCGACTTAACAAGGTCGAGCAGGCTCTGATAGGAACTAGTCTTGATGATGCCTCACAGTTAACCGCCGCTGATCTGGTCGCAGCCACAGATGTGGAAGCGGTGATCAATCCTATTGATGATGTCCGCGGGTCGGCAAATTATCGTATTCAGGCGGCAACAACGCTCTTGTATGAAGCCATTGATAACTGTCTTTCGTTACAATTCAGGACAGCCGGGAGCAGGCATGAGTGATCAGAATCATTTTACCCTGACCATAAATGGTAAGCCAGAAACCGTGACCTGTTCGGCTGGCATGCGACTGAGTGAGGTTCTGCGTGAAAAATTGCATCTGATGGGAACGAAAATCGGATGTAATGCTGGTGATTGTGGTGCCTGCACGGTTCTGGTAGATGGCGAGCCGGTCTGTTCCTGTCTGATGACAGCGGCAAAGGCAGATGGATGTCATGTTGAAACGGTGGAAAGTCTTTCTGATGGGGAGCATCTTTCGTCTGTTACAACAATCCTTTAGCCGTCACGGGGCAGCGCAATGCGGCATTTGCACCCCCGGCATGTTAATGGCGGCGACCCCTTTAATTCGTCAGAACAAAGCCCTAGTCGGTCTGAAGTGGAAGATGCTCTTGGTGGGGTGCTGTGCCGTTGTACGGGTTACGCTAAAATCATTGATGCAGTAATGGATGCCGCCAATCAGCGCCATCAGCACCCATGCCTGAACGTAATGTCGCCGTTGGAACGAGAGTAGAACGGCTAGATGGTCGCCCAAAGCTTGATGGAGCTGAGATATTTGGCGCAGATTACTGGCCAGAAGATGCTTTATATGTTCGGGTGCTTCGGTCACCTTATCATTCTGCACAATTCACTATCGGTGATATTGATAGCTGGATAGCAAAGCATGATCTGGTCAGTCATGTCTTTCTGGCAAGCGATATTGATGGTGATAACCGGTTTGGCGTTATCCTGCCCATGGCGGGATCAACCGGCACTGGCCAGTGATGAGGCGCGATTTAAAGGCGAAGCGGTCGCATTAATTGCTGGTCATTCGCAGGATTTAGCATCACAGGATATGTCCGATTTTCCTATTACATGGACAGAACAGCAACCATTGATGGATGTGGAGCTGCCATAAAGGAAGACGCAAGGCAAATCCATCCTCACCGTGATCAGAATCTCCTGATTACCGGTATCGTTAAACATGGTGATATCGATAAAGGTTTTGCCGATGCCCAGCATATGGCCGAGATGTCCTTTTCGACCAGCTATGTCGAACATGCCTATATAGAACCGGAAGCTGGTGCCGCTTGGATGGATGGTGATACAGTTGTGATTCAGGCCTGCACACAGGCGACTATTATGGATCGTGACGAAACGGCCAAAGTGCTAGGGCTGGCTGAAGAAAAAGTGAGGATTATTCCTTCTGCAACAGGTGGCGGCTTTGGATCAAAACTGGATTTGTCTGTTCAGCCACTACTTGGGCTGGTTACTCTTAAAACGGGGCAGCCATGCCGCATGGTTTATTCACGCCATGAATCCATGATGGCGACGACGAAACGTCATCCGGGTGAAATGCATGCACGGGTTGCGGCTGATGCTGATGGCCGCATCACAGCGATGGAGTTTACTGGGGATTTTAATACTGGTGCCTATGCAAGCTGGGGGCCAACGGTAGCAAGCCGGGTGCCTATTCATGCATCAGGCCCCTATAAAACCCCGCATTATCTGGCCAAGGGCAGAGCTATTCATACAAATGGCCCACCATCAGGGGCATTTCGTGGCTTTGGTGTGCCGCAATCAACTATCATTCAGGAAGCGCTTTATGATGAACTGGCACAAAAATGTGATATGGACAGGCTGGCTTTCCGTCGTCTGAATGCGTTGAAAAATGGCGATAAAACCGTTTGTAATCAAATGTTATCAGCACCTGGGATAGATGAATGTCTGGCGGCGTTAGAGCCATTCTGGCATAAACATAAGCAACAGATTGCCGATTTTAATGCCAGTAACAATAGAAAAACGAGGCATTGGTGTTTCATCATGCTGGTATGGTTGCGGTAATACTGCGCTTCCTAATCCATCAACAATCCGGCTGGGAGTAACATCCGAAGGGAAGGTTGTTCTGCATCAGGGTGCTGCAGATATTGGACAGGGATCAAACACCGTGATTGCCCAGATATGCGCTGATGGACTAGGTGTTCC
Source organism: Alphaproteobacteria bacterium (assembly GCA_038144675.1). Lineage (GTDB taxonomy): Bacteria > Pseudomonadota > Alphaproteobacteria > Puniceispirillales > UBA1172 > UBA12202. Next base: position 190,506 of record JAYQOF010000005.1, on the reverse strand, counting down.
GCTGGCTAGTATATCCCTTGTTGGTGGTGATACAGCCATGACACCGGATTGTGGCAAGACGTCGGCTTCACGCCAGACTTTTATCACGGGAAAAGCAGCTTTGCTGGCGGTCGGGCATTGCGTGGTCAGATTTTGCGGTTGAGTAATCTTGGTGATGATGCCGTCATTGAAATTGAACACGGATTAATCAGGGTAAGTCATGGTGATAAGCGGCATGATATTACGCTTCATGCGATGCCTGAAAATGCCATGGCTATGTTCTGATGGCAGAAGAAACCTATAATCCGCCCACCGAAGAGCTGGATGAATACGGTCAGGGAAAGCCATATGCGGTTTATGGATTTGGTGCACATGCGGCGGTAGTCGAGGTGGATATGCATTTAGGCACGGTTAAGGTGCTTAATCTTTCAGCGGCGCATGATCTGGGTCGGGTGGTTAACCCATTGCTGGCAGAAGGTCAGATTGACGGCGGCATAGCACAAGGCCTGGGGCATGGCGTTGATGGAAGAATATATTCCCGGCCGGACTGAAAATCTGCATGATTATCTGATCCCTTCCATTGGTGATATGCCTGAAATCGAATATCATCTGATAGAAGTCCCCGACCCTGAAGGCCCTTTGGGGGTAAAAGGATTAGGGGAACATGTGTTAATCCCTACCGCACCTGCAATTCTTAACGCGATAACTGATGCCACCGGTGGGGCACGATTATATCAGACACCGGCTGTCCCGCACCGTGTACTAGCGGCAATCATGGCTAATCATGCCATGGGTGAGGCAGCAGAATGAGCAAAACAGTAGAAAAAATCAGATGCGATGCCTGTCCGGTCATGTGCTATATCGCTGACGGCAATTCTGGCGCATGTGATCGTTATGCTAATAAGGACGGCCAGATTATCCGGCTTGATCCATTAACAATTCTTGATCGGCGGATTGAAGCAGGCGATCAGGTGAAACCATTTCTGGGGGCAGAATGGGATGGCAGCCTTAATCAGGAAAATGAAGTATTTGTCACCGCCATAGGTGCTGGAACGACATATCCGGATTATAAACCTGCCCCGTTTATTGTTGGCCAGCATCATGATGATGCCGATGTTGTCACCGTTGTCACGGAAGCCATTTTTTCATATTGCGGGGTAAAGGTCAAAATTGATACTGACCGTCATCTTGGTAAAGAAGGGGCTATTGTTCGTGCCAATGGTGAAGCAGTAGGGTTAGTGATTACCAGTGAATACGGCTCACAGATGCTGTCACTGGGCGGAGTAGATCATCTGACTGGCGGCAGTAAGGCCGAAGGGCGGGTGACTTGTGACGCGCTGATGAAGTTATGTAATAAAGAGCCGGTTGAGCTAAGTATCGATGATGGTTCAACCGTGATTGTTGAAGCAGGTAAAGCCCCTGTTGTTGATGGTAAAACCGAACACCGGATGCGGGTTGGGTGCGGGTCGGCCACGATTGGTATGTTTGCATCGCAATGGGTAGGACTTGTTGATGAAGTGGTGGTTGTTGATGATCATATCACCGGTGTTGTGTCAGAACATCAGGCTGGTAAGGTATTGGACTGGCCAGATACAGGGATCACCATAAATGGTCGCCGTTCGACCCCGGACGCTATTTTCAGGTAGCAAATCCCGGACTGGGTTGGGGCGGAACAGACCTAGAAGACCCGCTCAAGATTCTTGGGACATGGCGTGAGGCAAAAGGCGCACGTCCAGGTTTAACATTGTTGATGGTTTCAACAACCGGTGAACATTCCGGATATTTCATTCTTGATGATGATCTGGTGCCACAACCACATCCTATGCCGGCCGCCTTACAGGATAGTGTCAATCTGATTGCCGAAAATTGCGAACCGGCGCTTTGCACGGTCATGTTTATGGGTGGTGCTGGTGGCTCATTAAGGGCTGGGGTTACAAAAAATCCTATCCGTCTTACGGAATCGGTTCAGTCGACGACATACAAAGGTCACCTGTGGTGGGGCAGAAAGCTTTGTCTGGCCGGGTGGCGGTATCACGATTATGGTCGATGTGGCAAAGATGCCTGATCAGGCCTTTGGTTATGTGCCTACACCGGCCATTGTTGCCCCGTTAGAGTTTACCATCACCAAAGAAGATTATATTGCGCTTGGCGGGCATGAGGATCATATCCGTTCCGTGCCTGATATTATCAAAACGGGTGGTGAGTATGCGAAAGACAATCAGTTGCTATCAACCCTATCTTCTGATCAGGATGATTAACCGCTAATCCGTGAGTCGCCATGTCCGCATCATCTATCCAAGCCGCATGGTTGCCACCCGATAACAGGCTTCATCTATCCCACGGGCCGATTGACCTGATTATCAAGGCTGAGGGCAGAGCCGCCCAACATGCCTATCGGAAAGCCATCCATGCGATGCAATATTTGCTGGAAAGGCTAGTGGTGGAGTTGCCATCCTTACGTCAGAAAACCAAGGCCCCTGATCAATTCCAGCACCCGATTGCCCGTCGTATGGCGGCGGCAACCGGCGGCTATGGCAATCGGTTTATCACGCCCATGGCGGCGGTGGCAGGGGGCAGTCGCTGATCATGTATTGGCAGCTATGACGGCTGAATCCGGTTTGACTAAAGCCAGTGTCAATAATGGTGGTGATATCGCATTCTGGTTAGCTGATGGATATGATATGACGGCGGTAATGGCCAATCTGGATACCGCACGTTGTACGATCACCCATGATAGCCATTGTCGCGGCATAGCAACATCCGGATATGGTGGGCGTAGTTTTTCACTGGGAATTGCCGATGCTGTTGTCGTCCTTGCCGATAACGCGGCAAATGCAGACGCGGCCGCAACAATGATTGCGAATGCGGTTACACTGCCCTCTGATTTGCCTTCTGATCATCCGGATAGTCAGGCGGTTACGCGCATGGCCGCTAATGCCATATTGCCTGAAAGCGATCTGGGTGATCAGCTTGTTGTCAGGTCTGTTGGGGCGTTATCGGCGAAGCAATAGATACGCCTTAGATGCTGGTGAAGATGAAGCAAAGGCGATTATGGCGGTGAAGCCCATAGCAGGTGCATTAATCAGGGTCAAAGATCATATTCGGGTGGTTGGTCTGGATCATTATATGAACACCCCGTATACAACAAATGGAGATCATAACATGACAGACTTCCCTATCCGAAAAACACAGCTCTTTCTTGAAACGATTTTTCACGAAGGCGGCCCTATCCCGGAAACGCCGCGTATGCGTGCGGCTATGGTTGCGGTGGTTAGTAATCCTTTTGCTGGCGGCTATCATGATGATTTACAATCGGCGATGGATGATCTTAAACCGCTTTGGATTGATGATGACAGATGAGCTGATTGACGCTCTTGGCGGGATAGAGGGTATTGATGGCTATGGTAAGGCAGGGCTGGCAGGCGAAGATGGAGAGCTGGAACATACCGCGTTATGGCATGTTCCGGGTGGATATGCGATGCGGGAAAGACTAGGCGAAGCCAAAGCGATTGTACCATCATCCATGAAGGTTGGAGGCGCAGGATGCGCTATTGATATTCCTCTTGGACATATTAATGCCGCCTATGTCAGAAGCCATTTTGATGCCATGGAAGTCCGGCTGGCAGATGCGCCCCGCCGTGGTGAGATTATGTTCTGTCTGGCCATGACCAAAGGCCCGCGTATCCATCACCGTATGGGTGGACTGGGCGTTGAGGATATCAAAGGCGAGGATGGTCTTCGCTAGATCAGCCGGACAATTTAAAATGACCGGAAAAGACAAAATTGGTCTTGATACCGCAGATTTAATCAACGAATGCCCGTTCAACCACATACTGGCCGGGCATACTGTTTGATCCTTCGGTAAAATCGGCGCGATCAAGGATAGCCTTGACATCTTTCAGCATATCCATGGAACCACAGATCATGACCCGGTCATGTTCAGGATCAAGCGGCGGAACCCCTAGATGCGTGAATAGCTTGCCGTTTTCGATTAAATCGGTAATGCGTCCCATAAATGGTGTGTCTTCACGGGTTGTTGTTGTCACCAAGGTCAGCCGGTTAGCCAGTTCACCCACGAGCGGATCAGCCTTGGTGGCATCAACCGTGTTGATAGAATAGGTAAGTTCGGCGGCTTCACGGCAGGTATGGGTAACGATAAGTGTTTCAAACTTTTCATAAGCCTCAGGGTCACGGATAAGAGAGGCAAAAGGCGCAAAGCCGGTACCGGTTGAAATCATCCATAACCGTTTGCCGGGCAGAAGTGCATCAAGCACCAGAGTGCCAGTCGGTTTTTTCCGAAACCAGACACTATCCCCCGGCTTGATCTTTTGCAGATGTTCGGTTAGTGGCCCACCGGGCACCTTAATTGAATAAAACTCCAATCGTTTCATCCCATGATGGGCTGGCAATGGAATAAGCACGCCATACCGGGTTTTTCGCCCGGCATACCAATCATGACAAACTCACCGGAACGGAACCGAAAACTTGCAGGTCGGGTCAGTCGAAACCGGAATAAGCGGTCTGTAAAATGCTCAACTTCGGTAACGGTTTCTGAAAAGGCAGAATCAGGACAGGTGAAGCTCATCATATTCTCACTGTTTTCGGGTTGTTCATCTGTTCAACTAAAAGGTCTGAACCATCAAAAGGGAATGGTGCATATCAAACGCTATAATTTGTTTGTATACGAACAAATTATAAAGCTCAAGTCATTATTTTACCACATCTTCTTATCAATTTGAACATCCTTGGATGAAAATCAGAAACATCTTTCAGCATAACGCCATGTCATTTGTAAATCGCATCACTCTATTTGTCTATGATATTGGCAGATACAATTTTGTTGCCATGTCGTGTTGCAATCAGTTCAGCTAAAATGGAAACCGCAATTTCAGCAGGCGTTCTGGCCTTGATATCTAATCCGGCAGGGGCATGAATTCGCGCCAGTTGTTCATCGTTAAAGCCATTCTGCCGTAAACGTTCACATCGTTTTATATGTGTCCGGTGACTGCCCAGACTGGCAATATAGAAAACAGGACTTTGCAAAGCGATCTGTAAGGGCGGCATCATCCAGTTTTGGATCATGGGATAGCGTAACAACAGCAGTATCCTTATCAAGGGCGGCGGCAACAAGGCTTTCATCTGGCCAGTCATGTATAAGTGCTGGTTCAGGAAAACGGGCTTCATTGATAAAATATGTGCGTGGATCAATCACAGTAACATCAAATCCTGCTTCTATGGCCATTGGCGCCAGATGCTGACTGATATGAACAGCACCAATAATGTAGAGTCGGGGCTGGGATTCGATAACCAGATGAAAACGACTGCCATTATCACAAAGTGCGTTGGCTGGCTGATCAGGATTGGCGATAGTCATCATGTGCTGGCTGATATGGCAATCAATAGCTATGGCGTTGCGCTTGGAACATTGTGACGTGATATGCGTGAACAAATGAGAAGCGCTATCCGTCATGGAAGATGCAGCGCATATCCATACTGATATAGCACCGCCACAAGACAATCCGACTTGCCACGCCTCTTCATCTACAACATGAAAATCAAGTTGTTTTGAGGTAGCTGACGCCATGACATCATGTGCTGCTTCTATTACTGCGCTTTCTACACAGCCACCGGAAACGGATCCTTCTATCTGATCATCATCACGAATGATCATGATGCTTCCTGTGGGTCTGGGTGATGATCCCCATGTCTGAATGACGACAGCAATGGCCAGATCGTGCCTGACTCATACCACTCAGCCGCCAGATTTAGAATTCGGTCATCAGATAATGCCCGCATTGGATACTCCAGGATGTAATAGACTAGCGTGAGGTAGAATATAATTTTTACCTTAGAACAAGTAATTGGTGTTAACAACATTACGAAGTTATTATAGGGTAATATCAGAATATCTGCTAAGAGGAACCCCATGCGAAATTTATCTTTATTAATCATTGGTGGCATCTTTGGTGCCATGATCGGGTTTCTGGTAGCGGCGGGTTATGGCATTACCCTAGACGGTCATGATCACGCCACTGACCATCATAATAAGGCTGAAACCCAGGCGCATAAGCATGGTGACATGATAGACCTGTCAGACATGTCTAATCCGCCATCAGTGAAATTAATGGTGATGAAAGATACCGTGTCAGGATGGAATCTGCATGTTCAAACACAGAACTTTATTTTTGCCGCTGATCAGTCAGGTGGTGAACATAAAGCTGGCTATGGTCATGCTCATCTCTATGTTGATGATGTCAAGATCTCAAGGCTTTATGGCGAATGGGCGCATCTGGGGGATTTAACGCCGGGTGAACATGTCATTCGCGTTACCTTGAAATGCTAATAGTCACGAAGCACTTGCCATTGGCGATACCATGATTGCCGCTGAAGCTAGAGTAACTCAGGAATAATTGACCCCCTTATATAATGCTTGTGGCATGATATAATAAGGGCAGGGCAGTAAGGGATGAGCGATGTCTTTATATGTATCTGCCATGCTCGCAATTGGTGCGTTGGTAGGTGGTTTCATTAATGGATTGGCTGGTTTTGGCACGGCATTATTTGCCTTGGGCTGGTGGCTGGCTATCCTGCCACCAGATCAGGCGGTTTTGATCGTTGTCATTATGTCATTGGTTAGCGGTATCTATGGATTGCGAGAAATCAGGCGGGTCATAAAACCTGCCCGCCTAGCCCGATATGTTGTGCCAGCCCTGATTGGCCTACCATTCGGAATGGCATCACTGGCACTGATCAATGTGCTTATCCTGAAAATCATTATTGGTTGTTTATTGATATTATTTGGGGGTTATTCCATTTTGCGGCGGCATATGCCTAGAATAAAGTCATCCTATCGGGGTCTTGATATCTGTATTGGCGGTATAGGTGGGGTATTGGGTGGTCTTGCCGGTTTATCAGGTGCTATACCTACAATGTGGGTAACCCTGCATGACTGGGAAAAAGCTGATCGACGCGCCGTACTCCAACCCTTTAATATGATCATTCTGGGATGTGTGTTCGTTATTTTTCTTCTATATGGCATGGTGACGCTCCATATCCTGTTTCTGGCTATGCTAGCGGTACCATTTACCCTCTTAGGGGCAAAACTGGGGATAACGCTTTACCGGCGGGTAAATGATGAACAGTTTTTGCAGATTATTATCTGGCTTATTCTCATTTCCGGACTGGTTCTGGTTAGCCGTGAGATGGCACAATGGATGCAATGGCAGTAATCTTATTGCAGTCTAGGCTATACATGACCTTGCCTATTATGCCTAAATGATCACCATTAGGCTTTATTATCTTCATGTGATGTTATGACAGATTTTTGCAGTATGACAGCAACCGCACTAGTTGCCGGTATCAAAAATGGTGATTTTTCCCCTGTTGAGGTGATGGACGCGTCCATCAGGCGGATTGAAGCTGTTGATAAGGCTATCAATGCCATGGTAACCCGTGATTTTGATCGTGCCATTGATCGCGCTAAGGACGTCGAAGCAAAACGTCTGAAAGGTGAGGATATTGGCATACTGGCCGGATTGCCTATTGGTATCAAAGACCTGGAAGCATCGGCTGATATGAAAACTACCTATGGTTCGCTCCCTTTCAAGGATCATATTCCTGATCAGGATGATTTGTCGGTTGCCAATGTAAAAGCTAGTGGCGGTATTGTTATTGGTAAAACAAATACACCCGAACATGGTGCTGGCGGCAATACATGGAATGATGTGTTTGGTATTACCGCCAATCCGTTTGATACAGATAAAACCTCATCTGGTTCATCAGGCGGATCAGCCGCCGCATTGGCGGCTGGCATGGTTCCACTGGCATCAGGGTCAGATTTTGGTGGTAGTCTGCGGACGCCTGCCAGTTTTTGCGGCATTGTCGGGTTTAGGCCAAGCCCGGCTGTGTTCCAGATGTGGATAAGGCCGTGGGACTTGCGCCCTTTGCCGTGCTTGGCCCTATGGCCAGACATGTTGCCGATGCCGTGTTGTTGCTTCATGCGCAATCATCGGTTGATTCCCGTGATCCATTTTCTCATGCAGCTCGGGCGGATATACCGGTATCGCTTCAACCGGCTGATATAAGCCAGATGCGAGCAGCTATCTCCACTGATTTAGGCGTGGCACCAGTGGCCAATGTCATCCGCAGGCTATTTGATCAACGCATGGGGCATATCACGTCGTCCTTCAAAGAGGCTCAGAAGAGGGACCCGGTATTTGATAATATCCATGAATGTTTTGAAGTGTTGCGCGGGGTCAGTTATGTCGCTGGCCTGAAAGATTTTGCAGACACACATCGTGACGTTGTTAGCCCATTAGTTATTGATAATATTGATCGCGCCTTATCATATCAACTTTCTGATGTGGCTGATGCATTTCATACGCAAACCGTTCTTGCATAAGCCTGGCTGTCGCTTTTTGGTGATGTTGATGTCGTGATTTGTCCGGCGGCATCTGTTGCGCCATTTACTAAAACAAAAAAATATATTGATGCAATTGATGAGGTTGATTTGCCGACTTATATGACATGGCTTGCCCTCAGCTATGCGCCGACTATGGTTATGGCATGTTCGCTTGTTGTGCCATGTGGTGTTGATCAGGATGGCCTACCATTCGGTATCCAGTTATTGGGGCCGCCGGGGGGTGATCGAAAATTGCTTGAAATCGGACTGGCGATTGAACAGGTTCTGGCATCCCATCCGGATACGATGCGACCACAACCAGACCTGACAAAATTGATGCAATCTGCTTGAAAGATAACGGGCAGAGCGAAAGATATTTTTTGCCCTGCCCGCCTAAGGTTATATTACTGATTAAACGCCGGCAGGATTATCCAGATCAGCACCCAACGCGGCTAAATCCGAATAACGGTCGCCAATGCGGTGATGTGGCCTGCCTCCTGTTGATCCACCAAAGGCAACAATCAGCTCATGATTGGCTGGGGCATCATGAATATGCATCTGGATAGTCAGGTAATGTGACCGTCTGCCCGTATCGTTTTTATCCATCAGCGGGATATTGATCTGGGTATTGGCAGGCCCGCGTGAGTTGGTAAAGCCAAGATAGGCTGTACCGCCAACAGCTTTGCGAAGGGCATTGCCATAATTGACGGTATGGATAATCGCGGAAGCGTGTTCCAGTTCACCTTCCAGTCCGGCCATAGACGCTTTGCCAATGGCTTCAATGGCATCACCACTACCGCCAAGTTCTAACATCTGGTCTGTCAGGATTTGCCCTATTCTGGGCCAAATGCCCTGATCTCTGGCATCAAGTCTTCGACAAATCCGCGTCCTGACCATGGATTCTTTATTACGGCGGCGGCGGCAAAAAGCACTAGCGGGTTTTCTGCCTCCCGCCCCCATCAGATGTGATGACTTCTTTATAGGTTACAATTTTTCTAATCTCTGGTTCCATAACATGATTTCCTTTCAATATTGATATGATCAGATTCGGTTTTGTGTGGTTATAAAATCAACCAGCACTTGGTTAAATCGTTTTGGGATTCCATCATGGCCATATGGCGAAGCCCTTTTAAAATGGTGAGTTTAGCATCCGGTATTTCGGCAGCAATGGCTGCGCTCATTTCGGGTTGTTGCCAAAATCTTCATCTCCTGTCACCACCAAGCGCCGGACATGATATTGGCGGTTCTGGCGCAATCAGTTCATTTACACCATCAACAAGAACCTGATAGATATCGGGATAGATCGTTTTGTCATTCGCCTTAACCCATTGCCTGATCTGATCCATGAGGTGGGGTTCAGTCGCGGACACGATCAGTAAACCAGCGCATTAATGCATCCTCGACGGTCGCATCAGGCCCGGCTTCCCGCGCCTGATAAACTCTATTTTGAATGTGATCATGGGCAGCTTGCGTTGATGCGGCGAATGGAGGATCGCAATCGCTTTGGCCATATCAGGATAATCCATGGCAAAACGCCGAACAATCATGCCCCCAAGCGAAAACCCCATAATGATGGCATGTGATATATCAGATGCATCCATCAGGGTTTTTAGTTGGCGTGAAAACATGGCTAAACTGGGTTTTCAGGCGGCGGTGAGATTGGCCATGCCATAAAGATCATAACTCAACAGCATAATACCTGACCATATGCAGTAAGCGCGGCCGCCGTTTGATATTGCCACATCTGATGATTAAGACCCAGTCCATGGATAAGAATATGGTCGGTAGTCTTGCCACTGCCCGTCAAGATGATAGCATGTTCCATTTGATGGGTTAAACGGGTCATGCTGTTTGAGGGGTGATAGGCAACGACTTCTATTTCAACCCGAACATCTACCAGCAATTCGCTGATGACCGCAGAACGGGCAGGAGGATCTTTGGGAAAATATTCCGCATAAACCGAATCAAAGCCCGGAAAATCTGTACGGTCACGCAACCAAACCATGGCTTTAACCACATCGGATAAGTGACAATCAGCCAGTTTAAGCGTATCTGTAATCGCATCCAGAACGACGCGTGTCTGGTCTTCTATGGTGCCGTCGGTCATGACAACCCCATCCTGCATTGGAATCTGGCCAGTTAAATAAACAAAATCCCCTGCTCTAATAGCCCGGGACAAAGATAACGTCCGTCCATTAATTCAAAGGATCACCAATGACAGTTTTCATATTTTCCTCTTAGAATGAGGTATCACATATCGTCACTGGCTGAAGACAATCTGGTTTTCATTTTTTCGCCAAAACATGGCTAAAAACTTAATCTTGGGATTTCATCTCTTTTTACCATAATATCTATAAATCAGAATATATGCGATGGGAGGAAATCAAAAATGGCAGATCAGAAAAAACATTATCAGATGCTGATTAATGGGGCGTGGGTTGATGCAAGCGATGGCAAAACATTCCCCAGCATCAATCCGACAACAGAACAGCCATGGTGTCATATCCCGGAAGCAACAGAAAGCGATGTCAATCAGGCGGTTGAAGCCGCGCATCATGCCTTTACCAAGGCCCATGGGCAAAAATAACGCCGACAGAACGTGGCAAATATTTGCGTCGCCTGGCTGAATTACTGGCAGAAAAATCCGAAGAATTAGGCCGGTCAGAAACCATTGATACAGGTAAAATGCTCAAAGAAACGCGCTGGCAGGCAAAATATATTGCTGAGTTTTTCCATTTCTATGCCGGATGCGCTGATAAAGTGCATGGGGAAACGCTACCCATTGATAAGCCTGATATGATGACTATGACATTTCGGGAACCATTGGCGTTGTGGCGGCGGTTGTGCCATGGAATTCACAATTATTTCTGGTGGCGGTAAAAATCGGCCCTGCCTTGGCGGCGGGGAATACGGTTGTGTTGAAAGCATCGGAACATGCTTCTGCTCCCATGCTTGAGTTCGGTAAACTGATTGAAGAAGCCGGTTTCCCGCCGGGGGTTGTTAATATTATCACCGGTCATGCTGACCCATGTGGTAAAGCCCTAACATCACATCCTCTGGTCGCACGTATCAGCTTTACTGGTGGTACGGGGGCGGCACGACATGTGGTGCGAAATTCGGCTGAAAACTTTGCTGAGGTATCTCTCGAACTTGGTGGTAAATCACCATTTATCGTGTTTGATGATGCCAATATCGAAAGCGCTGTTAACGGTTCAATTGCCGGCATATTCGGGGCAAGTGGTCAGAGCTGTGTGGCTGGTTCACGGTTATATCTGCATAACCGCATTGCTGATGAGTTTCTGGATCGCATGCTGGGGGCAGGTTAGCCAGATTCGCATTGGTGATCCTCTGGAAGAAGATACCCAGATGGGCCCTCTTGCAACAATGGATCAGATCAACCATATCGAAAGCAGGTGAAAATAGCAAAAGCCGAAGGGGCTGATATTCTTACCGGTGGCAAAGCGGCCATCAACACCAAATCAGGGCTGGTATTATGAACCGACCATTATATCCCGTCCTGATCAAAACTGACTATTGTGGATACGGAACTGTTCGGCCCTGTTCTTAGTGTCATGCGCTTTGATGATGAAGATGAAGTGCTGAATCTGGCCAATGATAGCAAATATGGTCTTGCGGCTGGCATCTTTACCGCTAATCAGGCGCGTGCCATGCGGATGACGCAGTCTGTTAATGCAGGCATTGTCTGGGTTAATACCTATCGCATGGTATCACCAATTGCACCATTTGGCGGGTTTAAAGATTCTGGTTATGGTCGTGAAAGCGGGATGCAGGCGATTTATGACTATACCCGCCCGAAAACAGCATGGATTAATATTTCTGATGCGCCTATCGCTAATCCATTTGTGATGCGGTAAGGCTGTGTATCACTGCATCAGCAATAATGGCTTCTCTAGGCGTAACCATCAGCGGATTAATTTCAATCATCTGCAAGTCAGGCTGATCAGCCATCAGATCAGATAATGAAATAATCGTAGCGATAACCGTATCTATATCTCCGCCATTATGGCCGCGATAGCCGCTGATCAGTTTTGCCGCCGCCAGTTGATCAATGGCATGACGAATATGCGGCTGTGATCAGCCGGCATGATCATTGTGACAGCATCTTTGATCAGCTCAACCAGAATTCCACCTGATGCGATGGTAAGAATACAGCCAAATTGCGTATCCCGCCGCATACTGATCATCATTTCGGTGACTGTATCGGCCACATATTCTTCAATCATAATGCCCTCAATGCGTGCATCAGGGGCTAGGCGTTTGCAGTTATCATGTATCTCTTTATAAGCGCCAGCAACAGCGGCAAGATCATCAAGTCCTAATTTAATGGCACCATATTCGGTTTTATGTGGCATATCAGGGCTGACCGCTTTTGCCACCAATGGAAATATCATATCCTCCGGAAAAGTTTTATCAGAAATCTGATCCGGGTCGGTTATCAGGACAGAACGCGGTATCCGTAACCCGGCCTTAGCCAGGAGAGATTTGCTTTTCTTTTCATCCAGCATGACGGTATCAGGCGATATTCTATCTGGTGTAACATCAATTCAGCTGGCGGTGATGCCAGTAATTCCTGCCTTGTTCTGGCATATTGTGCAGAAGCTTTCATGGCTTTCATGCAGTCACCAATCCCCTGCATCGGGGCAACACCGGCCTGAATGAGTTCATCACGAATATTCTGATCCAGATTTTCGGAAATCGTACAACAGACCGCGGCAGGGATATCATAGCGCTGGGTTGCGCGGACAAATGCCATGGCATCATTATAGTAATATATGCGGCTTTCATCCAGTCCTTCGGCGGGGTAATCCTGAATAAGAACCGCCATATCGGTATCGGATTTGACCATGGTATCAAAAACAGGTTCGGTTTTTTCGGGCATTCCCCATATCGGCGTTGTATAATCTAGCGGATTAGATACGGTTGCGGTATGCGGTAATAATGGCATCAGATCAGCTTGTCGCTGTTCATCCGGACGTGGGTATTCAAGGCCTAATTCTTCACCATAATCGGCCAGCATGGTAGCGCCGCCACCAGAACAGGTAAATCCGGTGACCCGAAAACCCGAAGGCCGTTTGGTGACTGTCAGATATTTCAATATTTCCAGAAAATCTCCGGGCTCTTTTGCCCGGATAATTAAAGCCTGTCAAAGAAAGCCTGATAGACGTCATCTGTGCCGGATAATGATCCTGTATGGCTAATGGTTAATTCGGCTCCAATCGCGGATGTTCCGGTTTTCAGAACGACAATAGGTTTATCCGCATGTAAGGCTTTCATGGCGGCGGCTTCAAATGCTTTAGCATCTTTAAGCCCTTCGATATGGATGCCAATGGCACGGACTTCTTTGCGATCAACCAGCGTATCGATGCAATCTTCGATCCGCATCATGGCCTGATTGCCTATCGACATCATATAGGCTAGCGGTAATGATCGCATGCTCATGGTCAGATCAGAGGATAGCATGCCGCTTTGGGTAATAACTGCCGCGCCGTATCCGGGAAAGCTACCGCCATGGGCAAACGGCCATAGGGCAACACGGTCAACATAATTGATCAATCCATAGCAATTGGGGCCAATCAAGGCCATATCGCCAGCCGCTTCAATCAGCTGGGCTTCTTTTTTTGCTCCATCTGCCCCGATTTCACCAAAACCGGCGGTATAGACAACCGCTCCACCCGCACCCATGGCATTAAGTTTTGCCATGCTTTCAATCGCTGCATCGATTGGCACTGCGACAAAACAGGCATCTGGCGGTTCAGGCAGGTCATCAACAGAGGCATAACAGCGATGACCACCAATGCTTTCCCGCTTTGGATTAACTGGCCAGAAAGGGCCGCTATATCCAATACGGTGACATTCAGTAGCAACAGTTACCGCATCTGTTCCGCCAATAACAGCCACATGGCGTGGCTGAAATAGCCGTTTGAGATTTGTTTTCTGTTCGGGGGTCATGCACCTAGTGGTCTTAAGATCGAGCGGGTAATAATATGACGCTGGATTTCTGATGTACCATCCCAAATCCGTTCCAGTCTGGCATCGCGCCACAACCGGTGAATAGGTAATTCTTCCATCAATCCCATGCCGCCATATATCTGAACCGTATGATCTGCTACCCGGCCCAGCATTTCCGAACAATAGAGTTTCACCATAGCGGCATCTGCATCTGACATGACGCCTCTATTCGCTTTTTCGATGGCATCTTTCACCAATAGATTGGCGGCACGCATTTCTACCGCCATATCAGCCAGCTTGAAACCTGTTGCCTGAAAGCGGCCGATAGGTTGACCAAATTGCTTCCGGTTTGCTGCCCAGTCACAAGCCAGATCATACATCCGTTCGGCCTTTCCGCAACAGGTTGCACCAACCCATATCCGGCCCATACCAAGCCATTTCCCAGAAAGCTCAAGCCCCTTGCCAACTTCGCCAAGTACATGGGCATCACTTAATCTGACATCATTAAAATCCAGCTTGAAATTAAGATAACCGCGATAGCTGACACAATTATATCCGATATCTATATCAAAGCCTTTCATGCCAACATCAACCAGAAACGCTGTGATTTGTGGGCGTCTGGATGAACCGCTTTCATCATATCCGGTAGCGGCAAAGACTATCGCAAAATCCGGCATGACGGGGCCGGAAACAAAATGTTTGGTACCATTCAAAATCCAGTCACTGCCATCACGTTTGGCAAAACTCCGCATGGACATAATATCGGAACCGGCTTCAGGTTCGGATAAAGCGAATAATTCTCTTTTTTCGCCAGTCACACAAGGCATCAGATATTTTTCTTTCTGCTCACCTTCGGTAGCAAGCAGAATTTCGGTAGGGCGGGCAATCCATGAATGTAAGGCATGTGTTGTTTTACCAAACTCCTGCTCTATCATGGCCATTTGTTCATAATCAAGGCCGCCGCCACCAATTTCAACTGGCAGATTAGCGGCGAATAAACCAACTTCTTTTGATCGCTCTTCAATCTGGCGCCCTAACTCGATAGGAACAGCGCCATCACGATCAACCTGATCTTCATGGGGAAATATTTCATCCTCCATAAACCGGCGGACACTAGCAATTAAAAGCTCATTTTCATGGTTATCTTGATATTGTTGATCAGGCATTTTATCCTCCATCAAGACTGTTTAATCAGTCCAAGTTTCTGTCTTGCTTCTTCGGCGGTAAGAACACGAGCCCCCATCCGTTCAATAATCTCACGGGCGCGTTCAACCAATTGGGCATTTGTTGCCAGACGCCTTTATCCAGATAGATATTATCTTCAAGTCCGACACGCACATTCCCGCCCATTGCGACAGCAACGGCTGCCATTGGCATTTGCATTCGGGAAATCCCGAATGATGCCCATGATGCATTGGCGGGCAATTCATCTTTCATGACTTTCATGGTATCAACCGATTGATCAGCACCCCATGGAATCCCCAAGCAAATCTGGAACATCGGTGGCTCATTAATCAGACCTTCGGCAATCATTTGCTTGGCAAAACGGATATGCCCCAGTTCAAACACTTCCAGTTCCGGCTTGACGCCAAGTTCCTGAACAATTTCAGCCATCTGACGCAGATAGGCTGGCGTTGAAATATAAATCTCATTACCATTTCCAAAATTCATAGTGCCACAATCAAGACTGCATATTTCAGGCTTGAGGGCGATAACATGTGCCAAGCGTTCTTCGGCATTGATCATATCTGTTCCCGGTCCCGGCATGGCAGGATTGGTTTCATCCGGAACCCAGTCACCACCCATTCCTGCGGTCAGATTGATCACGACATCAGTATCACTGGAACGCATCTTATCAACGACTTGCCGGAATAGCTCTGTGTCGCGTGACCCTTTTCCCGTGGCAGGGTCACGAACATGGATATGCGCGGCTGTTGCTCCTGCTTTAGCAGCTTCGATAGATGCGGTTGCAATTTCATCAGGGGTAACGGGTACATGCTGGCTTCTGCCTGTTGTATCACCTGCTCCGGTTACCGCACAGGTTAAGATGACATCCATATTCATGATCATTCTCCATAAATGTTCTGATATTATCATTTGCATGATGAAGATTTACGGTTATAAATTTTTCGCCATAATGTTTCATTTTTCGATAATTAAAACTGGCCAGAGCATCGACCTATGTCAATATTAACGTCAAATAAACCGCCGAAGAAAAATTAGTCTGTGTGATTCTGCCCAGATTCAACATGGCTAGCCTGACAATGTTGATCGAACCGTTGCGGATTGCGAATTATATTTCCCATCAACCGCTATATGACTGGCAGTTTCTGACTCCCGGTGGTGGTAAGGTAACCGCCAGTAATGGTATGGTAGTGGAATGTGACGATTTATCATGCAATATCCAGACCATCACAGATTGTTTTGTTTGGAAGTTGGGGGGCAGAACGTAATACCGACCATCATTTGATGAACTGGCTTCGTCAATTTGCCCGGCACGGATCACCAATAATCGGGGTTGAAACCGGGGCGTATATTCTGGCGCGTGCCGGATTATTACATCATAAACCTGCAACAACACATTGGTCACTCTATGCCGGATTTTCAGAAACATTTCCAGATATCGCCATCGGAACAACTCTATACCATTGACCAGAAGATTATGACCTGCGCTGGCGGGACGGCAACTGCTGATCTGATGCTATATTTGATGCAGGAAAAACATAGCATTGATCTGGCAAGAGAGGTATCCAGCCAGATGCTTCATCAAACATAAGAACACCGGAAACAATGCAAAGACCTATTGTTGCTACCAGTTCCGGCAATATCAATCCCAATTATATCAGAGATACCACCCGATTTCTGGAACGCCATATTGAGGATCATATTTCTATTCCTGAGTTATGTGAGCGATCAGGTGTGCCACAACGAAAGTTAGAACGGCTATTCCGCCGTGATCTGGGATGTACGGTAGTGCAATTTTATCGACAGTTAAAATTACAATATGCACGCACATTACTGGTCAGCACGAATATGAATATCCGCGAAATATCGGTGGCGTGCGGATTTAATTCCATGTCCTATTTTTCTTATTGTTTTAGCAAGACCTTTGGGCGCAAACCCAGCCTTTATCGTATGGCATGGCCAGATGATCAGCCTGAACCAGTTTGGCATGGCACTATTTACAGCTTTTATCAGGAATCCGGCAAAAGACGCAGACCGGATAACAGCCAGAATTAAAGCGGATCATTTGCCGCTTTTAATATTGCCACAATGCGGCGGTCACGATCTGCGGCCATGTCTTCAAAATGCTTGCCTGCTGCCATATCATTGCATCCATCCACCATAGCGTCACGCAATTCTTGGCGTCAGCTCCGGGGCTTCCAGTCGTGTCCATGGTAATTTTAAGGCTGGGCCGAACTGATCCAGATTAGTAGCCATTCCGCCTTCACCGCAAGCCACATGAAACGCCATGCACTGACCCTGAACAGCCATGCGGGAGCAGGCCCAAAACGCAATGCCCGATCAATATCTTCGGGTGTGGCTTCACCATTCGCAACCATATGCAAAGCTTCACGCCATAGGGCTTCCTGAAGTCGGGTAGCTATAAATCCGGGAATTTCCTTTTTCAGTCGGACAGGTTCTTTACCGGCAATGGTGTAAAAATCCATTGCCCAGTCAAGAGCATCATCTGTGGTTTTGTTACCGCCAATTACCTCAACCAGTGGCAAAAGATAGGGTGGGTTAAAAGGATGACCAACAACGCATCGTTCCGGTGTTGAACATTTCGAGCCTGAATATCGGTCATGGGCAGGCCAGATGTGCTGGAAGCAATGACTACCTCGGGGGCAGTTATGCGCCCAAGTGTTTCATACAGCGCCTGCTTTATCGGCAAGCGTTCAGGCGCGCTTTCCTGAATAAAATCGGCATTTTTTGTGGCTTTCGTCAAATCATCGGTGATGGTCAACCGATCCATGCTAGCCCCATCTGCCAGCCCCAGATCAATCAGGCATGGCCAAGCGGTATTGACCACCGACATGAATTGTTTTTCTTCGTTTTTATCATGCAGATAGGCCGTGACATCATATCCGCGTGCCAGAAAATGAGCTGCCCATCCGGCACCAATGGGGCCTGCACCTATGCTGGTGACGTGCTTTACCTGATAGCTTGCGATACGCATGGCTATTTTCCCTTGAACACCGGTTCCTTTTTTCAACAAAGGCCTTGATTCCTTCGGCGGCATCTTCTGATGTCAGCATGGAACGATATGTTGGCAAATCATCTTCACGCATAGCCGAAAAAGCGTTCTGCATAGGCTGGCATTCAATATGCCGCAGGACTTCTTTAACGGATTGCATGGCAAGAGGTGCTGCCCATGCCAGACGTTCTGCCCAATCCATGGCCTCTGTCATCAGATCAGCATGCGGTACGACTTTGTTAATCAGTCCATAATGTGCGGCTTCATCGGCTTTCATCCGGCGACCCAGTAACAGCATTTCCATGGCTATATTATATGGAATGCGTCGCGGCAGACGTTGTATGGCACCTGCGTCTGGAATAATCCCTAGCGGCATTTCTGGAAGGGCAAACTCAACATGATCACTGGCAATAAGCAGGTCACAGGCTAGCGCAATTTCAAATCCGCCACCAATCACCAGTCCATTTAAGGGCGCCAATCACTGGCTTATTTAGTGACCAGTTTTCTGTTAATCCGGCAAATCCACCATCACCATAATCACCATCATTCCACCATTCATCCAATTTGGCATCACCGCTATCAAGCGATTTTAAATCCCAGCCAGCTGAAAAAATGCGATCACCTTCGGCGGTAATCATGCCGACGCGTAAATCATGTTCATCCCGCAATCTGGCAAAAGCGGCACCAAGCGCCCGGCTCATTTCATGGTCAATGGCATTAACCTTAGGCTTATTTAGTGTGACGACCAGAACATGGCCATGGGTTTCTACGCGCACGCTATCTGACATGATATGCCCTTTTTAGATATCTAGAGTGTTGTCTTTTTCCCACTGGGTAAAATGGGAGGCATAGGCATTCCATTCCTGATGCTTCAGCTTGAGAAAGGCGGCGGAGAAGTCATCTCCTATGGCCGCTTTCAGTCCCTTATCCCGATCAAATGCCCGTAACGCATCCAGCAGATTCAGAGGTAATTTCGGGGCACCACGGACTTTATATCCTTCGGCATACATATCGATATCATAACGCTTGCCGGGGTCAGATTTCTGTTCCAGTCCATCAAGACCGGCGGCAATAATGACCGCTTGCAGAAGATAAGGATTAGCCGCCCCATCAGGAAGCCGTAATTCAAACCGGCCGGGCCCCGGAACACGCACCATATGGGTGCGGTTATTGCCTGTCCACGTGACAGTATTCGGCGCCCATGTTGCACCAGATGTGGTGCGCGGGGCATTAATCCGCTTATAGCTATTGACGGTGGGGTTGGTGATTGCTGCCATGGCTGACGCATGGCTCATGATCCCGCCCAGAAAATGACGGCCATTCTGTGATAATCCCAGTTCCATCTGATGATCGGCAAACATATTTGTTTTGCCGGATTTATCCCAGACAGAAACATGAACATGACAGCCATTTCCGGTTAGACCTTGAATTGGTTTCGGCATAAAGGTAGCGCGATAGCCATGTTTTTCAGCAACAGATTTAGTCATGAATTTGAAAAAGGAATGTTTATCCGCGGTATTTAATACATCATCAAATTCCCAATTCATTTCAAACTGGCCATTAGCATCTTCATGGTCATTCTGATATGGCTTCCAGCCTAGCTCCAGCATGTAATCACAAATTTCGGCAATAACATCATAACGCCGCATCACGGCCTGTTGATCATAACAGGGTTTTTCCGCTGTATCGAAATGATCTGAAATCTGATCACCTTCAGGGGTTAGAAGAAAGAACTCTGCTTCTACGCCGGATTTAATATAATAGCCTTTTGCTTCTGCCTGATGAATCAATGACCGGAGAACATTACGCGGGGCTTGCATGACCTTTTCATCTTCCATGACACAATCAGCGGCAACCCATGCGACCTCTTTTTTCCATGGTAATTGAATAACAGAAGACGCATCAGGAACAGCCAGCATATCTGCATGGGCCGGGGTTAAATCCAGCCATGAAGCAAATCCGGCAAATCCGGCTCCATCGGTTTGCATATCGGCAATGGCCTGTGTGGGCACCAGCTTGGCGCGTTGATATCCAAACAGGTCTGTATAGGATATCATAAAATACTTTATGCCATTCTTCTTTCCAAATTCTGCCAGATCAATAGCCATGGTTTTCCTCCTCTTGGTCGTTTCTGCTAAATCCCTTTTCCGGGTATCCAGTCTGTTCCGGCCAATGGTACCCTTGCCATGGCCGCCGCTTCAATCGTTAATGCGCATAAATCTTCGGGTTCCAGATTATGGACATGACTTTTGCCACAAGCCCGGGCAATGGTCTGCGCTTCCAGCGTCATCACTTTAAGATAATTGGCTAGCCGTTTTCCTGCCTGAATAGGATCAAGCCGTGCCGCCAGTTCAGGATCCTGAGTGGTAATTCCAGCCGGATCGCGCCCTTCATGCCAATCATCATAAGCACCTGCAGTTGTGCCAAGTTTCTGATATTCGTCTTCCCATTACGGGTCATTATCGCCCATGGCAATTAATGCCGCTGTTCCAATGGAAACCGCATCTGCACCCAAAGCTAGCGCCTTGGCTACATCAGCGCCATTACGAATGCCGCCGGATACAATCAGTTGTACTTTCCGATGCATACCTAAATCCTGAAGCGCCTGAACAGCAGGCCGGATACAGGCCAGTGTCGGAATACCAACATGTTCAATAAACACATCCTGCGTTGCGGCTGTACCGCCCTGCATCCCATCAAGCACGACCACATCAGCCCCGGCCTTGACGGCTAGCGCAGTATCAAAATATGGTCTTGCTCCACCGACCTTGATATAGATAGGCTTCTCCCAGCCAGTGATCTCCCTTAACTCAAGGATTTTTGATTTCCAGATCATCTGGGCCTGTCCAGTCGGGATGCCGGCATGCTGATCGCTGATCAATACCAGCAGGCAGATCACGCATATTGCCACTCGATCACTAATCTTCTGACCAAGCAACATGCCGCCACCACCGGGCTTTGCCCTTGGCCGACAACACGACCTCAATCGCATCACAGCGCCGGAGATCATCCGGATTCATCCCATAACGTGATGGTAAATACTGATAGACCAGCATCTTGGAATGCCCGCGTTCTTCTTCGGTCATCCCGCCATCACCCGTGGTAGTTGATGTTCCGGCGGCGGTTGCCCCGCGGCCTAATCCTTCTTTCGCCGCCCCGGATAAAGCCCCAAAGCTCATCCCTGCGATAGTAATGGGAATATCCAGTTCTATCGGCGTTTTGGCAAAGCGGGTGCCAAGGGTGACGTTAGTGGCACATTTTCCCGATAGCCTTCCAGAGGATAACGCGAAATAGATGCCCCTAGAAATAACAGATCATCAAAATGCGGCACGCTTCTTTTGGCGCCGCCCCCTGATATCATAGATGCCAGTATCGGCAGCACGCCTGATTTCGGCATTTACGGATTTGGTAAATGTTGCTGACTGGATGGGTTCTGTCCGGGCTTTCATGGGTGTATCTTTCCGGGGTTTTGAAACGGGTTTATCTGGATTTGTCATAAATATCCTCAATAGGCAGAAACATTATCAATATTAAAATGATAGAGCTTACGGGCAGACCCATAACGTCGAAAATGGGCTGGATCAGCATCCATATCAGCGCGTTCCAGTAATTCTGTCAGCTGTTTGATATGCGTATCGGTCATATCCTTTTCAATGCAATCTGAACCAAGGCTTTTGACGGACCCGCGAATATAGAGCCGCGCTTCATAAAGTGAATCGCCTAACGCTTCGCCGGCATCGCCCAGAACAACCAGATTGCCTTTCTGCGCCATAAATGCTGACATATGGCCGATATTTCCGGCAACAATGATATCAATCCCCTTCATGGATATACCGCAACGTGAAGCCGCATTACCACGAATGATCAATGTGCCGCCACGGCCAGTCGCGCCAGCATACTGGCTAGCATCACCTTCTACCACGACCATGCCAGAGGACATGTTTTCTGCAACGCCTGGGCCAACAGACCCATTTACCGTGATGCTGGCCTGTTTGTTCATGCCGCCGCAATAATAACCAGTTGAACCATTTACCGTAACCCGGATCGGTGCATCCAGTCCGACGGCGATAGCATGACTTCCGCGTGGATTGATAATTTCCCAATCCTTCTGGTTAGTTCCAGCGGTTTGCTGTTGCAGGGTTTCATTTAGATACCGTAACCCCTGTTCGGTCAGATCAATAGTCGACATGTTCTAATGGCTCCAAAAATAGACTTCGGCGGGTTCAGGTTCCCACACTTTAGCAGAATCAATCGCTGGCAGATTAACTAGTGCACGATATTCAGAACCAAAAGCAACATAGGCATCGGTTTCTGCCATGACAGCAGGTTTACAGGCAATCGGGTCGCGCAATACGCCAAAACCGGTTTTTGTTCCAACGACAAAGGTGAAAAATCCATCGAGGTCATTGAGTCCGGATGTCAGTGCTTCACCAAGGCTTTGGCCTTCGCTCATCCGTGCAGATAAATAGGCGGCGGCAACCTCACTATCGTTTTCGGTTTGAATATCAACGCCTTCAGCGCGCAGCTTCCGGCGCATCATATTATGATTGGATAATGATCCATTATGAACAAGGCATTGATCGCTTCCGGTGGAAAATGGATGCGCGCCAAGTGTTGTCACAGCGGATTCTGTTGCCATACGGGTATGGCCAATGCCATGGCTTCCTGTTGCATGTGTTAGGGCAAAGCGGCTCACAACATCTTTGGGTAGGCCGACTTCCTTATATATCTCGATGCTCTGTCCCTGACTCATCACGCGGATATTTGGATGCTTTTCCTTGATAAGAGTAAGGATATGATCTCTATCGCTTTCAGCCGCATATATCACCGCATGGGTGTCGCGTATTTGAATGCGAAGCTTGTCTGCGGCCAGATTATGATCCTTCTGATAGATCTTTTTCCAGCACAGGAAAATCGCTATCTGGCTGGCTCGACTGAACCGTAATTTTCATCTGGCCAGCCACGTCATCACCATAAATGGCAATTCCTGCACTATCAGGCCCTCGATCAGTCATGGTGATCAACATCGCACTCAACATTTCACCCAGCTGGGGTTTCAGGGCATCATCCTTCAAGAAAAGTCCAACAATACCGCACATGACTTACTCCATTATGATTTTTAAAATCGAATGATTTACATACTCTAGACTTATCTACTAAAAATAAACTACCTGAAATTAATTTAATCATTAAGATTAGTTTCGATTAATATGCTAATCAGAAATTGGTTCGACTTTAAAAATTACGACAATTTTTAACGCTATTCTAGAAGAGATAAAATGAGCAACGTTCTTTATGATGGGATTTTTACCCCACATGAAAATAATCCAAAATCATTCATCATTACCCCCAAAGGTAATATGAGTTATAAGGTGTTTACCGCATTAACTAATCAATTGGCCAATGTATTGGTCAAAAAAGGGCTTAATCCGGGTGACAGAGTTGCGGTGCAGGCAGATAAATCTGTCATGTATCTTGCGCTATATGCCGCCACGATAAAGGTGGGATGTGTCTTTCTTCCTTTAAACACGGCATATACCTCTCCATGAGATCAATTATTTCATTAATGATGCAGAACCGGGCTTGGTGGTCGTTGGGGATAGATCGATAAACGAAATGGCACCTTCTGCAAAGGTAATCGGTGCTGAGATCATGAGCCTTAATGGGAATGAAACCGGAACTTTAGCAGAAGCGGCTAACAGGGAATCGACTGACTTTGACACAGTGACGCGAATGAGTGAAGACCTTGCTGCAATCCTTTACACATCTGGCACAACAGGTCGATCAAAAGGTGCCAAGTTATGCCATAGGAATCTGTTGTCAAACGCTGAAGTCATATCGAAGGCATGGCAATTTACAGCTGATGATATTCTACTTCATATGTTGCCGATATATCATACCCATGGCTTGTTTGTTGCGATTAATTTACTGGCGATGGTTGGCGGCAGTATCATCTTTCTGCCTAAGTTTAATACGGAAGATGCTATTTCATGGATGCCTAGATCTACTACCATGATGGGAATTCCAACCTTTTATACAAGATTACTTGATTGTTCAGATTTTACTCGTGATCTGACAGAGCATATGCGGTTATTTATTTCGGGTTCTGCCCCGATGCTGACCGAAACACATGTTCAATTTGAAGAGCGAACTGGTAAAAGAATTCTAGAGCGATATGGCATGACGGAAACCAGCATGAGTATCTCTAACCCTTATGATGGGTTACGCATCCCCGGCACAGTGGGCAAACCCCTGCCTGGTGTAGAAATTAGAAAGACGGATGCTATTTCTGGAAAAATACTTCAGCCCGGGGAAATTGGGCTTATTGAACAACGCGGTAACAATGTATTTCTTGGTTACTGGGGAATGCCAGATAAAACAGCGGAATCATTCAGAGATGATGGATTTTTTATTACCGGTGACTTAGGTTGCGAAGATGAAAATGGTTATATCACTATTGTTGGTCGTGATAAGGACCTTATTATTTCAGGGGGGTTAAACGTCTATCCTAAGGAAATAGAAAGCGTCATTGATGACATTGAAGGTGTTGTCGAATCGGCAGTTGTGGGTGTTCCGCATCAAGATTTTGGTGAAGCGGTGATTGCCATTATCGTTTCGAAGGGCGTTTCTTTATCGGATGAGGTCATCAAAAAACATCTGGCAAATAAATTAGCCAAGTTTAAACAACCTAAAGAAATTATTTATGCAGATCAATTACCACGCAATACCATGGGCAAGGTTCAGAAAGCAGAATTACGGAAATTACACGCTGAACTCTTTATGGGAAAATAATTGAAAATAGCATTAAACATTCAGGCGAACTTTTCATGGACATTACATCCAGACCTATATCAGGCAAATTGATGGGCGTCAGACAGGGCAGAAAAAACATGGCAGGAATCATTTTGGCTGCTGGTGAATCACGCCGCATGGGTGAAATGAATAAACTGCTTGAGGATATTAAAGGTATGCCGATGATCAGAAAAGTAGCGGAAACAATGCTGGCAAGTAGCCTTAACAATGTTTCTCTAGTCCTTGGTCATGATGCCGAAATAGTAGCTGGTGCTGTCAAAAATCTTCCTGTTAAATTGATTTTTAATCCTGATTTTCGCCAAGGGCAGAGTCAGTCTATTCGCCATGCTGTTGAAAGTCTTAACGAAGACATAACAGATGTGCTTATCGCTCTTGGTGACATGCCGCTAGTAAGTACAAAACTAATTGATCAAATGATAGATAACCATTGGGGACTTCAAAACAGCAGGAATCATATTACCCTTCCAGAATTTAACGGAAAAAGGGTAATCCTGTCATCTGGGGAAAAGCATTTTTGAAGACCTAAAAGCACTTTCTGGTGATATGGGTGGAAGAACATTATTCAAAGCGCATGCTGCCGCAGTTAATTCCCATATTGTTGATGAGGATGCCGTTCTTAAGGATATAGATACAGTGGAAATGCTGGATACGCTGAGAAAAGATGGTCATGGCTGATGCCGTAAACCTAGTCGCATAACCAATCATCATTTTCACAGATATGGATCAATGTCGGCTTATCTGATGCTAAAGCGCGTTTCAGTCCGGTTGTAAAACCATTCGCATCCTTGGGGCAATAAAATCACAATGACAGGCTTTGGCTAGCAGTTCAAAATCAGGCCCCATGCCTTCAACTCCTATGCGCGGGATATTGCGATCATCCATGTCATCCCTGATCTGTTTATACCCGGCATTATCCCAGATAATGACTGGCAAGGGCATATTGTGTTCCGCGGCAACTATTAGTTCAGGCATGGTGAACATGAAACCACCATCCCCGACCACGGTGACTACGTCATGATCAGGTTTGGCCATTTTTGCCCCGATAGCATTTGGCAAGGCATTGCCAAGCGCACAATACCCTGCAGGAAAAAACCATGACCGCGGGGCGCGTGATGGCATGGCAAAGGTACCTGTATAGGCAATCTGGCAGGCATCATTCGATATAATGGTATCATCTGATAAACAGCCGCGCATTAGCGTCAACAGTCGGGCATGCTGTTTTTCGGATATATTCAGCTTATCGGCGATAGCAGATTTAGCGGCGGCAACAATAGCGGCATTCTTTGTGCTAATCTGTTCATTATGATTCTTTAACGCTTCTCTGAGTGCAGTCATGGCAATAGCCGCATCAGATACTATGCCAATACTTGATCGGATGCTGATCATTCAATTTTTGTGGGTCAAGATCAATCCTGATGATCTGACCGGGAATATGAAGTGGGCCAGCGAAACTGTCTGTTTCTGCCAGTTCTGTTCCAACAGCAAGCACAACATCAGCTGACGCAATCACATCATGACCATCTTTAGTGACAACACCGGCAGATAGCGATAACGGATGATCATCTGGCACGATGCCCTTCCCAGCGGTTGAGGTGGTAACGATTGCCCCAAGGCATGCAACAATGGCGCGAATATCTTCTGCTGCATTAACAGCACCGCCACCCACCATAATTAGGGGATTCTTGGCATGAGATAGTAGTTGTGCCGCTTTTGCGATGCTATCCGGCTGATAAGCTGGTCGCGGCGGTAATGGAACAGGCTCCCATATCTCATCAACTGGCATAGCCTGAACATCAATCGGGATAGAGATATGACAAGGGCGGGGGCGTTCACTGGCAAAATGGGAAAAAGCCTTTGCCATCAGATGAGGAATATCAGATGGCCGCATGGCAGTCGCGGAAAATGCTGTGATCGGTTCGGTGACTTTTTTCTGTTCGGTGATTTCATGGAGTACCCCCAGCCTTTACCAAGGGTATCCGATGGTGGTTCGGCCGATATTAACAGCATGGGCAGACTTTCGGCATAACATTGCGCCAAAGCAGTTGCCGCATTAGTAACGCCGGGGCCAGAGATAACGATAGCGACACCAACGTCGCCGGTGGCGCGTGCCCAGCCTTCTGCCATAAAACCGGCACCTAGTTCGTTGCGTGCCTGAATATGCTTAACAGCCCCGGCATTATCCCCCCTGTCAGTCCACGACACATATCCAGAGTATGGACACCGGGGATGCCAAAGACATGGCTAACACCATAACGTGACAGTAAGCGAATGGTGGCTTCTCCACATGTCATAGTCATTTTGATTTTCCTTATTTATCTGGCGACAGTTCTATCCCTGATAAGAAAGGTTTTATTATCAGAATTCAAGCCCTGTTTTCATGGCCCTGATGACCTGATGTGGCCAGCCAGACAGAAAACATCATCAGCAATAAAACAATAAGCATCCACCATGGGTGGGTTTCGCCAAAAAATATCATTCCGAATCCAACGCCCGCAATCAGAGATATAAATCCGGCCAGACTGACAAAGATAGGGCCACCTTTGTCAATCAGATAGAAATACAGATAGATTGATACAGCGCTAAGGGTAACATATCCCAGCATGACTGACCATAATCCGGTATTGATAATCGGGGACGGATCAAATCCGTAAATCATGAATGTTATGGGCATGATCGTGATACACCCTATCAAGGCTTCGCCGCTTGCCAACTGCCAACCATCTTCACTTTCTGGCCAGAATTTTGAAATCACATTATGATAGATGCCATAACATAGCGGCACCAGGCCTGCCACAATCAGCCCGAATATGGCTAATTCAGGAATAGGGATAGACAGATTCTCACATAGAAGAATGGGTATCATTGCTATGCTGGCAAGCATAATGCCCAGCACTTTCCGCCAGTTCAACGTATCCGTTTTCATCAGAAAGGCGACCATCATGGTAATAATCGGGGTAGTGGAAACAATAATCGTTAGCAGGCCTGCCCCAATGACCGGTGCAGAATATAATTCAAGAACCGCCGGTATCATGTAACCAAGTATGCCAGCTATTAAATAAAATATGATACTGGCTGGACGAAATAATTGTGGATACCGTCCTCTGATCAGGCAGATAACACCAAAGATCGGAATTTCCGCCAGAAGGGTGAAGCTTAAAATCACCATGGGCTCGACACCCGTTTCACCAGCGATGCGTGATAATGAGAAGAATAAACCCCATGTCAGGCCAAGAAATACCAGTCCAACAATCGCAAAGCCTGTGACCGTGCGTGATGGTGTCAATTCAGCAGAATGATCAATCATATGTGTATTCTATCATAGAATATCATCAAGCGCGGTAATCACCTGATTAATTTCATCGGGGCTGGTATAATGAACAAAGGACAGCCTGACCGCCCCGTCTTTGGGTGATATGCCCATTGTTTCCAGTAGGCGCACCGCATAAAAATCACCGACGCCGGCCATGATGTGCCGCTCTGCTAGTTTCTGGCCGATATCTGCTGTGCGTAATCGTGATGAAAAAAAACTGACGGTTGGGGCGCGGCTGTCGGCATCATTTGGCCCCAGCAGACGCAAATCATTGCGGTTCCCCAGATAGTCAAGCAAGACACGAAGATTATCGCGTTCGGCCTGATGGAAAAGGCTTTCTACCCGTCTGGGGCGCATAGCATCATCACTACCACCATGATGGTGATCAAGGGCATCAAAATAATCCAGCATGCAATTGGAAGCTGCAATCAGCACATGTACACGGCCTGCGGGTACCATCCATTTTGAAGGGATATCATGGTTGAAATAATGACTCTGCGCCTCCAGCCTGTCACGAGCGGATTGCCGCACAACCATAACCCCTTGATGAGGGCCGTAGGTTTTATAGCTGGAAAACAGATAGATATCTGCCCCCAGTGCATCGATATCCGGCAAACCGTGCGGGCAATATGATACACCATCCACAAGCAATATGGCATTGGCATCATGTACCATATCAGCGACTGTTCGAACCGGATTTATCTCAGCCACCAGATTAGAACAATGCGTCATGGCCACCATGGCAATGCGAGGGCCTAGCAAATCAGCTAGTCTGTTCAGATCAAGCTGGCCTGTTATAGGGTCTGCCTCCCACACAAGTACCTTCATACCATGAGCTTCCAGTCGCCGCCAGACACCTGCATTGGCTTCATGTTCCTGTCCGGAAACGATAATTCCGTCCCCAGGTGACATTCGTGCCAGCAACGCTTGTGCCAGCACATAAGTATTCTGTGATGTCGATGGGCCGAACATAACCTCATCTGTGGCGACGTTGAGATATCGAGCCATGCGCTGATGCGCCTGATCCATTTCTTTGCCCAGATCAGCCGATGCTTTAAAGGCATAATAGGGCTGTAATTTGCGTTCATGAAAAATAGTGTTGAATCTGTCAATGACCTGTTGGCACATATAAGACCCGCCAGCATTTTCAAAAAAGCCTGTCCTTTTAAACTGGGCTCAGAAAAAGCGGGAAATTGCTGTCGGACAAAATCAAGGTCAAGCGTCATTGTCATCATTAGGGCCTGATTGTAGTTGATAACATATCCCGATTACTGTGGCCTGTCCGAATAAGGATGGCAACAGATTTTGTCATCGATCAATATCTAACCGCATACCATAGCCGCCCGATAAACTCACGGATGGCAAAAGATGTATGATTTAGCCCTGATGCATTAGGGATGAAGGTTAAGATGGAGATATGATCATCGGCAGACCTGAAATCGACAGCATATGGAATAACGGTGAACCCCTTTGCTTCAAAAATATGTATGGCTCGGGGCATATGAAATGCAGAAGTGATCAGAATAATACTAGGCTGGGGATGTGCCATCAGCGATTTCACCGCTTTTGCTTCTTCTTCGGTGTTAACAACAATATCAGTAAGCAGTATTTGTGTGTTGGGAATACCGGCTTTGATCGCTTCCTCAGCCAGAAAATCACCTTCAGCTACGCCTTTATTCCAGGGCATCAAGCCCTTTGTCAGTATCAGAACAGGTGCCTTATCTTCCTTCATGACATTGATTCCGGCAAAAATCCGGTCTGCGGCTTCTCCCCATTCCATCCGGATACCTTCCTCTGTGGGGATACGGCGCAACATACCACTCAACACAACGACGGCATCAGCATCAGGGATATCCATCAGGGGATTGAAGTGTTTGCCCGCTTTCCAGATATTTCATCAGCGTATTTCCGGTAATGGGCATGGCGGCAACAAACAGAATAAAACAGCCGGCAATCCCATATATGCGGCGGCGTGTCAGAATAAAAAACAGGATAAGTCCAAGGCTTAACCCCAAGGGGCTTATCAGCATGGGAAGCAGTTTATGCAGATAGATCATCATCTAAACCATCCTATGAAGGCACACGCTTATGGGCTGCGATAGCTTTGGCTTTATCAAATGCGGCCCGTCGCGCCCTAATGTCGTCGTCAGTCAGTTTGCTGATATTGGAATAATCAGATTTCCAGTCCTCTCTTCCCTGCCATTCCAGCGGTGATATCCGGGTCGTTCTTGGTGCTGTTGCTGTTATAAGCAGATCAAGCGCACCATAAAGGCTCTGCTGTTGAGATGAAGAATCATTCGGTCGTCCGCAACTATTTCCCAAGGGGAAGTCTGAAAAATAAAATCGCGGCACGCCTACATGTTCAACAATATCTTTAGCGCACCCCATGATTACAGTTGGGATTCCTGCAGCTTCAACCCCGCGCATGGCTAATGCAACCGACTGATGACAAACGGGGCAATTAGGCACCCCAATCAATGCATCAATTTGGTCTGCTTTGACCATGGCTATCAGTGCTGGTACATCAATGTCCAGATGTGTGCGTTGTGACCGATTGGTTGGAAAGCCATAAAACCATGACGCTACGCTCCCTATCTTGTTTTCATGCGCGGCACTTGAAAGGGCATCAAGAGGAAAATATGTACCGATATCTTCGGCGGTTGTATGATCACGATCAATGGCAATATGAGATATCCGCAAATCAGGTGGTGGGGATATTGGTTTCCGATAAACCTGATAGAATTTGGCATCGGCATTATATGCTGCCCCCGGACTCTGGTCACCTTTATCTGGATCATAGATAGCGGCCGTGGTTAAGATAGCAATCCGCATCCGGTTCAATGATTGTTGGGGCACGGCAAATGGCACATCATCATATCTTGCCCATTGATAGGGGTTGTCATATCCCAGCCCCAGATAATAGCTAGTTGTTCGTTCAATATAGGAAATGGGCAATGAACGTGACATGGTGGTTATTTTTGGGGATTATCAGCATATTCTACCGCGCCACCTGCCTCCACCCAACCGGTAAATCCGCTATCGATATGGGCTGCTTCAAATCCCATATCCTGTAATGTGGCGGCACTAAAGCGGATCTCCATCCTGATGCGCAATGCAGAATAAAGCGTTTGTCTTCACCAAAGATATCTTTGAAATAGGGGCTTTCGGGATCAACCCAGAACTCCAGCATACCGCGCGGAGCATGAAAGCTTCCAGAAATATAGCCCAGTTTCTGGCGTTCACGAATATCTCTGATATCAACAATGACCACATCATCCTCTTCATGCATGGCAATGGCATCAGCGGCGGTAATCTCGGTAATACGTGCTTTTGCCTCAGCCACCATGGTTTTGACAGGTCGTTTTAATGGTTTCATTATTATCTCCTTATATCTTGAGAATATTATAAGACCGTGCTTTAGCATGAACATCAACCCCCTGCTTAACTGTTAGTAGTCCTTTCTCTTGACCATTTGAAAGCCGTTCAATTGCTGATACATCTATTTATTAAGCAATTATTCCGGAATAGGTGCCATGTTCTCACCATTAAAACTTATGATTTGTCTGTTATTATTCTGTCTGGCTGGATTGGCTATTGCCTCTGGATGTCAGGTTTCACCTCTGTCGCCGGATATGGTCTGCTCCGAAGGGTTCGGGCTTGAAAAGGAAGCGATGCCTATCAATCCTGCTTGCGCAAAGAACAGGATAGGGATGTAGCCAGAAGCCAGTTTGATGCCACCCTTTCCACCATCAGGGCAGAGCTTCAAATTCTGGCAAGAGAAAAAGTCAAAATATCTGCGGTAGCACCAGACGCATCAGGAGCATCACTGGAAAGCATTCTCAAGCGCGAACGTGAGCTGATTACGACTTTAGAAGAGCTGAAAGCATTTACAGGGTGTTAGCGGTTTTGCATATCCCTTTGATCCTGTCTGGCTAATATCCCCATGCTGGCCGTGATTAGCCGTGATACGGTTAATGCCCCAATGCCATCTATATCTGCCTCGGGCAGGATTTCAGCAAAATCCATGGCGGCGATGCGGGTTTTGTCTGCCGCCCCTTTTATCAATCCAAGGGCATGATGATACATCAAGCCGCCTGGTGCGCGGCCGATAGTATTGGGGGCAAGCGACGGATCAAGCGCATCAATATCAAAACAGATCACCATATCCTGTGTTTCCGGAATGGAATCCAATACAGGTGCAATACCATCTGTCATGATCTGTTCGGCAGGAAAAAACTTCACTCCCCATGAACAAGCTGCCGCCATATCATCTGGATGGGCAGACCCGATGCCGCGGGCTCCTACTTGAATAATGGTATTAATATGTGGCATTTCTGATGCCCGCCGCATGGTTGAAGATAGCCCCATATCTTCGTCCATATGGGAATCCCGCCAATCGATATGCGCGTCAATTTGTAAAATCGTATAATTTTTCCCTGTCGCGCTTAATGCGTCCAGCATGGGAATAGGAATGGAATCATCACCTCCAATCAGAATAGGAACAGACTGACATGCTATGATATGTTTGACAGCTGATGCAATCCGGGCGCGATTAGCGGCAAAATCACTATCGCTCCAGTCCAGATTACCGGCATCACAGGCCAGTCTTGTGCCAGCTGGGAAAACGGCACCACCTAGATCAAAATTATATCTGTCCAGATTAGCATTCAGGGAAGCCCCACCATGACGGATAGAATCCGGCCCACCTGATGCATATGCCCCGACCGCGGCATAGGGGGTTGCGCATGGAACGCCCAGAAACACAGAGGATGCGTCAATATGGTGGGTCAATGATGTTGCCGCTAACCCCAAAAAAGTACTGGCATCTGTTGCCCCGAATAAAGCGGCTAAATCTGCTTTTTGAGTCATTCATCAATCCAATTCATCATATGATGGCACAGGATAACAAAACCGACATAGTGGACAAGCGGGGATATCAGTAAAACCATAAAAGACTTGTAATAAGCAAAAATTATGTAAAAATTTCTATCATGGTTAGGCATAAAGGGGGATGTGATGACAAATCAGAAACTGACAGATGCAGAGCTAGCCGAATATGATGAAAAAGGCTGGATCGTTCCAAAATGGGAATTACCAGCAGCGTTACTGGAAGACATGCGTGAAGAATATCTTGCCTTACTAGAACGCAATCATCACTTACAATCTGATATCATGATGGCGCCGCATCAGACAAATGGCGGCTCCATGGGGGTGATAGGGTCAGAAAAATGGTTGGAATTTGCGACGCATCCCAGCATTGTATCAACAGCCAGTCAGCTTATTGGTGATGATATTATCCTCTGGGGCACCACCATTTTTGGAAAACCGGCTTTCAGTGGTAAAGAAACCCCATGGCATCAGGATGGCGAATATTATCCGATTAAACCGCTTGAGGTGTTAACGGTCTGGATACCGCTTGATGATGTCACCCCCGAAAATGGCCCCATGACCTTTATTCCGGGTTCTCATAAATCGCGAACATTATTCAGCCATTCATGGGCGGAAGGCGACGATAAAACGATTAATCTGGTATGATTCCAAACATTTTGATGAAAGTACAGCTACCCCGCTGATCATTCGGGCAGGACAGGTATCGTTTCATGATGTCTATATGATCCATGGTTCAACCGCAAACCGAACTGACCGCCGGCGTGCCGCCTTTATCATCAGATTGATGCCTGCATCCAGTTTTTATGATCATGCGCTAGGGGCAGAAATTGGCAAAAAGCACCCCAAACAGGGATATGGCACCCGGCCATTATATCTGATCAGTGGGGCAGATAAGGCCGGGAATAATTTCACTATTGGCCATGTGTAGGTAGATCGGCTAGGCTTATTTGGTGCCGTAAATACGGTCGCCAGCATCACCTAAGCCGGGCATGATATAGCCATGATCATTAAGTTCGCGGTCTATGGCGGCGGTAAAAATGGGCACATCAGGATGCGCGTTTACAAAGGCATCAATGCCTTCGGGGGCGGCAAGCAGACAGACAAATTTAATCTGTTTTGCACCGGCTTCTTTCAATCGCTCCACCGCCGCAATCGCCGAATGACCAGTAGCCAGCATGGGGTCAACAACAATGGTCAGGCGCATATCAATCTGATCAGGCAGTTTCAGATAATACTGAACAGGGTTTAATGTCACTGGATCACGATAGAGCCCGATATGCCCGACCCGTGCTGATGGCACCAATTCCAGCATTCCTTCAAGCAAGCCGTTGCCCGCCCGCAGAATGGACACAAGACAGAGTTTTTTTCCTTTTAGCTTTGCTGAATCCATAGGCTCAAGCGGGGTATTGATCGCCACCATTTCTGTATCCAGATCACGACAGACTTCATATGCCATTAAATGGCTAATCTCTCGCAACAGTTGTCTGAATGTGGCGGAAGGGGTGTTAATATCCTGCATGATCGTAAGCTTATGCTGGATTAACGGATGATCAATATGAATAACGTCTGCTTTAGGCATGGTGGTTCCCTTATATGAATTAAACCATCATATCACCGGGTTGGTCAGATCACCAATACCTTCAAAAGATACGGTCACATGATCACCGGGTTTTAGAAATTTTGGTGGCTTGTATCCCAGACCAACGCCCACAGGTGTTCCGGTGGCAATAATATCGCCGGGCAAAAGCGTCATGGTTGCCGTAAGTGTTTCTATCAAAGTCGGAATATCGAAAATCAGTTGTGAAAGGGTTGATTGTTGTCTTATTTCTCCATTGACTGTTGTGGAAATATGGCGGCTGGCCATATCCGGTAATTCATCAGCAGTTACAATGGCAGGACCCATCGGGGCAAAACTATCCAGACTTTTTCCTAAAAACCATTGATTATGATCTTGCTGTATCTGCCTTGCCGTAACATCATTTAGCAAGGTATAACCGAATATATAATCATCAGCATTGGCCTTGCTAACCTGATGCGCTGTTTTTTTCATTACAACACATAACTCGCATTCGTAATCAACGGATTGCGTATAATCAAGCATGGAACGGATAGGTGCATCTGGGCCAATGACACTGGTTGTGGCTTTGGTAAAAATGACCGGAACCGAAGGAATAGCTGGCTTGTCACTATCATCAAAATCAGATGCGCTATATTCTTTGGCATGATCGTGATAATTCAATCCGACACAGAAAATATTTCGCCGCGGTTCTGGAATAGGTGCTAGTAACTGCACATCCTTCAGGTGAATATGGGTATCCCCATCTTCTGTATTTTCCCACGGTTTAGTCCCGTTTTCCTGTTCAATCATATGACGCAGGGCATATCTGGCTTCCGCACCTTCTGCCTTAACAATGATGTTGCCATCATCAGTTAATACTCCTGCTTTGACTATGTCTTTATGTTCACATGTAACCAGTCGCATGACGGTTTTCTCCGGAAAATAGGATGCTCATCTATCTATCAATCAAAGCCATGTTGGCGTTAATGTCAAGAATGGCTGCAAGCAGGGAATAGAAAGGATTAAACGCCAAGCCAGCGTGCCTGTTCATCATGACTGGCCTTTAATGTATCAGGTAGTCCCTGCCATACGATTTGCCCACGGCTCATCAGGCTGACATGGTCGGCCAGCCCATGGGCGAAATGTAAGTTCTGTTCAACTAGCAAAATGGTCATGCCGCAGGATTTTAATTCTTTCAGTTTTTCGAATATCTGATCAATGATAATTGGAGCCAGGCCTTCTGTTGGCTCATCTAGGATAAGGATATCAGGATCAGTCATCAACGCCCTGCCAATAGCCAGCATCTGTTGTTCACCACCAGATAGCTGATGCCCGCCATGATGAAGACGATTGGCCAGATTAGGGAAAAAGCTAATAGTATCGTCAATGCTCCAGCCTGATCCGGTTTTGGCCAGCCGCCCTGCCAGTTCCAGATTTTCCTGCACGGTTAATGCTCCGAATATATCACGGGTTTCCGGAACATAGGCAATGCCACGTTGCGCAATAGCGTGTGCAGGCAGATGGTGAATATCTTCCCCGTTCAGACGGATCGCACCTTTTTCCGGGGTAATCAGACCGGCAACTGTTTTTAGTGTTGTTGTTTTGCCGACCCCATTCCGGCCAAGGATAGCATGGGTATGTGCGGATCTGATGGCTAGGCTGACACCATGGGTGACCATGGTTTCGCCATAACCGCTTTCTATCTGATCTAGTTCAAGCAGGGGCATGTCTACCCCCCGATGCTTCTTCGCTACCCCTAGATAGATTTGCCTGACCGTGGGATTGCCGCGCGTTTCATCAGGCGTGCCTTCAAACACTTTTTCACCAAAATTAAGAACAGTGATATGATCAGCGATGCTGAAAGCCAAATCCATATCATGTTCGATAATCAGGATTGTGATATCTCTGGGCAGGGTATCTAGCAAATGGTGAAAGGTATCAATCATGGCCGGGCCAACTCCTGATGTTGGTTCATCCATAAGTAACAGGGATGGTTTCGTGGCTAATGCCAGTCCAACTTCTAACTGGCGGCGATTGCCATATGATACCGAACTGACCAGCATATCCAGCTGGTTGGTAAGCGCGACCTGTTCAGCGGTTTCCTCGATGCGCGCTTTGATATCAGCCTGATGAATGGTATCACGGAAAACCCATCCGGATTTACCTGTCGCAGCAGCAGCAGAAAGCATAAGATTTTCCCGGATGGTCAGATTCTCAAACAGATTATTTTTCTGATAACTGCGGGCAATACCGATGCGGGCACGTCTGATGGCATTCAACTTACTGATATCCTTGCCTGCTAAGGAAATCTTGCCAGAACTGGATGTTTCAACACCGGTTAGCAAATGAAACAATGTGGTCTTACCAGCCCCGTTCGGGCCCAATATGACACGGCGTTCACCAGCCTTGACGCTGAAGGACAGGTTGCGGATAACTTTGATACCGCCAAAATCTTTGGATAGGTTTTGTACATCAAGCAAGATCACTCTCCTTGCTTTGTCCGTTTGGGCTTTGTGTGTTTGGGTTTCGCGGGTTGTGCCATGTCTTCAGCCAGTATTCTATCTGCCCAAAAACTCCGCGACCGCCAGCCAGAACAGTAAAGATCAGGGCGAGGCCTACGATCATATGCCAGTAATCGGTATAATTTGATAATTCATGTTTCATCATGACCAGTATAATAGCCCCTATGACCGGCCCAATCAGGGTGCCGATACCACCCAGAATAACCACCAGCAATACTTCCCCTGATACCGTCCAGATCAGTAATTCCGGTGAGATATAAAGCGTATGCTGGGCGGCAAGGATACCGGCAAAACCTGCCATCAATCCAGATGCCGCCATAGCCATGGCCTTATGTCTGGCGGTATCGATGCCAACAGCCTGCATCCGGCTTTCATTACTATGGATGCCTGAAAGAATGCGCCCAAAACCTGATCGCAATAAAATAGCGGCAATAACATAGACCAGAAATAGGACGCATATGCCGAAAAGGGCAAAGATAAGCGCATCATTCATATCAAGCCCAAGCCAGTACAGATCAAATCTGCTGATCCCACCCATGCCATCATCACCGCCAAGCCAGCGTGATTTAAAGAAAAACGTATAAGCCATCTGGCCAAAAGCCAGCGTCGCCATAATGAAGAAAATGCCGCTAATACGCGCTGTTACCCATCCGACCAGACCGGAAAATAGCACCGCTGCCATTATCCCGATCACCGCTGATGGTACTGGCGGCCAGCCAAGCTTTACGCTCATAATGGTAAAGGTATAGGCCGTTATGCCCATAATGGCGCCATGACAAAGCGATACCATCCCCCGAAACCAGCGCAAAAATCAAGGCTGATAGCTAAAATAGCCAGAATCGTTATCTCTATAACGATTTCCCGGGCAAAATAACTGCCAAAACTGGCATAGGTCGCAAGAAAGCCAAGAGCAAGGATAAGGGTGATGCTACGCAATCGGGTTTGATAAAACATCCTACCCCCGCGCCGGTATTAATCCCTCTGGCCGCCATACAAGAATAACAGCCAGTAGGATATAGGTGAGAACAGCAGATAATGACGGTAGTAATACCGCCCCGAATGTTTCAAGAAAGCCAATGATCAGCGACCCGGCAATAGCGCCTTCCAGACTGCCCAGCCCGCCAATCACCACAACAATCAGGGTCGGGATAAGAATGGTGATGCCCATGGTTGTGGTTGCGGAAAAAATAGGGGCAGCGGCGACACCAGCAAGGCCGGCCAGCGCACATCCGACACAGAATACCACAAAAAATAACCGGCCAACATGTATCCCCAATGCGGCAGCCATTTCCGCGTTTTCCACGCTGGCCCGGATCATGGCACCAATTTGTGTGCGTGCCAGTATCAGCCACATTGTCACCATGATGCTCAATCCCAGTGCAATGATAAATAGCCGATAGGCCGGATAGCTTATGCCCAAAAATGAAACTGTATGCGATAAAGAAGATGGGGCTTCTAGACCAAGGGCAATATCTCCCCACCCCAGACGAACAAGATCAAGAATGATAAAGATCAAGCCGAATGTTACTAGCACCTGATTCATAGGCCCCGCCGCGCGCATCCGATCAATCAGGGTGAAATAGAGGATAGCCCCGATCACGGTAACGATTATTGGTGATAGGATAAAGGCCAGCCAGAATTGTCCAGTTAGTGCGGATATGGAAATGCCAAAATATGCCCCCAGCATATAAAGCGACGCATGCGCCAGATTAACAAAATGCATCAGGCCAAAAATGACCGTTAATCCAATGGATAACAGAAACAGCAACATGGAGTACTGCATCGCATTAAGAAATTGCAGTAACCAGAATGAGACATCCATAATTGCTTTAGTCCTAAAGTTAACCAGCGATAAGACACATGGTTGGTAAATCCGGGCATGATGCCCGGATCATATGATTACATCTGACATCCAGCTACATCATCACGAACTGATGGGATCGTATCGATCAGCTTCTGGGTTAGCCCATCACTGCCCATCACCGTATCGTAAACATAGATATTCTGAACGATATTGTTTGTTGCAGGGTCGATTTCAAGTGCGCCGCGAGGACTATATAGCTGACTTGCGGCAATGCAGCAGCAATAGATTTGCTATCACTGCCGCCTTTATCAACGGCAGCCATCAAAGCAAGGGCAGCATCATATCCCTGAACAGAATATTCGGATGGCATGGTACCATGTTTTGCCATAAAGGCATCGACGAAGGCTTTATTTTCTGGGGTGTCCAGGGTTGGAATATAATGCAGGGATGCGCGAACACCAATGGCGGCGTCGCCTTCTGCGGCAACATAAAGGGGTGAGGTGAGAAAGCCGGAGCCATAAAGTGGAGTCTGAATATCAAATGAGCCATATTGTTTGACGAAGTTAATGGCACCGCCACCAGCATAGAAAACAAAAATGGCATCTGCACCTGATGCTTGGGCATTGGTTAGATAGGGCCCCAAAATCCTTTGTCTGGCCAAATGGGGTAAACTCAGAGCCAACAACATTACCACCAGCGGCGGTGAAGGCGGCAGAAAAGGATTCAATCATCTGATGGCCGGCAGAATAATCAGGGGCAAGTGTGTACACCGTTTTAATTCCGTTTTCCGCCATCCATGTTCCCATTGGGCGATTGATCTGGCCATTGGAAAAGGAAACGCGCACAATATAAGGAGAACAATTTTCACCAGTGGCCAGATTATTTCCGGCATTGGCAACAATCAGTGGTATTTCTGCCTGATGCACAAAATCACGCATCGCACCAAGTACTCCTGATGATACCACACCAACCATTACATCCACTTTATCCTGTAAAACAAGCTTACGGGCTTTTGCCAGTCCAATGGGTGGTTTGGCTTCAGTATCCTCAATCACGATAGAAAATTCATCTGTCCGACCAGCTTCTTCAATGGCCATATTGAACCCATCGGTAATAGCATTACCCAACGCCGCATAAGTACCCGTATAAGGAAGGATTAATCCGACTTTGGTATCAGCTTAGGCTGGCAGTTGATACCCTAGACCAAGACAGGTCACCATAGCAATTTTAGCAAATATAGATTTCACAAATATTCTCCCGTTTTATGTGTGGAGTTAGGAATTACAATTAATAAGGGATATGCTGTTCAACGCAACAGAAAATCGAATTTTTCTTTGAACAGGAACATTTTTCTTTTGGCAGCAAACTAGTAAAATATGTGACATGTTCTAAATGCTTTATTATGATAAAATTCAAATTTACGGACTATTTTATGTTGTTCCATAAAACAGAAAGCGCAAGTCATGCAGATGCCTGAACCAGATGCCGCAATTATTGCCCGAAAAGATGAAATTGTAGCAACACTGAAAACATTATTACCAGCTTCATCGGTGGTCGATAGTATCGAGGGGCGCCGGGCTTATGATGCGGATGGCTTATCAGCCTATCGTCAACTGCCTCTTGTTGTTGTTCTGCCAGAAACAGTGGAACAGGTGGCGGCGATTATGCGCTATTGTCATAAAGAGGCATAAAAATTGTGCCGCGTGGGTCAGGCACCTCCCTATCTGGTGGGGCATTGCCCCTTGCAGATGCCGTGCTGATGGCAATGGGTAAATTTAACCGTATTCTTGATATTGATTATAATAATCGTTGTGTTGTGGCACAACCGGGGGTTACCAATCTGGCTATCACTCAGGCAGTGGAAGCAGAAGGGTTTTATTATGCACCGGATCCATCTAGCCAGATTGCCTGTTCTGTTGGTGGTAATGTTGCTGAAAATTCTGGCGGGGTTCATTGTTTGAAATACGGGCTGACTACTAATAATTTATTAGGGGTTGAAATGGTAACAATCGAAGGTGAGGTTCTGCGGCTTGGCGGCAAACATCTGGATGCGGGTGATTATGATCTGCTTGGCATCATGACCGGATCAGAAGGCCTGCTTGGCGTTGTCACCGAGGTCACGTTACGCATCTTGCAATCACCTGCGATAAGGCGGGCTTTACTTGTCGGGTTTGATGAAACAGCAGGCGGCGGCATCAGCTGTTGGTGATATTATTGCCGCGGGCATTATCCCGGCAGGAATGGAAATGATGGATAGTCTGGCTATTAATGCCGCCGAAGATTTTGTTAATGCGGGTTATCCGCGGGCGGCGGCGGCATTACTAATCATCGAGCTGGATGGCCCAGAGGTTGAAGTCAACGCCCTGATTGAACGGGTGGCTGGACTGGTCAATACAGCTCAGGGCAAGTTCTATCAAGATCAGTGAAACGGAAGAAGAACGGATATTATTCTGGGCTGGACGCAAATCTGCGTTTCCGGCGATAGGGCGGATATCACCGGATTATTTATGCATGGATGGAACCATCCCACGCCGTGCTCTGCCTGATATGATGGTGCGAATGGCAAGTCTAAGTCAGAAATACGGACTTCGTGTTGCCAATGTATTTCATGCCGGTGACGGTAATTTGCATCCGTTGATTCTGTTTGATGCCAATCAGCCAGATGAGTTACAGCGTGCCGAAGATTTTGGTGCAGATATTCTGACGGCCTGTGTTGAAATGGGTGGCGTGTTAACTGGTGAGCATGGTGTTGGTGTTGAAAAACGTGATCTGATGCCAATTCAGTTTAGTGAAAATGATCTGAAACAGCAGCAACGTCTGAAATGTGCATTTGATTCAGACCATCTGCTTAATCCGGGTAAAGTGTTTCCGGAATTGCATCGATGTGCTGAACTGGGCCGATTACATGTTCATCATGGCAAGATGCCGTTTCCTGATCTGCCGCGATTTTAACCTGACTTACATTGTTTAGATTTGTATTATGACTTCTGAATCCCCTGATCATCTGGATCATATGGTATCGCGATTATCGCTGATGCAATTGCTGAAGGTATGCCATTATCTGTTAATGGGGGCGCCAGTA
The DNA here is from genome assembly GCA_038144675.1 of Alphaproteobacteria bacterium. Lineage (GTDB taxonomy): Bacteria > Pseudomonadota > Alphaproteobacteria > Puniceispirillales > UBA1172 > UBA12202. The sequence continues at coordinate 147,979 of JAYQOF010000005.1, read as the reverse complement.
AATCCAGTTGGGGTTATGCTGTTGATGATGCGCGGATGGTAACACTTGATCGCTGGGCGGGGATTATCGACTATCAGCCCGAAGAATTGATCCTGACCGTGCGGGCGGGCACTAGCATGACAGAAATTAATGCTATTCTGGCAGAAAAAAACCAGATGCTAGGCTTTGAGCCACCGGATCCTAGTGTGATTTTTGCCCAAAAGAATACCGCTAATAAAGGCACTATCGGGGTGTTCTTGCCACCAATTCTTCTGGTTCCAGACGGCTGACAGCGGGCGCGGCGCGTGATTTTCTTCTTGGGTTTGAAGCAGCTTCCGGGCAGGGTGAACGATTCCGGTCTGGTGGTAAAGTGGTAAAAAATGTGACGGGCTATGATTTGTCAAAGCTGATATGCGGATCATTCAGGCACCTGGCAATCATGGATGAAGTCACATTAAAAACCCTGCCTCGGCCAGAGATATCCAGAACGGTGCTGATACCGGTGGCAGACCTGGCGACAGCGGTCAGACAGATTGCCGCGATTATGGCCACCCCTCATGAACCATCGGCAGCTGCCATTTTGCCAGCGGAAATAGCGGCGCAGGCGGGATATGATAGTGATCATATGCTTATCGCCATTCGTTTTGAAGGGTTTGATGTTTCGGTTAATGATCGTGTCAATGCCATGCTTTCGCTTTATCCGGATGGATATACTATTGATGATGCCGCAAGCCAGACATTATGGCAGGCGATTGGCAATACGGCATTTCTGGCAGATACGGATGGTGATATCTGGAAACTATCCTGTCCGCCATCAGCCGCACCAATGGTGATAGATGCCGTGTCGGAACACTGGCCGCTGAAATATTATGCTGATTGGGCAGGGGGTTATTATGGCTTTCGCTACCAACTGAAAATGGCCAGACCGCTGAAACAGCTGGTGCGATATTGCGGCAAACACTAGCCAGATATGGCGGCGGCTTTGCGCAACTGATCCGTGATGCTGGTATAACCAGATCATTCGTGCCACCATTTCAGCCGTTATCATCACCGCAAATGGCTCTGCATAAGCGGATCAAGGCAGCATTCGACCCCAAAGGCATATTAAACCCCGGGCGAATGCATCATGAACTTTAGGGGTCAGATTAAGCAATCATGCAAACGCATTTCTCCAGCGACCAGTTAAAAGACCCGGCGATTGCGCGGGCTGATAGTATCCTGCGTTCATGTGTTCATTGTGGGTTTTGTACCGCTACCTGTCCGACATTCGTGTTAACAGGTGATGAACGTGACAGCCCGCGTGGCCGTATCTGGATGATGCGTGAATTGCTGGAAAATCCTGAAAGTATATCTGCGGATACCGGATATCATCTGGATAGGTGTCTGGGGTGTTTATCCTGCACAACGACCTGTCCTTCCGGTGTTGATTATCCGCATTTGCTGGATATTGGACGTGCCAAGATGGATAAGCTGGTAAAGCGGACTTGGTCAGATCGTCTGATGCGGCGGATGCTGGCAAGGGTTATCCCCTATGCTGGCCGATTTCATGCCATGATGCGGCTAGCGCGGATAGGACAGCTGTTCCGCTGGGCGATGCCTAAAGGATGCGGCGGATGCTGGATAAAGTGCCAAGGTCCATTCCGTCAAAACTTGATCCGATTGGATCAGAGGATGCTGTTTCATCCTGATATAAAACCGGTGCGGCGGGTAGCGATGCTGGCAGGGTGTGCATCACGCGCGCTTGAACCCGATATTAATGCCGCATCTATCCGTTTGCTGAATCGACTGGGGATTGAAGTAAGGGTTTATAAAAATATTCATTGCTGTGGAGCCTTAGCGCATCATATTGGTGAAACAGAACAGGCGGATAAATCTGTTCATATAGCCGTAGAACGCTGGTATGAAGCGATTTCAGGCGGTGAGGTTGATGCCATTATTACCAATGCATCCGGATGTGGCACCATGGTAAAGGATTATGGTGATATGTTACAGCACGACCCGGCTTGGGCGGCACGGGCGGCGGCGGTATCAGCGGCTGGTTTTGATATAAGTGAGTTATTGGCACAATGTGACTGGGCTACATGCCTAAGCCATCCCATGGCCAAAGCTAATGCCGATGCGGTGGCTGAAACGCGACTGGCCTATCATTCTGCCTGTTCGCTTCAACATGGGCAAAAGATTCATGCTTTGCCTAAACGGCTTCTGGAACAGGTGGGGTTTGCCGTAGTTGAACCGCGCAACGGGCATCTGTGTTGTGGGTCGGCCGGCGTATATAATATCTTGCAACCGGAAATGGCAGATGGATTGAAAGCCCGGAAACAGGAAACGTTACATGCAACTGGTGCGGTAGCGGTGGCAGCTGGCAATATTGGTTGCATCACACAATTACATATGCCGGATTTACCTGTCCGGCATACCGTGTTCAGTTTCTGGATTGGGCAACTGGCGGCGACAAGCCGTTTTAAGTGTCTGTTTGCTGTTAACTTGTGCTGTAAAGCCCCTTAGGTTTACCCCTTTGGGGTTTTATTTTTATTCAAAATATGTATGTATAATTAAGTGGTTTTCTTTTTGTGAAGCATCTTGAGGGGATAGATAATGGCATCACCTGTCGTCAAGGCATTTTTTGATAAGGATTCAAATACCATTAGCTATGTTGTATCAGATGCGGCGACTGGCAAGGCAGCCGTAATTGATTCGGTGCTGGATTTTGATTACGCCAGCGGCAACGGCATTACCTATGACCATGCTGATGAAATCATTGCCTATATAAAGGCAGAGGGACTGGAAACAGAATGGTTGATCGAAACCCATGTCCATGCTGACCATCTATCCGCTGCACCCTATCTGCAGGAACAGCTAGGTGGCAAGATCGGCATTTCTGAAAAAATTACCGAGATACAGAATATTTTTGGCAAAGTTTTTAATGCCGGAACCGAGTTTGAACGTGATGGAAGCCAGTTTGACCGGTTATTTGCTGATGGTGACAGCTATCATATTGGTTCCATGGTGGCGAATGTTATTGCTACACCCGGGCATACTCCTGCCTGTATGGCACATGTTATTGGCGATGCTGTTTTTGTGGGTGATACGATTTTCATGCCAGATGGCGGCACAGGCGCGGGCAGATTTCCCGGGCGGCGATGCACGGGTATTATATCAATCTAGTAAAAAGGCTTTTGTCCCTGCCCCCGAAACCCGTATGTTTATCTGTCATGATTATGGCCCTAATGGGCGTGATATTAAATGGCAAACCAGTGTTGGCGAACAGCGGGCATCCAATATCCATGTCCGTGATGGCATTACCGAAGATGAGTTTGTTGAGATGCGCGAAGCGCGGGACGCGACACTCAATATGCCGCGCCTGATTATGCCATCTATTCAAGTTAATATGCGGGCAGCATATTTCCCTGATGCTGAAAATAATGGGTAAACATATCTGAAAGTTCCCATTCAGGGACTAAAAGTCCTGACCTCATTATCTACCACCTCAAAACACAATAATAATGGTGCCGCTATCATTTTCATTGTTGCTGGACTTGCTTTAGCTACAATCAGCGGTGCTATCATGAAAATGATGACAACCAGATGGAGCCAACGATGATCGCATGGCTTCGTTTTATGGGCTATTCTATTTTGCTGATCCCATTGGCATTCTGGCGTGCAGGCTGGCATGCCATGTCGCCTCCCCGCCCGATGATCCAGATTATTCGCGGGGTGCTGCTGGCTATTGGTAATGTCAGTTTCATTATTGGTGTCCAATATGTCGATTTTGCAGATGCCATTGCCATTCTTTATGTTTATCCGTTTCTGATGATCCTATTTGCACCGCTGGTATTGGGGAAAAAGATAGCTGGTTCCGCCTGGCTTGGGGTTGCTGGTGGGTTTACTGGCGTCATTCTGGTGATGCGTCCTGATATCTTTGATCTGGATATCTATGCCTTGCTGATTGTCATGACAGGGTTGATGATATCATTCCAGATGCTGATCAATCGTAAACTGGGGTGCTGGCTGACCCGATTGTGATTTCCATGTGGGGCGGATTAACGGCGACCGTTTCGATAACGCCCTTTGTCTATAATGTCTGGTTACCGGTGGCGGAATGGCCATATTTGACCCTGATCATTCTGGCCATCATCAGCGCATTGGCGCAAGTATTTATGGTGATGGGATTTGCGTTAGGAACAGCTGGGTTATTAGCACCATTTACTTATAGCGAAATTGTATCGGCTGTTATCATCGGGGTGATCTTTTTTGGACATGGCCGGATGTGATGGCCATGGCTGGCATTGCCCTGATCATTGGAAGTGGCGTGATGGTGGCGCGGTCGCAAGGCCAGTTAACTCTGCGACGACGCGAAAAATTATAGTAAAAAGACTAGGATATTTCCCATCAATCGCCATTTTCAGATGCAGATAATGCCAGAAAATAGCTGGAAAATAAACCAAGCAGAGCCCATGATGCGATACCAACCCCAAAAGCTCTGGCGGCAAAATGCGATGCAATTTCAGGTGGAACAGGCCCTCTAAGCATTTCTGGTTCTGGCGCACCAATGACATGAGGTGCCAGCAACAGAATAATCGCCAGCCCAAATGATATTGGCGTCCTGCCAAAGGCGATTATCCAGAAAGCGAGAGCGGATGCCAATACCGTGCCTCCCCACCAGATCTGCCTTGCTTCAAGAGATGCGCTGGCAACACCGGGGACTTCTGGCGGCAAGCCAAATCCTGGGGCTAGATGGACAGAAATAAATCCGGCTAAACCCCAGACCAGCCCCTGACGGATGCTGACCATCTGATCGCTTTCTATCCGAAAAGCCATTAATGCTACCATGATGAGTCCATAGCCCACATAGATCGCCATGGAAAACCCTAGGCTAAGCAGATCGCGCATAATATCAAAATCATTATGCCCCTGATGGTTATATACCATAGCATCACTGCCAAAATGTGATAGTTGACCAGATTCATATAATTCTGCATGAAGAAGAACTGGTTGAACAAAATATAATTGCAATAGACCGCCAAGCAGCCCAGCAATACAACCGAAAAAAGGCCAGCCGTCACTACACGGGAAAACATGTTTACCTCAATTTACTGAAATATTTTGCCTAATTTAATCCGCCAAAATTGATGGCAAAGAATTAATGGCAAGGGAAACCGGTAGCATGACGGGTATCATGTGCGGCACCATGCAATGTTGGTGACTGGGCATGTCCTGCAACGGCAAGAACGCAGACACCAAGCATGATAGCCATGATCAGAGGAAGATATCGGTCACCGAATAGGAACGGGTAATTGTAGGATTTGTCATTTTTCATCTCCATTAACTGTCACACCCGACAGTAAGGTTGTTACATTCATATCCGGCAGGTTTCCTGACTCGCGTTCAACGCCCTAATCCGCCTTCCCAATATGATACCTGTGAAGGTATCTATCAGTGGCATTTGGATGTGGGCTCACGCACACAGTTGCGGGGGCAGTAACGGCTTGGGCCCTCTGATCTTGGGTCATCCCATCCCGTTTTCCCTTTTCATCCAGTTGGCTTTGCCTCCTGGAAACCGAATATCTGACCTTTGACAGTTTTCGTGATGAAGTCAAGCGGTATCTTATGATGATATGTTTAAAAAGTGAGCCACGGCAGGTAAATATATGATATGGGGAAAGGCTTAAGCTAATTGTTTTGCACCATGCTTGCTTCAGGGCGTGCTAATGGCTAGCATCAAGATCATGTATTGATAGAAAAGACAGGGGATCGAAATGATGAGCAAAACGTCAAACATGCCACATACCGCAGATGTCATTATTATTGGGACAGGCGTTATTGGGACGGCAATTGCTTATGAAATGGCAAAAAAGGGATATAAAACGCTATCTGTTGATCGCAACAGCCAGATCGGGCATGGTTCAACCGCTGGATCATGCGCCATTATCCGCATGCATTATTCGACCTATGACGGGACAGCATTTGCCTGGGAAGGGTATCATTACTGGCGGGACTGGCAAGATTATCTGGAAGAAACAGATGCAAATACGCTGGCCACATTCCGTGAAGTGGGATGCCTTGTCATGAAATCAGATGCTAATGGTCAGCTGGTAAAACATATAGAAAATAGCAGAGCCCTGCATTGTCCTATCGAAGAATGGGATGCGGCGGCTATTCAATCACGATTGCCTATATATTCACTGGATAGTTACACCCTCCCCGACGTCTGGATGATCCACAATTCGGCCACTCAAATGGTGATCAGGTCAGGGGTGGGGTATTCTGGCCACATGCGGGTTATGTAACAGACCCGGCTCTTTCATCACAAAATCTAGCGGCGGCTGCAAACGTTATGGTGCGCAGTTCTTGATGGGGGTCGAAGTGACAGAAATTTGCCAGTCAGCTGGCCGCGTTACAGGCATCAAGCTAGCCAATGGTGATGTGCTTCACGCGCCGGTGGTGATAAATGTAGCAGGCCCCGGTTCTTCCATCATCAATCAGATGGCTGGTGTGGATACGGATATGAGCATTAAAACCCGCCCTCTGCGGCAAGAAGTTGTCCATGTACCAGCCCCGCAAGGATTTGATTTTGAACATCAGGGTACCATCGTATCTGATAGCGACATTGCCTGTTATTGTCGGCCAGAACATGGCAACCATATTTTAATTGGTAGCGAAGACCCGGCTTGTGACCCCCATCAATGGACAGAAAATGATACGGATTATAATCGTGATTTTACCGATCAGTGGACAACTCAGGCCATGCGCTATGCCCAGCGGGTGCCGGATTTAGGAATCCCTTCACAAACACGCGGGGTTGTTGATTTATATGATGCATCGACAGACTGGATACCCATTTATGATAAATCTGCTCTGGATGGTTTTTATATGGCGTGTGGTACTAGTGGCAATCAGTATAAAAATGCCCCTATTGCTGGCAAGATGATGACTGAACTGGTGGAATATGTAGAAGCTGGTCACGATCATGATCAGACACCTTTATCCTTTACTCTACCATATATCCAGCGCCAGATAGATGTTGGTTTCTATTCACGGCACCGTCCGGTCAATAACGAATCCAGTTTTTCTGTTCTTGGATGATTATGATAAGGGGGGGGGTAGTCGGATATCATATTGATCTCTGATCACCTGATCTATGGCAGCAGGAATATATGGTACTAGTGGTTTGTCTATAATGGTTTTTGCGCGGATGCTGGCCTTGGTAATGATGTCTGGTTGACCATTGGCCAGCCATTCCTCAACGCTGGAGCGGTCGGCAATATCCGGATAGATAAAATCACTATTCATACGTTCTAGTGTCGCCTGCTGGCCAAGAAAGTGCCCCTCACCCATGACAACATTTCTGATATCATCCATGGCATGGGTTTCGTCCGTGATTTCAATCATCTGGCTGGCTGGGTTATTTGCCCCTAGCATATCATTATCAATAATATAGGCGGCCATGGATGCCGCCATCAGGCTAGCCTGTGCACCAGCGGCCTGGGTAATCAGATTTACCCCGCATCAACAGCCATGGAAACATTGATTGCTTTTTCATATCCGCTTTGGGCATCAAGGGCTTTGCTATCAGTGGCGCCAGCAATGGTCGAACTTGGCCATTGGTAAAATCGAGCCATCTGGGCGGCGGCGGCGGTCAGCAATGCCTGCTCTCCACTTCCGCCACTCATACCGCCAGTCCGCAGATCAGTAATCATCGGGCGCGGGCCAAATACCGCTTTGGCTTTAGGTGATACGGCCCATGCAATAGCCATTCCGGCCAGTGTTTCTGCCATGGTCTGGGCAAGCATCCGCCATTGTCACCGGACTTGATGCCCCTAACTGACCGAACGTATTGATCATGACCGGCACCCCAGCCTGAACCGCGCGTATAATAACCTGACAGGCTTCGGGATCAAATCGTAATGGCGGCACCACATGATTGATATTGAATCCAAAAAACGGACGTTGTCATGCAATGTTTCTGCAGAACCGGCGATATATCTTGCCATGGTGATAATCTCATCAGCGGTATAGGCGGATGATGCGCTAATCAGGAACAGGTTTCGCGGTTCCCTGAAAACAGGCATAGGCGGTGTTGATATCAAGATTATGCATGTCTGGCATATCGGTTGCGACCAAGGGAACGGGCAAAGAAATGAATATGGGGAAGGTGATCAACCAGTCTGGCCGCATCATAAAGATCAGCCAGAGTAGAAGCGCGGTAACTGGCCAGCCCCTGATCATCATATTCCAGTATTTGTGGTGATGCTCCGCCACTACCCGTATACACATTATTTCCGCCCAAATAGATATCAGCATCATCTGCACGGCCATGAAGCGTGAATTGTCGTGGCAGATCAACCATCATCTGTTGAATAATGGATGGAGGAATATGCAACCGGCCATTATCATCCATCTTAGCCCCATGTGGGGTAAGCAGATCAATCACTTGAACGGGCGCATCACTTAGTCCAATTTCTTCCAGAATGGTCAAGGCCTGATGGTGGATCATCTGGCAATGCTTATCATGTAAGATGGAAAGTCCATTTCCATGCGCAGGAATATGTTTGTGAATATAGTGGCCAGATTGTTCTGATTATTGACGGCGACGGCGGCCAGATCGTTCCAGTTTGGAAGAAGTATTGGTCATGGGTATCCCGATCTTTCAGAAAAATATCTATAAAAATGATGATAGGCATCCATGATCCTAAACTCAATGATTAAACCGGCACATGGCCTGATTTATTTCAGCATCGGGACATACAATTGAAACGGATATTGCCAATGCTTATCTGGCAGGATAGGATGAACGGATGTTGAAGATAGGGAGTTCAGATGTTACCAGCTCAACCTGTTATTGCAATCATTGGAGCCGGATCAATGGGCGGTGTCTATGCCGGTTTTTTTGCTGAAGCTGGATATAAGGTTATCGTTATTGATGTATGGGCTGAACATATTGCGGCTATCAATGAAAACGGATTGCATCTAAGCGGGGTTAGTGGCGATCGAATGATCACCGGCATCACCGCATCCACTGATATTCATGCCGCTAAAAATGCTGATCTTTTTATCATTGCGACCAAAGCATCAGGTAGCAGAAGCGGCGCGTGGGGCATTGCAGATATGCTCAATTCGTCACAGCTGGTGTTGACTATACAGAACGGGTTAGGTGCCGCAGAACGTATTGCAGCCCATATGCCGGTTGATCAGGTGCTATTAGGTGTTGCAGAGGGGTTCGGCGCTTCCATTATTGAACCTGGTCATATTCACCATAATAATATGCGGCAAATCCGTATTGGGGAAATTACTGGCGGTATTACTCCACGTCTTTCAGCTGCTGAAGCATTATGGCAAAAGGCTGGTTTCAAGGCCACGGCTTTTGCTGATATCAATCAGCTGATCTGGGAAAAATATATCTGCAATGTCATGCTTAGTGCGCCATGTACAGTATTTGATTGCAATATCGGTGAGTTATTTGCCAATCCCGAATGGAAGAAAATTGCCATTGGTGCCATGCTGGAAGCCTATCATCTGGGTAAGGCCAGAGGCATTTCCTTTTCATTTGATGATCCGGTGGCCTATGCAACTGCCTTTGCTGAAGGCATGCCAAAAGCCAGTCCATCCATGCGGCTAGATCACATAGCCGGCCGGCGATCAGAAATTGATGCGATAAATGGCATGGTATCGGTGCTGGGGTGGACATGGATATCCCGACGCCATATAATCAGGTTCTGTCAGCAGAAGTCAGACGTCGTGAAGAGGCGTTTTAGAGAATATTATCCTCGGTTCCATATCTGGCATTAGACTTGGCTTATAAATATGAAAACGCCAACGATAATCAATAATATGCCAGATAGCAGATTAAGCCGCCGTATTCGTGTCGGCGTAGCTAGCCAGTGGCGGCTTTTGCCCATAATGATTGCCATGACCAGATTGCCAGAAAATGGAATGCTGGCGGATATCAGGCCGATGAGTAATGCATCAATAATGTGATTATGGTCAGATCAAAAAATCCGGGTAAGACACCTATATAAAAAAGAATAGCTTTCGGATTGCTGATAATGACAAGAAATCCGGCCATAAATCCAGCCGCAAAACCAGATCGGGTTAATCGTCCTAAATGTTCTGGTGTCTTATTTGCCTTCCAGATCAACATAATGCCCATGATGATGAATATTATGACGGCAATGAAAGCTAACATTGGCATAATCGCGGAATGAAATTGCGCCAATATACCGATGCCACCAATAGCCACAAGAGGCCAGATAAAATCACCTAAACCAACGCCTGCTGCCAATGGCCAAGCGCTTTTGGTGCCAGTAGCCATAGAACGCGCCATAATAGCGATCCAGACAGGCCCAGGCGTTAAGAACAAAACAAAAATGGCTATGGCATAAAGCCAAAGCTGGATGAAAGACAGGCTGATCATGAACTGGAATTACCACAAGTTTAGAGTTTTCTTCCAGTGTAATCACATTCTGTTTTATGAAACTTTCCGCAATATCAGATGATGTCGGGGACGGAATGATTCCTGTCTGTTGTTGTCTAATGATGCGAAATGAGTTTATCTGTAATGGTAAAGACCGAAAAGGGAGATAATGATGTCAGACAAAATGAAAACAACAGCGCAAGTCGTTGTTATTGGTGGCGGTGTTGTTGGTGCGTCTGTGCTTTATCATCTAACCAAACGTGGCTTGACCGATGTTATGATGCTGGAACGCAAGGATTTGACGTCAGGATCAACATGGCATGCGGCTGGTGGCATGCATACCATCAATGGTGACCCGAATGTTGCCAAACTTCAGCAATATACCATTAAGCTATATAATGAAATTGAAGACCTGTCCGGGCAGGATATCACCATGCATATCACTGGTGGGATCATGATGGCAGCAACGCAGGAACGCTTTGACTGGATCAAAAGCATTTATGCCAAAGGTAAATATCTCGGCATGGAAGGACTGGAACTTGTTTCCGCTGAAGAAGCCGCCGAGCTGATGCCTCTAGTTGATCCCAGCCAGTTTGTTGGCGGTATGTTCGATCCTATCGAAGGCCATCTAGACCCTTACGGGGTGACCCATGCCTATGCTAAAGCGGCACGAAAAAACGGGGCAACATATCATACCCAGACCAAAGTCGAATCGCTGGAACAGAACCCAGATGGAACCTGGATTGTACATACCAATAAAGGGGATGTTCATGCAAACATGTGGTGAATTGCGGGGGATTATGGGCACGGGAAATTGGTCGTATGGTCGGACTGGAATTGCCTATTTTAGCCATGGAACATATGTATCTGCTGACCGAAGATATGCCTGAAGTAGCAGAAATTAACAAAAAGACTGGCAAGGAAGTGCTGCATATTGTCGATTTTGACGGTGAGATTTATCTGCGGCAGGAACGCGGCGGTATGTTAATGGGAACATATGAAAAAGCCTGTGTGCCATGGTCGGAAAAAGAAACACCATGGGAATTTGGCCATGAATTGTTGGAACCGGATATCGACCGCATAGCCCCATCACTTGAGGTTGGGTTCAGGCATTTTCCAGCATTTGAAAAAGCTGGAATTCGCCAAATCATCAATGGGCCATTTACTTTTGCACCGGATGGGAATCCGGTGATTGGGCCTGTGCGCGGCTTAACCAATTTCTGGTGTGCTTGCGGGGTAATGGCAGGGTTCAGTCAGGGCGGCGGTGTTGGGTTGTCACTTGCCAACTGGATTGTTGATGGTGATCCCGGTTTTGATGTCTGGGCAATGGATATCAGCCGGTTTGGCAATTATACCAGCATGGCTTATACCAATGCACGGGTGCGTGAAAACTATTCACGGAGGTTTTCCATTCGTTACCCTAACGAAGAATTAACCGCGGCACGGCCATTACTGACAACGCCCATTTATGACAAATTGCGTGAATCAGGCGCACAATTCGGCGCAGCTTATGGGCTGGAACAGGCATTATGGTATGCGCCAGACGGTGTTAGTGATGTGTTTAGCTGGCGTCGAAGCACCGATTTTGAACATGTTGGCGCCGAAGTGAAAGCCGTGCGTGAAGGTGTTGGGCTTACCGAAACATCCGGTTTTGCAAAATATGAAATCACTGGTAAAGGGGCGGCAGAATGGCTGGATAAGCTGCTGGCCTGTAACATTCCAGCAATTGGTCGCATGACGCTGGCACCAATGCTGAAAGAAAATGGTAAGGTGATAGGTGATTTCACCCTGGCCAGACTGGCCGAAGACCGGTTCTTGATCATTGGCTCTGGTATTGCAGAAATCTATCACTTGCGCTGGTTCAATTCTTATTTGCCTCAAGATGGTTCAGTAAATATCACATCATGCGGGCTTGGCTTGACCGGATTATCCATTGCCGGCCCTAAGGCAAGGGATGTGCTGGCGGCTATTACCGATGATGATGTATCCAATGATCATTTCCGTTTTATGGATATCAGGGAAACCCATCTGGGTATGGTGCCGGTCATTATTGGACGGGTTAGCTATACAGGTGATCTGGGCTATGAAATATGGGTAACTGCCGAATATCAGAGACGTCTATTTGATGATATCATGGCGGCAGGTCAGGATCATGGTATTCGTCTGTTTGGTAGTCGCGCCTTAAACGCCCTAAGGCTGGAGAAAAACTTTGGCAGTTGGGCGCGGGAATATCGTCCGGTTTATGGCCCCATGGAATGTGGGTTATCCCGGTTTGTTGCCTATGACAAAGATGCTGATTTTATTGGCAAGGCTGCTGCAGTTGCTGAAAAACAGGATGGTGGCAAGATGCGTCTGCGTGCTTTTATAGTTGATGTTAAAGATGCTGATGTTATTGGTGATGAACCCATTGCCTATCAGGGTGATGTCGTTGGCTGGGTAACATCAGGTGGTTTTGCCCATGCATCTGGTAAATCAGTCGCTATGGGTTATGTGCCAAAGGATATGGCAGATCATACTGATGGCTGGAGCGTGGAACTACTGGGTGAGATATTGCCAGCCTATTTACAGCCAACACCTTTATTTGATGCAAATGGAAGTCGCATGCGATCATAGAAATTCAAGACGGCATTCAATGCTGTCATAATGGCAGATAGGCTTCATGCTAATCGCGAATATATTGAAAAATAGAATAGACTGATATCTTATTCGCGCCTTGTTTATTATATATATCAAACTTATAGATGGTGTTGTTTTTTTAGTGCTATTTAAGTTAGGATTATGATGAGCAAAATGATGAAATACGGTATCGGTGCCGTTGCCGTGACTGCCGCTATCGGTGGCGGTGCTATCTTTATATGAATAGTGTAGCAGATCAGATTGCTGCTGACCTATTGCGGGATGCTGAACAATTCGTTGCCGACAATATGAATGGTGCTACCCTGAGTTATAGCAGTTACAGTAGTAGCGGCCTATCACGTTCGCTGATGCTTGCGGATGTTAGCCTTGCGCATGAAAATGGCTCTGCTATTACGATGGACAGTATCACGATTGCTGGTAGCGAAGAACAGATCAGCATTTCTGATGCCACCAATATCAAAATGCAGGATCGTGGCGAAACCATTGCCCGAATAGCTGCACTGGATATAGTCAATTTTGCCATACCAGAGGGCAATATGATGCTCATGCTGATGGACGAAGATGAATTAGCAAAAAATATCTCTGTTGATCAGCTGTCGATTCGTAACGCCAGTATAGCTTTTGACGGTGAAAGCCTGACGATTGGTAGCCTTGATATTAATAACGTCAAGAATGCCAGCGCTGCGATCAGTGTAAAAATGTGCGCTTTGATGGATATGCCGGTGCGTTCGGTGTTGATGACTTTACCGTTGACCATATTGATCTCATCCCCTCTTCTAATGGAAGATGAAGATGCCATTATGCGTGATATGCTTGGCATAGGGGATATGTCTGTCAAAGGTCTCGTCATTGATATGGCTGATCTAAATTTCAACATGGCATCATTAACTCTTGATAATATTACCCGTGATGGCGGTCTGATGACTTCGGCCAATATGGATATGAAAGGGCTTAAAATAAACGTGGAAGACATTGTCGGTTCTGATATGGCGCCAATGTTCATGTTGATTGGAATTAATGAAATTGAGGTAAATGGTTCTACCGCTTATGATATTAGCCTTGCTAAAGGAACAGTCAGCGGTAGTTTTGGCCTTGGCGTCAAAGGCCTGGGCGAAATAGATATGTCCGCCGGATTCGCTGGCCTAACAAAGGATAAATACGAAGATTTGCTGAAAAATGCGGCCTATATCGACCCCGAAGATTATATCTCATATTACGGACTTGGGCTGGATAGTCTTTCTGTTGATTACCGGGATGATAGTCTGGCAGATACCTTGCTTGATATTTATGGTGGCGGCAATCGTGCCAATCTGGCGCAAGAAGTTTCTGCCATGATTTCTTTTTATGGGATGATGAGCCAGCAATCGGAATTGGCCAATGCTATTGCACCAGCTGTTAGTGGCTTTATTAAAGGCGGTAATCAGTTCTCCTTTTCCATAAAAGCCAAACAGTCACTTAACGAAGACGTAATTATGAAAGCCATGGAAAATGGGACATTGCAGGATATCATTACCATTACCGCATCTGGCAGCTAAACACATCGCCATAAGATGAATGGTCAAATTCAAAGAACAGGACTGCTCTTTATCAATGTGTAGCAGAATCACTGGCCTTATGGCCGGTGCCAGATGACGCGGAAATTGATCTGATCAATATTTCGAAAATGCGACCTTTCTGATCTCTGCCGCTGATGGGCAAAAGACGGTATTGCGGGTTCATCGCCCGGATTATCATGATCAAGCAACCATTGCCGCTGAACTGACATGGATGGCTGAATTAAATCAGACTGGCATCATTCATACGCCAGCCATCATCCCGGGACATGACGGATCGCTAATCCAGCGGCATCAGATTCCCGGCCAACCGCCACATGATATGGTTATGTTTGCCTTTGTTGCGGGCAGAGAGCCAGATCAGAGCCAGCCGCTTGATACATTATTTCACCATTTGGGGAAACTATCGGCGCAACTGCATCAACATATACAGACGTGGCCGATACCTGATGGATTTATCCGCCCGCATTGGGATATCGAAGGTATCTATGGTCAGATTAAACGCTGGGGTGACTGGCGTGATGCCCCACATCTGACCATGTCCATGCATCAGATTCTGGAACAGACAGAAGAAGTGGTGTCGGAACGATTGATAGCATATGGCAAATCCCATGATCGATATGGACTGATCCATGCTGATATGAGACTGGCAAATCTGCTTGTAGAAGGCAATGATATGCGGCGTGTCCATGTGATTGATTTTGATGATTGTGGCTTTGGGTGGTTTATGTATGACTTTGCCGCTGGTATCA
Organism: Alphaproteobacteria bacterium; assembly: GCA_038144675.1. Classification (GTDB taxonomy): domain Bacteria; phylum Pseudomonadota; class Alphaproteobacteria; order Puniceispirillales; family UBA1172; genus UBA12202. Next base: position 132,647 of record JAYQOF010000005.1, on the reverse strand, counting down.
GTTTTATCGAAGATGACCCGCAAATCCCGCAACTTAAAAACTGCATGGCTGGAAGGATATCAGGAACAAAGACCCCTTACAGGTGAAGACGTGATGATGGTGAATACCATGATAATGTTGCGCCGTATGCTGTTATTAGCATGGGTAGGCAGTCATAAGGATGCTGATATTGTTGCTGATCTTGAACAGGATTTTGGTCGTATTACCGTTATGCTTGCGGAACGCTATCTGGCCGATGCAAACCTCGTATCTTAAAAATAACGGGAAATCATCTGGTGGCATCATTGGCGATGTATCGTTGCGGATAGACAGATTAATCGCGTCTCCCCTAACCCTAAAGAAACTTGGTTAGTCATAAAATCACTTGCCATATTGTCAGGCGGTTTTTCTTATTGTCAGATGCCCAGCATTATTTGAAAGTATGTTATTGGTCATGAGGGTGGCAAGATGGAATCCGAAAAAGATAGCTATGATGTGGTCATTATTGGCGGTGCCATGATGGGGTCTTCCTGTGCATGGTTTCTGAAAAAGCATTTTGGATTTGATGGTACTGTTCTGGTTGTTGAACGTGACTTGAGTTATGAATGGGCATCCACCTCCCATACGAATTCTTGCGTCCGTCAGCAATTTTCCAACGAATTGAACATACGCTTATCCCAGTTCACGGCAGAGTTTATAAAAGATTTTAAACAATATATGGCACCGGAACCTGATGTGCCGGAATTGCGGATACAGAATTTCGGATATCTATATCTTACTGATGATCCGGCCAAAGCAGATATTCTTAAAACATTGCAAAACATTCAATCCAGTCTGGGGGCAGGCACGACCATTGTCACCCCCGAAGACATAGCTGCCCGTTATCCATTCTACCAGTTGGATGATATTATTCTGGGTTCCTTGAATACAAAAGATGAGGGCTATTTTGAAGGCAGTACCATCTTTGAATGGTTCAGACGCAGTGCCAGAAATGCAGGCGTTGAGTATATCCAAGATGAAGTCATTGCCATTGATCGTGCAGGGCGCAAAGTTAAAGGCGTTACCCTTGCCTCTGGTAAAACGATTAAGGCAGGGACAATTATCAATGCATCAGGAACACGCGCATCAAAAATGGCTGAACTAGCCGGTTTTGATCCCCTACCTGTTGAGCCGCGCATTCGCTATACTTATATCATCGAGGCAGAACAGCCACTAGGTCAGGATTTGCCATTGACGATTGATCCAACCGGTATCCATTATCGCACTTATGGAAGCCATTATATGGTCGGGTCGCCACCAGCAGATGATTATCCGCGTGCCCATGATGATTTTGATATGGATCATAGTTACTGGGAAAATCATGTCTGGCCTATTCTGGCATCGCGCATCCCCGCGTTTGAAGCGGTAAAGATGGTCAATGTCTGGGCGGGTCATTATTCCTATAACACGGTTGATCAAAATGCGATTGTAGGGCTTCATCCGGATTGTGATAACTTCATTTTTGTCAACGGATTTTCCGGCCATGGGCTTCAGCAATCCCCTGGCATGGGCAGAGGCGTGGCCGAACTTATTCTTCATGGGGAATATAAAAGCCTCGATTTAAGTCCATTAGGGATAGAACGTATTCTTGAAAATCGCCCCTATCTTGAAATGGCGGTGATCTAAACAAACGATAAAGGATTAATCATTATGGCAAAGGTTGAATGGTATTGCTATTGCACCAAAGATTTTGGCACCGATGGAAGCAAGAAAAGAAGTTGAGATTTCCATTGAGGCAGGGATCACAGGTGATGCGCGGGGTCGAAAAAGAAAACGACAGATCAGCGTATTATTTGCTGATGATTGGGCCGATGCCTGTGCTGAAATAGGTGAAACCCATGACTGGATCAAAAGGCGGGCCAATCTTTACGTTACCGGATGCCGATCACCGCAGGAAATCGGCAAGATCATTCGCATAGGTTCAGTAGAACTCGAAGTCACAGAAGAAACAGAACCATGTGAAATGATGGATGCGATCAGTCAGGGGTTACGTCAGGCTATGACACCAGCATGGCGTGGCGGTGTCTGTTGTCGGGTAAAATCAGGCGGAGTGATCAGAACTGGTGATGATGTTTTTATAGATTAATTCCAGCTGCCATGACTTGACTTGAAGTCAGGCGATGTTCACGCTAGTATAGAAACATTCAAAACTGGAAAGACATATGACGAATATCATTGATAAATGCCTGAAGCAGGGCTGAGAATTACAAATCAGCGCAGAATTATTATTGAACTGATCGATAGCGCCGATGATCACCCAGACGTAGATACCATTTATCGCCGTGCCATTGATATTGACGATACCATTTCCCTTGCAACGATTTACCGGACGGTTAGCTTGCTGGAGCAGGCCGATCTGATTGAAAAGATAGAAGTCGGGGATGGCAAGGCCAGATATGAATTAGCGCGTGGACATCATGAGCATCTGGTTGATGTTGATAGCGGAGAGATTCATGAGTTTTTTCACGCCGAATTAGAAGCGTTAAAAGAAAAAATTGCCCATGATATGGGTTTTGATCTGGTTGGACACCGGCTGAATTATTCGGCCGTAAGCGGAACAAAGACTAAACCAGTTTACATTTCCTGTTTAGGATAATAATCAGAATAAAACTGGTTTAGTCGCTGTTTTGCAAGCCATTCTCATTATCATTGCAATTCACCGCGTGGATGATAGGATCACCTCGAAAATATGTGGTGAACTAGATTAAGTATGAGCGAACATCCGAGCCGATATCTTTACACGTCATCTGATCTGGGTTTATCCGTTCGGGGTAAACCTAGCTGGGCGCGGCAATCATGGTTTATGGCAATCATGATCATGATTTGCCTGTTACTGATTCTGCCTATGGCTTCAATAGCTATTACTGCTATGGGTGATGGTGAGGATTTGCTTTATCATCTGGCAGAAACCATTTTGTTCCGTTACCTCAGTAACACGATCATTCTGATGCTTGGTGTAGGATTGCTGGCGTTGCTATTTGGTGTTTCCACGGCCTGGATTATCAGCCGGTATGAGTTTCCGGGGCGGCGGTGGATTGGCTGGATGCTGTTATTACCGGCGGCAATTCCATCCTATATTATTGCTTATGTCTATACGAGTTTTCTGGATTATGCTGGGCCGGTGCAAACATTGATCCGGTCGATATTCGGATACTTACAATATGACTCAGTACTGGTTTCCGGATATACGAAGCACTGGTGGTGCTATCTTTGTGATGGGAGTCGTGCTTTATCCATATGTATATCTGATGACTCGCAGTGGGTTCAGCCAATTGCCAGCACGGCTATTCGAAGTCACCTTGTTATCGGGGCGGAGTCTATTCTGGGTTGTCGCCCTACCCCTTGGCCGGCCGGCTATCATTGCCGGGCTTGCGCTTGTGCTGATGGAAGTGGTCGCTGATTTCGGGACAGTAGATTTTTTTGCGGTCGAGACGTTGAGCCTTGGTATCTATAATGTCTGGCTGGGGATGAACAACATAACAACGGCGGCACAATTAGCATTGCTGGCCTTTGCGCTGGTATTCATTCTGCTTGCATGGGAACGGTACGGCCGGCGCAAGAATCATGTTTCATATAACTAATCGCGGTGTCAGTGGTGTTCCCCGTCAAAATGCCCGTGGATATTGGCGATGGATACTGCCTATGATCTGTCTGTTTCCGGTTATGCTGGGTTTTGTATTACCTGTTGGTATTCTGATCTTTCACACATTAACGCAGGGCTTTGACCATTTGCCTGTTGTCAGTGCGGCCATCACGCATACGGTTATAGCAGCTGGGCTTGGTGTTTGTGTTGTGATGATCAGTGCGCTGATTGTTGCGATGGTTGCTTTTTATATTCCATCTGTAATAGCCCGCCCGTTAGCGGGTATTTCAGCCACTGGCTATGCTTTTCCGGGGACGGTGCTGGCGCTTGGTGTGCTGGCATCTGTCAGTCTGATTGATAAGGGCTGGGGCTGGATAGGGCAAACGCTATTCGGGGTATCATGGGGCGGTTTACTTGGTGGCAGATTGGTCACATTGCTCTTTGCCTATCTGATCAGGTTTCAGGCGGTTGGGGTTGGGTCTGTACAGGCAGCCTTGGAACGCATGCCAGCTTCTCTTGTTCCGGCTAGCCGTGTGATGGGATATGGTTTTGTGCCATCCATGACCAGAATTGTTATGCCATTGATCAGCCCGGCCATTCTGGCGGGGGGGTTGCTTGTGTTTGTAGATATTATGAAAGAGTTGCCAATGACATTATTGTTGCGGCCTTTTGATTTTAATACTTTGGCTATTATCACATATCAATATGCACATGATGAATTGATAGAACTGGCGGCCCTGCCTGCGTTAATGATTGTATTGACAGGACTTTTACCGGTAATTATTGTTCACCATTATCTGATAAAGGATCAATGATCCTAAATCCTAGTTTCCGGGTTTTCCATGATTATGCGTACCATCATCATTTCTGTTTTGTGGTTGCTTATACCCACCATAACACTGGCCGCTGATGAAAGCGTTATTCTACAATCCACAACATCAACACAAAACTCTGGTCTTTATGATTATCTCCTTCCCCTGATTGAAAGGGATACTGGTGTTAAAGTCTATGTTGTAGCTGTTGGAACAGGTCAGGCCATTACTAATGCCAGAAACTGTGATGGTGATCTTTTGCTGGTGCATTCCCAGACAGATGAAGAGCGATTTGTTGCAGACAAATACGGGCTTTATCGGGAAAATCTCATGTATAATGATTTTGTGATAATAGGCCCTGAAGAAGATAGCGCCATGATTGCTGATGCCATCACGGTTGATGAAGCGCTTGCCCGGATTGCTGATAATAATGTGATCTTTGTATCAAGGGGTGATGATAGCGGCACCCATAAAGCGGAATTACGGCTTTGGCAACGTATTGACATGGAACCCGGATACCCTGGCCAATTATCGCGAAACCGGGTCAGGTATGGGGGCCACATTATCAATCACTATCGAAATGAATGCTTATACCATTACTGATAGAAGCACATGGATTGCCTATGGTAATAAACAGAATCACCGCATTTTGTTTGAAGGTGATCCCCCGTTATTCAATCAATATGGCATCATTCCGATCAATCCGGATCAATGCCCGAATACACATCTGATTGCGTCAATTAAGGTAACGGAATGGCTATTATCCGAAAAGGGTCAGCAAAGCATTGCTGGATATAGCCATGATGGGCATCAGTTATTTTTCCCTAATGCCGCTAGAACGCGATCAGTTTATCCCTATTGAATCTGAAAAACAGACTTCCTATGTAAGTATGGTAAACGGTGTCAGCATTGAGCCGTTTCCAGTCTGTGCCAGAGGTTGGGCAGACTGCATCGTGTTCGTCGCCATCGCCTGATCAGGGATGACGGTCGGGATAATGGAGAATATCATGCAACTTGATCATTATACCGCATTAATGCGGAATGCCATTGGTGAGGCACAAAATACAGCCCTCGCCGCAGGTCACCCCCAACTTTGTGCAGAACATATTCTGGCAGCCTTGCTGGAAAACCCGCAATCACTTGCTGTCATGCTGATTAACCGCGCTGGCGGTGATGCAGAAAAACTGGCATCCCTAACAGCAACTGCACTGAAAAAAATGCCGACTGCAACAGGTGGTAGCGCCCAGCTCCATCTGGATGGACATCTGGCGCGTATTTTTGCCATTTCCGAAAAAGCGGCAAAAACTAGTGGTGATGAGTTTGTAGCGGCTGATACAGTATTGATCGCTATGGCCGAATCTGATGCCGCGGTAAGCCGTCTGATGAAAGATGCTGGTGTAACCGCACAAGACCTCAAAGCCGCATCTGCGGCAACACGGGGCGGCAAGACCATAGATAGCGACGCGGCCGAAGATCAATTTGAAGCACTCAGCAAATATGCAACAGACCTTACTGATGCCGCACGGAAAGGTAAGCTTGACCCGGTGATTGGCCGGGATCAGGAAATCCGCCGGGCGATTCAGATTCTATCCCGCCGGACAAAAAATAATCCTGTTCTGATTGGTGAGCCGGGCGTAGGGAAAACCGCAATCGTAGAAGGTCTGGCGCAACGGATCATCAATAACGAAGTGCCCGGTGTTCTTGCGGGGAAAACGTTACTTGTGCTGGATATGGGTGCGCTTATTGCCGGGGCAAAATATCGTGGTGAGTTTGAAGAAAGACTGAAAGCGGTTCTAAAGGAAGTCCAGTCACAAGAAGGCGATATTATCCTATTCATTGATGAGATGCATCAACTGGGCGGGGCAGGGAAAACCGATGGTGCGATGGATGCTTCTAATCTATTGAAACCAGCACTGGCAAGAGGTGAACTCCATTGTATCGGGGCGACAACGCTGGATGAATATCGCCAGTATGTGGAAAAAGATTCAGCTCTGGCAAGGCGGTTTCAGCCTATCTATGTCAACGAGCCATCAATAGATGATACCATTTTCGTTTTGCGCGGGCTGAAAGAAAAATATGAATTGCATCATGCCGTGCGTATTTCTGATGAAGCATTGGTTGCAGCGGCCAGATTATCCAGCCGGTATATCAATGACCGCTTCCTGCCAGATAAAGCCATTGATGTAATGGATGAAGCGGCCAGTTTGTTGCGGGTTCAATCCGACAGTAAACCGCCATTGCTTGATCAGATTGACCGCCAGATCATGCAGCTTAAAATCGAAGAAGCGGCATTAAAAAGGAATCGGCAAAACGTCATCAGAAACGGCTAGAAGATATTGCTAATGATCTGGGCGGGTTGGAAGAACAATCCGCTGATCTGACAAAGCAGTGGGAAGATGTCAAAACCCGTATCGAAGAGGTCAAATCACTTCAACAGCAGATTGATAATGAACGCACGAACCTGCAATCTGCCCAGCGCGATGGACGGCTGGAAGACGCGGCCGAAATCAGTTACAGTATCTTGCCAAGGCTTACCTCAGAATTAGCAGAAGCTAAACATCTGGTGGCGTCATCAGACATGTTCAATGATGAAGTTGAAGCGACCCATATTGCCCGTGTGATCAGCACATGGACGGGGATTCCTGTTGATAAAATGCTGGAAGGTGAGCAGGAAAAAATGCTGACAATGGAAAGTGTGCTGGAAGACCGTGTTATTGGTCAGCATGAAGCTATCAAGGCGGTGGCTAATGCGACCAGACGGGCACGGGCAGGAATTTCTGATCCCAATCAGCCAATTGGCAGCTTCATGATGCTTGGGCCAACCGGCGTTGGTAAAACCGAATTATCAAAAGCACTGGCAGAGTTTCTGTTTGATGATGAAGGCGCGGTATTACGGATTGATATGTCCGAATATATGGAACGGCATGCTGTTTCCCGCCTGATTGGTGCGCCGCCCGGTTATGTTGGCTATGAAGAAGGCGGAAGCCTGACCGAAGCTGTTCGCCGCAGACCGTATCAGGTCGTGCTGTTTGATGAGATTGAAAAAGCCCATCCTGATATTTTCAATATCCTTCTTCAGGTGCTGGATGAAGGACAGCTTACTGACGGCCAGGGGGCATAAGGTAGATTTCCGTAATACGATTATCCTGATGACCTCAAACATAGGATCTGACCATTTGCTGGAACTTGCTGATGGGGAAAGCAGTGAGGCCGCACGGGAACCGGTTATGGCAGAAGTACGGGCAATGTTCCGGCCTGAATTTCTCAACCGGATTGACTCTATCCTCCTGTTCCGGCGGCTGGATCGGTCTGATATGACCTATATTGTTGATCTTCAGCTGGCACGACTGGCAAATTGATTGGCAGACCGGCATATTATTCTTGATGTAACAGAATCGGCAAAACACTGGCTTGCAGATGCTGGCTATGATCCAAAATATGGCGCAAGACCGCTTAAGCGGGTCATCCAGAATAGGGTTCAGAACCCACTGGCGGAAGCTATTTTGGCTGGGCGTTTCACCGATGGCGATACGGTAGTGGTGGATCATGCCAGTGCCAATGGTGACGAATTACAATTCTCAACCACAGCGGAACATCAGCAAACCGCCTGATCGCTAAATTGCATATCAAAACCTTAAAACCGCTAAAGCCCTCTTATTTCTGATAAGCGGGCTTTACTTTTATGCGCTGATAAGAGATGAGTGTCAGTGATAGAAGAATATGTTAATGATATTCAAGCTGGTTCAGCGGCAGATAGGAGAAAATCATGATGCGCTATTTTGAAAAGCTAGTAGCCGTAAAAGTAGAAGTAAGTCATGTGTCTGACGAAAGTCTTCGATTGGCGGCGACAGCTTTGCTATTTCGGGCGCTTATGGTTGACGGGCAGGCAGACCCTTCAGAATTAGCCATGATCCGGCGGATTGTTGAAGATGAATTCGGGCTGAACGCTGATGAAGTTGACCAGTTGCTAGCTGATGCGAAAGCCAGTGCTGATGACGCGGCAGATTTATATGGCTGGATTCGCCTAATCAATAGCAATTATAGTCATGAGGAAAAATGCTTTCTGATGGAAAAATTATGGCAGGTTGTTCTTGCTGATGGAATCATAGAAGAGCATGAGGCGGCATTAATGCGGCGGGTATCCGGGTTGATCTTTATTTCTGATAAAGAATCGGCTGAAGCGCGGCAACGTGCGATGCAGGATATGATCTAGATGATACAGATTTCTGATCAGGTAATATCGACATTCATTAAAAATCAGTGTCATCTGACTGAAATATCAGATCGAGGGTATAGATAGTATTTCTTGGTGCCATGGCATCAGGAACCATATTTGCCCCGGCCAGAGATTGCTTGACCCAGGATTGGTCATCTTCGTTATGATAACGCCAGAGTTCAATGAGCGTGTCCGCCTGATCGACTGGTCTGAATAAGGTGAGATTGGCGTCAACACCGGTGATCCGGTGACGTACATGAAGATCAACTGATTCCATCATGCGATTGACATTTTCTTCATCGGGAAACTGGCGAATATATAATCTGGCTATGCCGTTTTCATTCATGATCTGACCTGATGGTTCATGTAATGTTGATATTCTACTATCTGAACATTTTTAGGTAAAGTTTAGTTTGTCAAAACTTGCCTTATGGGGCGGAGAAGAGTAGGAGTATAGGTAGATATACATCTTGGGATGGGAGATCAGCAGATGGATAAGAATTTTGAAATTGGTGTCACAAAGCGGAAAGAAACACTCGGGGCTGAATATGTCGAGAAAACGCTAAATAATGCTGATGCCTTTATGCGGCCATTCCAAGAAGCGATGACAGCATGGTGCTGGGGCTTTGGCTGGGGTGATGAAGCGATAGATGCTAAAACTCGATCCATGATGAATCTGTCAATGATTGGCGCTCTTGGCAAAATGCATGAATGGGAACTGCATTGCCGTGGGGCGATTGGTAACGGAGTCACCGTAGCCGAAATTAGGGCAATTATACACGTTGTGGGTATTTATTGTGGGGTGCCACAAGCGCATTAGAATGTTTCCGGGTTGCCAGAAAGGTGCTCGAAGAAAAAACATGCTAGACGGGTTTGAAGAATAATATCTAACGCGGCACATTTACCGCATGAAACTAACGCGAATATGAGGATGAAACAATGAAATTTCTACAATTCTATATCGATGGCAAGTGGGTTGATCCAGTAAAGCCAGAGGTCATTGATGTTATTAATCCGGCAAACGAAGAACCGGTAGGTCAGATTAGCATGGGTTCTGCGACTGATGTTGATCATGCCGTCGCCGCCGCAAAAAAAGCATTTCCCAGCTATTCACGGTTTAGCGTCAAGGAAAGAGTGGAATTAGTGACCGCTGTTCGTGAAGAATATAAGCGCCGCTATGATGACGTTGCCCATGCTATCATGATTGAAATGGGTGCCCCGATTAATCTGGCTAAAGGTGGTCAGGCGTCGGTTGGCCTTGGTCATCTGAAAACAGCTATCCGTGTGTTGAGCGAATTTACCTTTGAATATCCGCACGGCAATTATACCATCCGGCGTGAGCCTATTGGTGTTTGCGGTCTGATCACACCATGGAACTGGCCTATTAATCAGGTCATGGCAAAACTGGCACCATGTCTGGCATCTGGCTGTACGGCTGTCTTAAAGCCTAGTGAAGTGGCACCATTATCAACCATGATTGTTGCTGAGATTTGTCATGCTGCTGGTGTGCCAGCAGGGGTATTGAATGTCGTTAACGGATTTGGCCCTATCGTGGGTGAAGCGATGAGCGCACATCCGGATATTGCCTTTATGTCCTTTACCGGTTCAACGCGGGGCGGTATTGCCGTGGCCAAAACATCAGCTGAAACAGTCAAGCGTGTTGCACAGGAACTGGGTGGTAAATCAGCCAATATTATTCTTGATGATGGTGCCTTGGCTGAAACCGTTGCCCGTGGGGTGCTGGGCGTCATGGAAAACACCGGCCAGTCCTGTAATGCGCCAACGCGTATGCTGGTTCCTGCCGCCCGTCATGAAGAAGCATTGGCCGTGGCTAAAACCGCCGCGGAAAAGGTCGTGGTCGGCGACCCCACTTCTGAAAGCACGGAAATGGGGCCATTGGTCAGTGAAGTACAGTTTGATAAGGTTCAAGACCTGATCCAGAAAGGCATTGACGAAGGCGCAACGCTGGTTACTGGTGGAACAGGCCGACCGGAAGGTATCAATCGGGGCTATTTTGTCCGGCCTACCATTTTCGGCAATGTCAGCAATGATATGACCATTGCCCGCGAAGAAATCTTTGGCCCTGTTCTTTCTATTCTGTCCTATCAATGATCGGGATGATGCTATTGCGATTGCCAATGACACAGATTACGGGCTTGCGGCATATGTATCCGGTGATCCAGCCAATATGGATCAGATGATGGATTATGCGCGGGAATTGCATGCCGGTCAGGTGCATATCAATTATACTGGCGGCGGCACAGAAGCACCATTTGGTGGCTATAAGCAATCGGGCAATGGACGCGAAAAAGCAGAATGGGGTTTTGAAGAATATCTGGAAACCAAGGCCATTCTGGGTGGTGCTCAATAAACGATAGGTATCTGCGTCATGGCCAAGCTTATATTTAATTATTCGGCCATGAATGCAGGTAAATCAACAGCACTGCTTCAGGCGTCATATAACTATCATGAACGCGGCATGCGCACGATGCTCATGACCGCGGCGATTGATAACCGTTATGGTGAAGCGGTTATCAGCTCGCGCCTTGGCATTTCATCCCATGCTTTTATTTTTCATGAAAGTGATGATGTGCTGGCGATGGTTAGCAAGGAACATCATCAGAATACCATTAGCTGTGTTCTGATTGATGAAGCCCAGTTTCTGACCAAGGAACATGTCTGGCAGATATCACAAATTCCCGATCAGATGAATATTCCGGTTCTGGCCTATGGGTTACGCACGGATTTTCAGGGGGAGTTATTTCCGGGTAGTGCGGCTTTACTTGCCATTGCTGATCATATCCGTGAAATACGGACGATTTGCTGGTGCGGGCGCAAGGCTATCTATGGTTTTGCGCCTTGATGCCGATGGTCAGCCTATCATGGCTGGTGAGCAAATCGCTGTTGGTGGCAATGATCTTTATGTGTCTGTATGTCGTCGGCATTGGGTAAGTCGTGATAAAGGCAATCATGGTTAGTTCTGATAATCATGGCGGAAATATCCAGCCGGTTTTTCTGGCATTGGGGATTATCTTTCTTACGCTTGAAATTATTCTGGCACTGGGTCTGGCCGCGATGGTGAAAAGCATCACCGATACAGTGCCTTTTTTTACCATTCTTCTAGCCCGTTATGCCTTTTGCCTGCCTTTGCTTTTTGCATATGGGGTATGGCAGCGCGGGAATAAAGTGCTGAGTATCAGCAACTGGAAAACACTAAGCCTGCGCATTAGTTCTGGTATGCTTGGGCTATTTAGCTGGTTTGGAGCGGTGATATATATTGATATTTCCTTGCCGCCGCCTTATCACAAACAATGCCAATCTTTATCACCGTGCTGGCCCCATTTGTTATTGCCGAAAAAGTGGGTAAGCATCGTCTGGCGGCCGTATTGATCGGGTTTCTGGGGTGCTTGTTCTGGTCTGGCAGGAAACCCAGACACCTCAGTTTTCTGACCCTCTCATCGGGTTTGGTATTATGTTTGGTCTGGCTTCACCTTTTTTTGGAAGTATTATGTTCCTGATGTTGCGGCAATTGGGGAAAAGCAACCCTCCGGCTACTACCGCGCTCTGGTATAATGCCGCCGGTATGGTGGTATCATTCATTCTGGTTCTGATATTGGGTGAAGATATGTCCGGGGCATGTCGATCTGGCCTTTTATGGTTGCTATCGGTGTGCTGGCCAGTTTTCAGCAGTTTTTTATGGCGGCTAGCCATGTCTATGCCCCTGCTAGTGTTCTGGCCCCCGTCCATTTCCTGACCATTCCGGCAGGGGTCATTACTGGTGCTGTTTTTTTTCAGGAATCGCCGCCAGCGATATTCTATCTTAGGGGTGATGGTGATACTGGTTGCTAATGGATATATCATTCTGCGCGAAAGACAACTGGCTCTGCATGGCAAATAACGGATGCTATCCTATTCCGAATAGAGATAATCCCGCGTGATTGGAATGATGCCTTTGGATTTGCATAACTGGATCTGATAGACAACAAGGGAACTGTGGCTGAATGCCAACTCACAACTCGTAAGATAAAACTCCCATAAGCGGCAAAACCGTTCATCAAACATGGCCAGAGCTTCATCACGTCTTGCCATAAATCTGTTTCGCCAATGGCGTAATGTTCTGGCATAATGATCATGCCAGACCTCGATATCCGTCACCCGAAGCTGTGTCTGTTCTATGGTTGACATGATTTCAGACAATTTCGGGATATAGCCGCCGGGAAAGATATATTTACTGATAAATGGATCAGACCCTGATGATGCCATTGTTGACCCGATGGTATGGATAACAGCCACACCGTCATCTTTAAGCAGGCGGTCAATGGTATTAAAATAACACGGAAATTGTTTTTTCCCCACATGTTCAAACATTCCTACCGAAACGATACGATCATATATATGGCTTTCATCACGATAATCCCGACAGGCAAAATGGACTTTCAGCGCGGGTTCGGCCAGGGCTCTTGCTTGCGCGATATTCAACTGTTCACGGGATAAGGTGATGCCTGTCACCGCCGCGCCATAATCACGGGCAAGGGTTAATCCCATTCCGCCCCATCCGCATCCGATATCAAGAACAGATGAATGACTGGTCAGGCATAATTTTTTGGCAATATGTGTTTTCTTGGCGATTTGCCCTTCTTTCAGACTGATATCAGGGTCAGCAAAATATCCGCAAGAATACTGCATATCTTCATCCAGAAACAGGCGATAGAATGCATTGCCAAGATCATAATGCACATGAATATTATGAGCAGATTGGGCTTTTCGGCGACCATCTTTACGAAACAGAAAGGCCTGACACAATAATGTTGCCAGATGAAATGGCAAAGAGGAATATATGGGGCCTTCTGCTTTCATCAAGGCTTTCAGGGCATCATATAAATCCCCATCCTGAATGGTCATATTCCCATTGGCATAGGCTTCACCTAAGGCAAGACTTGGCTGAAACGGTAGCTTCAGAACAGGTTTCCATGATAAAAACCGCAGCGTCGGCTGTCCGTTTTCTGGCTTTTTGATATAGCTTCCATCAGGCATGATGATGCCACATGTGATGGCGTTGAGTGCTTCGCTGCATTGCCATTGCAACCATTTCCCCAGCATGTCTTTATCCCTTGGCCTTTATTTTCTTCATCCGAGCTATTCTAAAGGATAAGAATTAATTCTTAAAGATGGATGATTGCTCAAAAATTTTTTTTGCAGTAGTGTCGCCGCCAACAACAAACCGTCTTGGAGAACGCCATGTCTGATCAGCCTGTTGATGCCCAAACCAATGCCCCAAAAACGATTGTATCCAGTTGGAACGAATGGGACCCATTAAAACATGTTATTGTGGGCCGTGCTGATGGTGGGTGTATTCCTGCCCCTGAACCGGCATTGGATGCAAAGGTTCCGGAAGATCTCGGATATGCGTGGCCAGTATGGCCCCCGCCCGCAGGAAACAGTCGACAGGGCAAATGAATTACTGGATAATTTTGCAAAACTGCTTGAACAGCGTGGGGTTATTGTTGACCGGCCAACGCCGCTTGATTTTAATCAGCCGACAGCTACCCCGGACTGGGAAACAGAAACCATGTTTGGCTGTATGCCGCCGCGTGATGTGTTACTTACCGTGGGCAAGGAAATGCTTGAAGCAACGATGAGCTATCGTTGTCGCTGGTTTGAATATTTATGTTATCGGCCTCTGCTTCAGCAGTATTACATGGATGATCCGCATATGCGGCACGAATCAGCTCCCAAACCAAGACTGACGGATGCAGATTACCGGCCAGATTATCTGTCTGAAAAAATTGGTGAACAAAAGCGGCTAGAATGGACGGCAGAAAAATATTTTGTCACCACCGAAGAAGAACCCTTATTTGATGCGGCGGATGTCTTGCGGTTTGGCAAAGATCTTGTTGTTCAGCATGGTTTTACCACTAACCTGAAAGGCATAGACTGGCTTCAGCGGCATTTTCCTGATCACCGTGTTCACGCGGTAAACTTTCCCGGTGATCCATACCCCATTCATATCGATGCAACATTTACCCCGTTACGTCCGGGTCTGATTCTTAATAATCCACAACGGCGTCTGCCAGATGACCAACGCCAGTTATTTGAAAAAAACGGCTGGGAAATTGTCGATGCGGCGCAACCGGCACATAATTCCCCACCGCCGCTCTGTTATTCGTCGGTGTGGTTGTCGATGAATGTGCTTGTGCTTGATCCGAAAACGGTCTGCGTGGAAAAAAGCGAAGTATATCAGGCAGAACAAATGGACAAGTTGGGCATGAATGTCGTCGAGGTAGAATTGCGCGATGCCTATGCCTTTGGTGGCGGTCTACATTGCTGTACGGCAGATGTCTATCGTGAGGGTAGTTGCGAGGATTATTTCCCAAAACAGTAATCACATAAATGTGATAAATAATCATCAATTTTGAAACAAATGGCCATGATTTTCATGGCCATTTTTTATGCGTAACATGTTTTATTTCATACCTTAGCAGAGGAGACCATCCATAATTACGATATGACATATATAAAAGGTTAATATTTAGTTAATTTATAATAAATTTCAACGTGTTAACTAAATATTAACCCCTTCCTTTTATACTCCAGACTGTTCTGATCATTCAGTGATCCCGACATGAACAAGGGACTGAATGGCAACACCTCAAGTGAGGGTAAATGTAAATGACGAGTAGCAGATGGAGGTTTGTCATGAATAACCCAGCGTTTCGATACTGGTATTAAGCCAGATCAAGTATCGGTATGCAACGTTGTCGTTGATGTTCTGGGCCAGATCGGTAAGCGAACAGTGCTGGATTATATTTTAATCTGTCACCAATTGAACGGGCGTCGACGATTATCTTCCGCGAAAAATAGAAAGGGATCATATCCTGATATAAAGTTAGGCCTTGCATATTGTATGTGGGGCCTTTCTTTTTCACCCAGTAATGATGAAAACAGTGAATTCAGGAACACATTCATAGATTATCTTCCGACCCGACATTCCCGCTATCTGGTATTAAAATATCGTTCCCGATCATATGCCGGTCGTCGTTGACGTAAAGTTAGCGCATTATTGTCAACCGATGAGAAGCATAATATGGCAAATCATGGCTATGAAAACGGACGATTGAATCTGCCATTTGTAGGTTTATGCAGTTTTGGCAAATACCCCTATGTTGGGGATTGGAATGCCATTGATGCCGATGTTGCTATCCTTGGCGCTCCCTTTGATTTTGGCACACAGTTCAGGGCAGGAGCCCGGTTTTGGCCCGCGCGGAATCAGAGAGGCTTCAACATTATTTTCCTTTGGCCATAGCGGGGCATATGATCACGAAGATGATATTACCTATCTGGATAGCGCGACAACACGCATTGTTGATATTGGTGATGCTGATATCATTCATACCGATACCCAGCAAAGCCATGCCAATATCGAAACAGGGGTAAGAGCTATTTTGAAATCAGGTGCTATTCCTGTCGTGCTTGGTGGGGATCATTCTGTCAATATTCCGGCTATCAATGCGTTCAGTGACGAAGACCCTTTTCATCTGGTTCAGATTGATGCGCATCTGGATTTTGTTGATATCCGGCATGGCGTAACGGCCGGACATGGTAATCCGATGCGGCGGGCGGCAGAAAAATCATATGTTACCGGTCTTTCCCAGATTGGGATCAGGAATGTTTCCTCAACGGCTCGTGATGGTTATGCGGATGCCCGATCCATGGGGTCTGATATCCTATCTGTCCGGCAATTTAGGCAGATGGGTGTTCGCGATGTGCTTGAGCGCATTCCGGCTGGCCGTATCTATATCACCATAGATATTGATGGCTTTGATCCATCTATCGCCCCGGAACAGGCACACCTAGTCATGGCGGCTTTCTCTATTATGAAATTCTCGAATTGCTGGATGGGCTGGCACGGCGGAATGATATTATCGGTCTTGATCTGGTTGAAGTTGCACCGGATTATGATCATGCTGGTTCTACCACGACTCTGGCAGCCCAGATATTACTTAATGTCATTGGCCGGATGCTTTATCATCGCAACAACAGATCATCTGATCAGAATTAACTCCGGAGGATAGTTTTGCAATTCATTTTTCAGAACAGGAGTTTTCCCGTAGACGGGAAGCGCTTTCCGGTGCGATGAAAGCATCCGGTCTTGATGGTATGCTGCTATTCCGGCAGGAAAGCATGTACTGGCTCACCGGATATGACACATTTGGCTATGTGTTTTTTCAATGTCTGGCCGTGACCGCTGATGGTGATATGAAATTGATTACACGCGCCCCTGATTTAAGGCAGGCCCAGAATACATCTAATATCCCTGATATCCGTGTCTGGGTTGATAAGCACGGGAGCACGCCGCATGATGATTTGCGCGATCTTCTGGATGAAATGGGATTAAAACAGAAACAGCTTGGTGTCGAATATGAAGCCTATGGCATGACAGGGCGGTCTGCTATGCGGCTTAATTCTGCTATGGATGGTTTTGCTACACTGGTTGAATCGTCCGAATTGATATCTGGCTTAAGGCTGGTGAAATCTGCTGAAGAAATTGTATATGCGCGTAAAGCGGCAGAACTTGCCGATAATGCATGGGATGCCGCGGTTCAACTGGCGCATGGCGGGGCAGATGAAGGGCATATTCTGGCAGCGATGCAGGGCGAAGTGTTTAAAGGCGGTGGTGACTATCCGGGCAATGAGTTCATTATTGGCTCAGGCTCGGACGCATTGTTATGCCGTTATTTTTCCGGCCGCAAGGTGCTGGCTGATATTGACCAGTTAACACTGGAATGGGCAGGGGCTTATCGTCATTATCATGCCGCTATGATGCGCACGATCCGATTGGTCGCCCCCGTGATGAACATATTGCCATGCATAAGGCCTGTGTTGATTCTCTTCCACGCTTGTGAAGAATCGTTGAGCCCGGGGCTTACGGTTGGTGGTGTGTTTGATTCTCATGCCCGCATCATGGATGCTCATGGATTTCAGCATGCACGGATGAATGCATGTGGTTATTCTATGGGTACAACATTTGCCCCAAACTGGATGGACTGGCCGATGTTCTATTCCGGGAACCCCATTATATTGCAAGAAGGGATGACCTATTTCATGCATATGATCCTGATGGATAGCGATACCGGTACAGCTATGACACTAGGTGAAAGTTATCTGGTTACCGCAGATGGATGTGAACGTCTTGGCCGGTCTTCCCTTGATTTAGTCATCGGATGAAATTAAAAAGACTTGCATCACATAGTTCAATCTGTTTTTTTGAAAGAAGTTAATTAAGGGGAGAAACAATGGCTTCAAATATGCCGTTTGTGCGATATGAGAATGTTCAGAAAAGTTATGATGGTGAATCTCTTGTCGTCAAGAACCTCAATCTAGATATCCAGAAAGGTGAGTTTGTTACAATGCTTGGCCCATCAGGGTCTGGCAAAACCACCTGCCTGATGATGCTGGCTGGATTTGAAACAGCAACATATGGTGATATTCTTCTTGATGGTAAACCTATCAATAACATACCGCCCCACCGTCGGGGAATCGGAATGGTGTTCCAGAATTATGCTCTGTTTCCACATATGACCGTGAATGAGAATCTGGCATTTCCGTTGAACGTTCGTAAAATGAGCAAAGCAGATACCGAGGCTAAGGTACGCCGGGCACTGGAAATGGTTCAGATGGTTGAATTTGGTGACCGGAAGCCAGCACAGCTTTCAGGTGGTCAGCAACAGCGTATTGCGCTTGCGCGAGCTTTAGTGTTTGAACCTGAACTGGTTTTAATGGATGAACCTTTGGGCGCGTTAGACAAACAATTGCGTGAACACATGCAATATGAAATCAAACATATTCATGAATCGCTTGGCGTCACCGTTGTTTATGTTACTCATGATCAATCTGAAGCCCTGACCATGTCCAACCGCATTGCTGTTTTTAATGATGGTGTGGTGCAACAACTCGCTGATCCGGTGACATTGTATGAACGCCCTGATAATGCTTTCGTTGCACAGTTTATTGGTGAAAATAACACTCTGGTTGGTCAGGTTGATGCAATTTCAGGCAAAAAGGTGACTGTTGACCTTGGCAAACATGGCAAAGTCCAAGCCACCAGAGTGGTTGATGTTGCTAAAGGTGATAAGACAACATTGTCGATCTGCCCAGAACGGATTGCCTTTTCTGACAAAACGATGCGTGGAAAAGTGTCTTTACCAGCCAAAGTAATGGAAATGATTTATCTTGGTGATCATATCCGCTGCCGGATGCAGGTGGCTGGAAATGATGAGTTTATTGCCAAGATTCCTGAATTCCAACAAACCTATTTCCTCTCTCCGGGTAATAAAGGTTTTGTAAGTTGGAATATTGATGATTGCCGAGCGCTTGATTATAGTTAATTATATTAAAAGATCTGGTTTTATCATTCTAAACTGAAATGTTGTTTTTTTTAGGAGGAACGAATGACAATGAAGAAAACACTGACAATGGCATCAGCCGCTGTGCTATCCCTTGCAGTTGCTTCAGCTGCATCTGCTGATAGCCTGACTGTTGTATCATGGGGTGGTGCTTACACCAAATCACAGGTTGAAGCATATCATAAGCCATGGACAGCCAAGACAGGCGCAAATGTAATCTCAGAAGATTACAATGGTGGTATCGCTGAAATCAAAGCACAGGTCGAAGCCGGAAACGTCACATGGGACGTGGTCGATGTAGAACTGTCCGATGCTATCCGTGCTTGTGATGAAGGACTGGCAGAAGAAATCGATCCAGCTATGCTTCCAGCTGCTCCTGATGGGACACCAGCAACGGAAGACTTCATTGACGGTGCTCTGACCGATTGTGCTGTTGGGTCAATCGTCTGGTCAACCATCTATGCTTATGATTCATCAAAGATGTCAAATGGTCCTAAGACAATTGCTGATTTCTTTGACACCAGCGCTTTCCCGGGTAAGCGTGGCATGCGTAAATCACCAAAGGCTAACCTTGAAATGGCTCTTGCTGCTGACGGCGTAGCACCTGGTGATATCTATGATGTTCTGTCAACGCCAGAAGGTGTTGATCGTGCCTTTGCCAAGCTTGATACCATCAAGGATGATGTGATCTGGTGGGAAGCAGGCGCTCAGCCACCACAGCTTCTTGCAGATGGCGAAGTTGCAATGACAACAGCATATAATGGCCGTATCTTCAACGCTGTTGCTAGCGAAGATAAGCCATTTGAAATTGTCTGGGATGCACAGATTTATGATCTTGATCTCTGGATTATTCCAAAAGGTGCAAAGAATAAGCAGCTAGCGATGGATTTTGTGGCATTCTCCACAGATACACAGCGTCTTGCTGATCAGGCTTCATGGATTTCTTATGGCCCAACCCGTAAGTCATCTTCACCTCTCGTAGGGTCTTTCCATAACAAGCCTAATCTTGCTATGGGCCCACAAATGCCAACAGCCCCAGCTAACTTTAAGACAGCTATTCAGAACAACTTTGAATGGTGGGCTGATAACCAGGACGAAATGAACGAACGTTTCAATGCCTGGCTTGCTAACTAAATCATAATTAAAGGGGCGAAAGGAATATATTCTTTTCGCCCTTTTTTTATCATTTGCCCATTTCACAGGAATATATAATGTCGGATAACCGTTTACTTGCTGCTGACGGCACCCCGCTTAAAAGAAAATTAGCGCAATCCTTGTTCCGGACAAAATTACGGACATTTGGATTGGTTTGCCCATTACTTAGCCCTAATCATTAGCGCATTTGTTATACCGATTGTATTTATGCTATCTGCATCTGTTTATGATGACAGATATGCTTCTCTGATGCCAAAATCCACCCTTGCTATGGCAGAATGGGATGGTACCAGCCCTGTTACCGAAGAAATGGCAGCGGCAATGGTGGCTGATCTTATTGTTGCAAAAAAAAAAAACGATTGGGCGGGTAGCTAATCGTGTTAATAGAGAATTTTCAGGGGCAACATCATTATTCAAGTCTACTGCCCGCTCTGCCAAAAAATTTGAACCACCCTATCTTGAGGCATTAGAAAAGAAAGATAAAAAATGGCAAAATCCTCAGGTGTGGCAGGCGATTAAAGTCGCGTCAAAAACGTATACGCTGGGCTATGTTGCGAATGCGGTGGATTTGCGGGTTAATGCGACCGGCGGTTTTGAACGACAGGATGAGTTGCGGCAAATTCATGTCACCCTTTTTATGCGTACCATTGAAATTTCATTTATAGTTACGGTGGCTGGTTTGCTGCTTGGTTATCCGGTGGCGTATCTGATGGCTAATCTTCCACTGCGAACATCTAATCTGTTGTTGATATTGGTGCTTATGCCTTTCTGGACGTCGCTTCTTGTGCGGACGACGGCATGGATTGCCATGCTACAAAGCCAGGGGGTGATGAATGATCTCTTTGTGGTGTTCGGTGTTGCATCGGATGATGACCGGTTTTCTCTGATTTATAACAAAACCGGAACTCTGATTGCGATGACGCATATTATGTTGCCTTTATGATTATGCCGCTTTATTCGGTGATGAAAACCATTTCACCGGCTTATGTTCGCGCGGCTAAATCGATGGGCGCAACAAACTGGACAGCATTCTGGCGGGTTTATTTTCCACAATCTATTCCGGGTATTGGGGCGGGGTCTTTGCTGGTATTTATTCTGGCTATTGGTTACTACATCACGCCTGCCCTTGTCGGGGGTCAGGATGGTCAGATGATTTCCAATATTATTGACTTCCATATGCGAAAATCACTGAACTGGAATCTGGCGGCGGCACTGGGATTGGTGTTGCTGGTCTTTGTTCTGTTCTTCTTCTGGATTTACGACCGCGTGGTCGGAATCGACAATATGAAACTGGGTTAATTCTATGTCTACTGGTAAGTATCGTTATATTCCTCCACAACCGCCATTATGGTTCAGCTTGGCTGTTCCTGCCGGTTTAGCGGCTATTGTCGGGCTGTTATCGGCACAAGGCGATACGGCATTAATGTTACCGGGGATGGTAGTGGCCGCCATTATTGCCGCCGTTATATCTGCGGTGCTTATTAGATTGAACCTGACGCGTTTTAAGGCAGGTATTATTTTTGCGGTGCTGATGGTTGTATTTGGGATGGCTTACTCTTCTCTTGCCTTTGGTATCATACTTGGCGTGGTTGGTTATATTCTTGGCCGCATGGCTATCTGGCTTAATGCTGGTGATTACCGGCTGGCTTTACCGCCTTATGCGTCCTCGCGCGAAGTGCTTGGTTTTTACGGATTTCGGGTGATTTGTGGGCTGATCTTTGTTTTTCTCATCACGCCAATTTTAATTCTGATACCATTATCCTTTAATCAGGAACCCTATTTCAGCTTTACCGAAGGCATGCTTTCCCTAAACCCTGAGGCATATTCCTTACGCTGGTATCGCGATATTCTCTATAATGGCATGGTTGCTCCACAGGCTATTGACGGCTGGTGGGATGATATGTGGTCAAACTCGCAATGGGTACGGTCTATCAAAAACTCACTCTTTATCGGTGTTTTTGCAACGATTATATCAACATCATTAGGAACTTTGGCAGCGATTGGTCTGGCGCGTTCCGAAATGCCATATAAAAGAGCAATTATGGCCTTGCTGATCTCGCCAATGGTGGTGCCATTAGTGATTACGGCATCAGGGTTGTTTTATTTTTTTTCTCTTATATTGGTCTGGCCAAAACCTATACCGGTATCATTTTATCGCATGCGGTTCTGGGAACGCCATTTGTCATTATCACAGTAACGGCAACGTTATCTGGCTTTGACCGAAGCCTGACACGATCTGCCGCTAATCTGGGGGCAGGGCCGGTAACAACCTTTTTTAAAATTCAGATGCCATTGATTTTACCCGGTGTAATTTCTGGTGGTTTATTTGCCTTCATCACGTCATTTGACGAAGTGGTGGTTGTGCTGCAAATGGCGGATGTGACCCAGCGTACCATCCCCCGACAGATGTTTTCAGGTATAAGGGAACAGATTAGCCCGACCATTCTGGCGGTCGCGACAATTCTTGTTATCCTATCCATCTTTTTGCTGACAACGATGGAATTGCTCCGGCGGCGGTCAGAAAGATTGCGTGGGATTACACCAAGTTAATTGTCGCCATGTGATGGTGCCATTTGATGTGGATGATGATGTTAAAACAGGCTTGTGCAAAATCGTCACAGGTTTGTTATTTCAGATGAATAACCGTTTTTTTTCATGTTAGTTAATGCCTTAGTCCTTGTTTTATTCTGAAACAATAAAAGGTTTTACTATGCCAAAATGGGCAGATCAGATTTTTTCAGACAAGATTGATGCGTTGTTCAAGGAACACCGTTATCGTCAGTTTGCTGAAATCGAACGTCAGGAAAAACAGCATCCTCATGCTATCTGGTATGGCAGTGATATTCCAAGGGCAATTATCAACTGGTGTTCAAATGACTATCTGGGCATGGGACAGTCTAAGGTCGTGGCCGATGCCATGGCAGCCGGTATCAGTGAAGGTACAGGCGCGGGCGGAACACGCAATATTTCAGGCAATAGCCATGCAGTGATGGAACTGGAAAGAGAGCTGGCTGATTTGCATGGCAAGCAAAGGGCATTAGTGTTTTCAAGCGGGTATGTTGCCAATGAAGCCAGCTTATCAACATTAATCACACTCATAGACGGGGTGAAAGTGTTTTCGGATGCTAGTAATCATGCATCAATGATTAGCGGCATTCGTCATGCTAAAGCGGATAAGGTGATTTTCAGACATAATGATTTGCAGCATCTGGAACAATTACTAGCAGCAGAACCTGCGGGCCGTCCGAAACTCATTGCTTTTGAATCGGTGTATTCGATGGAAGGTGATGCCGCGCCGTTGAAAGAACTGGTGGATTTGGCAGAAAAATATAATGCGTTTACCTATTGCGATGAAGTTCATGCAGTAGGGCTTTATGGTAAGCAGGGTGGCGGCAAGTCCCAAGAGATGGGGAATAGCCCACCGCATTGATGTGATACAAGGCACATTAGGCAAAGCATTTGGTGTGATGGGTGGATATATCGCTGCCTCTGATCAGATCTGTGATGTGGTCAGGAGTTATGGGTCTGGCTTTATTTTTACAACAGCCTTGCCACCAGCACTTGCCCGTGCAGCTTTGGCCAGCATCAGGTATTTGCGGCAAAGCCAGTCTGAACGACAGGGCCAGCAACGACAGGTTAAGCGGCTCAAAAATAAACTTTCAGCCGCCGGTTTCCATCTACACCCGGGTTCAACGCATATTGTGCCGGTCATGATCAATGATGCCAGCCTGTGCCGGGATATCAGTGATCGTTTGCTAGAACATCATGGCATGTATATTCAGCCAATCAATTATCCAACTGTTCCTAAAGGGATGGAACGGCTCCGGATTACACCGGGACCTTGCCATGATGATCATATGATTGATGATCTGGTAGATGCGCTTTGTGAATGTGTTGAAACACTTGATGCGTCACATATTTTAGCTGTTCGGCATAGGGCCAGCTAGTAATGCGGGGTCAAGCCGTTTAGAAAACCAGTTAATGCGCCAATCCAGATGGGCACCGGTTGACCGGCCACTTGACCCGACCTCCCTATGATATCACCCTGCTTCACCAAACTTCCAACAGATATATGGGCTTTATCCAGATGAAGAAAGGTAGAACTGATCCCATGGCCATGATCCATGATGATGGTGATACCGGTAAAATAGAGATCATCAACCATGGTAATCATCCCATCAGCAGGGGCTTTTACCGGTGTGCCAGTATCAGCGGCAATATCAATGCCATAATGGGGGGCGCGTGGCTGTCCATTGAGAATCCGGCGTGATCCATATATCCCTGTAATAATGCCATGACTCGGCCATATGAAATCCTGTTGCCATCCGGTCAGGTCAGATATCACGGCGCGGGCATCGGAAACGGCTTTACGGTCACGGGCTATGCGATCCAGCACGTCCTGCGGTGGTGTCACCATATTCTGCGGTAATCCGTCAATGCGCTGTTCTTTGAATTGTCCGTATTGTGGGCGTAAGTGTCAGTGTTTTACTGTGGCCATCCGGATACCGGGCCATCAGCAAGACGGGTGCGTCATCATCACGATGAAAACCGATAACGGCAAGCCCGTTTTCAGCAACCGCCAGTGGCTGGTTATCTATGGTGAGTTCAGCCTTCGGTTCTGTCTGGATGATGACCATGCCACCTTGCGTGGGGTGACCATTATATATTTCTAATGCGATAGCCGATTGTCCTGCTATCACCATCACACATAAAGCCAAAATATGATGGCGAATAAAAATAGATACGCCCATAAAGATATAATGTTTTGTCATGATCTTATCATCCCTATAAGACACATGCTTGCCAGCGTCACCGAAATCAGTATGCTTTACCCATGCCGTTTCGGCAATGCTTAGCTTTCAGGTTTTTATCATGTCACCTTACCTTTGGAAACCTTCACAAAACCGTTGTGATCATACTGCCGTCAGTCAATTTGCACAAACTCTTGCCGATAAGGGGTTAGTCAACTGGCAAGGGGATTTTCATGCGCTATGGCAATGGTCTGCGGATCATCCTGAGATCATTCTGGGATCAGCTCTGGGATTGGCATGGGCTGATTGGTGATAAAGGCGGCATTATTTGCAAAAACCCTGATCAGATGACAGGTGGGCAATTCTATCCTGATGGCGTATTGAATTATGCGGAAAACCTGCTTGCGGATGCGGATGACCGGCCAGCAGTTGTTGCATGGCGTGAAGAAGGTGGCCGACAGACTTTATCCCGTGCCGAGTTGAAAAAGCGCGTCATGGCTATGGCTGGTTGGCTAAAAGCGCAAAATGTGGGAAAGGGTGACCGCGTGGCGGCCTATACCCCGAATATTCCTGAAGCGGTGATACTTCTGCTGGCATCGGCAACCATCGGTGCCGTGTTTTCCTCCTGTTCCACCGATTTTGGCCTAAACGGGGTGCTTGACCGATTTGGACAGATAGAACCCAAAGTGCTGATGGTGGTAGATGGATATCGGTATAATGGGAAAGCGATTGATCGCCGTGATATCAACCGGCAGATCAGAAACAGTATACCATCGGTGTCGGCTACCCTGGTTATACCTTTTCTTGATGCCGATTATCAGCCAGATGATCAGGAAACGCGCTTTGATGATGCTCTGGCCATGGCAACACCGGTTGAACATTTCACACCAACAGGATTCAATGACCCGCTTTACATTCTCTATTCTTCTGGCACCACTGGCGCGCCAAAATGTATTGTTCATGGTGGCGGCGGTAGTTTGATCCAGCATATCAAAGAACACCGGCTGCATTCTGATCATGGTGAAGGCGATGCGGTTTTCTATTTCACGACATGTGGCTGGATGATGTGGAACTGGCTGGTATCTGCCCTCGCCGTAAAAGCGGTGATTGTCCTTTATGAAGGCAATCCATTTTTCCCGGGGCCTGAACGATTATGGCAGATGGCGGCGATGAAAAATTGGATACCTTTGGCACTTCAGCCAAGTTTATTGATGCCACAAGAAAAAGCGGCTATCGGCCATGTGACGATGTTGATCTGCCAAATCTGAAACGGATTTGTTCAACAGGCTCTCCCTTACCGAAGACGGCTTTGGTTTTGTCTATGATGCGATCAAGTCAGATGTTCATCTTGCCAGTATTTCCGGTGGAACAGATCTGGTTTCCTGCTTTGTGCTAGGGGCGCCGACTTTGCCTGTTTATAAAGGTGAAATTCAAACGCGTGGATTAGGCATGGCGGTGGCTGTCTGGGATGAACATGGCCAGCCGGTGATGGATCAGCAAGGTGAACTGGTCTGCACGCGGCCATTTCCATCAATGCCAGTTGGGTTCTGGAATGATCCCGACGATAAAAAATATCACGCGGCGTATTTTGACCATTTCCCCGGCATCTGGCGGCATGGTGACTGGGCAACACTAACCCGTCGGCAAGGGCTGGTGATCCATGGCCGGTCAGATGCAACACTTAATCCGGGTGGGGTAAGGATAGGGACGGCAGAAATCTACCGGCAGGTAGAGGCATTTGATGATATTGTCGAGGCACTTGTCGTTGGCCAAAATATCATTCATGATGGTCAACAGGATATGCGGGTGATACTGTTTGTGCGACTGGCAGAAAAGGTGAAACTTGATGATGATCTCAAGCGCAAATTATCACAGGCTATCCGTGAAGGTGCTACCCCTAGACATGTGCCCTATGCCATTATTGCCGTGCCAGATATACCGCGAACACGGTCAGGTAAAATTACCGAACTGGCTGTTCGTGATCTGATCCATGGGAAAGAGATTAAAAATACCGAAGCCCTTGCTAACCCCGAAGCCTTAGCGCATTTCCGTAACCTGGAGCAATTGAACTAGAATTATGACAGAACATCGTGAACAAATGATCATTATTGGTACTGGATCAGCTGGCCTGACCGCTGCGATCTATGCTGCTAGAGCAAATATCAAGCCGCTGGTTATTGCCGGTTTGCAGCCGGGGGGCAATTAACAATCACCACCGATGTTGAAAATTATCCGGGCTTTGCCGAAGCTATTCAAGGCCCATGGTTGATGGAACAGATGCAGAAACAGGCTGAACATGTTGGCGCAAGGATTACTTATGATCTGGTATCATCAGTTGATTTTAGCCAGCGACCATTCCGGTTGAACATGGATAGTGGTGATACCTATCTTGCTGATACAGTGGTCATTGCCACCGGCGCACAAGCACGGTGGCTAGGGCTTGAAAGTGAAAAAACCTATAATGGTAAGGGGGTGTCGGCCTGTGCTACCTGTGATGGCTTTTTCTATCGTGGCAAAAAGGTTGCTGTTGTAGGTGGAGGTAATACCGCCGTTGAAGAAGCATTATATCTTTCCAACCTGTGTGAACACGTTACCCTCATTCATCGCCGTGATCAATTGCGTGCCGAAAAAGTCATGCAGGATCGTCTGGAAAAACAGAAAATATTAACATCATCTGGAATCATGTGGTGGAAGAAGTGCTGGGCGATGATGCGCCCATGGGTGGTGTTACCGGTATCCGTTTGCGATCCACCAGTGATGAATCAACGCAAGAGATGGCTGTTGACGGGTTATTTGTAGCTATCGGTCATGATCCAGCAACGGCACCATTCCGGGATCACATTGATCTGGATGATGAAGGATATATTGTTGTTGCTCCGGGGCGTACCCAGACATCCGTGGATGGGGTTTTTGCTGCTGGTGACTGCGTGGATAAGATATATCGACAAGCTGTGACGGCCGCTGGTATGGGATGCATGGCCGCTCTTGATGCTGAAAAATGGCTGGCGGCGCAATCATAATCCCCTTAGTTGTTGGGATCATGCGCTAGGCCTCTTTCATCATGAGCATTTAATCCTTGGCGAACTCATCATTGCTTTCTTTTTGATTTGCGTGTTCTTCATCTGATTGTTCCTGCTGGGATTGACTGGATAAAGCATCTTCAGATGGATGTTGATCTGACGATGTTCTAATCGAAAGATCATCTGTTTTACCTCATCATTATCTGTGACCAATAATCGGATGGTTTTGATCTGATATCCCTTTTCCCCAAGTTCAACGGTAACAAGCAGACGCTGGTTGTCATAAATCGTTGATAACCCATTCTGTTCTATAACGCGGGAATGAACAAAGATATCCTGATCATAGCCTTCTACTTCAATAAAGCCATAGCCACGTATTTCATTAAAGAATTTCACATAGGCAGGGTGTTCATCTGCTTCAGGATGGGAGGCAATCAGACGTTCATCAATAGGCATCCGTTCAATGCCAAGCAGGGTATCAACAATTAATCCGCGTGCTGATGATTCGATGGTAACAAGAACACGATCATCAGAAAGCAGGCGAGTGGCACCAAATTGGTCAGGGTTGAACGGTGAATGAAGACTTCTTTATTTTCAACATCGACAAATCCATAACCAAGCCGTTCGCTGAACCAGCGAACGATTACTTTTTTACATAAATTCCTGTCAGTTAAAACAGGATGAGACTTAGTACAAGTCATAAGCAAAACTTTCAAAACAATGCCAAGGGCATCATTTCGGTTACTGTTTACAAAGCAACTACTGTCGAATGGGCACAACTACTTACCATTCCTGTTTTGCTATCCTATTGGATAATGGTTAATATATGCTTAACGCCAGCGAATTTTATGTGCTGAAAGCAAAAAAAGAGTGAATTTATAGCAGAATTAAGCCGATGTTACCGTAAAGCGGCGATAGTATTGCTTAGTGAACGCTCTATAGCCTGTCGCCAATCTGTCAGATTCCGTGCATCACTAGCATCAGCAGGCATCGTTAATCCACGCGAAGAATTGATGAGCCCACCTTCCCATCCTTCAGGGCCTTTCACTAATCCGGCCATAGCATCAGCGGCGCTACCACCTTGGGCACCATATCCGGGTATCAGGAAAAGGCATTCTGGCAACATGCGTCGTAGGGTTATAGATTCTTCCGGCCATGTTGCCCCGACGACAACACCGAATGATGAAAATCCGGAGCTATCAGTTAAGTCTTCCATTAAAGGTCTGATCATATCCGCCACATGATGGAAAACAGGTTTATCATCCAAAGACGGGATCATCTGAATATCTTGTGAACCGGGGTTGCTGGTACGGAGTAAGGCAAAAACCCGGAATGGGTTTGCTTTGCTTTTTCTGCAAATGGATCAAGACTGTCTTTGACCCAGATAAGGATTAATAGTGAGCGCATCAGAAGGAAAACCAGCCTCATGGCCAAGCCAGCCATCGGCATAGGCTTTTGCGGTTGAACCGATGTCACCGCGCTTGGCATCCATGATAACCATCAGCCCCTCACTCATGGCGGTTTGAGATAATTCTGCTAGAAGCTGCATTCCATGGACACCCAGCTGTTCAAACATGGCGGCCTGCGGTTTGATAACAGGGACAGATCCGGCCAATAGCCGGATAAGCTCAAACGCCCAGTCACGCACGGCACTGGTTTTGTCGTTTTGCTGGAATAAGGCAGGGATACGATCCATATGTGGATCAATGCCTGCACAAAGAACAGAGTTATGGGCACGGATGGCATCTGTCAATCGGGTAGCAAAGCCAGCCATAATCACTATCCCTAAATGAGCCCAAGCGCGGAGCGGTAGGTTTCAATAAGTTGGTCCTGTTCGTCTAGGTCCTGTTTATCCATAGCGCGCATTTTCACCACCTGACGCATGATTTTTGGATCAAATCCATATCCCTTCGCTTCACTATAAACATCTCTGATATCAGCTAGGATTCCGGCTTTTTCTTCTTCAAGCCGTTCCACGCGTTCGATAAACTGGCGAAGCATTTCCGGGGTTTGATTGCCAGCATTCATTCCAGTTGCATTCATGTTTTTTCCATCAGGTTAGGCAAGCAAGGGTGATAAAACCTTTATTTGCGATTAATGTGCCGCGCCTTTGTTAAAGGCGGCTTTTTGTTCAGGCGTGGCTTCGGTTTGATATTTGTCTTTCCATTCCGCATAAGGCATGCCGTAAACCATTTCTTTTGCTGTATCCTGATCCACGCTTGTGCCCATGTCTTCTGCTGCTTCACGATACCAGCGTGATAGGCAGTTGCGACAGAAACCAGACAGATTCATCAAATCGATATTCTGAACATCTGTCCGTTCCTGTAAATGTTTAACCAGTCGCCGGAAAGCCGCCGCCTCTATTTCTGTATTTTTGTCTGTCATATTCATCCTCACGATGCGTATTATATTTTAACACATGCCAGTGAGGCAACCGAATAACAAGATAATTTTGCTCTTGCGTCCAGAAATGGACTTGCCTAGTTTGAATGAAGTGACAGGCAGGTGATGATGAAAGCAAAAAAACTATCTGACCAGAAAGAACCTCTACCCCTAGTAGATTGTGATATTGCCACATCTGCGGCACGTTTTGAACGTATTCGCCGTGCCCATCAGAAAGAAGTTGCCGAAGATTATGTGGAAATGATTGCCGAATTGATTACCCGGTTTGGTGAAGCCAGAACAGGTGATCTGGCGGCCAGATTCGGGGTATCAGCCCCACGGTAAACGCAACAATCCAGCGGCTTCAACGTGAAGGATTGGTCGTAACTGTCCCGTATCAGCCTATCACCCTATCCGATAAAGGTCAGGCTCTTGCCAAAAGCTGTTCACGTCGGCATGCCGTGGTGCGTGATTTTCTGGAAGCCATCGGCGTTGATCCGATTACGGCAGATGCAGATGCCGAGGGCATGGAACATCACATTAGCGATAAAACATTATCTGCGTTCAAACGGATGACTAACCAGAAAACAGAATAACTGATTTTTTATTCTGATCTGTCCATGCCAGCATGAATATGAAGGATGCGATCATAACGATCACTGATATTGCTCTGGCTTACCATCCGGGCATCTGTCCAGATGATCCCCGGAATATTAAATGGCTGCCCCCTCTCCGTGATGAGTAAAACAGGGCTGTTTTCTGCAGTTGGAATAAACCGGAAATAGGCTTCATAATGGTTGCTTGGGATATGGTCTGCATCGTAAATACGGATATTGATATCCATGTCCCTGAACTTATGCATAAATAATGCTGTGGTCACCCTGCGATCTGTGATGATCGTATGCGCCGGATGGTTTTGCATGAATGCCATGATGTCGGCGTGATGCATATCCCAGCCACGCAAATGCCGCAAAGGATCAGATGCTGGCGTCAGAACCCCCATGGTTCCGGTTATACTGATTACCCATAGCAAGCCTGCCAACGCCACATTAATGGCACCTATCCCTGCCAGCCACCATGATCGCCTGACGATTCCACCCTGATCACAAATCCAGCCTGCGACCAGAATAAGTGCTGGTGGCCATGCAAGAATAGCCCAGTTTGCATTAGCATCACTAATCATAGCCTGTATGGTGATGATGATCAGTGGTGGAAAAATAAACGCTGAAAGAAAACCGGTATGGCGACCCCCTGCCCCCATCGCCATAATCGCTGCGAGAAACAACACTGGCCCCACCACACCAGCCTGTGATAGCAGGAAATTTAATCCTGACATAACGGAAAGGCTGGCTTGTGCGATATTGGCATTATGTTCCAGATGGGCGACCGTGGCAAAACCGTTCTGCCAGTTCCAGATAATATTGGGGCTAACAACGATGAGTGCAGAAAGCAATAATACCCCCCATTGCGGCCATCGCATCAACCGCCGGATCTGTGGTTGAAATATCCAGATCAATGCTATGCTGATCAGGCTGTATATAGCGGCATATTTTGATAGAAATCCAAGGCCAAGCATAATTCCTGCCAGACCATATCCTGATATGCCGAGTGATCTTCCCACGGCAAGCGGCGATAACACGAGGATCATAGTGCTGGTAAATAGCAAAAGCGGGGTATCTGTTGACATCACGAAGCTGGCTAATCCAACCGCTGGCAGTGATATCCAGCCAAGAGCAGCAAGCCGTCCGGCAGCCGGATGATAGAGATATGCAGCTATCTGCCATAAAATGAGAGCTGTAATCCCATGAAGAAGTGGTGCCATCAATCTGATGCCGGCCTCACCTGATCCAGCCAGACTTGTGCCGATGCTGATGAACCATGCAATCATGGGGGCTTTGTAAAATATCCGGCATCTGGCACCAGGCTCCATAGCCAGTATTGCGCTTCATCAACGCTAAGATCAAGCGGGCTAACAAAGACGGCATAACACCGCAACAGGGTAACGATGATAATGATCATGAAAATGATCATGCTGGCGGTGGAAAATTTCTGGCTAAAAGATAGCATGAAGTGATGTTATCATGTTGTTCTGTTGGTAAAAACCTTGTTTTTTTTACTCTTAACATAGTAATCTCTTAACATGAATACTGAACATGATGATAGCTGGATGCACTGGGCTGATATGGTTGCGAAAACCATTGGGGCTGGATGGAAAGACCTGATCCGCCTTACCGAAGACGGGTTAGAGGTTCAGCCCATTTATCCCGCACATGCCATATCTGCCTATCCGGCCTTTACCAGTGCAGGCTGGTTGATGGCGCAATATGTTGCTGATGATACAGCGCCGGCATTACTGAATAGAAGCATTCTGGATGAACTGGAAGGCGAGACGAACATGATCATGTTCCCGCTTACTGTGGCGGCTGAAATGACAGCATCGCATATGCCGGAAATTCTTGATGGTGTTTACACGAATGCCTGTCTGTTCGGCTATCCGCATGGTGGGGATGCGGTAAAGCTGTCGGCAATCTGGGCAGAATATGCCAAGCGCTGTGATGATAAGGGGCAAAGCCTGAAAGTTCATCTTGGTGCTGATCCGGTTGCTGATATCATGTTTGATCGTTTTGATCATGTTGAAGCTAATGATCAGGCTATTTCCCTTGCTGGCTGGCAAACCCGCCATCAGTCAGATTTGCCGGATATCCGGTGTTTTGCTGCCGCCGGTGATACCTATCACCGTTACGGGCTAACTGATGCCCAGGAACTTGGGCTATGTCTGGCTAGTCTGGTATGGCAGTGGCGGATATTGGAAGAATCAGGCCTATCACTGGAACAGACTATATCCGGATCGGTGATGCGAATAGCCGTGACGTCGGATTTATATTCTGCTTTATCCAAAACACGGGCGGCACGGATACTACTCAACCAGATATCTGCTGTTATGGATAATGGATAAAAAGCCTCTTTTGCATGGCTTTACATCGGATCGCATGATGACACGGATTGAACCGATGAATAATGTTCTGCGCCATGTCACAGCCAGTCTGGGGACAGCATTAGGCGGAGCAGGATTGATAACGACTCTTCCTCACGACTGGTTGAGTGGTAGCACAGGGATGAGCCGCCGTCTTGCCAGAAA
Source organism: Alphaproteobacteria bacterium (assembly GCA_038144675.1). GTDB lineage: Bacteria > Pseudomonadota > Alphaproteobacteria > Puniceispirillales > UBA1172 > UBA12202. The sequence continues at coordinate 99,168 of JAYQOF010000005.1, read as the reverse complement.
TATTCAGTTAATCATGCGGGATGAAGCACGGATAGATCAGGTTGCTGATCCGGCACATGGTGCCCAGACACTTGAAGCCATGAGCCAGTCACTAGCACAGAAAGCATGGCAGATTTTTCAGAAAATAGAACATGCAGGCGGTGCCATGACTGTGGCCACATCAAGCTTGCTTTCAGACTGGGCAAAAACAGCAAGCGAAGCCCGACAGGCTGATATGGATAACCGTCATCATGGCATGCTCGGGGTTAATCACCACCCGCAACAGCCGACGGATCCATTGCCACCCCTGATCATGGAATGTGGCAATCCACGTGGTGGCATGGTTAGGCCAGCACAGCCATGGGAAGATATGCGCCTTGCCGCTTATGATAAAGGGTTTCGCTGTCTGATCCTGAATAATGGGGATAGTGATAAGACCCTTATTGCCAGATGGGCAGATGAACTTCGTATGGCTGGTATTCAGATGGCAGATATCAGGATTGCTAATACCAAAGAGGCTCGAACCCAGATTGCTACGGCCAAACCCCATCTTTTGGTAGCCAGTCATGCCGTGCTTTCCATGTTGACTGATGATGATATGGAAAAGATATCCATCCCAAGTGTTCCGCTTGATGCTGATGGCAAGGTACGGCGACAGATGGTCATGGCCGTGATAGAATCAGACGGCTGGAGGGTATAGGGATGAGCAGAATACCTGATTTTCGTGATTGATTTTTTTGCCCTTCCGGTGCGGCCACAGACTGATAGCAGTCATGTCATTGCACAGGATTGGCCAGAAGGCATAGCGATGCCGCAATGGGTATCTGCTGATCATCAGCAACATACAGAAAGCGATATGCCGGGGCAGTTTCCTTTTACCCGCGGGCCTTATCCAACCATGTATACGACGCGGCCATGGACGATCCGCCAATATGCCGGTTTTTCAACAGCCGAGGAATCAAACGCCTTTTATCACCGCAATCTGGCGGCTGGCCAGATGGGGCTATCCATTGCTTTTGATCTGGCTACCCATCGTGGCTTATGATTCTGATAATCCACGGGTCAGGTCTGATGTTGGTATGGCTGGGGTTGCCATTGATTCGATTGAAGATATGCGCATCCTTTTCAAAGGCATACCGCTTGATAAAATGAGCGTATCCATGACCATGAATGGGGCAGTTTGCCAATCATGGCGCTTTATATTGTTGCCGCCGAAGAACAGGGTGTTGCATCAGAATACCTGACCGGAACCATTCAGAATGATATTCTGAAAGAGTTTATGGTGCGGAATACCTATATTTATCCACCAGCGGATTCCATGCGGATTGTGTCTGATATCTTTGCCTATACGTCAGCCCATATGCCGCGCTTTAATTCGATTTCTATTTCCGGATATCATATCGAGGAAGCTGGAGCGACAGCTGATCTGGAACTGGCTTATACGCTTGGTGACGGTCTGGAATATATTCGTGCTGGTCTGGCCGCCGGACTTGATGCAAAAACCTTTGTGCCCAGATTATCGTTCTTTTTTGCCAATGCGATGCCCTATCTGGTTGAGGTTGCAAAATTGCGTGCCGCGCGGCGGTTATGGGCTGAACTGCTTCAGGCCGAGTTTGGTTTCACTGACCCTAAATTGCTGATGTTGCGAACACATTGCCAGACGTCCGGATGGTCGCTGGCGGCACAGGATGTCTATAACAATGTTGTCCGCACAACGATTGAGGCTACTGCCGCTGTGGGTGGCCAGACGCAATCCCTGCATACCAATTCGCTTGATGAAGCGTTAGGTCTGCCCACTGATACATCTGCCCGGATTGCCCGTAATACCCAGCTTCACCTTGCTGGCGAAGGCGGCATCACCCGGCTGATTGATCCTTGGGGGTAGTGGTGCCGTTGAGTTTCTTACCAATGCCCTGATCGAAAGGGCACGGACGCATCTGGATGAAATCAATGCCGCGGGTGGAATGGCAAAAGCCATAGCAACCGGCCTGCCAAAACAGCGTATCGAAGAAGTCGCCACCCGCACTCAGGCGGCTATTGATACCGGTCAGCAGAAAATCATTGGCGTGAACCTTTATTCACCAGCAGATCAAAAAGCTGATGATGAAATGATTGAAGTCTTGCGTATTGATACCGATACCGTTCGCGAACAGCAAATCGCCAGACTGGATCATTTGCGTAAAAACAGAAATAAAGACAAAACAGCATCCGCCCTTTCGGCACTAGAAGCGGCAGGCTCGTGGCAAGGATAATTTGCTAGCGGCGGCGGTGGTTGCGGCGCGTGCCGGGGCAACCGTGGGTGAGATGTCAGAGGCGGTGGAACGCGCCTTCACCCGTTATAAAGCCCCTGTATCAGGGGTTAAAGGGATATGGAAAAACAGCGCCACCTCCTTCAGCAATTACGTCTGGCGATGGAACGCTTTACCGAAAGCAATGGCCGCAAGCCCCGGATACTGATCGCCAAACTGGGACAGGATGGCCATGATCGTGGGCAGAAAGTGGTGGCATCAGCGCTGGATGATCTTGGGCTTTGAGGTGGTGATTAGCCCATTATTCCAGACAGAGCATGAAGCCGCTGACATGGCCATGGATAAAGCCGTTGATGTGGTTGGCCTATCATCGCTTGCGCCTGGCCATAGGCAATTTGTTCCGGCGATGCGGCAAGCGCTGGATGCGCGTGGTGGAGCAGGGATTCCACTGGTTATTGGGGGCGTTATTCCACCCGGCGATATGGCTGAGTTAACCGAAAATGGTATTGATGCCATTTTCCCGCCGGGGTCAAATATGGAATTGATTGCAGAAACCTTATTATCCATCCTTGGAAAACGCCGCAATACAGCCTAAATAAACGTCATAGAACATATGGGTGAGGATGCCAAAATGGGTATGGCTGAAATAGCACAAGACATTGTCGATGAGTTTGATTATCTGGATGACTGGGAAGACCGTTATCAACATTTAATCGGAATGGGGCGCAGTTTATCGCCGCTGGATAAATCTATTATGATAGATGAAAACCGGCTTCGTGGCTGTCAGTCTGTGGGGCATTTCAAGGCGGATTATGCTGATGGTCAGATGCATTATCAGGCTGGAAGTGATGCGGCTATCGTTCAGGGATTAATTGCGCTTCTGATGCGAGTATATTCTGGCCAGCATCCCAAAGATATTTTAGCATTTCCACCAGATTTTCTGGAACAAATCGGTTTAGACGAACATCTTTCCCCAACCCGTAAAAACGGCCTAGCTTCAATGATTACTGCCATCATGGCAGAAGCAAAAGCAAAGGCAAAAGTAACCGTTTAGCCTTATTGCATGACGCGCTCATCTCGTGGTGTCCGGCCATAGGTTTCCCGATAGCATTTTGAAAAATGTGACGCTGACACGAAACCACAGGCCAGCGCGACCGAAAGAATAGACATGCTTGTCTGGCGCAGCAAATGACGGGCCCGGGCAATTCGCAAATTCAGATAATAGCGCGTTGGCGGTGTGCCCAGATATTTTCTGAATAGCCGTTCCAGCTGGCGGGTTGATAAATTAGCACGTCGGGCAATTTCTGTTTGTGGCATTGGTTCTTCCAGATTTTTTTCCATCTCTGCCACTACGGTAAGTAATTTCGGGTGGCTGACCCCCAGACGTGATCGCAATTCCATGCGTTGCCGGTCATGGCTATCCCGAATGCGATCATGAATAAACTGTTCGGATATTGATGTTGCCAGACCATGTCCATGTGCTTGTGCAATCAGATGCAGCATCATATCGAGCGCGGCAGTGCCTCCGGAACAGGTAATACGGTCATCATCAATTTCAAATAATTCTTCAGTGACGTCCAGATTAGGGAACTCTTCTTCCAGCCCTTCACGATTTTCCCAGTGAATGGTGCATCTGCCGTCATCCAGTAATCCGGCCTTGGCCAGAACATAGGTGCCCGTACAGATCGCACCAATGAGAACACCATGACGGTCAATCATGCGCAAAGCAGAAATGACACTCTTGGTGGTATGTTTCTGAATATCTATACCACCACAAATGAAAATTAAACGGCAATTGATCAGATCTTCAATCTGGGTTGTTGCGGCAACCTCAACACCATTACTGGCCATGGTATATTGTTCATTTTCGGATGCGATCACCCAGTCAAACAGTTTCTGTTCTGTCAGACGGTTTGCTGAACGCAACGGCTCAATGGCAGATGCAAAAGCCATCATGGAAAAATTTGGCAGAAGAAAAAAACCAATTCGAACATATCCGACTGGTTTCCTGCAGACATAAGATCAACAATGGATATGCGTTGCATAAATTTTGCTCAAACTTTTAAACGCCAATAATATTATTTTCACCATGCCTAGATTTTTATCAAAAATGCAAGGCGAATTTTCATTAAAAGAGGTCGGTTACAAAAATGAATCATTCATTATAAAGTGGAATAGATTAAAAAACAGCCAAACTTGAAAAAGAAACCCATTGTCATGATCCGTTGCCTGGTGATAGACCGCCCGGTAGTTGAAAACTGGAAAAATTTTTAAAGTTTGACATTTTTGCCGATAGCCCAGTATGGCGATTTAAAATTAACCAGAAAATAAGAGTCTTTGCCATTTTGAATGAGATCACGGAAAATAATAATGATCGCATTCATTCTGTGGATTGATCCTAATCATAAGTCAGGATAGGTTGTCTTATACAGGACAAGTTATGCGCCATATCAACAGCCTAACCAATACAACCGTCAAATCTTTACGCGCCCTGCATGAGCGCAAATACCGCCGTAAATCCAGTCTTTTTCTTGCCGAAGGCATGCGGATTGTGATGGAAGCAATAGAGCTTGGCTGGACGCCTAAACATTTGGCGTTTCTTGATGGCAGACAGGATGACCCGCTTGTCGCCCGCCTGATTGCCGCGGCGGAACAGGACGGTGCCGAATGTCTTGCGGTAAGTCATGATGTTCTGGCCAAGATCAGCCGCAAAGATAATCCGCAGGCCGTGGTAGCCAGTTTTAGTGAAATATGGGCAGATATTCAGCAGGTCATGTCTGGTGGCGGTGTTTGGGTGGCGCTTGATCGGGTTCGTGATCCCGGTAATCTGGGAACAATCATGCGGAGTGTTGATGCCGCTGGTGGTGATGGCGTTATTCTGATTGGGGATTGTACAGATGGGTTTTCGGTCGAATCTGTCCGGGCATCTATGGGAGCCTGTTTTAATTTGAAGCTTGTGGAATGTAGTGAGGCTGAATTTCTAGCCGCCATTCCATTATGGCATGGCCAGCTGATCGGAACATCACTTGCCGCATCGGTAGATTATCGGCAGGCAAACTGGGCGTCGCCCTTGATTATCATGATGGGGAATGAGCAGGCCGGATTAACAGCTGCATTGGCGTCAGCAGCAAAAAAATTGATAAGAATGCCAATGCTAGGGCGTTCAGATTCGCTTAATCTAGCTGTTGCAACTGGTATTGCCCTTTATGAATATGTGCGTCATGCCCATCCGGAAACATCATAATTCATTGTAGTCAGTTAGCTTGCCAACGGGCAAAATTAGCTTGACCGATCTGACGGCCTTCTGCTGAGCTGTCTGGCCGGCTTTCTGCGATAGCCAATTCCCCAGAGGTAACAATGCCAGCGTTATCAGACATGACATCTGCCATGACATGATGCAGAGACAGAAAGCTGGCTCTGATAGCGTAAGACGTTAACACAACAAATAACGGCTGATCAGAAAGAATAGACCTGATCATGGTCAGCAAATCCAGAATATCATCTTCCATCCGCCATATTTCACCTTTGACGCCGCGCCCATATTTGGGCGGGTCAAGAATAATGCCATCATATTGCTTACCGCGGCGGGCTTCCCTTGCCACAAACGGCGGACATCTTCGGTGATGAAACGGATAGGAGCATCCTGCATCTGGGCTATATCACGATTGGCAAATGCCTGCGCAATGGCCTTTTTGGACGAATCCACATGCGTGACTTCAGCCCCGGCGCGGGCAGCATGCAGACTTGCCACCCCAGTATAGGCAAATAAATTCAGAATATTAGGTTTTATCCCCGAAGTGTCGATGCGTGATTTGATCATCTGATCACACCATTGCCAGTGGCTAGATTGTTCTGGAAAAAAGCCGAAATGCCGAAATGGGGTCGGCATGGCCTTAAACTTTATCCCCTCATAGGATATGATCCATTCGGCGGGTAAAGATCGGGTCAAGTTCCCATTTGCCGCCATCATCCTGATCGCGAGAGCCCGATCATAAATACACCAGCTGGATTCTGCCATTCGTCGTCACTAAGGAAAGGCGCCCAGAATGCCTGTGGTTCTGGCCTGATAAACCGGTATCCCCCCACAATTCAAGCTTGCGGCCATATCCACTATCCAAAAGCTGATAGTCATGCCATCCTTGCGGAGTCAGAATATATGGTGATTCTTGATGTGATGATGATCCTTCATAGGAGTCAGCATAACGATATCCAAAAAAAGCACCACCAAAAATGGTGGTGCAGTTGGGGAGGATCAATAAAAGTGTTATCTCATAAATTAGTTAAAAAAGTGTTAACAATATGGATAAAATTAAACCTAATTCTGGTAAATTATTCGTGAAAAGTATGAATAAAATGATTCTACCAGCACGGTTCAGCCAGAAGCCGCTTATCAGTGTTATCATTCCGGTTTTCCATTCTAAATCAACGTTAGAGCGGGCTCTTATACGCGATAAAAAACAAGTCTGGTCACAAAAACATGTTGAAATTATTATATCGATAGATGATGGAAAAAATTATGACTGGGCAGAAAAATACTGGTCAAATATAACCATCTGTTCCGGATATGCACCAGCAACCGGTGCTGGCCCGACCCGTAATCGCGGTATTCTGGCATCATCTGGTCGCTATCTGGCATTTCTTGATGCTGATGATGAATGGAAAAATAGCTATCTGGATGCGTTATATCCCGTTGCTGAAAAACATGGCTTGGCTTTTGGGCAGACAGATATTCATTCCCATGATGGTACGCATATCTGATGTCGTTAGGCGGTGGTCCTGATAATGGGGACGGGGTATTAAGGCTTGAAGATTTTGGCCGGTGGCCGGGTTCATTTCATCCTATGATGCAACGTGAAATGACACCATTCTTTTTGAATCAGCCTGCTCAGGATGTGTTCCATGCTATCGAAACCGTGGCTATGTATGGGGATATGGCGCCTCTGGTCCGGGGCGGCAAATTATCGCCTTAATCTCAATGCGGGAAGTGTTACTGCCAGTGCCGTATTTTCGCATCGACTGGACTGGTCATATCGCCACATGGCGCAATGGGTGATGTCAGGTCAGGGCGTATGTTCCCAAGGCTAGCCAGCATAAAGTGGTCAGAGCGTTGCAGAAAAGACGGAACTGGAATCAGCGTTTTATGCGTGAAGGGCACAGATTTCCCAGCTTCTATCATTTCCTTGCTGATACGGTTGCATGAAAATATTTTTTATTTATGATGATATTTAATAAATTTTTAAAAAAGATTTCATATGGACGCCATTGATAAAAAAATTCTTGATATCCTGCAACAGGATGCCAGTCTGCCAGTTGCAGAAATTGCAAAACATGTCGGACTTTCTGTTACGCCATGCTGGCGGCGAATTCAGCGACTTGATGAGCTTGGAATCATCCGGCGGCGGGTCGCTTTGCTTGATCCGCAAAAAATAGGAGCCAATATTTCGGTTTTTGTTTCCGTTCGAACAAATGAACATAACGCGGACTGGCTCCAACATTTTTCTGATACGGTAGCAGAAATGCCTGAAGTGGTTGAGTTCTATCGCATGAGTGGCGAGATTGATTATCTGTTGCGTGTGGTTGTTCCTGATATTGAACATTATGATGCTTTTTACAAAAAGCTGATCAGCACAGTGAAATTATCTGATGTTTCTTCATCATTTGCCATGGAACAAATTAAATATACGACAAAACTACCAATATCGACAAAATAAGGGGTTAAGGCTTGATCTTATGCGATAGCTGGCGTTAATAAGGTATAACTATCCTAATATGTTGGGGACTAAAGATCATGACCATTTATCAGAATATTATTGGTGGAAAAGCCGTTTCAGGTGATATGGGAACACAACCCATTTTCAATCCTGCGACTGGTGAACAGATTGCTGAAGTCACACTTTCAGGTGATGCTATTGTTGATCAGGCTGTTACAGCCGCTTTAAAAGCGTTTCCTGACTGGGCAAATACCCCACCACTTAAAACGCGCGCGGGTCATGTTCGCCTATAAGGAGTTGCTGGAAGCCAATCTGGAAAAAGTGGCTCAAGCGATTTCCACCCAGCACGGGAAAACACTGGAAGATGCCAAAGGTGAAGTCATTCGCGGTATCGAAGTGGTTGAGTTTGCATGTGGCATTCCGCATCTGTTGCGTGGGGACTATACCCGCAATGTTGGCCCTGCGATTGACAGTTATTCAGACCGTCAACCGCTTGGCGTGGTGGCAGGAATAACACCATTTAATTTTCCTGCCATGGTGCCTATGTGGATGTTCCCGATGGCTATTGCTTGTGGTAACACATTCATATTAAAGCCGTCCGAACGTGATCCGGCGGCTCCGCAAATGATTCTGGAATTAATGCAGGAAGCCGGATTACCAGCCGGTGTTCTGAATATTGTTAATGGCGGCAAACCAGCGGTTGATGCTATTCTTCATCATCCATCCATCAAAGCGGTCAGCTTTGTCGGATCAACGCCGATTGCTGAATATGTCTATCAGACCGGCACCGCAAATGGCAAAAGGGTTCAAGCACTAGGCGGGGCTAAAAATCATATGGTCATCATGCCTGATGCTGATATGGATCAGGCGGTTGATGCCCTGATGGGGGCGGGATATGGTTCTGCCGGGGAACGCTGTATGGCGATTTCGGTTGCTGTTCCTGTTGGTCAGGACACGGCTGATCGTCTGGTTGAAAAACTAGCGCCTCGTGTGGCTGGCATAAAAATTGGCACATGGGATGATCCTGATGCTGAAATGGGGCCTCTGGTCACAGCACAGCATAAAGACAAAGTGCTTGGTTATATCAACAAAGGTGTTGAGGAAGGGGCAAAATTAGTAGTTGATGGCCGTGATTTTGCGCTTCAGGGATATGAAAATGGTTATTTTGTTGGTGGTAGTCTGTTTGACCATGTCACCACGGATATGACGATTTATCGTGAGGAAATTTTCGGCCCTGTTGTTAGTGTCGCCCGTGCTGACAGCTTTGATCAGGCCGTATCAATGGTTAACGCCCATGAGTTTGGAAATGGTACAGCAATTTTCACCCGCGATGGTGACGCCGCAAGAAGCTATGCTGATCAGATTGAAATTGGCATGGTTGGTATAAATGTTCCTATTCCTGTTCCGGTTGCGTATCATTCCTTTGGTGGCTGGAAACGGTCATTATTCGGTGATCACGGGGCATATGGGATGGAAGCAGTAAGGTTCTACACCCGACTGAAAACCGTCACATCACGTTGGCCAACAGGCATTCGTTCTGGCGCGCAGTTTAATTTTCCACTGAATAATTAGTAGGATGATAACTGCCGGTTAAGGCTAGTTCGGTTTACGCATTATTTTTCTTGTTCGGTGTTTCATCGGGATGCGTGTTCTCAGGCAACTGGAGAACACCCTGATCCACCATGTCACGAATAATATTACGCGTTAACCGGCGGACTTGTTCGCCAATAGCTTCCGCTACAATGGTTTGCATTGCTGTTCCGACTTTTTTACCAATTTCCCAATTTTGGATAAGTATTTTGTCATTAACCGATAGACTATTATCGGGGGTTTGTTCCGAATCGGACTCTGATCAGATGTAAGAGGTGAAGTTTCATCTGAAATTGACCCATCTTCGCTATTGCTATCATGGGGGAAGTGATGACCAATTCTGATCGGTGGTGGCGGGTTTTTCCGATGCTTTTTCAATAGCTATATCTGCTTTAACCGCATCATCCTGCATGCCTGAAACGCTGCTGTCAGCATCTGGCTTGATGCCAGCATGATCAGAACGCGTTTGGGTTGGGTGGGAAGATTTAATTCTATGTCTCTATCTTTTTTTTCTGGTTTGGATCATGCAGAGGAACAACCGTGGCGGCTGGCTGGGTTTTGACCTCTGCACGCTGATCAGACCAGGTCGGTTTAACCGGATCATCTGAAGTCGCCCCGGGATGAATTTCTTTAAGGCCAGAATCAGAGTCAATATTATTATCTATTTGTAAAGATTGACTAAATATAGCCTTATTTTTTGAGGCAGAATGTCAGATGAAATGCGGACATCTGAATCCTCGGTCACTTGATCAGAAATGCTATTTTTTATCAGCTTTGAATAACATGAAACTGCCAGTATCAAGTTTGGAAAAACTGTGATCATTTTCTACCACCAATACGGATGAATCCGGTGGTGTTATGGTCAATTCTCTAACAGCTTTTCCATTGTCGTGATCACGCATATGTATTGTTGGCGAATTCCCGTTTAGGATACGGCCACGGCGATTGAGGACAAGTCGGCCTGTTCTGGCGCGGCGTCTTAATGATCCAGATACATATTTATGCTTGGACATTATGGCTCCCTATAAATCCATGTCTCTATCGCATGTCATCACTATAACCATTATTTTACAAAAATTATGATGAAATGGAAATGCTAACGCGATGCAAGGCTATCAGCTGGTCATGGCTTCGGTGATGTCAGATATTCGGTAAATCCATTTTGCGGGGCAAATGGATCACTTGGCCGCTTCCCTATCCACCCCAGAGGATAGAATTAACAGCCGGGCGTCCACCCCTGCAGAAAGACAGGCTTCATTATAAACGGTAAAACGTACCGCATGTTGATCTTGTTCCATCTGGTTGATTAGGCATGACCATTCGGGGAAAATGACAGGGAGGGCAAAATGCTGAAAGGAAGTGATGATATCGTCAGGTGTCATATGCGGTCATGTTGTGGGTATCTTGGCTGATCTGGTGCTGGTATCGATATCGGAAAGAGCATCGTGCCGCCCCTGAGGATCATAACTGGCCTGCCCATTTCGTAAACCTATGATAGTCAGGCGGCTATCGGAAACATCATCCGTGACTGGAAGGAAGCAGGGGCTGGCTGGTCATGGCTTCAGTTTAATGCGATCTGATGCTATTCTGGCCTCGACCAGATTGTTTTTACGCATGGTGGATATGGCGGTAAATGCAAATCCTGTTACCAAACTCAATAACATAACAGCAACCAGCATTTCGGTCAGGGAGATGCCGGTGACCACAAATCTATTACGGTTGTGTTTGGTGAAGTTTTGACATGCCATGATCTGCCATATTATTAATAAATCCGCTGATGCATGTGATCATGCTTAAGCCTATGACCGGATACGCTTTAGGCTTGGCACTAATCAGGAAAAAGCATAAATTACATATATGACATTCAATCAGTCCATAGATACAGATGAAAACGATAGACGTGTTTGGTATCATAAGCCGCATATTCTGCTGATGATTACCGCGGCGGCAATGCCGATCAGTTTCGTATCATGGTCAACCCTGATCAATAATTTTGCTGTTGAACAAGCTGCATTTACCGGACGTGAGATTGGCATCTTACAATCTTTGCGAAGTGCCCGGTTTTTTGTCTTTTCTGGTGGTTTATCTGCTTATATTCATTCGTGAGCAGCGATTATCACTTATTGCGCTGGGCTTGCTTGGTGTTGGAACCGCCATGACAGGGTTTTATCCATCTATTATCGGTCTTTATATAACAACGGTTATCGCATCAATCGGGTTTCATTATTATGAAACCTGTCATCAATCTCTGGCTATGCAATGGCTGGATAAAAAAACCGCACCAGCCATGCTGGGCCGTATTTACGGGGTTGCATCAATGGCACAGGTGGCAACGCTGCTGGCCATTTTCCTGATGGTGATCTTATTAACCCCCGGCTTTGAAGCCGAAAATCTGATTTTTGGTGAAGCGGTTCCATCATCTCTTGGCAGTTATCAGATCATGTATATGGTCTTTGGTGTGGTGACATGTGCCTTGCACTGATTGGATATATGTATTTTCCTACATTCCAGATTGGAAGCAATCAGAATAAAAGCATTATTATCCGGTCACGCTACTGGTTATATTATGCGCTGATATTCATGTCTGGTGCCCGTAGGCAGATTTTTGTTGTTTTTGCCGGATTTCTGATGGTTGAGAAATTTGGCTATTCGATTGGCCAGATTGCCTTTCTTTTTCTGATCAATGCGATCATGAATATCTGGCTTGCCCCATTGGTCGGACGCTTGATCAACCGGATTGGCGAACGGCGGTCACTGATTATCGAATATATTGGCCTGATAGGTGTATTCACGGCCTATGCCTTTGTTTCAAATGCTACTATTGCGGCTGTTCTCTATATTATTGATCATCTGTTTTTTGCCCTTGCGATTGCGATAAAAACCTATTTTCAGAAAATTGCTGATCCGGCAGATTTTGCTGGAACATCCAGCGTAGCATTTACAATCAATCATATTGTTGCGGTCTTTCTGCCAGCCGTATTTGGTTTGATCTGGCTTTTTTCGCCGGCACTTGTATTTTTAACGGGGGCGGTTCTGGCAGGCATATCACTTTTGCTTGCCTTTAATGTTCCGCATCACCCTGATAAGGGGAATGAAGTGATGATGGGCTACAAATCATCGGCTCTTGCTGCTGGCGAGTAGTTAATTCATCAGAATAATGTTCAGACATGTGCGATAGAGTGAAATACCATGGTTGATGCAAAAACAGATCGGTTGATTATAGGGGCAGGGGCAATCGGTCTGGCTATTGCCCGTCAATTTGCCATGGCTGGTGATCAGGTGGTTCTGATTGAATGTAATGCTGGTTTTGGTATGGAAACCTCATCCCGTAATTCCGAAGTGATTCACGCTGGTATCTATTATCCGGCTTCCTCACATAAAGCGCGGTTATGTGTCAAAGGCGCCCATAAAATGTATGCCTATTGTGCGGCGCGTGGTGTGAAAACTAGCCAGTATGGTAAGCTGATTGTTGCAACGGATCAGGAACAGGAAGAAAAACTGGATGCGCTAATGGCGGCAGGTAAGGCCAATCAGGTTCCTGATCTGGCGTTATTAGGTAAAACCAGATTACAGGCATTAGAACCAGAACTGGCCGCCTGTGCAGCCATTCATTCGCCTTTTACGGGTGTTGTTGATAGCCATCATTATATGGCCGCACTTGAAGCAGATGCCGAAAATCATGGTGCCATTATAGCATATCAAAGCCGTTTTATCCGTGCCGAAAAACAGACCAGTGGCTATCATGTTGTGATTAACAGCCAAGGGGAAGACATGACCTTTGCCTGTCAGACACTGATTAACGCGGCAGGTCATGGCTCTCATCAGGTGTCACAAGCCGTATCCGGCATTTCTACTGATACGATTCCCCCACATTACATGGCTAAAGGCCAGTATTTTAATACTACCCACAAACCGCCATTCAAGCATTTGATCTATCCGGTTCCTTCTGGTGGGGGGCTGGGTATCCATCTGACGCTAGACAGTGGCGGTGGGGCACGTTTTGGCCCCGATATCACATGGGTGGATAGCCCATCTTATGATGTTAATCCGGCAGATGCTGATAAATTCCACCGCTCAATCAGTACATACTGGCCAGCGTTACAGCGCGACGAACTGATCCCCGCATGGGCAGGATTGCGACCAAAAATATGGCCGGATGGTTCGCATTTTCAGGATTTCACCTTTCATGATGCCAGTGTCCATGGCTGTGAAGGATATATTGCCCTTTATGCCATGGATTCGCCCGGCCTGACATCTAGTCTGGCTATTGCCGAATATGTAGCCGCCCTAGCGGCCTGAACACCTAACAGAATTAGGCCAGGATTGCTGACGGGTCTTTGATATCAGCGCAAATGGTATCAATGAGAGCCTTATTAATATGACGGGCATCTTTATCCTGACGATTGATAAATCGCCTTGCGCCGGGCAGACGAACATCACCAAGGCTGGTGAGCCGATCAAAAAAGGCATCACTATGATCTGCCCATCCGGCACCTGCCAGCATTTCCGGATTAAGTGCCAGAATAAACTGGCCGCCCTGTGGGGGCCACCATCACCATTATCACGTTCACGCGCTTCATAGGAAAACGCTTCGCCAATAAGCCCGCCTGCCAATAATTCGACCATCATGGCGATAGCTGATCCTTTATGCCCGCCAAATGGAAGCAGAACACCGCCATCGCTGATAGCGGCCGGATCAGTAGTTGGATTGCCATCAGCATCAAGCCCTGTTCCTTCAGGTACCGAATGACCTTCGCGCTTAGCCACCTGTACTTCACCCATGGCCATGGATGCGGTAGCCATATCAAATACCATGGGATGTTTTCCCGGGCGTGGCCAGGCAAAGGCTATCGGGTTGGTGCCGAAAAATGCTTTTCCTGCCCCTGATGGTGCCACCATTGGCATATATGATACGCAAGCAAGGCCGGCCAGATTTTCATTTGCTAATGCTTCAACTTCCGGCCATAGGGCTGCCATGTGATGGGTATGTGTCATCGCCAGAACAGCAACCCCTGATTTTTTGCGGCGGTGATCAGATGCGGAATAGCAACACGCTGAACAATCGGGGCAAAACCATTATCACCATGACATTTAACAATAGATGCGGTCGGGGTGCTGACCGTCGCGCTGGCATTGCCTTTCACCTTTCCTGATTTCAGGGATTTGATATAGGCAGGCATCCGGAACAGCCCGTGTGACACTGACCCATCACGTTCCGCAGTAAAAATGGTATTGGCCAATGCATCGGCATTATCGTGATCTGCCCCATTATCGCGCATCGCCTGATAGGCGAGCTGGTAAATGTTATCCAGACTGAGGGCAATCGTTTCCGGCATAATATTCTCCTAATCTATATAGATGTATCGATAATAACACTAATCCCCTGACCGCCACCAATACACATGGTGGCAAGACCAATACGCTGGGATCGGCGATGCAATTCATGCACCAGTTTTGTCATCAGGATGCTTCCTGTGGCACCAACCGGATGCCCCAGCGCAATTGCCCCGCCATTCGGATTAACAATATCGGAAGGCAGGCCAAGTTCTTTGGAAACAGCACATGCTTGTGCCGCAAAAGCTTCGTTGCTTTCTACCACATCAAGGTCAGAAATGGTCAGGCCTGATTTTTCCAGTGCCATTTTTGTGGCTGGAACCGGCCCCATTCCCATAATACGCGGAGCAACACCGCCAAAACCATAGCTGACGATTTTCGCCAGTGGTTTTAATCCATGTTGATTGACCATCTGTTCAGAAGCAAGAATAAGCATGGCACTGCCATCATTAATGCCTGATGAATTGCCTGCTGTAACTGCCCCGTCTTTCTGAAAGGCAGGACGCAAGTCGCCGAGTTTATCTGTAGAGGTATCCCCGCGAATATATTCGTCCTTGTCAAAGGTGATGCTGGACTTTCTGGTGCTAATTTCTACAGGAGTAATCTGGCTATCAAACCAGCCTTCGGCCTGTGCTTTCGCTGCCCGCCGCTGGCTTTCGGCGGCAAAGTTATCCATATCATCGCGGCTAATATCAAAATCACTAGCCACGTTTTCTGCGGTAATTCCCATATGTCCAATATCGAAAGGGTCATTCAGTGCGCCAAACATCATATCTTCGACCTTGCCATCGCCCATTCTGGCGCCCCAGCGTTGTGAAGGAAGAAGATATCCACCCTTGCTCATCACTTCGACTCCGCCGGCCATGGCCGCCGATGCATCACCAAGCTGAATCAGCTGGGTGGCAGAAACAATGGATTGTAGCCCTGATCCACAGAGCCGGTTCACCGTAAGCGCAGGTGCCTGTTCCGGCATACCAGCACCGATAGATATCGCGCGTGAGATATACTGATCTTTGGCTTCTGTATGGATGACATGGCCGATAACTGCGTGCTGAATCGCGGATTTATCTATCTGGCTTTTTGCAATAGCACTTTTGGCGATAGTGATTCCCAGATCAATAGGCCGCATATCTTTTAACGTGCCACCAAAACTACCAATCGCAGATCGTGTGGCTGAAACGATATAGACTTGATTCATTTTATGCTCCTTGATTCATTTAAGATTATTCTGGGGTTATTCTGATGATATATGCTGGTCTGGTTAGATGATGAGGCGTATTGCCCTGTTTTGAATAACACATTGAAGATTGTTGATATTTGTTGCTATTCTAGCACTCTTAGAACCTTCTGAACAAGTCATCAGAATATGGCTTTTCTCAAAATGATAACGATTGATTATGTCTGCCATCATCACCCCACCACCAAAAGCTGATATTAACACTCCACAAGATGGTGAGATTGTTGCCATTGCCGACGATATCTGGTGGATCAGGATGCCGCTTCCTTCCGGCTCAATCATGTCAATTTATATGTTCTGCTAGCTGATGATGGGCTGACGATTATTGATGCAGGTATAAATTCTGATCATATTGCCCGGCTATGGCAGGCCTTACTGGCAGCCCCGCCATTTACCGATTACCCCATTCGCCGGATAGTGGTTACCCATTATCACCCTGATCATATTGGCTATGCCCATCGATTATCGCAAATAACAGGGGCGGAAATATTGATGAGCCAGCTGGAGCATGAAAAATCCATGACATTGACCACCATGGATGATGCGGGTTTTGCTGATATGATGATCGCTCGTTACCATGCCTTTGGCTTTGATCAGGATATTCTTGATCAGCTGACTGATCGCGGTAACCATTACAGCGATAAAATCACCAGAACACCGGATGCCCGATATATCGAAGCGGGTCAAAAACTGGATGGTCTATCCGGACAGTGGCATATCCGATGTGATCGCGGTCATTCTGAACAGCATATAGGATTATATGATCCGGATAGGCGAATTTTCCTGAGTGGCGATTTTCTGTTGCCACGAATTACCCCGAATATAGCAACGCCCCTTGCTGGTGCTGTCGATGATATGCTTGGTCATTATTTTGCCTATCTGGTAGATATCCTGACATGGGGTGATGACTGGCTGGTTTTGCCCGGTCATGATTGGGCCTTTCACGCGATATCAACACGCGCCGCCGGATTGATTCGCCATCATCAGGGGCGGCTAGCGCAATTGCTGGATCAAGCAGATGAAGCACCGCTTACGGTTAAGGATGCCATGGATGCGCTGTTTCCCATGGAACTTAATGAACATGAACGCTATTTCGCCAGTGGCGAGGCACATGCCCATCTATACCATCTGGTAAAACAGAACGCTCTGACATGTGATAAGGATGAATATGGGGTGAAATATTATGGTCTGGCATATTAGAAAATAATTCCATAATTGGGCGGGTTTTTTGTAAAAGAATTTGAATTTAGGGTGCAAACAAAGATGCAATATTTTCCTGTGAATATCCGTTTTCTGATAAATTTGAAAAATTAATGAAATATATCATTTTATTTTTCGAATTCTGTTTGTAATATAAAAAATAATTTCTAAATCTGTTTCCATTGAACTAAAGATCAAAGCCCTGAACTGTGCCCGATTTATGATGGAAACAAACAAAGATGCAATATTTTCCTGCTGATATGACCGGGGTTAGGGTTCTGACGCGGATAATGTTCTTGACGACAATGGCCGGATTCTGGCCAATTATGAACCCAGGATGCAGATGCTGCTTTTGGGGATGGTGATGAAGGATATCGGGGTGGGACGGGTTGGATATGACCCGGTTAATCAACCAGATGGTAATGCATTTTTATATAGTCGAACCCATATTCCCCTACGATTGATATGGTGCAAATATTTTTGTTTCCGCATCCAAGTTCTGGCCTACATGGTCGCTGGGATCATCAATCTTTGCGGCGAATGTGATCAGACCATGGTTAGATAGAGCCTGAAAGTCATATCCCTTTCTTGAAATTGAGTGCCAAGGGGCGAGAACCAAATTCTAATGTCCGGGGCCATTTGGGGATGGTGATGACCGCAGCATGACATTTTATCTTTCGACAATTGATAGGCAAAAAGAATTTAATCTCCTTCGCTGAAATCGGTTATTGGCCTGAAACACCCCTTTGATAATAGTCCAGGGCGATGCGTATGCTAAAGCACCGTTTCAACATGCATTGAACAGCTGCCAATACATACAGGCTATAGCCCTTCAGTTTCTTTATGGTGCGCCGGTCAGGAAGGCCAATCCGCTGAACGCTTTGTGCCTTTTCAGCCAGCCAGACATTTTGTTGTGCATATTCTGGAAAATATTAACACCAGCATTACTATATTTGTCTTTACCGCAAATAATACCAAAGAACTTACCTGATCATGCTGTTTTGACCCGGAGCAATATGAATTGATGGATCAAAGAGATGCTGATTATTTTGTTGTTGATCTGACATCAGGGGTGTAAGGGTAAAACAACCCTCTGCTTTTCGATACCCCACTTGATACATGGGGTGGGGATATTATGTTGTCAATAATGTTTATGAGATCATCATCAAAGACACGCATTATTACAACAGTGCAGATGCTGGTCCGATAGCCCCGAGGAAAGTTATCATAATCTGGCCGTAACTATCCTTGAACGTATCCATCTGGATGCAGGTGACAGTAATATGGATTTAAGCGCATCTCTTTTGGGGAAATATATCACTGGCAGTGATGGAAATAATATCATTATGGATACCATTTTTCCGGATATCATTATTGCTGGTAAAGGGATGATAAGATTTATCTGGATAGCTCACCATATGACCACAACAACATTATCTATCATATCGGGCAAAGGCTGGCATGGGATGGGGCTGATCCGGCATTATCGGGTTTTCGCGCGGGTCAGGCCGGCAGATACCGGATAAGTTTATCTTTGCAAAGCCACGGCAACGCGTGCGATCAGCAATTATCAGGGCTTTCTGGATTATGTGACCAAGGGCACAGATACGCTTGATGATGATGAGTTTCTGGTTCAGTTGAAAATAGGCATGGATGATGATGGAAATGTTCAAATGGAAGGCTTGTATTTTCATTTTGCCGGCTCACCCCATTATCATGATGGCCGGGTATCGTTGCCGTTGGTGCAAATCAATTTGCCGAACCGGTGAATGAGGCTGGCATATCGGACATATTTAAAGATGACAATAACGACCTGTTGATCTGACAGATATTCTTGATAAAAATCTGGTGCTGACAGATCTTGATTATCTGGATGATATTCTGGGCGGGGAAAATGCTATCGATTATATCATTGTGCCGGAACTGGTCTGATGGCTCATGAAAAACCAATGGCGATCCCGACAGGATTCGAACCTGTGGCCTTCGGATTAGGAATCCGACGCTCTATCCTGCTGAGCTACGGGACCGTATTGCTATCGTAATCAAGGGTTCAGCTAATGGCAATGACCACATTATATTTCTTCAATGTCAACTGGTGCAAAGATGGAAGCAGTATCTTCGCCTGCCGCAATCCGTTTAAGGACATCGGCCTCAAATATCAGCCGTTCTTCAGCATTCTTGCGAACTACCTCAACCCGTTCCAGCGGAACAACAGCGATGCCATCATCATCACCGATAATCAGGTCACCGGATTTTACCGCGACACCGCCACAAGAAATATTGACATCAATCATGCCGCCCCAGCCTTTTGAAGGCCCGGCCGGATTATGGCCGCAACAATAGACAGGCATGGATTCGGCCTTTAATTCGGCAACGTCACGAACAGCACCATCTAGAACAACGCCGCCACATTGCATCCGTCGGGCATAGCTGGCCAGAATGCCACCCCATAACGCGCGATCAGTGTAACCACCACCATCAACAACTAATATCTGTCCGGGTTCAAGGAATCCTAATGCGGCATGGATGGCACTATTATCACCAGCAACAGCAGATACTGTTCTGGCCTGCCCGACCATCTGATACCCTGCTGTTATGGGGGTGATGCGATGATGCATCAGATTCTGTCTGTTCATCGCGTCGCCGGCAATAGCGGCAGGGATATGTTTCCATGCTGCTAATGCATGGGCACTTAATCTTTCAAAATTGGCAGATGCACGTTGGATGGCCATGATAACGTCTGCTCCTTTCTTCTGACATTCAGCAACAATTTATATCTGTATTATTCAGCTGTGCCAAAACCGGAGCCGGGGTTTTTATATTCCTCACGTGGGGGGCTGAATACATCAAGGATAACAGCACCATCAGCACCGCCAATGACCGTATGTTCGACCCCGCCAGGGGTGCGCCAGAAATCACCTTTCTTGACGGGTATTTCTTCGCCGCCTTGTATGCGTATGGCTGATCCTTCCAGCATAATTCCCCATTGTTCTTCGGGGTGATGATGGCTTGTCCCTTTGGCATGTGGTGCTATCCTGACCACCGAAATCATGGCCTGATCACCGGGGAAAACCCGTGTGCTGATGCCATCGGTTAACTGACGGAAAATCCCCTGATCCATATTATCAAGAGAAAAGAAATGATCACGCTGTGTCATCTGGGAAACTCCATTCTATCCTATTATTTAGCGCATTGGGACGACTTCATATCCGGCTTCTTCGGGTTCATCATCAACAATCTCTGCCGGAAAACCAGTGGTCACAACACTGACATCATTGTCATCTTCCAGCCGTTTGATAATGTTGGGTGAAAACTCTCTTGACCCGTAACGCGATATCCCATCCTTGAAAATGGAAATCATCAGGGGCGATATTTCCAGCGACATGCCGCTTCGTTCGGCAATATCCTGAAACAGGCTGATATCCTTAAGCACCAGATCCATGGTAAAATTGATATCACGGCTACCATTGAGAATGACCTGCCCTTCGGTTTCATGAACAAATGATGTGCCTGATGAAATCCGGAAAGCTTCATAAGTTGTGTTGAGATCCATGCCGGCTTTTTTCATTGTGGCCAGTGCCTCGCAAACCGTAAGCAGATTAGCGGTAGCCAGATAATTAGTTGCTACTTTAAGGATGGATGCACTGCCTAATTCGCCTGTATGCAGAACGCGCCGCCCTAATGTGGTGAGAACTGGACAAATCCGATCAAACACATCACGCTGGCATCCGGCAAAAATGGAAATATTGCCTGTGGCTGCCCGATGACAGCCACCTGATACAGGACAGTCCACGGCTGATGCGCCTTTTGCTTCGACTAATGCCCCTAGCCGCTTCACTTCGGTTTCGTCCGTGGTACTCATTTCAGCCCAGATTTTTCCTTCGCTCAAGCCGTCCAGAATACCGTCAGGGCCTTCCATGACAGCGGCACAAGCGGCCGGTGACGGAAGACAGGTAATAATCATATCACAATGTTCCGCCATATCTTTCGGGACTATCTGCCCAACCAGCTCCTAAATGAAGAAAAGGTTCTGCCACTGTTTTATCAAGATCACGGACAGTAACATCATAACCATTACGAATAAGGCTTCCTGCTAGTTTGCCACCAACATTGCCAAGACCAATAAAACCGATTTTCATTGTCAGTCCTTTTTGAAAATTATTTCTTATATCTCACTGTTTTCTTTTATCTTTCATTTTGCAAGTGTTATTTGCAGGTAACTTGATCTTGCTGTTTTGCATAGGCCATATATATAGAGTGTTGAGGATGAAACCATGAATGCAATTTTACCAGAATGGAAGCTTGACGACCTGTTTGACCCTGATAGTGATTCGCCATTGTCAGATCAAATGGCTATTGCGCTTAATGATGCTACCGCACTAGCGGAAAAGCATCAGGGTAAATTAGCGTCATATGATGGCAAGACGATTAATGCCATTCTGGTTTCCTATCAACATCTGTCTGAACTAACATCACGACTTACCAGTTTTGCAGACCTGTCTTTTGCCGCTGATCTATCCAAGCCTGAAACAAGTAAACTGGCGCAGGATACAAGAGAAGCAGAACATGCTATCCACGCCAAGCTGGTTTTCATCGAACATGAACTGGCACAGATGGATGATGTTGATATCGAACGGATTACAGCTGATCCGGAAATGCATAGATGGGCGCCATGGCTTCGGCTGGTGCGGGCATTTCGGGATCATCAGCTTTCGCTTGAACTGGAAACCATGCTAATTGATCGCCAGTCTTCTGGGCGGGGCGCATGGATTAGACTTTTTGATGAAATGGCCGCCGGATTGACTTTTCCAATTGATGACCGGCAGGTAACGGAAGCCGAAATTATGGATATGATGAGTGATCCTGATCCAGATATTCGCCGCAAGGCCGGTATGGCCAGATCAGACGTTCTGGCAGCTAATAGCCGCACCATGGGATTGATTATCAATACCATTGCCAAAGACAAACAGGTTGATGATAAGTGGCGGCATTTTGCCCGTCCGGTATCTTCCCGTAATCTGGCCAATGATGTCGAAGATGTGGTTGTCGACCAACTGGCTGATAGTGTTACGGCGGCTATGCCAGACCTCAGCCATCGTTATTATACCATCAAAGCCAGATGGATGGGTAAAGATCAACTGGACTGGTGGGATCGCAATGCACCGGTTCCGGGGGATGATGACCGCATCTTCACATGGGATGAAGCCCGCACCATTATACTGGATGCGTTTAGTCAGTTTGATCCGATGTTTGCCCAGATGGCCGAATGGTTTTTTGATCGAAACTGGATTGATGCACCGACCCGTTCAGGCAAAGCATCTGGTGCGTTTTCGCATCCGACAGTACCATCAGTGCATCCTTATATTCTGGTCAATTTTCATGGCAAGGTGCGTGATATCATGACCCTGGCACATGAACTTGGCCATGGAATTCACCAATTGCTTGCCGCTGATCAGGGGCATCTTATGGCTGGCACACCACTGACCCTTGCCGAAACGGCATCTGTATTTGGTGAGATGCTGGTCTTTAACCGGTTGATGGAACAGACCACGGATAGTATTCAGCGGCGAGCATTGCTGGCAGGTAAAATCGAAGATATGCTTAAATACAGTCGTGCGGCAAATCGGGTTTCACAATTTTGAAACCAGAGTTCATGATCAAAGGCAAATCGCAGAATTAACGCTGGATCAAATTAGTGATATATGGATGGATACACAAAGCGAAGCCTTAGGCCATCTATCCGTATTGATGACAGTTATCGCCCGCTCTGGGGATTTATTCCTCATTTTATTCATGTGCCTTTTTATGTTTATGCCTATGCTTTCGGGGATGGTCTGGTTGGTGCATTATGGCAAAAATATCAACATGCCAAGACGGATGCTGATCGTGCCGGATTTTGTTGCGGCTTATCAGGATTTATTACGCGCAGGCGGAACAAAACGGCATGACGAAGCGCTGGCACCATTTGGCCTTGATGCCAGACAGCCGGAGTTCTGGTCATCCGGACTGGGCATGATTTCAGGTATGATTGATCAGCTGGAAAATGAACTATCCGACGAAACAGTGAATGGGAAGTGTTAGGCAAATGGCTGATGAAACATCTGGAATAGGTGGCCGTTTCCGCCGTTATGCCCGTGTTACTGGTACGATGGGTAATCTGGCGATTAAAATGGCTGGTGAACGCTATCTGGGCATTAAAATCAACCGCGAAGAACATGCCGCAAAATTGCGTGATGCGTTGGGCGGGCTTAAGGGTCCATTGATGAAAGTGGCGCAGATTCTGGCAACAATACCGGAAGCGTTACCGCGTGAATATGCGGAAGAATTAGCTAATCTGCAAACGGATGCACCATCTATGGGGTGGCTTTTTGTCAAGCGTCGCATGGCATCTGAATTGGGGGCGGACTGGCAAGCGCAATTTACCGAATTTGAAAAAACCGCCGCCGCCGCTGCCTCTCTGGGACAGGTTCATCGGGCAACTGGTCCAGACGGGGCTAATCTGGCGTGTAAACTTCAATATCCTGATATGGCATCGGCGGTACAGGCAGATTTGCGTCAATTGAAACTGATTTTTTCGCTTTATGAACGATATGATAAAGCGATATCAACATCTGATATTCATACTGAACTAGCTGAACGGCTGGAAGAAGAACTGGATTATCGTCGGGAAGCGGCAAATATGCGGCTTTACCGTGCCATGCTTGATCAGGTCGAAGGCGCAAATGTGCCAGAAACCGTTGATGCACTTTCCACCCAGCGGTTGCTGACCATGACATGGCTCAATGGGTCTAAGTTGAAATCATTTATTGAGGAAAATGAAGATCAGGCCATGCGTAATAAAGTAGCAGAAAACATGTTTCGCACATGGTATGTTCCTTTTTATTATTACGGCGTTATTCATGGTGATCCGCATCCGGGCAATTATACCATTACCAAGGATGGCGGGGTAAATTTGCTGGATTACGGCTGTATCCGTCTGTTTAGGCCAGATTTTGTGCGCGGCGTTATTGAACTATATCAGGCTTTGAGAGATGATAACGAAGAACAGGCCGTTGCCGCTTATGAATATTGGGGATTTAGAGGATTGGATCGGGAAACGGTAAATGTCTTGAACATATGGGCACGTTTCATCTACACTCCTCTATTAGAAGATCGGGCAAGGCCAATACAGGATATGCGGGGTGGTGCCTACGGGCGCGAACTTGCTATGCAGGTTCATGCTGAATTAAAACGTATTGGCGGGGTGAAGCCACCGCGTGAGTTTGTTCTCATGGATAGGGCAGCACTTGGACTTGGGTCTGTGTTTATGCATTTGAAGGCCGAAGTTAACTGGCATCGCTTGTTTGAAGGGTTGATAGATGATTTTGATGTTGAAACATTGATGAGCCGCCAGAAAGAAGCTGCTCAACTTGCTGGTCTGCCAGATCATCTCTGGCAACATGAGAATGCGGAAGACGCTGAATTTGAGGGATAAATGATGATAATTGGAATTCCAAAAGAAACACGAAGTGACGAAAGCCGCGTCGCTGCTGTGCCGGAAAGCGTGAAGAAACTTATCGCGATGGGCTTTTCGGTGGCAGTTGAAAAAGGAGCAGGTGATGCGGCGCTGATTCCTGATAGTGCATTTGAAACGGCTGGCGCTAGCATAGTGTCAACGGCAAAAGCACTGGGCGCTGATCTGGTATTTAAGGTAAGGCCACCCAGCAAGGATGAAATTGGCAAAATGTCTGCTGGTTCAACCGTGATCAGCTTGATGGAACCTTATAGTGATACCGATACTGGTGCCATGCTTAGTGATGCCGGTGTGACCGGTTATGCACTTGAACTGGTGCCGCGGATTACGCGGGCGCAATCCATGGATGTTCTGTCCAGTCAGGCAAATCTGGCCGGATATCGTGCCGTGCTTGAAGCAAGCGCTGTCTTTACCCGTGCCTTTCCCATGATGATGACGGCGGCAGGAACAGTGCCGCCAGCCAAGGTGCTGGTTATGGGTGCTGGTGTTGCCGGATTGCAGGCGATTGCGACAGCTAAACGATTAGGTGCTGTGGTTTCAGCGACCGATGTGCGGCCAGCGGTGAAAGAACAGGTTGAATCTCTTGGCGGGAAATTTGTGCTGTCGAAGATGATGAGTTTAAGGCCGCCGAAACCTCAGGCGGTTATGCCAAAGAGATGAGCGATAGCTATAAAGCCAAACAGGCGCAACTGATTGCCGATACGATAAAGACGCAGGATATCATTATCACCACGGCGCTTATTCCGGGGCGGCCTGCACCGGTTCTGGTAACAGAAGATATGGTTAAATCCATGAAGCCGGGTTCAGTCATTGTTGATCTGGCGGTGGAACAGGGCGGTAACTGTCCATTGAGTGAGCCGGGAGCCGTTACGGTCAAGCATGGCGTCACTCTGGTGGGATACACCAATATAGCTGGTCGTCTGCCAGAAGTTGCATCAAGTCTATATGCCAAGAATGTGCTGAATTTTCTTACTAATTTATGGGATGATGAAAACAAATCGCTTAAATCAGACAGCGATGATGAAATCATTACAAGCAGTCTGATTACCAAGCCAAAGGCGAAAAGCCGCTAAGCCAGCCGAGGAAACAACAAAGAAGGAAGGGGATAAAGATGGCGAGTGATGTTCTGCTGTCACAGGCAAAAACAATTTCCAATCAGGCAACAGAATTACTGGAAACCAGCCAGTCACTTGAAAATGCCATCATGAGCATGGGTTCAGATGCCGTTGGTCATAATGCTGTTGAGCCACTCTATTTTGGATTGACGGTATTAATTCTAGCCTGTTTTGTCGGGTATTATGTCGTCTGGCGTGTAACGCCGGCACTTCACTCACCTTTAATGGGTGTTACCAATGCCATTTCCTCGGTGATCATTGTCGGTGCATTAATCGCAGCAGGCCAGCAGAGTTTGGTTTTCTCAGGTGATGGGTTTTATCGGGGTCATTCTGGCATCTATTAATATCTTTGGTGGTTTTATTGTAACCCAGCGGATGCTGGCTATGTTCAAGCGTAAAGGGAGATAGAGATGGGCGCGTCATTTTCAGCATATCTTTATCTGATTGCAGCAGTGATGTTTATCATGGCACTGCGCGGTCTGTCGTCACCAGAAACAGCACGTTCTGGTAATTTTTATGGCATGGGCGGGATGGCGATTGCTATTCTGACCACGATTTCTCTGCCGGAGGTAAATAGCTATGGCTTGATCATTGCTGGCATTATTATTGGTGGTGGTATCGGGGCATTTATTGCGATGCGAATCCAGATGACAGCATTGCCACAACTGGTTGCTGCCTTCCACTCACTGGTTGGTCTGGCCGCTTGTGCTGTTGCGGCGGCGGCATTTTATAATCCGATGCCTTATGGTATTGGTGTTCCGGGCAATATCGCCATGGGCAGTCTGATTGAAATGTCACTAGGTCTGGCTATTGGTGCGATTACCTTTACCGGATCCATTATTGCTTTTGGTAAATTGCAGGGCATTATTACAGGTAAGCCTGTTACTTTTCCGGGTCAGCATATTTTGAATGCAGGACTGGGTATTTTACTGATTGCGCTGGTGGCATGGCTGGCGACAACAAACAGCGTGATTGCCTTCTGGCTGGTGTTCATTATCGCGCTGGTTGCTGGCGTTCTGATCATTATTCCTATCGGTGGTGCAGATATGCCAGTGGTGATATCCATGCTCAATTCCTATTCGGGATGGGCGGCCGCTGGTATCGGATTTACGCTTGGCAACCCGCTATTGATTATTACGGGATCACTGGTCGGGGCAAGTGGGGCTATTCTATCCTATATTATGTGTAAGGGGATGAATCGATCCTTCTTCAGCGTTATCCTTGGCGGCTTTGGTGGTGAAGCGGCAACAGGTGCGGCGGCAGATAATGGCGATAAAGTGGTTAAGCAGGGCAGTGCCGATGATGCCAGTTTCATCATGGGAAATGCCTCATCTGTCATTATTGTTCCCGGTTATGGTATGGCGGTAGCACAGGCTCAGCATGCGTTGCGTGAAATGGCTGATCTGCTTAAGGCAGAAGGCGTTGACGTTCGTTATGCCATTCACCCGGTTGCTGGCCGGATGCCCGGACATATGAATGTTCTGCTAGCGGAAGCAAATGTGCCATATGATGAAGTGCTGGAGCTGGATGAAATCAACCGTGATTTTGCCCAGACAGATGTTGCATTTGTTATTGGCGCGAATGATGTAACGAATCCTCTGGCGAAGACAGATCCGAGTTCGGCTATCTATGGCATGCCTATTCTTGATGTGGAAAAGGCCAAGACCGTCCTATTCGTCAAGCGTTCCATGGCGTCGGGTTATGCAGGTGTTGATAATCCGCTTTTCTTCAATGATAACACAATGATGCTTATTCGGCGATGCAAAGAAAGTATGCGAAGATATCATCAAAACCATATCAGGTGGTCACTTAGATCACCTGATATCAAAGTTCCTTTAAATATGAAAAAGATAAAGCCACCTAACATTTAGGTGGCTTTTTTATGTTTCGGAAATATGAAGAAAACTTAGACTAGAAGCCTTCACGCTCAAGCCGTTTGCGCATAAGCTTACGCACCCGGCGAGTTGATTCCTGCTGTTTCACGCGCACGTCTTTCGGACGGCTTTTCGTAATTACGGCGGTTTTTCATTTCACGGAACATCCCTTCGCGTTGCATCTTCTTTTTCAGGACGCGCAGAGCTTGATCGACATTATTGTCTCTGACTGTTACGAACACTTTGGCATCATTCCTTTCGATGATTTATCTTTTTTGACCATTTTTGAGGAAATATCTACCAAAAAGCCATATAATTCCATCAAGATTGGTGCTTATAGCATATATCATTATTCATGCAAAGCCAAAAGGCGTATATTATCAGGCAAAAGAATTAAGCTTGCGGAAAGGGATTGCACATTCCCTGAACATGCCTATATAACATACCAAAGGTGATAATGATGGAAAATCTTGATATCAATTCAGTTATCCGCGCTATGCTTGTTCATGTTCCCTTTGATGGCTGGACAGATAAGGCGCTGGAAGCAACACAGCAAGACCTTGGATTGTCAGCGGAAACTATGGCAAATATGTTCCCGCGTGGTGCTATCAGTGCGGTTGAAGCCTTTGTTGCTTTAAGTGATCAGGACATGATCAGACGTTTTGCTGAACGTGAGGTTCGCCCCGAAGGGGTCACGGCCACGATCAAATCCCTGATTTTGATCAGATTAGAAGGTGCCGCCCCGCATCGGGAGGCCGTTTCCCGCGCTCTACAAATGCTGGCAAGGCCGCAACATGCACCTGTTGCCATGCGGACTCTTTACCGATCCATTGATTGTATGTGGCGGATTGCTGGTGACCGGTCCGTTGATTTTAATTTCTATTCAAAGCGGGCATTACTGGCTGGCGTTTATAGCGCAACACTTGCTTACTGGATTGCTAATCCGGGGGCTGACCATGATAAGCTAGAACGCTTTGTTTCCCAGCGCCTGAAAGAAGTGGCGTTCCTTCCAAAAATCACGGCACCTGCACGCCAGATGGCAAAGACAGGCATGAAAATGGCTGGACGAATGATGGGGCGGCTATCGCCGCCATGGGTTCGTTCCTGAACCAGTCTTAATCGTCTGTCATTGATATGTTCTAGAAAAGAGTATTGCCGTGCCTATTAAAATTCAATCTGATCTTCCTGCCCGTGAGGTGCTGGAAAATGAAAATGTTGATCTCATCATTAGTGATCGTGCCGTGGTTCAGGATATCCGGCCAATCAAATTGCTTTTCCTTAATCTAATGCCCAAAAAAGAAGAAACGGAGATCCAGTTTGCCCGTCTTCTTGGAAATAGTCCGTTGCAGATTGAGCTGACTCTGATGACCACAGCCAGCTATAAGCCCCGCAATACCGAGCCGGGCTATCTGCGCCGTTTTTACCGGTCGTTGGAAGATGTTAAGGAAGATTATTTTGATGGCATTATTATCACTGGTGCGCCAGTAGAAAAACTGGCTTTTGAAGATGTGAATTACTGGCAGGAACTAGTAGAAATTATGGACTGGTCGCGTAAACATTGTTTTCGACGGCTAGGCATTTGCTGGGGTGGGCAGGCGCTTCTCTATCATTTTCACCATATCCAGAAACACCTGATTGAAAATAAACTATTTGGTGTTTTTGATCATAAGCTAACAGAAAATACGACCCGACTAATGAAAGGATTTACCGATTCCTTTCCTATGCCTGTATCACGCTATACGGAAAACCGGTCACAGGAAATCAATTCACATCAAGGATTGAGATTCTTGCCGAAAGTCCAGTGGCTGGGCCCGGCATTGTCAGGCATCGCGATACCGGTGATTTATATGTGCTTAATCATCTGGAATATGACGCAGAAACATTAGCGGCTGAATTTAAACGTGATCTGAATGAAGGGCTGGATACGCCCTGCCTGTAAACTATTTTCCAGATAATAATCCTGATCAGGCACCAGTCAATTACTGGCGGCCATTTGCCTTTTTATTCATTACAAACTGGATACATGATCTGTATCAGACTACGCCATATGATCTGACATCCCTAGGGCGGCCAGATTAATCCAGTTGTTCGTTAAGATGCGCCATCTTTCGACCAGTCCGTGCTTCTGCCTTGCCATAACGGTGGATATAAACCCCTGACCGTGTAAAAGCGGCATCCAATTCGGGCATATCTTCACCCAGAATATTGGTCATCCGCCATCTGGCATGGGCATTGGTAGAACCAAGCGGCAAACTAGCAGCGATACGGATTAGTTGAGAAAACTGGCTTGTTTCTGTCCCCTCAATAGTCCAGTGAAAAGAATTATGTGGACGGGGGGCAATTTCATTAAATAAAAGCGTTCCTGTTGCGGTGATAAACATTTCAACAGCAAGAACACCGATAAGATCAAGATGTTCAGCAATGGCCTTGACTGCTTCCAGCCCTTCCTTTTCCAGGTCAGTTGGAAGGATATCCGGTTGTGCTGGTGCTTCACTGATATGGAGAATACCATTGCGGTGTTGATTAAGACTAGCCGGCCATGTGATCATATGACCATGCTGGTCTCTGCCCACAAGAAAACTGGCTTCAGCTCTAAAATCAACCAGTTCTTCCAGTATCAGATCATCTGACCCCATCTGGGCATAGGCATCATCGGATAACGTATCAGTGGAAAGCCGCATCTGGCCTTTGCCATCATATCCCATGCGGCAGGTTTTCAAGAATGCCATGTTCAAACGCCATGAGCCCTTGCCGAAGTGTCGCCTGATCACTAACAGCGACAAAACGCGGGGTAGCAATACCGATAGATTGCGCCATGGTTTTTTCTTTAAGCCGATGCTGGGCAATACCTAATGCCTTGCTGCCGGGGCAGACAGGTACTTGTCCCGCCAGCATATCCATAGCTGTCACAGGAACATTTTCAAACTCACAGACAACAGCCGATACCGATTGGGCAAACGTGGCCAGAGCGGCGGTATCATCATAATCCGCCCGGGTGACCATGCTGGCAATATCCGTGGCCGGTGCATCCCCCATAGGGGCAAAAACATGACACCGATAGCCAAGGGCGGATGCGGCTTCAATCGTCATTCGTCCAAGTTGGCCACCACCAAGAATACCAATCATGGCGGTTTCTGATAAAGCGTCTTTTGGTAACATGATCCGATTTATTCCTTGCCGTCATTCACCGGCGCTATGGCAATAGCATCGGTCTGGTTTTGTCGCCATGCCTTCAGTCGCTTGGCCAGATCATCATCAGTAAGTGCCAGAATAGAAGCGGCCATTAATCCGGCATTGGTAGCACCGGAATGGCCGATAGCAAAACTGGCCACCGGAACACCGGCCGGCATCTGGACAATAGATAAAAGGGAATCCATGCCTTTCAGCGCCTTGCTTTCAACGGGAACACCAAGAACAGGTAGGGTCGTATAGGCAGCGAGCATACCGGGTAAATGCGCAGCCCCACCAGCACCAGCAATAATCACCTGAATGCCATGGCTATGGGCATGATCTGTATATGTTTTCAAACGGTCAGGGGTACGATGGGCAGAAATAATGCGGGTTTCATAGGTTACATCTAACTGATCCAGTATGGTGGCGGCATGACTCATGCAAGACCAGTCTGACTGACTTCCCATACAAATCCCTATCTTTGGAAAGCTGGTGGACATAAATATCTCCTCATCCTTGCAATGATATCAGGCAATGATATCAGGTAAGAGTTTCTGGTTTATGATACGAATCTCATCCTTGATACCAAGCTTACGCTTTTTGAGCCGCTGCAGTTTCAGGATATCAATATTGGTGCCTTGTGCCAGCTGGTCAATAACTTCATCCAGATCACGATGTTCCAGAGTCAGCTGTTCCAGCCGCTTTCTGAGTTGGCCTTTGATATCATCATCAAAACTATCCTTGCTCATCTCGCATAACCAGCCTTTTCATATGCTCTACTGTGCTTAAGATGACGTCATCCCTCTTACTATCAGGGAAGTTCGGAAATACCCTGCACCTGTTCAGATGGTGATTTTACGTTATCACCGGTTTTGGTAATAGCAAGATCAAGCGCGTCTTGTGTGCAAAGCCCAAGCATAACAGGATGTTTGGCTGTTATATTAGCAATATTCCAATGTGACCGTTCACGGATTTTCGTAATGGTATCGCGGGTTGTTCCAACCAGTTTGGAAATCACACTGTCTTTCATATTAGGGTGATGTTTAACCAGCCATGCAATACCATCAGGTTTATCCCCACGCTTGGCAAGAGGAATATATGTTGGCCCTTTGGTGCGATTTGTCGGTTCTGGTAGTGATGTTGTTGACCGTACCAGTCTGGCATTCAGGGTCAGCTTCGCAGCGGGTAATTTCGTCCTGTGATAATTGTTTGTTCAGCACCGGGTCATAACCGCGAATCCCGCCCCCAACATCACCATCAGCAATAGCCTGAACTTCCAGATCATGAAGCTGGCAAAAATCGGCAATCTGGGCAAAGGTTAGCGCCGTGTTATCAATCAGCCATACTGCAGTGGCTTTAGGCATTAGCAAATCAGTCATTTTGCCTCCAGAATGAGTGGCGGGAAATAAGGATCAGCACCAGGCAATCACAAGCGCGGGCGATACTCAATAACCCAAAATTAATAAAAAATAATCATGATCACTGTCATGATGAAACAGTATTTCATCATACGCGCAAATAGGTTGAAATCAAGCCTTTGTGGTGCTTTCCATGCCGGTTAAGGGGATAATTTCATTTGTTCCTGCCATTAATCTTTGACCTTGATCAAGGGCATCAAGCCGGATATTGGCAAGTCCGATCCAGCTATCCCCGGTTCTGGCAAGCCCAAGGAGTTCTCCTACCAACCGTTCATCTGCATGAATATCAGCAGGAACAGTGATATCAGCCATTGCCCTGAACGGAATATAACGCCGCTTTAACAGCCCACGATAGCGCGTTCTTGCGGTGACTTCCTGTCCGATAAAGCACCCTTTGTCAAAACTGATTGCACCTAACCTATCCAGTCCGGCTTCTAAGTGGTAAGGCTTTTTCTTCAGGCAGTTCTATACTACCTTCGGGGATTGCATACTGGTAACGAATAGCACGATAGACTGTGTCATCTTCCACTATCTTGGCCTGATTATCAGGCGAAATGCCGCCATAATACCGGCAGGCGGTGATATCTTGAAAACGATTATCCTTCATCCATCCGGCATCATGGGGTTCTGTCAGCATGGCAAAAACAGGTTCATCCAGTGGCATCAGGTCAACCGCTCGGCGTAACCGGTAAAGCCGGAGTTTCTTAATCAGATCATCGATCCTGTGCTGATCACATTCCAGTCGGAAACCATCTGTTATGCGACTGATCAGAAGGTCAAAAATAATCCGTCCCTGCGGGGTCAGAAGAACGGCTGAAGTGACAGAATTTCTGCTGGGAGAGTTGTTATATCAAGGGTCAGCAAATCATTAAGAAATGCTTCAGCATCTTGGCCGGTGACGGCAAGACTGCTTCGCCCATTAAGGTGCCATTTGTCATCTGTTCATCTGTCATATCATTCTTCATATGGCGATTTTCATGCTGTCCTTCAAGAGCCTTTATCTGGCTATCCTATACGGCATCCATAATAACCGAGAATTCCAGCTGTAACAGGCACTGCGCCCATGACAAGCAAGATGGCGTTCAGGCTAAATCCCGCATCAATCATGATTCCTATGCCAGCAGGTGATAATGCTGATGCAAACACCATGATCGCATGCATCACTGCCTTGATACCACCTAGATGGCGGGTGCCATAAAGTTCAGCCCATATTGGTGTGATAACAGGATAAACCCCACCCTGTATTAGCCCGAAACATGCAAAATATACCCAGACCATCATGGGTGAGTTGATCTGGCCAAGCAGAAACACAGGCAATGCCAGAAAGGTCACAATCACCGGTGCAATGATGCTTGCCGAAAACCGGTCAACCATAACGCCCCCTATAAGCGCACCGATGATGCTTAATGCGGCATATACGGTATAGCCGCTTGCCCATAATGGGAGAGGAATATTCTTGAGATCAGCAAAATAAATCTGATGAAAGAATAACCCTGTTGACGTGAAACTGGGGGCTAATACCAGCCCTGCCAATAATAGAAACCGCCATTGAAAGATCACCTGCCGGGTCGTCCAGTGATGGCCATCACGTCCAGTGGCAAGGCCGTCAACACCGGCACCATCTTGACCCTGTTGTCGACCAGAAAGCAGTAATGTTGCGGGTATCATGATGATAAGCAGTAAGAGAGTGGTCACTTGCCAGATTTGCCGCCAGTCTATTACTGCTAATAGCAATAGGGCAAAGGCTGGCATTAACACTTCGGATAAAGGATGACCTTGGGTGGCAATGGCCACGGCGCGGCCACGTTCTTCCACATATCGGCGGCTCATAGCAGTAGCGTAAAGATGAGTCATCATGCCCTGACCGGTTAACCGCAGGAAGTAAATGCCAAAGCCAAGCATGACGGCGGATGAAACCATTGAAAAAAAACTGGTTGCAAATGCCAGCCCCAGAATGATCATAAGCGAAATATTTCGCAACCTGATCACGTCCACCAATCTGCCAAGAAAGATAATGGTAGCCGCGCTGGTTAATGTGCCAGCGGCATAAATGATCCCGAAATCACCATGACTGAGATTTAGCTCACCACGAATTTCTGCTGAAAAAAGTGAGATAAAAAAGGTCTGGCCGGGTGATGAAAAAAAGCCAGTAACAATCCAAATAACAGAAACCGCCATTGCGACCTGATAAACATCATATTGTTATGAAAACTGAATGCGGACATGAAAAATCCAGTGTAATCAGAAAATCAGGATATTCCGATATAATGAAAATAGCCTATTCATCAATCACGGTAAGACAGAAAGTGTCTGGGCAACATATTGATATAAAAAAATATCCCCTAAAAAGGGGGTATTTTCAAGCATGATAAAACATTTTTAAGCAGCAGATGGACTTCTTTTGGTGCTGCCAGTACGGCAAGAATGCCACCAATAAGTCCAAGAATAATAATGATAATTCCTGCAAACCCACGCCATCAACCAATGTGATAACAACAAGCAACAATCATGATGATGCCAGGCATTTTACGCGCTTATTCATAGCCAAAGTGCCATGATACCTGCCAACGAACATCACGATAGAAATCAACCAGGATGATAGCTTGTTACCGCGGATGTACAGACTTGAGCCGATCATCTGCTAGTGCTGCTGAACCGACACTGCCCGAATCTAGCATCGCCTGAGATAAAGCCACCAACGGGCGGCGGCTGCATAAGCAAGATACGCTAAAATGGCATTAATAACACCACCAATAATTCCTAATACTCCACCAGCTACTTTCATTATTTTCTCCTAATAAATAATAATATAATATAATCCATTAGCATAATTAGCATATGCAAGTCATGAATATTTTTTATAGTGAGAAATGCCGTAATGGGAGATTAAATCGGGGTGTCACCAAAACGGTTATCGGTGTTGACGCTTGGGGTTGCATACCAGACAATCATCCAGACAAATGTGCCGATAAATAACCCGATAGCCAGAATGATCATGGTGTATGCCCCGCCAAAAGAAGATGGTATACTGCTTGTATCGCCAGTCATGGCAAACATGACTGAAACAAAAATCGATATCATGGCACCAGCAAATAAAGCCGAAGATGCCGTCATTAATCCGTAAAAAGCGGCAAGCCACCATCCCGTCCGGTTGATATCATGAAGTCGTCTGACAGAAACCGCAAGACCGGGGATAAAAGTCAGCAATGAAAAAATGATATAAACATAATCAATAAACCCATAGCCAAGACTGGCATCATCAAAATAGGGATCCATCATGTCTTGAAAAGATGGCATCATGGCAATGGAATATATAAAATAGAGAATCCCAATAAGAAAATCAATAGGCTATACCACCAGAACTCACTGCGGCTAGACCGTCCCTTGAAAATCAAAATATCTGAAAAATGGAAGAATAGCGTAGTTGATGGCGTTCATTTTGATGCCTGCCTATGAGTTAATATTAATATTTATATTAAACTAATTTTTT
Organism: Alphaproteobacteria bacterium; assembly: GCA_038144675.1. Taxonomy (GTDB): domain Bacteria; phylum Pseudomonadota; class Alphaproteobacteria; order Puniceispirillales; family UBA1172; genus UBA12202. Next base: position 63,287 of record JAYQOF010000005.1, on the reverse strand, counting down.
ATTTAGAATGTTTTAAAGGCTAAAAAAATTTTTTTTTTAATACGGTTTCAATGATGCTAGTGTTATGATTATAAATCAAAAACCAATATTGAAGGATTGGCGTTTTATGTATCATATCCGTTTGCTTCTAAAAACAACCATAATAATGATTATGACTTTATGGCTTAGCCTTCATCAGGGGTGGAGTCATGAATGCATACCGGCCAGCAATTCTGCTGAAGATATTTTCATTTATAATAGCTGCAAAAGCGATTTGCTTACTGGCGTTTCCGGCCATGATAAAGCCAGTGCCGAAGCCAAAATAGAAGCATTGGAACAGGAAAACGCCATGCTCAAAGCTCAAATCAGCACACTCAAAGCCCGCCTATTGCAGATTATTGCAGAATATTAACCGACATAAAAGAAGCCGGAATAAAATATGGGTAAATGGAAAATGGTGCTGCTGAGTGGGATTGAACCACCGACCTCTCCCTTACCAAGGGAGTGCTCTACCACTGAGCTACAGCAGCATTGGCGTGTTTTTAACAGCAAGAGATACAAGATGCAAGACTAAAGCCATTGCTGCTACTGCCAGAATATCGCGATCATATTTAAAACCATTTTAACATAAATCGCACCAGCCGCTTCACCCGCGTTGAGAATAGTTTTGATGTATAAAATGCCCCAGCGGCCCGTTTGCTTGCTTCACCATAAGTCGGATAGGGGGCAATATATGATGCCATGGTTTTAATCGATGCCTTTTGCGGATAATCGGCTACTCCCCATGTTCCGATCATCTCCCCTGCATGTGGGGCTAGAATGCTAGCGCCAAGAATGCGTCCTTTTTTTGTGGTAACGGCTATCACCATGCCTTCGGTGCGGCGTTCGGCGCGGGCGCGATCATTTTCAGCCAATGGCGTCATCAGTTGAACAGGGTTATATCCGGCGGCCTTTGCCATATCCATTGTCATGCCGACATGCGCCATTTCAGGGTCTGTAAATGTCACCCATGGTATATGGCTATCATCAATCTTGGCTGGCAGGCGGAACAACATATTGCGAATGACAATCCCTGCATGATAGCCGGCAATATGGGTAAATTGTTGTCGCCCAGCAACATCACCTATGGCAAAAACCCGACGGTTAGTCGTCCGTAACCGGTTGTCGGTTGTAATGCCAGCTTTGTCATATGTGATACCGGCTTTATCCAGATCAAGGCCATCCAGATTAGGTCGCCGTCCTACGGCAACCAGCAAATGTGAACCATTAAGACTACCTGTCGATTGTCCTTCCAGGGTAACCGTGATCTGGCCATCGGTGCCTTCTGCATGTGTTATTGCGGTGCCTTCAATGAAATTGATGCCTTCTGCTTCAAGGTGATGATGAAGAATTTCAACCAGACGTGGCTCATCGCGGCTTAGGATACTGGCCGCTTCGACCACGGTAACATCTGCACCAAGCCGTTTCCATGCCTGAGCCATTTCAATCCCGATGGGCCACCACCCATGATAATCAAATGTTCGGGGACATGATCAAGAGTGAATATATTTTCATTCGTGTAATAGGGTGTGGTCGATAATCCGTCCACTGGTGGCACAAAAGGCGATGATCCGGTGGCAATAACAAAAAACTTTGCTTTTACGGTATAGCCGCCACCAGCCACGGTCTGATGATCGATAAAGCTTGCATCAGATCTCAATGACTTTAACGCCCAGACTGGTAAAGCGTTCAACGGAATCATGTGGAGCAATACTGGCAATCACTTCATCAATATGGGCTTTTACAGCTGCCATATTTACCGATGCCTTGGTGGTGATACCCATGGCCTTAGCCTGTGAAGGTTGATAAGCCAGTTTTGCCGCCGCCAATAATGCTTTTGAGATGGTACACAGCCATAATTGAGGCAATCCCCGCCCATCTTGTGACGTTCAAATAAAACAACTCTGGCGCCCATCTGGCTTGCTCCGGCAGCAACGGACAATCCGCCAGAACCACCGCCAATGATACAGATATCGGTTTCCAGTATGGTCATCATCTTTCCTCTATATCATTTTTGCTATTGTGATGGCGGCGTGATTTAACAATGGCCGGAATGACAGCTAATAGCGATAACGCCAGAATAGGCCCGATAAAATGCTGATCAGATAAAATGGCTAGATCAGGTGTCTGGCCTCGCGTCATCAATTCACCAAAACCGATGCCGGTGTAAACAAAAACAGCACTGCCGGGGATGATACCAATAACCGTTGCCATCAGGTACGGGAAAACCCGCATGCCGAGCATAGCAGGAATTATATTCACCACCCAGAATGGGGCAACAGGCATCAAACGCAAGGCCAGAAGCCAGAAAAATGGTGACTGGTCAAAACCGTTTTTAAGGCGGTTGATGAAAACGTGACCCTGATGCCTGAAAGAAACTGGCACATGCCCCGCGAGCGGCCAGAAAAACTAGTAAAGCTCCCAGACTGGCTGAAAAACCACCATAATGACAGCCATCCAGCCAAATAATGCCCCGCCCAATAAAGTCAGGAATAACCGCCCCCGGAACAGAAAAGGCGACGGCTATGGTATAGCCAGCAATAAAAGCGAAACTCATCATCAGATAACGCTGATCTATCCATTGGGTAAGGATATCGTAACGGTCGGCTATATTTACCCAGAATTGCTGGTCAAGGCGGATATCATAATACCGCATGACAGATAATATCAGACATAATCCTAACACCAGCACAAGAACCGGAATAAACCGTTTCCATGTTGAAGCGATGATCTGTTCCCATTCCTTTCAGGGATAAGCTTCTGATCGTGATCAGGCAAATCCATTATCCTTCATCCATTATTGTTTTACTTTATTCTAATATGTTGAAGAAAATGGCAAATCACAAAAAAGTGATAATTAGCCATTTTCCTGCCCGTTTTTCGTGGTAAAACCCTAAATCAACATGAAGCCTATAAACGAGCATTCAAAACACCGCATGAGACGACATTAATGAATAAGCCTAAATCGAAAAAAACAGAATATAGAACAATCACCATCTGATAAAACAGATAGGCTGGCACAGGCTTTGCGGGAAAACCTATTAAAACGAAAATCCCAGAAACGTGGTCGTGCCAATAGCCAGAACCAGACACCTGCAAGCAAAGGAGAGCCAGATCATGGATAAGCTGAATATTGTAGGTGGTGGTCAACTACATGGTACTATTCCGATTAGTGGTGCAAAAAATGCCGCTTTGCCGCTTATGTGTCTGGCTTTGTTAACAGATGATCAACTGATACTGGATGGCTGGCCTGATCTAGCCGATACCCAGTCCATGCGGGAATTACTGACCAGTCTGAATGTAGAAAGCACGGTAAAGGATGAACGCACTCCATATGCAGGTATCAGGGTCAGTTCAGATTGAAGCCGCTTATGATATTGTCCGGAAAATGCGGGCATCAATTCTGGTGCTTGGGCCATTGCTTGCCCGCATGGGCGCGGCCAAGGTATCGTTGCCGGGGGATGCGCCATTGGAACGCGTCCGGTTGACCTGCATATCATGGTGATGGAAAAACTGGGAGCAAAGATCACCTTAGAAGATGGCTATGTTATAGCTGAAGCTATCCAGGGGCTGACTGGCAATCGCATCACTTTTCCCATGGTTAGTGTAGGTGCCACAGAAAACGCTCTGATGGCGGCGGTACTGGCAAAAGGCCAGACGATACTGGAACAGGCGGCCAAAGAACCTGAAATTACTGATCTGGCTGAATGTCTGATTGCTATGGGGGCAAAAATTAGTGGCCATGGAACAGATACCATTATTATTGATGGGGTTGACCAGCTTGGCGGTGCCCGTCATCGGGTTGTTCCTGACAGAATTGAAGCGGGAACATTTGCTATTGCCGCGGCACTGACAGGCGGTGAAGTCACCTTACAACATGTCCGTCCAGAACACCTGACAGCATTGACAACATTATTAACCCAGTCAGGGGGCAACAATCACAGCAGATGGCAATAATATGGTAATCACTGGTCATGGTCGCCCCAGGCCTGTTGATGTGACAACGGCACCTTATCCTGATTTTCCAACAGACTTACAAGCGCAATTTATGGCATTAATGGTCGTTGCGGATGGCATATCGCATATTGACGAAACCATTTTTGAAAACCGGTTCATGCATGTTCCTGAATTAATGCGTATGGGTGCACATATTTCCGTATCCGGTGGGTCTGCCACTATTCACGGGGTGGATCGTCTTATCGGGGCACCTGTCATGGCAACGGATTTACGCGCATCTGTTTCGCTGGTATTGGCCGGATTAGTCGCTAGCGGCACAACAACAGTGCAACGCATCTATCATCTTGATCGTGGATATTATCAGCTGGAAGAAAAACTAAATGCTTGTGGTGCTAATATTACCCGCGTTAAGAGTTAGACCTATACAGTCACACATAAGGCAAAGGATATGATGCCATGACGACAAGGCAGAAACTGGCATTTTGATCTGGCGGATTTGACGGTATTATCAGCATTATTGCAGGATGCAACGGTTCTGGTTGGTGATATGGGGTATGATGATCAGGCCAAACAGTTCATGCTGGTTGCGGCCAGATTTATCACTGAAAATGGTCAGAAACGACGCCGTTTAATGGGGATAAATATAGATGGGGTGAAACGGGCGCGACGTCATGGCATAGATCTGGGGCGCAAAGAAGACGTGCTATCCTTGCTCAGCATAACATTTTCCGGTATGTCGATTGATATAACCTTTTCTGGTGATGCTATGTTATCACTGGAAACTGACCAGATCAGGATATTTGCTGCTGATCTGGATGAGGGATGGGTAACAGGATTTCAGCCCTCACATGACAGCGATTAGGGAAAGTGTATTCCGATGACAGATCTTGGCAAGGAAAGGCTGGATATAGCAGCTGACAAGGATAATCAGGAAAAGCTGATACTGGCTTTGCCAAAAGGACGTATCTGGCAAGCGATACGCCCTGTCATGGAACATGCCGGACTTATACCCGAAGATAGTTTTTTCGATGACAAAGATCGTCGTCTACGCTTTACCACCAATGATCCGATGGTTGATATTATTCGTGTCCGCAGTTTTGATGTGGCCACGTTTCTTGCCTATGGCGCGGCACAGATGGGGGTTGCCGGTTCTGACGTGCTGATGGAATTTGATCATCCTGATATTTACGCGCCTGTTGATCTGAATACAGGGCATTGCCGAATGGTTGTTGCGACCCGCGCCGATACATTGACCGAAGAAGACCCTAGAAGCTGGAGTCATGTGCGCGTGGCAACAAAATATCCCCGCCTGACCAGCCAGTATTTTGCTGCAAGAGGAGTCCAGGCAGAATGTATCAAATTAAATGGTGCAATGGAACTTGCCCCGATTGGGATTATGCCGCCGAATTGTTGATTTGGTAGAATCCGGCTCGACACTGGAAGCAAATGGATTAGTTGAGGTTGAGGAGATCGCAAAAATTACGAGCAAGTTTGTGGTGAACCGGGTGGCATGGAAAACAAGACCTGATGCAATTAGCCACTGGATTAAACGCTTTCGTGAGGCAATAGATGACACTCAGAGTTCCACTTAATCATCCTAATCGGTCGATGGTGCTTGATCATTTTATTTCAAGCTCGCGTGAAGTTGTGTCCGATGTTAGTGCAGATGTAGCACAGATTATTGCCACTATCCGCAAGGAAGGCGACAAGGCTTTATTACAATATACAAAAGCGTTTGATCATTTTTCTGCAGACGATATGACCGCATTATCGGTACCTTCAAGCCAGCTAAAGCAAGCTTATGAACAGCTTGATAAGATTTGCGGGAATCGCTTGATCTGGCGGCTGACCGGATTTCTGCTTTTCATGAACAACAACGCCCCTCAACACTGGAATGGACAGATCAGGCGGGTGTTCATTTGGGGCTTCGGCATACGCCGGTTGATGCGGCGGGGCTTTATGTTCCGGGTGGCAAGGCGGCATATCCGTCTTCTGTCCTGATGAATGCCTTGCCAGCACGTGTTGCAGGGGTAGAGCGTCTGGTGATGGTAACCCCGATGCCATATGGGGTTGCTAATGATCTGGTTTTGGCGGCGGCATGGCGAGCGGGTATTGATGAGGTATGGGCAATTGGCGGTGCGCAAGCGGTGGCGGCACTAGCTTTTGGTACGCACAGCATCCGGCCAGTAGATAAAATAACCGGCCCTGGCAATGCATGGGTTGCTACCGCCAAACGACAGGTATTCGGACAGGTGGGAATTGATTCTATTGCCGGCCCGTCGGAGGTGCTGATTATGGCTGATGCCCAGAATAATCCGGACTGGATAGCCATGGATCTAATGGCACAGGCCGAACATGATGAGCTGGCACAATCTATTCTGATTACCGATGATGAAGATTTTGCAAATGCGGTTTCCGATGCCGTGGATCATATTCTGACGACATTGCCGCGAAAAGAAATTGCTGGGCGTCATGGCGGGATCATGGTGCCATTATTACCGTTGCTGACTGGACAGAAGGCGTTGCTATTGCCAATCAGCTTGCTCCGGAACATCTGGAAATTGCTTTGCCTGATGCCGAAGCAATCAGCTATCAGATCAAACATGCAGGCGCCATTTTTATCGGTGCCTATACCCCTGAAGCGATTGGTGATTATGTAGCAGGGCCTAATCATGTTCTGCCCACATCACGAACGGCCAGATTCTCATCCGGGCTTGGTGTGCTGGATTTCATGAAAAGAACAACCACAGTGTCCTGTCATAGCGATGCCTTGCGTGAAATTGGTTTAGCCGCGGTTCATCTGGCAAAAGCCGAAGGGCTTGATGCCCATGCGCTTTCCGTATCGCGGCGGTTGAACGTCTGATCATGACGACCGCATCTGACCAAGCGTGTATCATAGAAATACATCTGGATCAGAAAGATCAGCCGCGTCTGAGTGCTGAAGCAGAACATGAGCGATCTATTGCTATTTTTGATCTGATTGAAGAAAATTACTTCAATCTGTTATCAGCCACCGGACCCTTACATCCTTACTCTGAGAACAGATGCCAGACATATTCATTTTGAAGTTAAGGATAACGCCAATCAATTGCTGGCAAATTTTATGCTTGCTATGGGGCCATTACGGCGCGTTATCCGTGACTACAACATGATCTGTGAAAGCTATTATGAGGCCATAAGAACAAAGACACCATCACAAATTCAGGCCATCGATATGGGGCGGCGAGCTTTACATGATGAAGGCTCGCAAATCCTGCAAACTCGTCTAGATGGAAAGATCGAAATGGATAAAGGCACGGCAAGGCGGCTTTTTAGTCTTGTGTTTGTTTTAAAGCAGGGGTCTTGAACTGGAGGATAACAATTCATGACCAATGAAGGCCAGATATCAGATAAACAGCCGTTGAACATTCTGTTTGCATGTACGCATAACAAGATACGCTCACCCATGGCAGAAGCCATGATGAAGGTCATCTATGGTGATTATATTGGCCGGGTTGATAGTTGCGGGATGGATGATGGTGGGGATTTTGGTGATGGTTTCACCATTGCTGTCATGCAAGAAATTGGCCTGAACCTGATGGATCATGAACCAAAAAGTTTTACTGATCTGGAACAATCCCCATTTGACCTGGTGATTTGCTTTTCTGAAGCAAGTTATGAAGCGGCAAGCCGAATGCCGACCCTTGCTGATGCCGTGATTGAATACTGGCCTGTCTATGATATGGAATTGATCGCCGAAGGGCGAGAGGCACGCCTAAATGCCTATCGTAATGTCCGTGATGACATAAAAACCATGCTGAATGACCGTTTTCAGGGTCTAAATGCATAATATGCTTGACCATGGACAGCGCATTCGCAATAGATGAACCCTATCTTCATCAAACTGGATTATATGGATGGCTAAAGAAGACTTAATTGAATTTTCGGGGGTTGTCACCGAATTGCTACCGAACGCGATGTTCAGGGTGAAACTGGACAATGATCATGAGGTGTTGGCGCATACAAGCGGCAAGATGCGCAAAAACCGTATTCGTGTATTGGCAGGTGATCGGGTTAATGTAGAAATGACCCCTTATGATTTGACCAAAGGCCGCATTACTTTCCGTTATAAGTAACATCCCTATCATGACGGACAGGCAGGATACTCACCGTCATCTGGTGCTGGCATCGGCATCACCAAGGCGGGTGGAATTGCTTGATCAGATTGGCGTGGTCGCGGATATCATTCATCCTGCTGAATTGATGAAACACCATCCCAAACCGAACGTCCCAGAATATATGTTGAACGCATCGCAAGGGAAAAGGCGGTGGCTGTTGCCGCGCTTTATCCTGATTCCTATGTGCTGGCGGCAGATACCGTAGTTGCCATGGGCAGGCGTATCATGGGTAAGCCTGAACATAAAGCCATGGCTGAAAAGCTTTCTGACGCAACTGTCTGGTCGCCGTCACGATGTGATGACGGCGGTTGTGCTGGTATGTCCGGATGGTCAGGTGATATCACGACTATCACATAGTAAGGTGCGTTTTATGCGGCTGGATAAAGCCATGATTGCGGCGTATCTGGCCGGTGATGAATGGCAGGGTAAGGCTGGTGGTTATGCTATTCAGGGAAAGGCGGCAATCTGGATTGACTGGATGAGTGGGTCATATTCTGGGGTTGTTGGCTTACCACTGGCAGAAACTGGCCAGATGCTTCGCCATGCCGGATTGATGCGCTTATCATCGGGGATGATTATGGACTATTCATCCATGATCCTATGCCGGACTATGAAAGGCTGGCGCTCATCAAAAATGGTAATCTCACTGATATTCTGATCAGTGATATGAGCGATCAAACCCCTGCGTATGGCAGTATCTTTATGGCAAGGGTTACAAACAGTTTTCCTGATCATGGCCGTGTTCAGCTGAATATCGGGCAGATGGGTGTCGCTAGTATGCGTGTGGCCAAGCCTTCCGCCCTTTTTTCTGGTGCGCTGATACCAGTAACGGTTCAGGCAGAACCGCGTGAACAGAAACCAGCCCAGATGCGACATGGCATGATCATGGAAACGCGTTTTGCCATTATTCATTTTGTACCAGATAAATCAGGTCAGATGCATATATCCAAGCGGTTGAAAGCAGGCCTGGCAGATCAGCCGGCATCTGATCTCATGGACAGGATTGATATGTTAAACGACATTGGCGGTGGCACATCATTGTCAGATCACCTTGCGTCAATCGGCACAGTATCACCCCATCGATATTGTGCTGGCAAATATTAGCCGCCATTTAGATGACATAGATGATTTAATATCAGCCTCAAAAGCCATGACTACTCAAGGATTACTGGCCTCTGCCCCTTCACTTAAACATATTGCAGAACAGTATGTTAATCCGGAACAGATTATGACTGACCATGATGGCAGATCATGGGCGGATGCAGATATTGATCAGCATATTGATATTGCATTAAGCCCCAGTCTGGTCTTACCTGAAGGCGGTATTTTGCATCTGTCTACTCCACCGGGGGCGGCGGTAATTGATGGTGATAGTGGCTCATCACGGCTTTCGCCTGATACGCTGGCATCTGACATGATAGAACCTCTTTGGTCAGGCAGATGCGGCTTCGCCGGATATCAGGTGCTGTCGTGATAGATTTTCCGCGATTGGATCAAAATGGCAGAGAACGAATTCATCAGTCCATGTTGGCAGCATGTAGCGATGACCCGTTGCGGCCAAATTTATATGGCTGGACAAAGGGGGGACTCTACACACTGGCCAGTCCGCCTCAGATGCGGCCATTGCCAGATGTGCTGGACTGGCAACATGCCCCTGCCAAATATGCGGCCATAACAGGCTTACGGCAGTTATGGCAACACAGCCGTCATCATGGTGGGGATAATAAAGGTTTACCGCCGAAACTGCCACTAACAACAGCAGCACAGGACTGGTTAAATAACGAGGGTTTTCCAGTCAGGGATGCTATATGCACAGACTTGCCCTTGCCGCCGGAGTGGATTACTGTTCAGCCATAGGCCAATATGAACTGATGTGAGGACACAGCATGCCCGCCAAATGCCCGACATGTGGTAAGCCATCTGTTGAACCATATATCCCTTTTTGTACAGAAAGATGTGCGTCAATTGATCTGGGGAACTGGTTTTCCGGTAAATATTCTGTTCCTGCAGATGACGTGCCTGATGAAGATGAACTGGATGCCATGATTGATGCTATCGAATCAGGTGAGTCAAATATTGATGGCGAAGGTGGGGAAAGGGATATGCTCGGGGGCGGGAAATCATGCCTTTTCAAAGAAAATAGGCTTTGATGATATTTCTCACGCGTCTTTGGCTAGACATATGAGATAAGATCGGCTAGATCATATTTGCAGATGATGCTATTTAACTTTTCTTGCATAGCATAGCCGCGTTTGCCCAGGTAGCTCAGTTGGTAGAGCAGCGGACTGAAAATCCGCGTGTCGGTGGTTCGAACTCCGCCCCTGGGCACCACCTGCTCCCCTTCTAATATATTGTAATTCAACAGTTATTTAAGTTTTAATCACCAATCATCAACTCATAGTTAATGATTAAGATTCTCTCATAAACTACCTATTTGTCAAAGCTATTGTGACCCAGTTGTGACTGGCGTAATCGCGTGAAGACCAGACTAGGCCTTGGTTAGCTGGCAGTTTCTTATGCAGAATGTGTAAAAGTTATTGTGACCGAGGAAGGGCATTTGGGTCCCATGGTGAGCTGGAGGAGGCCCAGGTAGGGTTGGAAATTCACCTATTTCAAAAAAGAGCTAAAGGGTCGAGATGTTGTTGTTATTTTTTAGATGGTTCTTTAGCCCATTAGCAGGTTCTTTGAGATGGGCTTATCTATGCCAGAGGTAGCTCTCATCTCTGGTCATACAGACCAGAATGATTTAGATACGCATCTTGACCCAAGTCATTTGTTAACTAAGATTAAATGAAATAACTAAGTGCCAATAGTACAGACCTTAAAGGTCTTGGTTAAGACGGTTCGGAAGGATTATTAGATGATGTTAAAGTTCAAGCTCTAAAAATATCATCACTCTTTGTTTAATGCTTCTTTTGGGCTATACCTTCTCATGCAACCTTCTTGGAGTGTAAGGTAACCAGTTACCAACAAGCCATAAATTCGGGTATGACCTAGAGTGGGCCGTCATGGGTGCCTGAGCGTTTTGATGCAGAAATGGATGAAACAGGAATTATAAGAGTTGGTGATTACCAAAGGCACTTAATTACTAATTCTCATAGTGGTGATAAGATTGAGTTTACTATAAGCATTCCTAATAGGGATGATGGGGCTGTAATTAAGGGCACATACTTCAAAAAGAAACAAAAGTTTGCTGTCAAAGTTGATTATGACGTTAGATATATCGACAGTGGGTTGATTTGGGGGAAATGCGAAGAAGCATCCACCACCCAAGCGGTTTCTTTATCAAGTGCATCAAATGAAACTAAACGCCCCTGGCTTGGTGTCTTTATTCAGTCAATCACCCCAGAGATTGCCAATGAGCTTGGTCTTGAAAATGAAAACGGGGCCTTGGTAGCCTCCGTTCATGATGGTGGTCCTGCAGAGGAGGCCGCATTCAAGCTGGCGATGTTTGATTGGTTTTAATGGTAACCGATTGAAAAGCGTTTAGCTTCCGCAAATTGTTGCAGAATTATTTATTGGCAATCCAATTGATGTTCACATTATACGTTAACGTAAAAAGATGAGTTTAAAGACGTTTATTTGACTGTTGAAGATGCCGAAGAAGCTGGGCTATTGAGCAACAACACTTTCAGTCAGAATATAAAAATAATAATGACCTTGTTATTTGCAAAGATGAACGTCAGACAAAGGCGATGAGGTTTTACGTGTTGGGAAATTAGCCGTCCACTAATGTTGAAATGTTCATTGCTAAAATTAGTGAAATGAAGTCATCTGGGAAAAGTCATTTTCTCTTGCTAATTGCTAGATAAAAAACAAATGTTTGTTCAAAAATTTTGATGAACTTACGAGTGCCTTTAACTATAATTTTGATATGCTTCCAGATGAAGCAATCTTGAACAATCTAATAGAGGCTTAACCTTAGCTGCTCAACAAGAAGGGAGGCACTTAAACAACAACTCTTCAACAAGTTAATAAATCCAAACCCAACAAGCGACCTCTGCCGACACCCAAATCCTCATTATCATCATTACCCGTGCTGATACTGATGATAAGCAAGGCATCATAGTTGGCCGAGTGCGTGATAATGTTGGTGTGGCTGAGGTGATGCTGGGGATGGTAATGTTGTCCCATTCTCTAACAACGGTAGCTTTGAATACTCAACCTACGTTCCTGCTACTGGTAAGACGGTTGAAGTACAGGTAACTGACCTTGCTGGCCTCTCATCATCCCAGACCGTTACTCTTGAACGCAATGTCAACCTCGCTACGGCATCTATCTCTTTTGACGAACTCAACCCTATCGCAAAGCCAGCTAAGCGCAACAACAACGCTTTAGCCCTTATCATTGGTGTGTCTGACTACGAGAACACCTCCTGCTAAAGCTATCTATGCTGATACTGATGCAATTGTATTCACGACTATGCGATGAGAAGCTGGGTATTCCTGACACTCGGATAAAGACCCTTGTGAATGATGACGCTGATATTCGAAAATTCCTTCTGAGCACACAGAATTGGCTATCCTGTTCAGTTAAGCAAGACCAGACCGATGTCTATGTCTTCTTTGCGGGGCATGGTCTAGCTAGTGATGATGGGCACAATATGTACCTTCTGCCCTATGATGGCTCACCAGAGTTGCTTGATGATACAGCTATTCTTACGAGACAGATTGTTTAATGATATCGCTAAAGCAAACCCCTGGAGTGTGACTGTCTTTCTAGACACCTGCTATTCTGGCTCTACCCGTGGAAGTAAGATGCTGATAGCTGCAAGACCCGTTCTTCTTAAAGCTAAGGAGTCAGCAGTCCTGAAGGTTTCACGGTCTTCACTGCTGCTGCAGGTGATGAAACTGCCAAGCCACTTGAAGAAGCCAAAGCACGGAATGTTCAGCTACTTTCTGATGAAGGGCATGGAAGGCGAAGCGGACGCCAACGGTGATATGCAACAAATAACAGCTGGTGAGTTACACGCTTATGTCAAATCTAACGTTGTGCAACAATCCAGCGGAACACAGACACCTGAACTACAAGGTGATGCCGATAGGGTGTTGGTGAGGTTTCAGTAACTTACCTGCTCCTTGCCTCACTGCTTATTCTCCAGTTCTAAGTCCTTTTGTAAGTTGTACCCCAATCATTTTGTGTCCATACATCAGCGCAAAGGTTACCATTTACATTACATATGGCCACCTTCTGCACCCCATACTGAGCATTTGCAGGAGTTCCAATAAATGGTTGAACTCATTAAGCACTAAACCAATACCAACAACCCAGATACCCACGATTAACGATTTAGGAAACTTGTTTTCCATAGTATCGACCTCAATAACAAGAATTACCAAAGAGACCATAGTGACCCAAAACAATGACGAAATGCAAATATCAAACTATAGCGTAGTGAACGAATTCGAATACAACGCTGACGGTCTAGCTCTTTATGAAGACCAAACATATCCCTCGTCAGCTATGGTCTATTATCGTGGTGGACAGTATTTACTACTACAGCTTTCCCTAACTATAATCTTAGCTTCCAAAGCGATCAAAGCTCTCCACCTTAGTACCTTAGGAAGGTTTCTAAGGTGGTGGTAGCAACCACTATCGACACCTAAACCATTAGCTTCTATACCTAGGGGAGACCCGGGTATACTGGTAACCGTAAGAACAGACCATTGACCGATATAGACTTAGAGCTGCTGACTAAATGAAGCAGGTGATATGAGATAGTTCCCATGTCATGCACCAATGCCCCACCTGTTGCAGGCAGTATCAACAGGTTACGGGTCTACAGCGCATCATGTCGCTGGTGACGGTGATCCGCAGACTTTGTTTAATCAGAGTTTCAAAATCCGTGATGAACAAGGCAATACCGCCATCTATTTTAGTGCATTCGCCTTTTCCTGTAAATGGAAACAGCGGCTCTAAGCGCGGCTTCAGTTTCAGAATAGCCCGCCGGCAAGCGATAATATGTTCATTAAAACGTATCATATTTGCCGCAGGTTCTTCACCTGATGGTACTAATAAGATTTTCATATCCATCAAAACAACCGCAGATGTGCCAGCCGCTCCGTCGATAGAATACAATTGTCATCAATCAGACCAATCTGTCTTAAAATGCAAAACATCAGGGGCGTTTTTTGCACTCTCATTTTAATATATCATATTTAGTAAGAATAGATTACAACCGATTTGCACCAGTTTGATTTGTTCTTGCGGATAAGCCCTACCAGAACTTCTGATGGTTTGTCAGGATATCACCTGCTTCAATATATCCACCATCGTCAGCGTCTTCAATATTGTCAAAACTCTGGAAAGAGCATCTCTCATCGGCAAAACCTCACCCTTCGTGTTCTGCACCGGGGCGCATCATCACCCGCTAGCCCAGGTAAACAAAGCGCACCATATCTTCCACAAATTGAGCATCTGGGACCCACGGCGCCAGAATTCCGTCATTTGCACCAGCAATGCCATGTAGCATCAACATAAATCACGTTGCTTGATTTAATAATAACGCCATATTTACTTCACCCAAATTCCGGGCTCTTAAACAATTTTTATAGCAGAGTCCGCAGGTATGCGTGTGATAGCAGTGGTAAATTTTGCAGCATGGCTGGCAGCAGGGCCTGGAATATTACGTAAAAAATGTGAATGGCTCCATTATATTACCTAATTATTATTCTTTCCTTTGAACTCCATAGCGATTTCCTTAATCCTGTCTTGTATGGCTTTATATCAAATCAAAAGCACAGTTTGCCAGACACTGCTAAATCTTTTTATGAAGTCGGGTTTTGTTAATCAAACCAGAACAATAAGAAAAAAAAATCTGTTATTTATTACTACTAGATTCTGTTTCTTATGCTAAAATAGCATTTGGTCAAACATAAATGATTGTATCTACCATGACGCTCTCACGACTTTTTGAAGAATTATGCTCTATTCTTTGTGATAAATGATCCAATTGAAGCAAAATGCCATAAAAGCTATGCAAATGGCCGATACTAACATTGATCTGGCTCTGATCAATCATCCCCGCTTTCAATACCCTTTCTTGATGTGATGAGCCAAGATGATGCCCATCCTGTTTGTGATCTGATCAGGGAAATACCTTTTTCACTGGTGCCCCCGAAACCTCAAAAGGACCAGCTTTATAAACAACATAGTCTTTAAAGCCCATGTTGAGTTGCTTGGGCCATCCGGTCTGGTATCGTCATCAAAATCCGTCTTGGTCTATATGGAATGCTTGCACAATCCGAATATGGCATTCGTACACACCCTGCCGAAGAAACTTATATCATGCTGGCAGGGCATGCCTTTTGGAAACGTGGTGATGCCCCTTATGAACAGCTTTTTTCAGGGCAAAGATCATATCACCCGTCAATGATGCCCCATGCCACCCGAACTGGAGATGCTGCATTCATGTCGATTTACATATGGGATGGGGATATCTCAACGGAAAACTATAAATATCTGGGACTTCCCGAAGACTGATCATGGGCGAGGCGGATATCTGAATGCCAGCATTCAGATGATAGCATTCGTAGCAAAATTTATTGTTTCACTCCTGTATTTTATTTGATATATCATAGTTAATTAATGTAAATATATCAATAGGTTAGACCCTATCATGGCAGTTGCCCCTTGATAGTTCGCAAGCAAACCTTAATTTTAGTATATCCCAAGTTTAGAATATTTCGTTTTAGTTTATACTAATATAGTCTCAGGCTTATTTCTGCTTTGAGTGAATTAGTATTTAGAAAAAAATAATAGGCAGTGAAAAGGAAAATATTATGGATGCACATTTTTCATCAACACGTCGTTCACTTTTAAAGGAATATTCTGTTGTTTTCACCGACAGATCGCTAAATTCAATGTCAACGCCCTTTCAGGAAGTCATGTGTGGGCTTCATGATGGGTTGACTGCGGTCTATGGCGCAACCACTTGCGCGCTTATCCCAGGTGGTGGCAGTTATGCCATGGAATCCGTTGCCCGCCAGTTTGCACGAAACGAAAAAGTGCTGGTCATTCGTAATGGCTGGTTCAGCTATCGCTGGACACAGATTTTTAATCAGGGTGTGACACCGGAACATGCTGAAATTGTTATGGCGCAACCTGATACAGATGCAAAAGATCAACAATTCAGTCCCACCCCGATTGATGATATATGCGCAAAAATTAAAGAAAATGCTCCACGGGTTGTGGTATCCCCGCATGTTGAAACCTCAGCAGGTATTCTGATGCCAGATGAATATCTCAAGAAAATTGCTGATACCGCGCATGAAGTCGGTGCCATTTTTGTCCTTGATTGCGTGGCATCAGGCGCATTATGGGTCGATATGAAAACCATTGGTGTTGATGTATTAATCACTGCCCCCCAAAAAAGGCTGGACTTCTACGCCATGTGCAGGTGTTGTCATGCTTTCTGATAAAGCGTGTGACCGTCTTAAGGAAACTGAATCCGATAGTTTTGTGCTTGATCTCAAAAAATGGCATCAGATCATGACAGCCTATCTCGATGGCGGTCATGCCTATCATACAACGATGCCAACAGATGGGTTGGCGCAATTCTATGATGCCATGCTTGAAATGAAAGCCTTTGGTTTTGACAATGCTAAATCCGCCCAGATCGAACTAGGCACGAAACTGCGCCAGATCGTTGAAGGCTATGGTTATAAATCACTTGCCGCAAAAGCCTTTCAATCTCCTACTGTTATTGTTTCTCATACTGATAGAGATGATATCAAAAATGGTGCTTGCCTTTGCCGCTCTAGGTGTCCAGATTGCGGCTGGCGTGCCCCTCGAATGTGGAGAATCCAATGCATTCAAAACATTCAGAATCGGATTGTTCGGGCTTGATAAACTTGCCAATATTGATCAAACTATTGCAGATTTCAAAGATGTTCTTCATCAGGTAACATCCGGGGCAAAATAACCTTTCTCAAAGGGTTTGTCGTTTACCGAGGCATAGATATACTTTTACCTGTTCAATATGAATGTTATGATTAACAGCCGTTAAGTTATCGGTATCTGTCGCCTGTTTTTACGGGTTCTCTTGAAAGCTGGCATTCAGGCTGATGATATTCTTTTGATTTTTTTCGATAAAGCGGCGGAATACGGACAGCAAAATCGGCACATAAAACAGAGTAGTTATTGTTGACAGGCTTAATCCTCCAAAGACAACAACACCGATGCCACGATAGAGCTCAGACCCTGCCCCGGGAAAAATCACCAGTGGCAATAACCCAAATAATGATGTCATGGTCGACATGAAGATGGGGCGGATGCGGTTCTGTGTTGCTTCTAAAATAGCATCCTCAATCGGCATTTTATCTTCGTGATAATGCAATGACGTCTGTTCGACCATCAGAATAGCATTATTCACAACTATCCCTGTCAGAATAATAAAGCCCAGCATGGTCAGCATATCTAGAGGTTGGCTGATAAATAGATTCAAAATGCCAGCCCGATGAGCCCACCAATGGCAGAAACCGGCACAACCATCAGAATAATCATCGGCATGACAAAGCTTCGCAACAGAATAGCCATAACCAGATAGATCATGAAAATGGCCAGCACAACATTAGTCTGCATGGCCTGCCATGTTTGCGCCAGTTCACTGGCTGCACCGGAAATGTTGATATTGGTGTTATCATTCTGAAACGGTTGCAATAGCAGGAATAATATCTGCCTCAATGATCTGAATGCTGTCTTCAAGAGATAGGTTTCCGTTGGCCGGATGATAATAGACATAACTAGTCTGCCGCCAAGACGCTGAATTTCTTCTGGTGCAGTAGTGAATGCAACTTTAGCCAATTGTGATAACTGAACAATAGAGCCATCTTTTGTTACAATCGGCATGGCTTGTAGCTGATCAATGGTAAGCTCACCTGCCTGTTCACCAATAATTTGCAGATCAAGCAAGTCACCCGCATAAGGGATTTGCGTTACCACATAACCATCATTGAACACATCAACATAACTGGCAAAATCCCTGATTGATATACCTAGCCGCGATAATGCCAGTACATCAGGCGTAATGGTAATCTGGGCGGCATTGTTATTCAGACTAGGAACAACCCTGACCTGATTGCCCTGCTGTCGTGGAAATGCATCCAGAAGACGCCGGTTCATTTCAATGATGATAGGTTCAATATCCGAAAGGCTATTGCCGAGGACATTTATTTCTATGGAACGTGACCCGCCCACTGATCGCCCGAAAAGGGATGACTGACTGACAAACACCGATGCCCCAGGGGATATCAAGAATGGGCTGCATCAAAATTGGCCGCAATTCATTTACTCTGGTGCTGTCAACGGTTGAACCACCTGCAAATGCACCACCCCATAGGCCACAAAGAAAAAACGTTCAATGGCTGGTTTATCGGTTTCTTCTGGGTCTGCTTCCCATAACGGCCGCGCGCCTTTTTCCATTGCACTGGCAATCGTCAGGGTTTCATCAACCGAATATCCTGGCGGAACTGAAATCCGTCCAAACACAAAATTAGCATTACCATCAGGTAGATAATCGAGCTTTGGCATCATCAGCATAATACCACCGATAATGATCATAAAGACCACACCAATAAGGATGACACCACGCCGTGGTGCCTTCAGCATCACATTAGCATGGCGTAACACCACCGCCTTAAACCCCCGCCCGATGTCATCTATAACGGGAATAGCTATCAGCGTTTCAGGCTTATAGCTTTGGCGCTTAAGCATGACAGAGGATAATGCCGGTATGACAGTCACTGATACCAGAACCGAAATCATCACCGCAACGGATATCGCAACGCCAATATCACGGAACAATTGCCCCACCGGAAGCTGAAGTATGATGATAGGCAGAAATACAACCACTGTTGTCACGGCAGACCCCAATATGGGAGCCCAAACCTGTCTGGCACCATCATAGGATGCCTGATCTGCATTCTGGCCAGATTGCCTTAAACGGAAAATGTTTTCCAGACTCACAATGGATGCATCAACCACCATCCCCACCGCAAAGGCTAATCCGGCAAGGGAAATAACATTGATGGATAAACCCAGTGCAGAAATTCGCAACAAATGTTCCAACAACCGAAATAGGAATAGCGCAGAATACGATAAGCATCGGCAGAAAGCTGCGCATAAATAATAGCAGAATCCCAATAGCCAGGGCGCCACCAATATAGATGTTCTGCTGAACCAGCGATATAGCGGATGAGATATAAACGGTTTCATCATAAATAACGCGTAATTTCAGCCCCATCTGTTTGAGCGTGTTTGCATTAAGATCAGTCGATTTTCTGCTTCAGTCGCTCCATTGTTTCAACAACATTGGTGCCTTGTTCGCGTGTCAGATTAATAATGATGGCATTTTCACCATTCAGGCGTCGAAAACTGCTTGCCTGTTCGGGTTTTATTTCAAAACGGGCAATATCAGACAGCCGAATGGGAACGATATTTCCATTTTCTGTCTGATCAGCACGGACAACGATATATCCGGCATCTTCCAGGGTGAAAGATGGTGATGTAACACGAACAATATATTCTCTTTTGCCTGCTTCAATATTACCAACACTGACCTGTGTCGTTGCTGAACGTAAGGCACTGATCACGGTTGAGATATCAAGCCGGTATGATGCCAGTTTTTCAGGATCAATAATGACCCGCATTTCTAATTCGTTACCACCATATTTGAATACATCAGACACTCCCTTCCACCCGCGCCAGCGGATCCATAATATTCGTGGTAAGAAACCGCCCAAGCGCATCAAGATCAGCCGCCACCGCCGGATCAATATCATCTGACAATGCCGTCAAAGCCAGTCGAGCAATTGGTGAATCATCAGAATTTGACGTACGGACAATCGGGCTTTTTGCTTCATCAGGTAGCCCAGTTATCCCAGACAGTTCTGCCAGTAACAAGGTCAATGCCTTATCCATATTCTGATTTACAGAATAAGTGATGGTAACTCTGGCCTGACCGGAATATGATCTGGAAACAATTTTCTCAATTCCGCTTAATGCACCTAAATCTCTTTCCAGCCGATTGATAATTTCACGATCAACATCCGCTGGTGATGCCCCTGGCCAGCTGACCCTTACCTGCAATACCGGCCGGTCAATATCAGGCGTTAGTTGAATGGGAACTTGCTGTAACGCTGAAAGACCAAACAGAAAAATCATCAGCATAACAGCAAGAACTGCTGTCAAATGATTAATAGAAAGCCGGATAAGACTGGTCATGTCAGATGCTCGTTATCATGGCTGAATAATCGTGACGGTCATACCATCACGCAATCCTTCATTGCCTTTTGTGACCACCTGATCACCTGTATTAAGCCCGCCTGTTATCACAATTCTGTCGGCTATCGTCTCACCAATGGTGATATTCCGGCGAAATACCTTATCTTCAGTGATTATAAATACAAACACGCCATCCACATATGGAATGATAGCATCTGACGGAATTGTCATCACCGGTTGTTGATCAGATAAAGGAATATTGAGTTTTACCCGTGCCTGATCTGCCATCATTGCTGGTGTTAAATCAGACTTAATAGTGAACCGAACTGGTCTGGTTCCGGTTTTCTGATTTTCTTCCGGAATCTCACTACGCAACACAGCCATCAGTGTTTCACCAGAAGCATCATAACCGGATATTGTTTTGACCTGCCGCAAAAATGCTAACAGGGATACCGGAATATCAACTTCGATTTCATAACTCTGATCAGAACGAATCTGGGCAATCATCTCCCCCTTTTGAAAATAGCGTGAGTCTAACGCCGTCAAGTTAATCAATTGGCCTGATGCTGGTGCAATCAGTCGTGCTGAATCAATATCTGCTCTGGCATCTGCAATTTCAACAGCAATCATTTCTGATTTAACTTGTGCCTGCACCAGATCACTTTCTAGTCTTGCCATGGTTTTCTGGGCGTTAACTTCAGCCTGTCTTGCCTGAAGATGCGCTCGCACCGCTTCATCAAGACGATCTTTCGGTATCACGTTTTCTGCTGCCAGTTCCGTTAGCCGGTCAAGTCTGGCTTTCTGCAAATCTGTCTGTTCTCTGGCCAGATCAAGCAGGGTAAGTTCAAAATCAAGTGCAGTCCGGATTTGCAAAATCAGCTGATCTGTTTCTGTTTTCTGCAGTAATAACCGGTCTAGAGCCATCACCATTTTTACCGTATCCTGCTTGGCAATCAGATCACCTTTTTCTACCATATCCCCTTCACGCCATGATGCTAGTTTCACTTCCCCAGCAATGGCAGTAACAATGGCCAGATCATGGCTTGCCACAATCCGTCCATCTATCGTGTTCTGGGGTGATAATGCCGACGATACAACCTCAGCAATTTCAACTTTTGGGGCAGATTGGCCATATTGCGCCCAAACAGGCGAATGCAATAAAACACCTAGTGCGACATAGATGATAAAGTGACGAAACATTAATCTGGCACCGATAAATTCAAAGCCTCATCATACACCAGATTCAGATCCACATCTATTGTTAAGATGAGCATATCAGTTTTGATGCAGGGGTAATTAAAATCTCTTCAATCAATATAGTAATGCACGGCACGAACGATCATATCTTCACCATTTATTGGTACCATATCCTGCGGACATGTTGACATAACTACAATCACATCATGATGGGCACGAAGCCGGACAAAATCTTCTGGCTTGGATAATGGCGGGCAGAATGCGGTCGCCCCGTCGCTGGTAAATGGAATATTCATCCATAAATTAAGTGGTGAAGGTGTTTCCGGGGCAGTCAATCCTATTTCTGTCATAGCGGTAGCCAGATTATCCGTGCAGTTATCATGATATTCCGTACAGCCAAGCATCTGATAGCGATAGACATCACATGCCGCAAGAAGGGTATCATGCCGCCCTGGTGACGTGTCTTCTTCCAGTGTTAGAATTGGACGGCGGCGATTACTATAAAGAGGTGATCCAACAGATGGGAAAACAGACTGCGTCACACTACGCTGATGTTCCATTGACATGAATTCTGTCAAATCATCACGCATAAAGCACCATGTATCAACAACCTGAGTGCCATATGTATTAATAATTGTAATGCTTTCGCCAGCATTGACATGGGCGGCCTTACCCTGACGGGCAGGCACCATTTCTAATGCGCGGTCTGAAGGTTTTGGTGACATGATATATTCCTCCTTGTTCTGATCATCATATACTAGAATATGTTTCTGTAACGTTGTTATTCATTATCTACGAAATGCGTCATAATAGCGGCTTGCTTGCCAGCTATCCTGTCTAGTAATTGGCGAGCCAGAGAGGCAAGCATATCTGATGATTGTCCCGTTTCATGCCATGCCAGATAGATGCGACGGGAAAAACGGGGCGCATCCTTCATCAGGAACAGTTGCTTATTTTTATATTCATCCATGATCAATCCCGCTGGCAGATAACAACTGCCACCATTGGCCAGCAGAAATTCTTTGGCCCATAATCCGGAACCGAAACTGACACGGGCGATGTCAGCATCCGCAAACGCGGCAATATGATCTCTCGCAAAATCAACCCCATGATCAACATAGATATATCCCTCATCAAATCGCACCGGCCGGTCAGGTCTATCACCAACCAGATACAATTCTTCTTCAATAAATTCGGTGGCATAGTCCTGACTGGTAGGGAAAATAGAGGTGCTGATGGCTATATCAACAACCCCATTTTCTAGCCAGCCCTGCAAATCCTGATGTAAGCCCGGCCATGAATTAAGAGCCGTTTTTGCCGTGTACTGTCTAACCAGATCAACCAGTTCCTGTCCGTATTGCGGCCATAGATCAGGCAGGCATCCCATATGGTATATGCCAGCCATTCCCGGCGGTAGCGCGGTTTCTGCCTGTGCCTGTTGCCATAATGCCAGAATAACTTCTGCATAACGTTTGAGTTTAATGCCTGACGCTGTAAGGCTGGCACCGGTTTTGTTCCGCTGTACTAATTTCTGTCCCAGACTGCTTTCAAGGCTTTGCAGGCGCGCCGTTACGGTTACTGTGTGACATTGAGCCGTTCTGCCGCCCTGATCAGGCTTCCGGTTTCAATAATGGCAAGTAATGTTTTTAGCGCAACAAGATTCATTTCAACTTCAATATCATAATTCGATCATTTCGATAATTATTATCATTATTATTCTATTGTCTAATAGTAAATTTTCTGGAAAATATCAATTGGGAGGCATCTATGACAACACATATTCCAGAATATGCCATGCTTATTGATGGCGATTGGGTGGCAGCATCTGATGGCCAGTTTTTTGATAGCACCAATCCGGCAACAGGTGATGTATGGGCTCGCATACCTGCGGCAACTCCGCTGATGTGGATCGCGCCGTTGAAGCAGCGCATGATGCCTTTACCAATGGGCCATGGTCACGCATGACCCCGACAGAGCGCGGGCATTGTCTGCGCCGTCTGGGTGATCTGCTTGCTGATAAATCGGAGGAATTTGGCCGTATTGAAGCCATTGATACAGGTAAATTGTTTAAGGAAACGCGCTGGCAGGCAAAATATATCGCCGAGTTTTTTCATTTTTATGCTGGTGCTGCTGATAAAATCCACGGAGAAACGTTGCCGATTGATAAACCGGATATGTTTGTCTTTACGAAAAGAGAACCGCTTGGCGTGATCGCGGCGGTTGTTCCATGGAATTCCCAGCTGTTTCTGGCGGCTGTCAAAATCGGCCCTGCTTTGGCGGCAGGCAATACCATTGTGCTGAAAGCATCCGAACATGCATCTGTTGCCATGCTTGCTTTTGGAAAACTTATTGCTGAAGCCGGCATCCCTGATGGCGTGGTCAATATTGTCACCGGCTTTGGTGATCCATGCGGCAAGAACCTGACCACACATCCGAAAGTAGCACGCATCAGCTTTACTGGCGGGCCTGAATCTGCCAAACATATTATTCATAATTCTGCTGAAAACTTTGCCGAAGTTTCATTAGAACTAGGTGGCAAATCCCCCTTTATCTGTTTTGATGACGCTGATCTGGATAGTGCCGTTAATGGTGCGGTTTCAGGAATTTTTGCCGCAAGCGGACAAAGCTGTGTCGCCGGGTCACGGTTATATCTGCATGACGATATTGCTGATGCGTTTCTGGCACGCATGAAAGCTGTTGCCGAACAGGTTCAGATATTGGTGATCCATTAGCCGAGGCGACCGAAATCGGGCCATTATGCACAACAGCACAATTGGAAAATTGCCGCCGTGAAGTTGCCTTTGCTATCGAAGAAGGCGCCACGTTGGTGACGGGGAAAATCACCTGATGGGCTAGCTGGACAGTATTTTGAGCCGACCATACTGGATTGCCCACGTCAGGATTTGCGGGTTGTTGACACCGAATTATTTGGGCCGGTCGTTGCGGCCATACGGTTCAAGACAGAAGACGAGGTGATCAATCTGGCTAATGATACCAAACATGGATTAGCGGCTGGTATTTTCACACGTGATGGTGCAAGGGCTATGCGCATGTCCGATGCTATCAAGGCAGGTATTGTCTGGGTCAATACCTATCGCGCCATATCACCTATTGCCGAGTTCGGGGGAATGAAGCATTCCGGTTACGGCAGAGAAAGCGGCTTTCAGGCCGTTTACGATTACACTAGACCAAAAACGGTATGGATCAACACATCATCTGAACCACTTGGTAGCCAGTTTGTAGCAAGATAAGACGTTAAATTAAGGAGGATATAAGATGAAATTTCAATTGGCCGTAAATCTGGAACGTATGGATGACAGCATCCCTATGAAAGATGTCCGGGATCATACGCTTCGCATGGTAAAAATGGCAGATGAAGCCGGGTTTGAAATTGCCTGGGCGGCGGAACATCATGCGCTGGAAATGACCATTGCACCCAATCCCTTTTCCCTATTGGTCTGGTGGGGTGAAAACACACAGAATATCAGACTGGGATGCGCAGTGGTAAATGCGTCCTACTGGCATCCGATTAAACTGGCTGGTGAGGCGGCAATGACAGATTTGCTTACTGATGGCCGACTGGAATTTGGCATCGGATCAGGGGCTTATCAGCGTGAATTTGACCGGATGATGCCGGGCTTGAAACAATCCGATTCCTGGAAATACATGAATGAAATGTTGCCTGCCGTGCTTAATTTATGGAAAGGGGATTATGAACATAATGGCGAATACTGGCAGTTTCCGCTGTCCACATCAGTGCCTAAACCTGTACAGGACCCGCACCCCCCTCTATGGGTAGCGGCGCGATCACCTATCACATATGACTATGCTATTCAAAATAATTGCAATGTCATGTGTTGGCCACTGACCCGCGATTTTTCCGAAGCCGAACTATATAAACAACGTCTGGATGATGCGATGCAAAAGTTTCCTGATGCCAGACGGCCAGAGTTTGCATTGATGCGTCATGCCGCTGTTTACGAAACACCAGCCAGCCGTGATGTAGCCATTGCATCCATTCAATGTGTGCTTGGCCAGTTTGAAAACCTGTTCCGCAATATGGGGGATGTTAAAAACGGTTTTCCCAAACAGATTCCATTGAGCGAACTGGCAAATAGAGATGAATATAACGCCGACATGCTGGAAGAAAATCTGCTCTTTGGCTCCCCAGATGAAGTGATCGAAAAGCTGAAACGATATGAAGATTTAGGCGTCGATTCCCTTCATTTATTATGCCAGCATGGGAATGCCACTTGATGAACAGATCAAGTCAATGGAGCTGTTCTGCGATAAGGTCATGCCAGCATTTGCATAAAGGTACCACCAGTAATGCAAAGCTCTAATACATTGCCGAACATACCGCATTCTGGGATAGCGGCCAGGCCGCAAAACCGCATCACCTGCCACTGATCCTGATTCATGGGCTTGGCCTTGATCATCATTGTTTTGATGGGATGCTGCCAGCATTATTAAAAACCCATAGGGTCATTGGTTTTGATCTGGCGGGGCACGGGCAAACACCCCGTTGATGATGAACGGCCAAGCCTTGATCTGTTTTCACGGCAAACGTTAGGAATAATGGACAGGCTGGGCATTGATAAGGCGGTACTGATTGGCTTCTCGCTTGGCGGGATGATCAATCGCCGCTTTGCCATGGATTATCCGGACAGGGTGGCAGGATTAGTAATCATGAACTCACCACATAATCGGGGTGATGCCGGACAGAAAGCTGTGGAAGACCGCGCGAAAAAACCCTTGATGAAGGGGTATCTGCCACAATGGAAGCAACTCTAGCCCGCTGGTACACGGATGCGTTCAGGAAAACCATCCCGACCTGATGCAACAAACCGCCAGACAATTGATGAGTAATGATCCGCATTGGTATGCTGATTGCCGCTTTGTGCTAGCGGCCGGAGTGCGTGAATTGATCAAACCGGAACCGCCCATTAAGTGCCCTAGCCTGATTATTACATGTGAAAATGATAGCGGTAGCACACCGGCCATGAGCCATGATATCGGGGGTGAGATTACCCTGTCTGAAACAGTTATCATTCCGGAATTACAACATCTGGGGTTAATCGAGTCGCCTACCTCTTTAGTGATACTATACAGCCATATCTGAACACATACCACATGTGAACACACAAAAAAGAGAGGAATATTGTCATGTCAGCATCTGCTCCACGCCGGATATCCGGCGGACAGGCCGCAGTGGAATCGCTTAAAGTTGAGGGCGTTGATCATGTCTTTGGCCTGATTGGTTCAGCCACAATGGAAATGTTTGATGCGCTCTATGATGCCAAGGATATTCGTTTTATCGGTGTTCATGATGAACGCACCGGCACCCATATGGCGGATGGATATGCACGAGCCTCTGGACGTACCGAGTTATTCTTGCAGGCCAGAATGGCCCCGGATCAACCAATCTGGTCACGGGATTAGCACAAGCCGCCGCCGCATATTCACCAGTATTATCAATTGCCGGCATGCTATCTACCGAACATGTCTATCGAGATGCCTTTCAGGAAGTTGACCAGCAGGCTTTGTTTACGCCCTGTGACCAAGAAAACTTGGACCGTTACCAAAGCAAACCGGATACCGGAAATGTTCAGAGAAGCATTTCGGGTCGCTATGTCGCCACGGAAAGGACCTGTTCAGATTAATCTTCCGCGTGATGTGCTGGCTGAACAAATTGATATGCCTGATATGCAATCCCCGGATGAATATCGGGTCATGCAAAACCCTGCCCCTGCCGCTAATGCTGTTGCCGACGCTGCCAGGCTTCTGACTGGTGCCAACGACCAGTGATAATTACAGGTGGCGGCATAAAAAACAGCCGCGGTCACGCCGCCGCCATCGCCTTGGCGGAAGCATTAAACGCCCCTATCGTGCTAGCACCCGGACATGGCGATGCACTACCTTATGATCAGGCTCTTAATGCTGGCCAGATGGGGCCACGCGGTAATCCGGTTGCATCAAGGCTGGCCAAGGAAGCTGATGTCATTCTTGCACTTGGTACGCGACTTGGGTTTAATTCAACTTTCTATTCCTATGATAATATTAATAGAGATGCTGCGATTATTCAGGTCGAATTGGAACCAACAGCAATCGGACGGTATTTTCCAGTCAAGCTGGGAATTTGGGGGATGCTATCGCCACGGCAGAACAATTAATCCCTTGCCGTTCAGGCCATGCAGTTCAAAAACGACATTGCCACATGGACAGAAACCTTTCAGAAAGACCGCCGCGAATGGCTGGCTGAACGTGATACCAAGGCTGATACAGACACTGTTCCTATCCAGCCATCCGGTCTGTTCAATCATTTGCGCCAGATCATGCCAGATGACGCCGCCTATACCATGGATGCCGGCACATTATGCCTGCAAGCCACGGATGCCATGAATTATAAAACGCCACCATCATTATTCACCCCCTTGATTTTGGTCTGGTAGGATTTTCTTTTGCTTGTGGATTAGGGTTAAACTGGCCATGCCTGATCGACCAGTTATCAGCATGATGGGTGATGGCGGGTTCGGGATGACCATTTCCGAGCTGTCAACCGCCGTAGATTATGGCATCAACACGGTCACACTGGTGATGAATAACGGCTCATGGGGGGCAGAAAAAGCCTATCAGCGGGACTTTTTCAATGGCCGGTATATCGGTGCTGATATCTCTAGCCCGGCTTTTGATAAAGCGGCAGAACCATATGGCGCTGCCGGATTCAGGGTAGAACGATTATCTGACCTCGGCGATGCTGTACACGCGGCATTGCATGCTGGCAAGCCTGCTGTGGTTGATATTCAAGTTGACCCGGCGGCTCTTTATAGTTTCCGCCGTGATAGCTTTAAGCATAGGGGCGGGTGATCATATCAATCCCATGGGCACAATAACGGCTTTTTCACTGACCCCAAGCACATCAACATAAAGATTGACGCCAGATTTAGCATATTCTGGCTCAATAAAAGCATAAGCCAGATTTTTTCCGGTGCGGTATCCCCATCCGGCGGAAGTGACTGTTCCCACAAGACGGCCATCATGCCAGACAGAAGCCCCGCCATGGCTAGGCGCATGGGTGGCATCGATATCAAGACATGCCAGTTTCTTTCGCGGGCCCTGTTGCTTCATGGCCATGAAAGCATCCTTGCCGATATAATCAGGCTTTTCATGGATAAACCGGTCAAGGCCGGTTTCAAGAGGATTAATTCCGTGATCAAGTCAGATTTCCAATGCAGATATCCTTTTTCAAGCCGCATGGATTCCACTGCCCGCATCCCGAATAAGGTCATCCCGAATTCCGCACCAGCTTTGCGTAAAGCCAGATAGGCAGACATTAATTCTGTCATCGGAATATGCAATTCATAGGCATGTTCACCTGAATAGCTGACACGCATGGCCACTGCCCTTGCCATGCCGATATGGGTTTCCCGCACAGATAACCAGGGAAATGCCGCATCCGACCAATCATCCCGCGATACAACCGATAATACCTCACGCGCATGTTTTCCTGCCAGAAGCAGAATGCACCAGTCATCCGTAAGTCGTTTGATGGAAATATCCTTATCTGCAGGTAAATGCTGGGTTAGCCAATCCATATCATGGCGATCAGCTGCCGCCGCTGACCCATACCAGACCCGCCCATCTGGTAATGTGGCAATGGTGGCTTCTGCTTTGACATTACCATGATGATTGAGAAAATAGGCAAGCCTAACGCGGCCAGGTCGATCATTGATCCTTGTACAGCTGAGCTGGTTAAGCCAGTCATGGACGCCATCACCTGTTATTTCAAAGCGGGTAAACCCATTGATTTCTGTCAATCCCACCCCATCCGTTATCGCTTTCACCTCTTCCCCTATCTGGGAAAAGGTTTCATTAAACCGGTAGCTATGGGTTTCCGTAAAATCCGCTGAAGGTATCATATAATCCAGGCGTTCCCAGCCATCGACCGGGGCGAATGCTGCACCTTCTTTTTCCAGCATGGAAGTTAAAGATGTTGTTCGCGCATATCGGGCAGCAGGGCGGTGTTCATGGGGAAAATGAAAGCGAAACTCATTCTGATATTCTTCGATGGATTTCAGTGCCGTTGCTTCGACCGTAGCGTAATCGCCAAACCGCCGCGGATCAAGCGGCCATGTATCATAGCATGCCTCACCATGAACAATCTGCTGTGCCAGAAGCCAGCCATGCCCCCCACCTTCACCTAACCCCGCTCTAAGGCCGATAATGCAGAACGCATTACGCTTACCGGGGATAGGGCCTACCAGTGGTGCCCCATCATAAGAATAGGTTATTGGCCCATTGATAATGGTATGAATCCCAGTATCGGCAATCGTCGGCATACGCATAAAAGCGCCTTCAAGCACGTCAATCACGCGTTCCGGATCATCCGGACAAAGCGCATTGGCAAAGTTCGGGTCAATACCGTCCATTCCCCATGTGCGGCAATCCTGTTCATAAAATCCGATTAGCAAACCCTGCTTTTCCTGCCGACAGTAAAAATCACTGATCGGGCAGCGGATCAATGGCATACGGTGGCCTGCATTGATGATCTGATCAATTGGTTCAGTCAAAAAATACTGGTGTTCCATGGATATAACAGGATGACACACCCCCATCATTGCCCCAATTTCATTGACCCGATAACCGCCAGCATTGACGACAATCATAGCATCAATATCGCCATTTTTGGTATGCACAGTCCAGTGATCATCTTTATGCTGGGTTAAGGCTATCACCGGATTATGGCGAACAACCTCTGCGCCAGCCTTTCGTGCCCGTCTGGCTAGTGCCTGACATAATTGTGCCGGATCAATATCTCCATCTAGCGGGTCCCATAATCCACCAAGCAATTGATCTGTGGAAATAAGCGGATGGCGTTGTGCGCATTCTTCTGCATCAATGGTTTCAAAATCAACGCCCATTCCTTTCGCCATGGATGCAAAATGACGATAGCCTTCCATGACTTCTTCCGAATTAGCTAGCCGTATACCACCATCAGCATGATGATAATTAATCGGATAATCAGGGTCTTCCGATAATTCTTTATAGAGATTGATGGAATGTGTTTTCAGCCCGACCATTGTCTGGTTCATGCCAAAATTAGTGACCTGAGCAGCAGAATGCCACGTCGTGCCGGAAGTAAGTTCATCACGTTCAATCAGCATGACATCAGTCCAGCCTTCCTGAGTGAGATGATAAAGCGTTGAGCAGCCAGCTATCCCGCCCCCAATAACAACAACACGAGCTGTTTTCCGCATAATATATATTCCTCCTGATAACTCCATCTTGGCAAGGTTGTCATAAGGCAAGCAATTTAAAATAATCAATTTGTCTTTTTTCAAATTTAATGTTCAATATAATTGAAATCACAATAATCCGGATATAAATGATCTGGTCATAAGGGAATGGTGATCTTATGAATATTAATCATCTGCGGATATTCCGAACCTTGGCTTCAACTCTATCAATGGTGCATACTGCCCATCAGCATCACATCAAAACATCTACCGTTTCACAAGCTATCGCCCGCCTAGAAGATGAATTAGGAGTGACATTGATTGATCGGTCGACGCGGCCAATTCGTTTAACTCGTGCAGGTATTCTGGTTGACCAGAAAGCCGAAGCCATCTTTGATATTATTCATGATCTGCAAAATGAAATGACAGATCAGGATATTGCCGCCAAAGGTGAAATCCGGATTGGCATGATTGATGGGCTGGAAAGTTTTGTCATGCCAGCCATCATTGGTCATCTTAATGAGATTTGGCCAGACCGGACATTACTCACCCGAACCGGGCGCAGTGATCACTTGCTTGATGATATCAAAGAACAGCGACTGGATATTTCTATTTCTGGCCATAGCAATGAGATGATTGATGGAATTAATCACCATGAGTTAATCAGCGAACCTCTTGTTGCTGTTATTCCCAAAAATATGAACACATCCGGCATGCGGCCTGATCTTTCACTCATTCCAATGATCAAGTTCAATACAGATTTTCCCCTTGGTCGACTGATTGATGCGCAAATGAAACGCTGTCGGCTATCACCGCGCATTCTTGCCTCGGTTGATTCTACACAGAGCCTGATCTCTCTTGCAAAGACCTTAAAGCGTGGGGAGTGACAACGCCGCTTTCTATTCTGGACACCCCCAAAGCTATAGATGAGCTGGATATTATCCCAACCCCGTTTCCATTAATTACACGGACAATTTCCATTTGGCATCGCGAAGGGGAATTAGCGACAACAGTTAACCATATACGGCGCATTGCCGAAACCGTCATCAGGCAAAAAATAGCAACCCTTCCTCTGCCAGGTGGAATGCCTATCAAGACAGATCATCTATTTCCTAATTCATATAATATTCAATAAATTTGAAATAATAAGTCAATTTATATGAAGCTAAGCAATGCCTGTTAACAAAGTCAAATGTCATTATTAAGATATCGTTATGGACACACCAAAAAAACGCATGGGTGGTCGCAGTAGCCGCCACCAACATAGAGCTGCTGCCGATAGCATTCCAAACCCGGCACCACCGGGGGCTTATGGGGGGATGTATAAGCCGCTCCGGGACAGTGAAGTCAATGCGATTATTGATGCCGCCATTCGTTTGCTTGGCCAGTTCGGCATGTCTGACATCCCAGATAATCTGGCGCAAATCTTTTACAACATGGCGCGACATGGCGTGATGATGGTCGCATGCTGTTCCCGAAAGCAATGGTAGAGGATTGCATCAACATGGCAGCTAAGCAGTTTACCCTGCATGGTCGTGACCCTGATCGATCCATTGAAGTCGGCGGCAATGCCGTCCATTTTGGCACAGGGGGCGCCGCGGTACAAACGCTTGATCTGGATAGCGGTGATTACCGGCCATCAACATTGCATGATTTATATGATTTTACCCGCCTGCAGGATCAGCTTCAGAATGTGAGCTGGTTCACACGGTGCTGTATCGCCACCGATATCGAAGACGCCTTTGATCTGGACGTTAACACCGTCTATGCCCTGCTTAAAGGTACAACAAAACCAGTAGCAACCGCATTTACTCTGGCTGAACATGTGACCCCTATCGTTGGCATGCTTGATCTGGTTTCAGGTGGGGAAGGCAAGTTTTCCCAACGCCCCTTTATATCAAAACGCATATCAGTCCGGTGATATCACCCATGCGGTTTGGCGAAGATGCTGTTGATGTCACCTTTGCCTGTATGCATCATCAGTTTCCCCTATCCTGTATCACGGCGGCACAGTCAGGGGCGACCGCACCCGCAACACTGGCAGGGTTTTTGGTGCAATCACTTGCCGAAACTCTGGCCAGTCTGATGATGGTCAATCTGATTAAACCCGGATACCCGATGGTTTTTTCTAACTGGCCCCTCGTGATTGATTTACGCACCGGGGCGTTTTCAGGAGGTGGTGGCGAAACTGCTTTGCTTAATGCCGCCTCTGCCCAGATAAGCAATGCGCTGAATCTACCATCAGGAGTTGCCGCATCAATGACTGATGCCAAAGCCGTAGATGCACAGGCAGGGATAGAAAAGGCATTAACCGCATTATCAGCGGGACTGGCTGGTGGTAATCTGATTTATGAAAGCTCTGGCATGATGGCGTCTTTGCTTGGCGCTTCCTTTGAAGCCTTTCTGATTGATCATGATATGCATAGTGCTATTTACCGGACTCCTCCGCGGGATTGAAGTTAATGACGACACCCTAAGCCTTGATAGCATCGAAACCGCGATTACCGGCGAAGGCCATTTTCTGGGTCATGACACGACCCTTGCGGCCATGGAACGTGATTATGTTTATCCAGACCTGTCAGATCGTGACCCGCCCATCACATGGTCAGAAGAAGGACGGCCAGATATCTGGCAACGCGCCAATCAACGCGCTAAACAAATATTAGCAGAATACCATCCCAGCTATCTGTCATCTGAAACAGATAGAAAAATCAGGGAATTATTCCCCATTCATCTGGATATAAACTGATTAACTGACCGTTTCGGCAATCATGCTGATCATTTCAAACATGATAGCGGCGGCAGACATAGCGGTAATCTGATTGGGATGATCTTTAGTTGGCATGATACAAACCACATCACCACCAATGATATTCATCCCACGAACAGAACGAATTAACGCCACAGCTTCATCCATGGAAAAGCCCGTGACACCGGGTTCGATATTCGCTACCGCTGGCGCGATAGTCGGGTCAAGGCAATCCAGATCAAATGTGATATAAACCGGCCGCCCTGCCAGCGTTTCTTTTATCTGGGCAATCACTTCAGCTGCACCACGCTGACGATATTCAGCCATAGTAACAACATTATACCCATAATCATAAGATGGCTGAAGCCAGTCCAGCGTGCGCGGGTGACCCCGTAATCCGATTTGCATGGAATGGGTGGGATCAACCAGCCCCTGATCTACCAGATATGCGCCCCAATGGGCGGCAGATTTTTTTGCTCCTAGAAAATGATCAACCGTAGTGAAAACATCAGTATGGGCATCAAGATGCAGAAAACATACCGGTTCCCTTTGGTAAGTTGACCTTTACCCAATGCTTGAATAATGCCACCGGTGATAGAATGATCACCGCCGATTGATACTGGCCTTGCTCCTGCGTTATCAATATCTTTATAGAAGGTCGTAATCTGTTCAATACAATGTTCATTATCATTCGCCCGGGGAAAGGGAACATCACCAGCATCAACAATCCGGGCGGTTTCCCAGGGTCAATCCGAAACTCCCCATGTACCCGCCGTTGAAGCGCAGACACATTCCTGATCGCTCTTGGCCCAAGATGCTGATCACGCTCTGTTGTGCCATTACCCGTGGAATGAGGCACGCCAACAAGGGCGATATCCGCCCCATCCACGTTTTCATGCGGACAGCGAAACATGGTCGGAATACCCCACCAGTATAGGTTATTCATCATGCTATCATCATGTTTCCTAGCCATTATTTATCCTCCACCAAGTAACATTTTCTTTCGTTTTTTGAATGCTTCATGTGAAGCATCCGTTCCATCATGAAAAGACCCGAACCATTTATCCCATGGCATTTCCAGATTACCGTAATTGCAATCAAAATAACGGTGATGCATCTGATGATGAAATGTCCCTAAGGCCAGATAGGTTTTGTCTTTGACCAGAACAGCTTCATATCCGGTATGCGATGTGGCCGCCGTCAGGGACTGATGCTGCATATGAAAGAGAATATGAAACGGGCTAGCCGGAACAACAAAATGAATGAGAATAGAAGAAAAGAAAATCACATGCTCAACTGGATGCATGGACAACCCCGAGCAAGGGCCAACATTAGTATTCTTATGGTGCAAGGCATGGGCAATCCGGTAGAGGGGCTGCCAGTGCAACCATCGATGCACCCAGTAGAAATGAAAAGAAATCCAGATGGGTGTCAATAAAGCAATCACAACAAACCAGACAGGATGATCAGCCCATAGCAACACCGGCATATAGCCATTTGCCATTGCCCAGAACATAAGCACTTCATAAGCTGTCCATGTTGTAACGCCACTAGCCAGCGACCAGAACATATTATCCCGCACCTGATTTTTAAACAGAAAGTTTTTTTGCAACTGTTTGAGTTCACGGCTGTCATAGCGCAACTGTTCACCCTGTTTTTTCAATGAATAGAAAAACAGATGCAAACAGCCAGCAACAAAAATCATTAAAACCATGTTACGGATATATAATAATGCCACCCAGTCCAGCGACAGCGATGCCATCTGATCAAGCGGTGGTTGAAACCAGAACCATGAGCCCAGCGCAATCAGGATAAGAATTGACCGTTCAGTGATGACCAGCCATTGCGACAGCATCCAGCGGCATATCTGCACCGGATTTAGCGGCCATGAAAACAGAGGAGAAACAGCAATAGGAACTTCAGGCGCATAATTCCATCTGCTGGTGAATGAACCCTTTTCCGTTCCGAATTCTGCCCTGACACCCTGTTCAATCCTTTATTATGAAATTACTTTTTGCGATAGGCTCCCTGTGCGATCCGGTCGATCACCATAGCACAGAACAGGATAGCCAACCCACCAAGCAGTCCCTGACCTTTTGCAGCATATTGTAAAGATTCCAGAATGAGTGCACCCAGACCTTCCGCCCCGATCAGTGATGCAATCACCACCATGGAAAGGCTCATCAAAATGGTCTGATTGATCCCTGTCATGATAGATGGCATAGCCAATGGTATCTCAACATTCATCATTAATTGCCGGCGCGAACAGCCAAAGGCAATCGCCGCTTCTTTCGTGGCCTCTGGCACACCGCGAATACCTAATGCGGTCAAGCGGATCACCGGCGGCATGGCAAAGATCAATGTCGCCAGCACCCCCGGCGGCTTACCTGTTCCGAAAAACGCAATAATCGGGATCAGATAGACAAAAGCCGGCATAGTCTGCATGAAATCAAGAACCGGTTCAGCGGTGCGGTAAGCGCGGGTGCTTTTACCAAACCATATGCCCAGCGGAATGCCGAACAACACACAAAGAAACGCCCCTGTCCCGATCAGGGCAACTGTAATCATGGATATTTCCCACAATCCCATCATCGCCAGATAAGCAAGAGAAGCGGCCGTAAAGATAGCAACCCTGATACCGGCAAGCCGTAATGCAGCAACAACAATTACCACCATCACCACCGGCCATGGCGTCCCTATCAAGAGGACTTCAATCCAGTCAAGCACTGTTCGGATACCAAAGGTAATGCCATCAAAAACATTCCCAAAACGCGAAGCAAGCCAGTCAAATCCCTGATCGCCCCATGCCGCTAATGGTGAAAAATATTCCCGCTTAACCGGAAACTCACTAATCGGAATCGTCTGGCCAATAAACCCACCCGTCAAACCCGATAACAATTCATCAGCCTTGGTGATGGTATAGCGGATCAGGGTCAGTGGCAGGATACAGATGATCAGCACACATCCCCAAATAGCATTAGCTTTGCTAAGACCGGTTTGAATTTTGGGATTCGAACGCCAGCGTAGATATTGCCTTTCATAGGCATGATTGGCGTAAAAGCCTTCCATCAGTTTTATTGCCGCAAACAGAATAAGCCCGAATATCAAGACGCTCATGGCCTGCTGGGCGGCGGCGTCTGCTTCCAGCAATGTTGTTTCAGCTGCTTTTTTCAGATTGTTTGCAATATTAAGCTTATCCGCGGCGGCGGACGCGTCCCCGGCGGCCTGTAATTCGGCAGCCTGTTGTTCGCGCTTGGCAATATTAGCCATCAAGCCGTTCATAGCGTTCAATTTTGTCTGCCCCTAATTCACCCCATAACCCGCGGCCAATCTGGACAAGCGCAAACATTTCCAGCACCAGAAATATCCAGAAAAATCCCCATAATCCGCGGATAGCCCCCCATAATGGGCCAAAAATGGCCGCCATGGTATTCCAGGTAAATGCTATTCTTTCGGACTGCTGGATTTTTTCAAACGCATGCCGATAATAGCTGGCGTTAACATCAGCAAAACTATCAACAGAGGCAACTAAATCATTTTTTTCTATATCGTTATTCATGCTTTTCCTCCCTGAATCCCTTTCAGCAAGGTTGGCTTATCAACAACACCAATATCTTTACCCTTATCATTTTGAATGACAACAGGCTTATCAGAGTTTACCGAGATATCAATCAGTTCATCAAGACTGGCCCCGTGATTGGCGCGGGGAGCGTTATCCAGCTTTTGCCCGCGTGGCGGCTTGAAATCAGCCAGTGGCACCATGATAGAATGCGCATAAACCAATTTCAATTTTGATATGCCTTCCACAAAGTCACGCACATAGTCATCTACCGGTTTGGTAACAATTTCTTCAGGGTTCCAATCTGGACAATGCGTCCATCCTTCATAATGGCGATACGGTCACCAATGCGAATGGCTTCATCCAGATCATGGGTAATAAATACGGTGGTTTTCTGCAATTGCTGTGATAACTGCATAAACTGATCCTGCAATTGCCGGCGAATCAGTGGGTCAAGAGCAGAAAATGGTTCATCCATCAGCAACACTTCCGGGTCTGATGCCAGTGCCCGTGCCAACCCGACACGTTGTTGCATTCCGCCTGATAATTCATTAGGGAAACGGTCTTCATATCCTGCCAGATCAACCATTTCCAAGCATTTTTGTGATGTTTCCCAGCGAATGGCTTTGGATGCTCCTCTAATCTGAAGCGGAAACGCCACATTATCGCGCACCGTGCGATGCGGAAGCAAAGCCATATGCTGAAACACCATGCCAATTTCCTTGGCACGGATAGCGCGTAATTCGGTATCATTCATACCCAGAATATCGCGCCCAAGAACATGTATCTGTCCTGCTGTCGGTTCAATCAACCGGTTCAGATGACGCACCAGCGTTGATTTACCCGAACCTGACAATCCCATAATGCAGAAAACTTCACCGCGTTTTACCGAAAAGGAACAATCCGCAATACCAACCACACATTGAAATTCTTTCAACACATCATTTTTGGAAAGGTCGCGTTCTTTAATAGCCTGCATGGCAAGCGCTGCATCGTCACCGAATATCTTCCAGACATGTTCCAGAATAATGACGTCGTTTTTATTTGATTTAGTCATGATTTGCCGCTGTTTATTGTTATATCAGCCTTCATTTCCATCTAAAGAAACAGGCAACACCTGTCATATGATCTGGTGTTGCCCGCCCTTTAAGATAGAATTATTAGTTCAGCCAGCTATCGACAGCATCACCATTATTGGCAACCCATTCTTTAGCAAAGTCGGCCGGATCCCGTTTTTCAACAACCACAGCATAGGTCATCTGGGAAATCGTGTTTGTGTCAAACTTGGCATTGCCGAGCAGTTTGGCTGCTTCTGGATGGCTTGATTCCAGTTCAGAAGCATAATGGATATGCAGATAGGCTGTATCCCATGCAACACCAGCTTCGGATACGTCTAGCCAGTCAGCACCGTCAGTAGGCTGTTTCACATTCCATTTTGCTGGATCATGTGCAGGCTCTTTCAGGATAACCAGATCATGCAACGCAAACATATGGTGCGGCGTGTAGCAGAAGAACACAATGTTATCATTACCGGTCACCGCGGCATCAACTTCGGCCAGTGCCAGTGATTCATCCATTTCCTTAAGCTGCATGGTTTCAGCATAGCCGTAGGACTTGGCGCGGATTTTTTCAACATTTGTTGAAGCCCAGCCAGCGGCGCCGATCCAAATCTCACCTCTACCATCACCATCAGTGTCGAAGTTTTTGGCCATATCAGGGTCTGATAATTCGGACAGATTCACAATACCAGTCCGGCTTGCTGTTCCCTTGGTCACGCACATAGCCTGATCACCGGCAACACCATTAGGATTCATTTTAACGGATTTCTTATCCTTAACGAAGGTATTATGCAGGTTAGTCTGGTTAGGCAACCATACTTCAGGGTGAACATGCATTGACCCCGCATCCATGCCTTCAAAAACAACTGGATTCGTTCCATTTTGCAATTCGACTTCAAGTCCAAGATTTTCTTCAAGCGCTACTTTAAGCACATGACCTGTGACCAGAACAGATGGCCAGTTAGGAACACCAATAACAACATCTGCCGCAAGAACAGGCGCTGATTGAGCAGCGGCAAGACCTAGTCCCAGTGTTGCCGCTGAAAGAAATTTTTTCATATTATCCTCCCAGATATGTTTAGTTTTTTGCCTTATGCAAAACATTCATTAATTCATTTACCCTTACATAGACAAAACGCTTGATAAAGTAAAAAATAGCACCATCATCAAGTTTAATTTTTCTTATGTATTTTTACTTATTGTTCATGTATTGCTCATGAACCACGCGTCTGATTGTCGCCACATACTGGATAGATCATACAAATTAATGTAGGATTTATATTCAGTGCAAACCCACATATTATTCAATTATTGTAAATAAATAACTAATTTTAATCATACGGATCATTTCATGACTACTCACATTCCAACAGACTCGGGCTTACTTGATGAAATACGTCAGGCTATTAGAAAAATCTGCACTGATTTTCCCGGAACATACTGGCAAGACCTGGATAGAGCCCGCGCCTATCCCACGGATTTTGTAAATGCTTTAACCAGCTCAGGATGGCTGGCGGCACTTATCCCAGAGGAATATGGCGGGTCTGGATTAACCATGGAAGCGGCGACAGTTATTCTGGAAGAAATCCATGCTTGCGGGTGTAATGCTGCTGCTTGTCATGCCCAGATGTATACTATGGGCACGGTCATGCGGCATGGTTCCAATGAACAGAAACAGAAATATCTGCCGTCAATCGCACAAGGCAAGCTAAGATTGCAGGCCTTTGGCGTAACCGAACCAAGCAGTGGGACAGATACACTTGCACTGAAAACAACCGCAAAAAAACTGATAGAGGCTGGCGTATTAACGGGCAGAAAATATGGACGTCACGCCCTTAATATTCTGATCTTATGCTATTGCTTGCCCGCACCACCCCGCGCGATCAGGTGGAAAAACGCACCGATGGGCTATCCGTCTTTTTACTAGAAATGAAAGACCTCATCGGCAATGGCATTACCATTCGTCCTATTCGCACCATGATCAATCACGCCACAACCGAAGTCTTTTTTGATGATGTGGAGATTCCACATGATGCGCTTGTCGGTGATGAAGGTAAGGGGTTTTCCTATATCCTTTCCGGTATGAACGCGGAACGGATACTGATTGCCGCGGAATGTATTGGCGATGCCAAATGGTTTCTTGATACCGCAAGCCGCTATGCTAATGATCGCAGTATTTTTGGCGGCCCCATAGGCCGTAATCAGGGCATTCAGTTTCCGCTTGCCAAAGCCTATGCCCATATGATGGCCGCCGAATTGATGGTGCAGAAAGCGGCCAGGCTTTATGATAGCGGTAGCGCACATGGCATAGAAGCCAATACGGCTAAAATGCTAGCCGCAGATGCGTCATGGGAAGCCGGTGAAGCATGCCTTCAGACCCATGGCGGATTTGGTTTTGCCGAAGAATATGATGTGGAAAGAAAGTTTCGCGAAACACGGCTTTATCAGGTTGCCCCTATTTCAACCAATTTGATTCTATCCTTTCTGGCCGAAAAGGGACTGGGGTTACCGCGGTCATATGGAAAATAATATGCTTTTTCAGATCAGGCGATGATGGTGGAAAAACAAACAGCCATCAGCTGACTGCCTGATGACAGATCGTCATTAATGTCTGGAAACCTGTATTGCCTATTAGCGGCAATGATATGGTCGCTTGGTTTTCCTGCTGGTTCTGTCTTGATGGAATCATGGGATTTGCTGACGCTATTGCTGGTCAGATTAATGCCCAGCACTGTTATTCTGCTGATATATTGGCGCCTAACAGAAGGCCGGATCCCTAGCCACTGGTTTTTGTGGAAAAAAGGATTGATTGATCGGTGCTATTGGTTTTGGCTTTGGCACGGTATTACTGCTTTATGGTCAACATATTTCCAACCCTGTAACCCCCGCAATTGCGGCGGCCATGATGCCGATAATGGGGGCAATCCTTGAAATTGTTCTTGATCGCCGCCGCTTGACGCCCCGATTGGCCATCGGTATCGCCTGTGCCCTGCTTGGCGGATTGATGGCAGCAGGCATCCGGTGGCATAGCTATGATATTGGCGTTGGCTTTATATGGTGCATGATTGCCGTCATATTATATGCGTGGGCAACCCGTGCAACAACCGTCCATCTGGCCACGCTGACTTCGATGGGACAGACGACAATAACATTATCTGGGGCAGGATTTTTCATCACCATAATCTGGCTAATCGCGGGTTTATCTATCCCATGCAGATATCCATCGGGCCTATTACGTCGCATAGTTTGATGATGCTGTTTGCTTTTTCTATTCTATCGGCGGCCATATCCCAGCCCTTATGGATTGCGGGCGCGCGCCAGCTTGGTGTTGCCGTGGCCTCATTTCATCTTAATGCTGTGCCTGTATATGTTATGGCTATCATGGTTTATGGTTTTGATGGACAATGGGATAGCATGCGGCTTGTCGGCGCGGTGATAGTTGGCTTTGGCGTGATCATTGCCCAAACGGAACCCAAGATGCATAGGCAACATACCGAATAGATGATCCTTATCCGGTCACAATTCCATCTGCCTGTTTTAATGCCTTGATATGTTTTGATCCGGTAAGAAACATGGCCGCTTTCAGCTGTTTTTTCCATATGGTCAGAACATTATCAATCCGTTCGGGATCAAGCTGGCCATCAGCATGTTCCACCGCCTTGATAAAGCACCCTGCCGCAGCGGCAATATCAGCACCAAGCCATAGGCATCTTGCCACATCCAGCCCATGCCGAACCCCGCCAGAGGCAATCAGACGAACATCATGCACGGCTCCGCGCAAGTCCTGCAATGCTTCGCAAGTGGGGATACCCCAATCCATAAAAGGAGCCATCATATCCTGACGCATCTGATCTGTCCGGCTGTTTTCAATGCGTGTCCAGTTAGTACCACCAAGCCCTGCTATATCAAAATAGGTGATACCAATATCTTTCAGCATGGTAATCGTTTTAACACTTAACCCTGCCCCAACTTCTTTGATGATGATAGGAATATCAGCCTGTTTGGCCAGATTCTGCCAGCATGTTCCGCACGCCAACCCAGTTTCTATCCCCTTCGGGTTGAACCAGTTCCTGCAAAGGATTGAGATGAATAGCAAGGGCATCAGGTTGCAAATCATCAATCGCTCTAAGTGCAATATCTGACCCTTTGTGTTCAACCAACTGTGCCGCCCCCAGATTGCCAATAAGCGGTATATCACATGCCAATGCGCGCATATGTGATTGGCTATTCTGCTGGCTTAGTGATGCTCTTTGTGACCCAACACCAAAGGCCAGCTTATGGGTATTTGCCAATTCGGCAAGAACATCATTGATCGCATCGCCGCGCGAAGACCCCCCGGTCATCCCGCTAATCATGATGGGCGCATCCAGCGTTATACCCAGAAAATCTGTGCTTGCATCAATCTGATCAGCATCGCATTCCGGTAATGCCTGATGGGTTAGACGGACACGGTCAAGACTATTCGGGATTTGGGCTAATGCCGCATCCTGCTTTGCCAGATCAATATGTTCATCTTTTCTTGTGCTAAGATCAGACATGTTGTCCTCTGTGATGATTGTTTTCAAAGCGTGGGCGGAACAGACTGTCTATCAACAGACTATAGGGGTACGGTTAAGGCCGCCAGTCCAATAAATACCACCATCATGCTAGCAGGAACAGCACCTTCTGAAGGTATTAATATGGCATAGATAACAGCACCGGCTATCCAGCTAGCCAGAGTAAACATTGCCGTCAGTCCAATGACCAGACGTGGTGACATCATAGCATTAAGCATAATCATGACCCGATATATATGCCTTACGGTATGGATCAAACAGAAATACATTGCGAAAGCCACCAATGCCGGAAGCAGATAAATCCCCAATGCAAGGGCTATCCATTCGGCTAGCCGCCCATGAAGCCGGCTATCCATTATACCAAGGATCAGATATAGGGCGGCAATCGGTATCCATAGCCATGTTGCGTCATCAATCCAGACCCATAGCGTCATGGTATCACCAAAAACCAGCCACTGGAAAATCTGATCTGCGGCGATGCGGTCACATTGGCTGATCCCGAATACCACCAGACCACCATGACTGATTGCCTGAATAAATCTAAGCCATGATGGCAACTGGCTTAAACTATCCCCGCGCCCGAAATGCCAGACACTAAGCAATAAAAATCCAAACAGGGATATTGGTGGCAGCCATAACCAGACCCCGATCACCAGCATTGAGATCATGATATAGATCATGATAAAACCTGCCATCTGCCAGATGGATTGCCCATAGCCCATAGCAATGGCGACAGCACCATCCATGGCGCCATGGGGAAGCCCAATCAGCACAACAGATAATAAAGCTATGATTGTTAGATAATCCATTATGTGATTACCTTCCATGGGCGTGAAAACAAGGCTCTGATAAACGGCCATTTTGGCATGGCCATGATAATCTTTAACCGTAATCTATTGGTTGCCTGACCAGACATAAATATAGCCATTTCGTCCCCGGACAGGGTTCTTGCAATCGTGGCAAATAAATGGGGTGCTAATCGCGGGTGCTTACGGATCACGGCTAAAAATATCGCATCCATCCATAAATCCAGCCGTTTATGTGGTGATGACACATGAAACTGGCCATCTTTTTTAAACTTGGCCAGGGCATGGTTAATTTGCTTCTGGATAAACACAAACGCATAACCCGAAGACGGCCGGATAGCCCCGCCATTCCCCCGATAGCATGCACATGATGGTCACGCGGGGATAAAAATCCCATGGGGATAACCCCTTCTTCACGGCGCAATACCATGACTTTGCCTGTTTGAAGAATATGATCACAATAATCTGCAATCGCGGTATCATAGAATGCTTCCGGTGCCAGTTCAGGGCTAAACATGGTCGATTCCACCAGAGCCCGGTTTCTGGCATAGGGCAAAACATAGATAAAATGGATACCGCGCGTCTGATCACAGCGAAAATCCATCAAAATGGCGCAATCTGGATCAAAAACATCATATTCCGTTTTTATTTCCACCCCGCGAAAATGTTGCAACATGATGCCATCAGGTAAATTGGGCGTCCGGCTATCAGCAAGATAGTCAAATACCGGCAGGGATATATCAGCTGTTAATTGAACCCCCTGATCACCAACGGTCATATCTGATAGCCGTGTTTCGGTAAATCTAACCCCATGCTGGCGCGCCTGAATACGGCAATGATTTAACCATGCTTTGGATTCAATCGCCATATAGGGGTGCTGTTCGGCTGACTGTTTATAAATAGCTTTATCCGTAACGATAGCCCATTGCGACCATGTTTTTCGTGCCATGGCTGATACCTGTTCCAGTCCACCAATAGACCAGCATCCCCAATTGTGATCACGCCGGTTTTTATGATCAGGATGATCAATCACAGTCATTTCAACATCTGGCCAGTCCCCAGCCGTTGCTGCCAGTGATAATCCGGCACAGCCGCCACCTAAAATAGCCATTTGCCGGACAGATTTGTTTTCGTTCATA
This sequence comes from Alphaproteobacteria bacterium, assembly GCA_038144675.1. Taxonomy (GTDB): domain Bacteria; phylum Pseudomonadota; class Alphaproteobacteria; order Puniceispirillales; family UBA1172; genus UBA12202. The sequence continues at coordinate 18,633 of JAYQOF010000005.1, read as the reverse complement.
TGTCTGGTCATGCTGTTACCGGCGCAATCAGCGGCAATCCTTGCAAAGGTTGATGCAGATGGGAATCATGACAAAGATGATGCTGTTTTTCCCATCCCAGATATCGCCGCGTCCCATGAAACCGCGTCCATATTCGCGGTAATGTCAATAATGATACGCGCATTTTGGTCATCGTGTTTGTCACCTGCCTGCCTTTATGCCAATCAAGATTGGCCTTTCGCAACTGCACCCCGATCTGGCGATATACGCGGCCAGCTACCGCAATAGCCAGATGCGCGCGTAACGGTAAATAGACCATGCCCTTTTCACCACTACGATAATAGATATCAGCCAGATCAAGACAACGTTTCACCGCCATACTAATCATGGCACGTCTTTTTCCATCGGATTCTGTATGACCATCAGCTGCGGCAACAATCTGTTCAGGGGTTAACCCGTTAACCCATTCAGCAGGTAGATAACGCCGCCCCATTCTGGCATCATCCAGAACATCTCTGGCGATATTCGTCAATTGCATCGCCACCCCCAGATCAACAGCAAAGGCATGGGCCCGGGTATCATGACAGCCCAGAACCGAACACATTAGCAAGCCAACTGTTCCTGCCACATGATACCCATAGCGAATGAGTTCATCAGATGTGGCGACCTCAACCATTTTCTGATCTGATACCAGACCATCAATCAATGCAGCCAGCACCGGCCGCGGCAAATCCGTTTCACCAATCAGGTCAGATATATCAGAATAAAGCCGATGGCCATCCTGAATATCGTCCAGAATAGCTCTCCTTAGCATCAGCAAATCAGCGGAATGATCTGCAGCATCATCATCAGCAAGATCATCGACCAGACGACAGAATTGGTAGAGCCGCGCGGCCTTATTGCCAGCTGATTTTCCCAGCAAGCGGCGTGCCCAGGCAAAACTTTTACCATTCCGGCTAAGGGTTTTTTCTGCTTCGCTGGCAGAAGGGATAATTACACTATTGCCATATTCCATCATGCGCTGGCCTTTGATGTGATTATAAGACGCTTTCATCCCTAATCACAAGGTTTTCCACTACTTTTGCAGAACTTAATACCCCCGGCATACCAGCACCCGGATGCGCCCCTGCGGCTGAAAAATACAGATTACCTATCCGGCGATCACGGTTATGATAGCGAAACCATGCGGATTGGGTGAAAACCGGAGCAATAGAAAACCCTGCCCCATGCATAGACCGATAATCATTTGCGAAATCATCCGGCGTCATCCAGAAATCCGATGTGATGGATTTCGCCAGACCCGGCATAATGGTGCGATCAAACGCGGCGACAATACGGTTTCGCAAGGCAGGTGCTTCTTCGTCCCAGTTCTGATTCCCCTCGTGTTTGGTACCGGGCATAGCACATAAAAACTGTCCATGCCGTCCGGAGCAAAGCTTTTATCTGTTGCGGTAGGACGATGCAGATATAAAGAAATCTTCGGCTAGAATTTTCTTGTTGAAAATATCATGTAATAGCGCTTTATAACGTTCACCCATCCAGATGGTGTGATGCGCTACGTCCGGATAGGTTCGTTTTGTCCCAAAATACAGCACAAACAGACCCATCGAATACCGCGTCATGGAATCGGGAATAATCTTACCTTTTGCACCAGCCGCCGGATCAATCATCTGTTGGTAAACGGTTGGCGGATCAGCATTACAAATCACCTGTCTGCTTCAATCACTTCACCATCACTTGTCGTAACGCTTTGTGCTAGCCGATTATTGATATTAATCCGACTGATATCAGTATTACAGCGAATGGTGATACCGTGGCGTTCCATCAATCCACGCAAGGCAGGCAACCAGTGCGCCAGTCCCGCCCATGGCAAAATGAACCCCCCATTCGCGTTCAAGAAAATGGATCAGCGCATAAATAGATGTGGTATTAAACGGGTTACCACCAACGAGCAGTGGGTGAATAGAAAAAGCCTGCCGCATCAGATCATGTTTCATATAGCGGTTGACCATTTGTGACACGGTTAAATGGCTTTTCAGTCGCATCAGTGATGGAATTTGCGCCAACATACTGGTTAATCGATCAAAAGGCTGATCCGCTAGCTGGCGGAACCCAACATCAAATATTTTTTCAGGATGCGGCAAGCAATTTCTGATAGCCTTCGGCATCATCATCAGAAAACCGTTTAATTTCCGTTATGGTATCTTCGACCGTGGCACGATAATCAAAATTGCTCACCCGTGCTGATCAAAATAAAACCGATACCACGGGTCCAGCGGCACAAAGCTAATATGATCTGACCGCTTTTCACCAAATAACTCAAACAGCTCATCAAAAAGAAAAGGCGCTGTAATAACGGTTGGCCCAGCATCATGCCGGAATCCATCACGTTCAAACACACGCGCCCGCCCGCCTAATTGATCAAGCCGTTCAATGATCGTGACATCATCACCGCGGGCGCGCATCCGCAAAGCGGCGGCGATTCCACCAAACCCGCTTCCAATAACAATTGTTCTGTTCTGTTTGGGCATGGAGGTATTTATGCCTAACTTAAACCATTAGAATGTTAATGCTTTTATTCTGACTGAATAGATAAGCTTTTGGATAGGGAGAAATCACCTGACGCATGAATTCCGGCATATTCTGATAATGTTCATCAGCATCAGCCAGCATAGCTTCCATCATCTGAACGGTTTTGCTAATAGCATCTGACGCCATGATAGCATCTAGCCAATGGGTCAAATCATGTGATTTACCATCATTGAGCCAGGCATTAAATCGCGCCATTTCCCTTAGCGTTAATTGTTCCCTGAACAACACGATTACCGCATTTGGTGATCGCCTGATCAAATCGGCGGCACTTGTTTCTGAACCATCTGCACCAGCAAAGTTTAGCAAATCATTTGCTACCTGATAGACGGAACCGATAGCCTGAAAATACTGTCTGGATGATGGAATGATATCTGTTCTATTACCCATAATCGCTATCCCTTCCAGCGGGGCGATAAATAGCGGTGCTGTTTTGCCAAGGATAATGTCTTTATAGGTTTCGCGATTTGGATAGGAATTTTTTCAAACTCTTTGGCCTGCCCACGCGTTGTTGCCATCATATGTTCGCATAGAATATGCACAGTTGTGGGCAACCGGATTTATCTGACGCTTCTCCTGCCAGTTTGAATGACAGACCGATTAACCAGTCACCTAATGCTAATGCTACATCACGGCCGAATTTGAACCAAACGCTAGGCCTGTTTCGGCGCATCTGGTCCCCATCTGAAATATCATCATGAACAAGTGAGGCATTGTGCATAACCTCAATGGCAGCGGCCCAGAACATAGCCGCTTCAGTATTGCCGCCGATATGGGTATGGGCTGACATAGCCAGCTTAGCGCGAAGCATTTTTCCGCTATCCTGAAAATGATAACGTGCCGCCTGTCCAAGTATATCGTCGGATATTGGCAGATAAGATATAATCAGCGATAAAATGATTACATCGGTTTCTGGGTGATCATTGGCAGGATGGACAATACGATCATGACGTTTAGTCTGTTTGCGAATAACATCATCCATGATTTGCCTCTTCAGTATATTTCCGTATTGGAATGGTCGGGCAGCCTATATAAGGGGGAGAGGCTGCCCGACCAGCGATGCTTAAAACTTAGGCTTTGTCAGACTCAGTTGTTGCAACGCTCCAGATGATTACACCAAACGCAATCTTGTTGAGCACGTCAGCAAGGTTGTAAATAATGTTTAGTGAATCGAAATCTGGCGTATCGGTAACCATGTAGCCGAAGAAATATCCAAGTGGATAAATCGCCCAGCCGATAGTTACGATCCACCGCATGGTTGAGAAAGCAGATTGTACAGACTCAGGTGCTTTTTCAGCATTAAGCTGTCCTGCTTCACCAGCGAAGATTTCATAAAGGATGTAGGCCCAACCTGCCATACCAATGATGAAGCCGATCAGAATGGTGGATTCACCAAAGATACGAGCATTTTCATCGTAAAGCTGGTTTCACCAATGTAACCACCAATAAGCATGACGAGTGTACCAATCATCAGACGCCAGAAAATGCCTGAAGATACTTTCGTAATGGCACTAAGGATCAGATAGAACTCAATCATTAGAAGTGGCACTGTAATCAACCAGTCAATATAACGATATACTGTTGGTGTTGCTTGAGTTGCAACCCAAACATCACGCATATAGAAATAGTGAACGGCTGCAACCATGGTAACCATACCGGATACCACCAGTGAAGTTTTCCATTTTGCAGATACACGGCCAATTTCCAAGCCCAGAAGAAAGCAGTAGATGCAATCAAAGCCATAGAAATTAACCAGAATGAAATACCAACATAATCATCAGATTTCAGATTAATGTCAGCAAATGCTGGCATAGCTGAAAGCAACGAAATTGGTGTTGCTACAAGCAATTTTTTAACGTCTTCATCATATTATAACTCCTCAAATTTGAGTTTAATCACGACGTAATGATCGATGCATAGGCATCAATATATGAAATAATTTTAATATTCATAAGACAATGTTTTTATACGTTATTAGGAAAAAAAGAATTAATATTGATAAATAACAATTATTTAATTAAAAAAATTATCTTAATCTTGCCATAATTGACCAAAATCTTATCTATTCTTACCGTTATTGCTATACTTTGACCTGAATAAGAGCATAATAATGCAATCTATCTTTATCAGGGATAAAGGAGCATATCTGATGATTACGGTTTTTTTAGGTGGATTTGGCATGCTAATATTAATTGGTGCTGCCGTGCTTGCCTTTGTTCAATTGGAAAAAACAGACTGGTCAAATGGCACTAAACGGTTGATTCATGCTGTCATGGCCATATCAATGATCACAATAACAATATTTGTCATTAACTGGCATAAAACTGTCTGGATGGCGCAATTTGACCTATGATACGGATATCATCATCATTGGGGCAGGTGTTGCGGGATTAAGTGCCAGTAAAGTTTTATCCCAGCATCATATCCCGCATAGAATTGTTGAAGCGTCACATCGTATTGGTGGCCGTGCTTATAGTGAGGTTTTTGCAGATGGAAGCTGGTTTGATCTGGGCTGTTCTTACCTGCACGAAGGCGAAACCAATCCTTTAACCCCCATTGCCAGAGCCATGAATATTCCTTTAGGCATGGGAAACAGTTTGCCATGGATAAATGGCAATTTGGTGCTGATGGAAACGTATAAATGGCAAGGTTGCCGAGCCTATTTTAGATTATTTTCAAAATGCCAACATGCCATGAATACCGATATGGATACAGATAGCATAGCCGATATTATGGACTGGAACAGCCCAGTTGCATCTATTTTCAATCACTGCATGGCAGGATTATGTGCAGCGCACCTGATCTATCGATAGCCGATTATATGAATAGCGGGGACGGGCTAGACTATCCGGTGGCTGATGGCTTAGGTCAGATGATCACACATTGGGCAGCGGATATTCCAGTGACAACCAATTGTGCAGTTAGACATATAGAATGGAAAAAAGATCATATCCGCGTCAAAACCGGCAAAGGCACCCTAACCGCCAGAAAAGTTCTGATAACTGTTTCAACCGGCATTCTGGCATCAGGACTGATCCGCTTTACACCATCTATGCCTGATCCTGTCATGAGTGCTGTTTCTGATCTTCCATGTGGGGTACTAAACAAGATTGGAATGTCTTTCGCGCCTGATACCTTTTTAGATGATATGGCAGGCTGGCATATTGCCTGCCCTGATCTGCATAAATCAGATACCGATGCCTTTATTGGTTCAGTAGATATCAACACAACGCCCAGAGGTCATGCCGGCACCCATCAGCAAGCTATTGTTTTTGCCGGTGGCAGTCTTGGGGAATATCTTGAAAAACAGGGTACAGCTGCGCTTACTGATTATGCCAGACAGACCATGACCCATTTATACGGCAGTCATATTCTGAAAACGCTAACAGGTACCATCACCACCGCATGGGCAACAGATCCCTGGACATTGGGATCATATTCATATGCCCGTCCCGGTGCGGCTGAGATGCGGAAGGTATTGATGGAACCCATTGACGATACAGTATTTTTTGCTGGTGAAGCCGCTAGCATCGCCCATTATGGCACCTGCCATGGCGCTTATATGTCTGGCCGGAATACCGCCATCAATATGATAGCCTGAATATATTCAACAGATTTAGGAAAACCCGTTACGACCCGGAAAATCGGGGGCAAGTGTTCTTGCATTTTCCATCTTGAGCCAGAGCCTGAGCTTTTTCCGGCGTAAATCCAGATCATCATAATCTTCAAAAGACGTGCGCGAATGCAAAACCGTATAATTATTGGCAAACTGGATATCACCAGGTTCCATCATCATATCAATCCGCATGTCCGGTGACATCATAATCTCATCAAATAGGTCTAGAGCCTCTTTTTTCTATCCGCGATAACGGGATACCCATCTGATCATATCCGAGTTCTATATATTGCCGTAGATAGCGACAACTCAGCTTACCATCATGAAAGCTGAATATCGGTGACATCTTATCCTCCCCTAAATGGGCATAGCAAAATGGCCGATAAAATACGCCTAACAATTCCGGCTGGCGGTCTAATACAGCATTATAAATCGCTGGCGCACTGACCAGACTACTCATCCCGCCGGTTTTCGCTTTACGCACGCATAGCAACCCCACCACATCAGACGGGTCTGTATGATAGGGAAGATAGCGGTTTGTTTCATAAACGCCGGTGTCTTTTTTCGTCAGGTCACCAACATTCATCACCTTACCCAGCAGATCGCCTTTTGGATTCTGGTAAACAGGCTGACCCATATGAAGCCCTATGGCATAAAATAACGTATTAAGCTCAGCTTCACTATAACGGTTTACAGGCAAGCCCCGAAGCAAGGCAAATCCGCGTCCATATTCTAATTCGGCGGAAATCTGATCAAGCATTTCCCCACAATGCCCATTGATATATCTGTTGTGACAATATCTGGAAATGATATGCTGCGTTCAGAAAGTTCGACCAGAAGCTGATCAAAAGCGGCGATATGCGTTTCATCGAAATGATGAAGCCAGCTATCATCCTGATCAAAATCAGACCCCTTCCAGACAGATTTTCCGGTTATTTTCTGTGTTTGCATAACGGTCATGGAACTATACTCTCACCATTTATCTGTGACGAAACGCCTACCTGCTTATCATAAATATTTGCCATCATATAAAATATGATATGATTAATGATAGTTATTCTATCATAAAAGGGTAAAGCAATCATGCCACTTATGGCCCGTCGTTTATCCGCGACACCCATTATAGATGGACAGCATTATGCCCGGCTAGGTGGGAATATAAATGGCCCATCACTGATAGAAACGCCGGCATGGCTTCCGAACAGGATAGCCAGATACTATCTCTATTTTGCGCATCATCACGGTGATCATATCCGGCTGGCTGTTGCTGATCATCTGACAGGGCCATGGCGATTGCATCCTCAAGGCGTTCTCACATTGCCGGAAACCCCCTTTGGCCATGCAGAAACCTGATGTGGACGAACCGCAATGGGCTATTGATCGCGGCGTGTCTGGCCTTTATCCGCATATTGCCTCACCAGATGTACATATCAATCATGACGCAAGACAACTATATATGTATTTTCACGGGCTTGATCATGATGGTGAACAACGCTCCCTTTGTGCAAGTGCTCATGATGGGCTTAACTGGACAGTAGATAAGCAGCGCATCGATCAGACATATCTGCGGATATTTTCATATAAACAGATGACATTCGCCCTAGCCCTTGGTGGCCAGTTTCTGCGACAGACCATGACCGGTGATTTTGAACCGGGTGGATGGGCATTTCCATCCGGGTGTCGCCATGGAGCTGTTCTTGTGCGGGGTGATAGATTGCATGTCATCTGGACAAAAGTAGGGGACGCACCGGAAAAATTGCTTCATTCCAGCATAGATATGACCCGGCCATTGCATGACTGGAAAGCCGAACATACCGTCACCCTGCTCGAACCCGAACTGGAATGGGAAGGTGCTGATTGCCCTGTATCAGCATCTGATATCGGCATGGCAAAACCGCGGGAAAGGGCATTGCGTGATCCCTGTCTGTTGGATACTTCATCAGGTGTCTTTATGATTTATGCTGGTGCAGGAGAATCTGCCCTTGGTATTGCTGCCCTGTCTGGCATATGATCATGATTCAGAAACTGATCATGATAACGCATTGGCGTGTTTATTTTCTTTACGAATTGGGGTAGTTTCGGGTCATGACTTCATCGATATCGCCTATCCTTGATCCCTTTGGCCGACCGATCACCTATCTGCGTGTATCGGTAACAGACCGCTGTGATTTTCGCTGTGTTTATTGCATGGCAGAGAATATGACCTTCTTGCCAAAATCAGAATTAATGACGCTGGAAGAAACAGAAACATTATGCCGGCGTTTCATGGGTGTCGGCACTCGCAAGATCAGACTGACAGGGGAGAACCTCTGGTACGGCGCAATATTATTTCACTTATCCGCAATCTGGGGGCTGAAGTCAAAAAAGGCAATCTGGATGAGTTGACCATCACCACTAATGGAAGCCAACTCTATAAAATGGCTGATATGCTTTATGATACTGGTGTACGCCGTCTGAATGTGTCGGTTGATACGCTTGACCCTGACAAGTTCAGAGAAATTACCCGTTGGGGTGATCTGGCACAGGTTCTGGAAGGCATCAGGGCTGCACAAGCCGCTGGACTTAAAATAAAACTCAATACCGTGGCACTGAAAGGCACCAATGAGGATGAACTGGGCGATATGCTGGCCTGGTGCGGCGATCATGGTATTGATATGACTATTATCGAAGTTATGCCCATGGGCGATATCGGGGGGGAAGATAGACTCGATCAATACCTGCCCCTTTCGTTGGTAAGAACAACATTAAGCCGCCGCTTCACTTTACAGGAAATCCATTATCGCACCGGTGGGCCTGCCCGTTATGTCCGGATTGCCGAAACTGGCCAGAGATTGGGCTTTTATTACACCACTAACCCATAATTTCTGCGAAAGCTGCAACCGTGTCCGGCTCACCTGTACTGGCATGCTGTATATGTGTCTGGGGCAGGATGACAGCGCAAATCTGCGTGATGCGTTGCGGGAAGGCGGCACCGAAGGTCTGGATGCCGCGATACTTGAAGCCATCGGCCGCAAACCCAAAGGCCATGATTTTATCATTGACCGGGATCATAATAGCCCTGCGGTTTCCCGTCATATGAGTGTTACTGGCGGTTAGTACAGGCATGTTTTCGCAAATGAACAGTGTTTCATCTGGATCATAACAGGTATCTATTCCACACACTGATATTGCTTATCAACAAATGGTGACTACTTAAATTATCACCCTAGCCTTGCCGAGTAATTGATGATGATTGATGTTTTCTATGATGGTAAATGTGGACTTTGCAGTAAAGAAATCACCTATTATCGCCGGATAGCACCGGATGCTGTGTTCAACTGGCTTGATATTGCCAATGATCCAGCACCCCTTCAACAATACCATATTTCACAAAGTGATGCGTTGCGGCAGCTTCATGTGCGTGATGCAAAAGGCGACTGGCATATTGGCGCGGATGCTTTTATTGTTATCTGGCGGAAGCTCCGTTACTGGTGGATACTGGCGGTGCTTGTGGGATTGCCGGGGTGAAGCAACTGGCACGACTCATTTATAACAAGTTTGCCAATTACAGATTTACCCGCCTAGCCCATTGTCAGATTGCCATAAAGCAGGATGCAAAACACATGGGCAAATAACATGGGCTAATAAATGGTGACGACTAGGAAGTTAATCCATCATTTGATTTTTCGGTTATGGTTTGTCATTTTAAATAATGAGTGATGTTACAATGTATATTGCTGTTAATGGCCTAAAAAGCCCAGGGGAATTATTGGGGCTATACGATCTTGGCTGTTAGCTATTCAATCATTCAATCAGCGAAATCATCCACTGGCATTCTGTTCTGTGAAGCAAAATCCGTGAACGGTTATAAACACACCCTGACGGCATGGGATTTCCGAAAGCATGAATGACTTTGTTTTTTCTAAAAACACATGTGAAAGCCAAAAAGCATATCCAAAAGCGAGTTTCACCGTTACACTATGAAAGCGATGCCAGCCTCATGGGAAGACGCATTGGCGAAATGGGAAAGACGCTGAATAATGTTATGGGCATGATACGCTAAAAAAATCAATGACACCATCCGAATTTAGTTGTCATTCAGATTAATTTGTTATTACCTAACATCTGATACAGATTTGCATGTATATTCCAATGGCATGAGGTGCAACATGGCATCGTCTTCTTCTCAGGCATCGGACAACCATAATCGCTGATAACGATAGGCCAGCAGCGAAATCAGAATGGAATTATCATCCCCCCATTCCGATTGATAACAATCCGCTGTTTTCGTGGCCGATCCGATGGAAAGACGCACTTGATCAATACCGTGACAGCTGGCTGGTGATATCGGAGAGGAAACAATTTTTATTCTTCTTGCGGTTATGTCTTGTATATTTTCAGCGGCATGACGCCAGTGACCGCCCCAGACTTTCCACTGGTCGTGGATTGGCGGCATCTGGCTCCGGAATTTTCTAATCTTGCTGGTTGTTGCGGGTCTGTTACACTACTATTTTTTGCCCAAAAACAGCAAGGCACCGAGCTGAAATATGTTCCTTCCTTTATGTCCAAGGGCAGTCGGTTTCTGTTTAACAATCAGCTTTTGGATAATATGTGTTATGCGTTGATCAGCGGGGTGCTGATCTGGTCTGCTTTTGAGGTGCTGATGTTTTGGGCTATGGGCAATGGCTATGTTAATATGGTCACGTTTCAGGATCATCCCATCTGGTTTGTTGTAGCTCTGCCATTGATATTCATCTGGATAGCTTTTCATTTTTACTGTGTGCATCGGTTATTGCATGTCAAGTTTCTGTATGATTGGGTGCATGCCTTGCACCACCGGAACATTGCCACAGGCCGTTTTCCGGGGTTTCTACATCCAGTGGAACATCTGTTTTATTTTCATCGGTTTTGATCCACCTGATTGTGCCAACGCATCCCGTGCATATTATTTTTCATCTTATTCTTTGTCCTTGGGGGCGGTGTTTGGGCATACTGGGTTTGATGCAGCTCTTGGTGAAGAATAAAAACGCTTGGCCAGGACATTTTCACCACCAGCTGCATCACCGATTTTTTGATTGCAATTATGGGTCCGTGGATGTGCCGTGGGATAAATGGTTTGGCACCTTTCATGATGGCAGCCCAAACGCGATGAGCAAGATCAGACTTCGCGTAAGCTGTGATGCGACAACATGAATGTAGCAACAAGTAATAAAATCTTGGTCCTAAATTGTCATGTGGTACCGAAGAAGCTAACTTGTCATTTTCTTGCGATCAAAACATATTTTTATAGAGCGGCAAATGTATCATTTAGCAAAAGTTGATGTTGTAAAGTGGATCGCAACTATTATTCAGCTTATTGGCTATGGCTAACCAGACTTAATTACACTCCTTGGAATATTTACCTCTTTTTGTTGGTATTATCCTGTGGTTGCTGTTGGCGTTATGTGGAAAGACAAGCAATTATCGTTGTCCATGTTGGGGCGTTCATATCGCTACTATTAGTTTACTTGAATTCTTGAAGTCATTTTATCTCTGGCCAAAGCGTTTGGTCTAACGTCAATATTATCCAACAGATAGTCTAGTCTTTCATACTAGCTAGTTATTATAACGATTAGTATTAAAGGAATTGGTCTTTATGAAAAAGCTATTGATAGCGTCAACATTTTTATTTTCAATCAATCATACACTAGCATCTGAGTTAACTGATACCGCGGCCTGTGCCGGGATGATTATTGGTGATGCCGCCATTACTTATGATCTTGATGGTAATGCCGATAATTTAGAAGTTGCACTAGAAGTCGCATATGCAGGTTATTTTGGATATGTGTTCGGTACTAGGCCTGATTCACAAGATGTCCTTCAAGCCGATACCGTTATGCAGAAGAATATAGAGCTGATCTTTAATAAATATGAAAGTGGAAACTATACGAATGAAACTTATGAAGAAGTCATTGGGTGCTACCAGATGAATAGTATTCAACTGATCGTTCATGGGGAGGATATGGGGATAATGCTCCAAACGATTAGACAATTTTCCGGCGATACAAAAAAATAATATGATGGTTTTGCTCCAATAATCATCGACTTTATTACGCAAGGTTTTCGTTTCGAATACAGTCATGACATTAATGGCATGCCTCACCTTAACTGGTGGGGCTCATTGATTGTTAGTGAATTGAGCCATTTTGGTTGTGTACCAAAGAAAAACTTCTAGTCAATTTACAGATATATAATCTATTAGATAACTCAACGTTACTCTACCTACTTTTAAAAGTGTTTGCAGAAACTAATCGACCTTGATGATGAGCTAAATATCTGCCGAGATGCAGTGACGTTAAACAATTGGACTTACGAATTAACTTACAGTAGTAAGAAAACCATAATGTTTAAGATATAAACTAACTGATAGCAAATTTAACCCCATTAGCTAACATACCTGACCTGAACACAAGGCATATAATGCAAATATTAGCATGGATGTGGTGCATTATATTCAGCATGTATTTAGGTAGCATTAATGCCTTTGGCATCAGTGCGATTGTACACGCATTACTTATTGCTGGTGTTTTTATTACAGTTGGTGTATTCGAAACAGCAAAGCGTAATCCAGATTACTTTAGTGGATTAGGAAGAGGTAATGGCGGTGAGCATGAATAAACGCCATACTTACTAAAACTGAGGTTTTGAAAATTCAATAATATAGTCAAATCTATTTACTTAAAAGATATCCATAAAAGCTCCTGATATAAACTAGCCTCACCTTAACTAGTGGGGCTTTTTTTGCAAGCCGCTTATGAGCAACTTAAGCACCAGCCTGAACATGACGCCGGCTTCCAGAATTGCCAAACCATAAACAAGCCAACCCTCTGACCTAGCTTTGAACAAGAAGAAAGACGTCAAATCTATCTGGATAACTTCAAGCTCACCAAGGTGATGAAGTTACAATCAAATATCAAATTCACGGACGCTGTGGCACTTCTGTTTATCGGTACCTTGTGGGGAATGAACTGGCCAGCAGTAAAGTTTCTTCTTACTTCCATTCAACCTCTAACGATGCGAGCAATATCGTTCACTGCCGCCACGCGTGTTTGCTGGCTCTTATTGCTCGTTTTCTCAATCAGCCACTTCATCTGCCAAAAGGTGAGGTGCGCCCAGACTTATTAACCGAGTTATTCCTCGATTTTTGGCTTTAACGGCCTGACTACTTTTGGGCAGTTATTGGTTGAAGCCTCAAAAGCTACCATTATTGCTTATACTATGCCTTCATTCACAGCCATTCTTGCTGCCAGTGTATTTGCGAGAACGAATGACATTCCATGTTGTGGCTGGATTAAATGATATCTATGTTTGGCCTATCTCATTCTTGCATTAGAAGACTTCTCATCGTCCATTTCAAACCCTCTGGCCCCGCCATAATGTTGCTGGCAGCCCTATCATGGGCCATAGGAAATGTAGGATTGAAATCCAGAGAATGGGCATTAAAACCTTTACCCCTGACTATGTGGTTTTTTATTTTTTCCAGCCTGGCAATCTGGCCTCTCGTTTTCATTTTTTGAGCCCATGACAACGCAAAGCTGGCCTGATAAAATGGCTATTTGGGTTCTGATATTTCATATTCTGGGTCCAATGATAATTTGCTATCTTGTTTGGTCTGTTCTTGTTGCAAAACTTCCAACGACAACGGCCACGATATCCGTTCTAATAGCGCCAGTTGTTGGGGTGATGTCATCAGCATGGCTTCTGAAGAACACGCTAAATTGGCAGAAATTTATAGCCCTGACAGCGATTCTGCTATCGATTTCTTTTGTCACATTTACTGGTGGTTCAAGGGCTAAATAATATTACCCCCAGCCTGTGATTAGGTGTTTTGAATCTAATGAGAAAAGTGGTTGAAAGGTGGTGCCCAGGGCGGCTACCGATACCCTGTCAGGAACACAACCAGACTGAAAAGTCAGTAATTCCATAGCGTTATTATCTTCTTGGCTGTGTCAGCCAGGCACATTTGCCAATGTTAGCGTCAATAAGTGAGCAAACAGAAGACACATACACCCCCGATACCCCGATGTGTGTTTAATGGAATTCGGAGCGCCGCCGAAGGGCTAGTTAGTAACACCCACACCCAAAGAAATGGTATCGATTTGTATATATAAATATCAGTCGATACTTGCGACAAAATACAAGGGGGGTTCATCAAGTGTAAGATATTTTGTCTATAAAGATTGCAAATATAACCAAACAGCAATCACCCAATTAGCAACGAACCGGCAAAGTTACAAAGATAAAAAGACGCTATTAATCATGACATTCTAAAATTAACATCTTAGGCAAAAGTATAAATCGCTCAGGCAGCCAGGTGAAATGAGCTCTTCCTGTTGGACTGCCTGATGCATGAATTATCTTTCCATCCATTATTTTTTTTGATGTTTCATAATTGTACTTTTTGAGCAAACGAATTGCTAGAAAATCCTCATTATTTCAACAATAATTAAAAAAAATTGCTAGGGGGTTTTGGTTTAACCATTTCTAACTTCCATTTATCTACATACTTATCCATTATTGAGTTTTTCAATGCTATCAGGAAAACATATCTTCAGTATTTAATCTGAAATATTTTTGGGTCTTTCCAACTTCCTCATTGTCAAATTCTTCATCATACCAAAGTGTTCAGGCAGTTCAGACCATCTTCTGTTACAGGAATTACCTGCCCAAATCCTTTTTTGGAAAATGTCTTAAATTGAAAGTCTCTTCAATTGCATTAGTTAGATTTATGTGAATGTTTTTGGAGTGATTAAATATGATAATAAAAATTAAAAGGGTAATTTATATTTCTGAGCATAAAGATTATTCAAATCAGGAACTTAAAACATTATTGAAACTTCCTAAAAAACAACCCATCTAGAGATGTGACAGGGTGCCTAATATCAGGAACCACACCCTTCACCTTGTTAGAAGGGCCTGATAATTCGGTTGATGAACTTTACACAAAAATTAAAACCGATAATAGACATGAAAATATTGAAAAATTAGTAGAAGAAGTCATGTTGAAACTAGATTAGTTTAAAATCTTGGTCAATGAGGTTAGACCCATTCAATAATTTGATGTGGGTAACAAAGACCTTAGTCACCGAGACATTTGTAATGCTGTCCTGAATTATCGTAGTAATAATCTGTGGAGTGGTTTCGCTGATTTGATTTAAGTCCTCATTACTTTGGATATTCGCATCATTTTCTATTAAAAGTTCGTCATTTGTCATGTTTGATGAATTATCTGCTGTTCTTTGTATCAGACGAAATAAAATTCGCAGAAGCAACAAAAACTAAATCGACTATATCCTAAGTCATGATTAAGTTTTATATTTATTTTGTTTAATGTCATTAATTATTTCAGATCTTTTCTTTGTATGGCCAGTATAACGTCCTGAAATTTTGACTATTGGTGACTATCTTCAAAATAAAGTTTCAATGTTATGAAACCACGGTCATCCATGCCCTCTAAGTGATGAATAATTTTCATTATATTTAGGCTCTTCTAATTTCAAGTTGAAACATTGTCCACCGTTTTTTTAAAATTTTAGTTTGCATAACATCTTAACTCATCCTTGTTCTGAAACCGGTTAAAAGAAATTGCCGGGATAATGCTCGCGCTACAGGCTATAATCACATAGTTGTTTTTTCATAATTATCAAAATTTTAAACCTTTTTAATAACTCATGGTTAACCGTTTTATCAAAATATTGTTTAAACATTTTGCTATATGTACCTATATCCATTTTCCATAAGGATAAATTATTGATAGCCATTTTCAAAAGTTTTGGTTTCTTCTTTTAGTCGTTGATAGCCGCGCACATTGTATCTTGAACTTCTTGATGATGGTTCCTGAAGTTAACTTATTGAATCTTCTGTCATCTGTTCTGTGATTGGATGTGAAAAAATATGGAAGATATCATAAATTAGCCAGCTTTGTTTGCATCTTACTTAATCCACATGGATCTGGATGATTGTAAAAGAGTATTATGTTTTACTTAGCCTCACCATTTATTGTTGGTGTTCAAGCATGAAATACTAAAGACCAGTATTTTCTGGCAAATTGTAATGCACCAAATGCCGGAATTAAGCAAGATGCTTTCACATTTCCAACTTCATCTGGCAACTATTGCTGTGGAAGATGTTGATGCCGTGCTAACAGTTTCTTCAGAACAAGCTGACAATACCAATCATTCCAAAAATCTGCTATAAAAAGTAAAGCAATGGCAGAAATTAGCTTAAACTGATTTCAATAAGCTAGTAAAACCAAAACGCCATTCTTTTCTTCTAAGTCATCTAATCGTTTTATGACCAACAGCTCCAATGACATAGGAACTTCCAATGAGTTTGTTGCGACAAATTTATCCAAACTAGACTGCTCACTTAGGCTGTCATTCGGCTTTGTAGATTATCAGAAAATCACCTAAAAATTGAATGGTTTTGGAAGCAACCAATATTAATATTTCGTGTGTTTCATTTTTGTTTTAGTGCATTGGGAAAATATGCTTGCATAGGCATTAAGTATTCTTTGTTACCTTCGGCTTTCACACTATCATTCAAAAGATAGAAATTCTCAGTATCAGATTTGGATACCAACCAATCACATGAATATAAGACGGTTGATTTACTTCTAGCTTAACATTGAAGTCTTCGTTCTGTCTGACCGTTGAGCCTTTATCTAAACTTGCCTCAAATACAAATTAAAATCATGGGTATCAGTATATTTTTAACTTCGATATCGATTGTTACACGACATACATTTTCTTCATTGGGGGTTCTTTGGATACAACATCAAACTGGGATATATATCCCCCTTCAAACTTGCTGATAGTATCTTGAAACAAATTGCATTCTGTTTTGTCATCAGAACTGGAACATGTTTCAAACTGCTTGAATGTAATGGTTTCTAAACCAGCATTGGTCATAGCTTGCAGTTTTGCTTTTTCGATGGCATTTCTGCAACCTTCTTCCCTGCTTGAAATCTCCTAAGGATAAAACTCTGTCACTTGCCCTGACCAGTCTGCAGAGACATGTTGCGGTGACAGCATAAAAACTAATATTGCAATCCAAGTATCTAAAATATCTGCAACACATTATGTAACGCGACCATGGTTATACTTAAAAGAGAACTATTATTGTTGCTTAATAATAAGTATTAAAACTAAAGTAATTCAAACAAGAAACCTAATCAAGGGTTGGCTGCAAGACTCTAATACATCACCTAAATTTTACTGAAACCTTACCAACACCTTATCTGCATCACCTTGCAACTCTGGTGTCTGTGTTCCACTGGACTGTTGCACTACGTTAGATTTAACATAGGCGTGTAACTCACCAGCTGTGATTGCTTATATTATCTCCATTTGTTCATTATCCGCATCACCTTCCATGCCCTTCATGAGAAGTAGCTAAACAACCCATGTTTGGCTTCCTCAAGCGACTTAGCTGTCTCATCACCAGCAGCAGCAGCAGTGAAGACGGTGAAGCCTTCAGGAACTGGTGACTCAACAATCTTCCGTAATGCAGGTCTTGCATCAGCAATAAGCATCTCACTTCCGCGAGTGGAGCCAGAGTAGCAGGTGTCAAGGAATACCGTCACACTGCGGGGGTTTTGCACTGGCAATGTCTGTAAAGAGTTCGTCACGAAGGATGGCGGTTTTATCAAGCAACTCTGGTGAGCCATCAGGTAGTAGATACATCTGTTCCCCATCATCACTAGCAAGGCCATGCCCCGCAAAAAACACGTAGACATCTGTCTGGTCTTGCTTCACAGAACGAGACAGCCATGTCTGAACGGCAAGAAGCATTTCCGTTTCATCGGCATTTTCGTTTATTAGTTCTTTAATGTTTTCCTCTGGAATACTCTGTAAAAGGCGCTTTACCTTTGCGCTGTTTTGCTAAACCGTTATTGTTGAAAGTCAGGGTCCAGAAAAGCCCCGTAGTAGGGCATCGAACTTTCTCCTGGGCACCATTTCATTTTAAATCGTTGTACTACCATTTTGTCAGACGAGTTCTTGCCATAATGCAGGCAGTGGATAAAGAAAACTGAGGGCGGAAGTTTAATCTGAGACGCCTTCATTATCATTAAACCGTGTCCAAACATTCTTCTCTTACAGCTTTAGCGGCCTTGATACTCATCGCTGTGATAAAAATGTGTTGGCGGCTTCTTTGCTTCAAACTCGAGGGATCATGACAATACCACGAACATCACTCTCTCACATCTTCCGCGCCCGGTCCACGCCGCCAGCACTTCATGCCATATTTTTAATTGTTGCGCCGCCATGCCGAAAAATGCTTGAAATTTATCCTGATCAATAACCCCCTATGTTAGCAACTAAATAACCTTTAGACATTATTCACCTTCCCATCTTGTAAATACATTTTGTCACCTGACCTGTTAGTATACAATAAATCATATTCTTAGCATGTTGATACCTAATCAAGGT
>JAYQOF010000004.1:0-229824 GCA_038144675.1 Alphaproteobacteria bacterium | reverse complement strand
TCTGAATTATTGCCGCATTAATTGCTGATAAATCTTGCAGTGATACTCGACAATTTTGAAGTTTGCGTCGATACCCAAAAACAATTGTGAGAGTGTTGGATATAGGCCATGGTCTCTGTCACTACGCTAAGAAGCAAGTGTCGCGTATTTTCAGCAAAAGTTAGACGATTCTGGCCGTCAGCAAATATCATTAAACCTAGCAAGGCTGTGTTCAAACCAACAGCTAAATGAAAGCGCATATTAATTACAATAATACCTTGAGTTTTAGAATTACTTAATTGGCGCATCAGAAATTCTTGCTTGCCATTTTTGTTGGAATGCCAGATCTTTTTTTAGAGGATTTATATGACCAAGATACCTGAAATGCCTGCTGTTGGGCGCAAATTTATATCTAATCTTACCATGCCGGTTTTTGAAAACCCTACATGGACACCCGCCGTGCCAGCGAAACAACGACGGGTTTCTATTGTCTCAACGGCGGCGGTATCACGGCGCGGTGACAAGCCATTCTCTTGGCTTGCAAAAGATCATCGGGTGTTTCATAAGGCAGACCGCGACCTTGTTATGACGCATGTTGCTGTTGAGTTTGATCGATCTGCCTGGCAGCAAGATCTGAATGTCATCATTCCGCTCGACAGGCTTGATGAGATGGCGGCAGATGGTGAAATTGGTTCTGTAGCGGATGAGCATTATTCATTTATGGGCGCCGCCGATCCCTTGACGATGGAAAAATCGGCTCGTGAGGTTGCTAGCCAGATGAAGCAGGAAGGCGTTAACACCGTCTATCTAATTCCGATATGACCGTTTTGTACGCGCGCCGTGTGCGGGCTTGCCCATTATTTTGAATCAGAAGGGTTAACCACCGTTCTCGTAGGTTTTGTTCGTGAGCATATGGAAGCGATAAAACCGCCGCGCGGATTGTTTTTAGATTTTCCTATGGGACGCGGTATGGGGAAGCCTAATGATCCTGATTTTCAAAAGAAAGTCATTCGTGCTTCATTTGATTTGCTTGACGTTACAGTTCAGCCGGTGCTTGCGGATTTCCATGATGTTATTCCTGTGAAAAATGGACGCATGGGCTATGCTCTGCCACCAGAGCTTGTTTTGAGCATAAGTGATATTGGCGATGTCGATGCGTTATTGGCGGAGGTTGCGGCCGAGATGAACATACTGCACCCTGATTATGAGGTGGCAGTGGCATCTCGTGGGCGCACAACCGTTGGCGCCAGCGAACTTGCCATCACAGATTACGCGCCTTTTATTGGAGAGTTTGTCAGAGGAGACATCCCTAAGAGCCCAAGAAAAGGGCTTCCAGCCATTCCTTTATTGAAACTGGTTGTTGAAGATTTGGAAGCTTATTACACGGAAACACGCACGCATCGTGATGACATAGATGATCTCGAACTGATTGGAAAATGGTTCTGGGAAGAAACGAAAGCTGGGCGCTTGCTGCTGTGTCTTGAAGCGGTGTCGCTCGCATCTGACGATAGAGTAATGCGCCAAATTGTTGAAATGTCGCTTATGGCGCCAAGATTCTGGTCTGAGGGCCCACTGCCCGGAACATCTGCGGCCGGATGGTGATAGTAAAGCACATAGTAGACTAATGATGGTATTGTCTGGGTATAATTTAATGCTGGAAAGGGTAAGTTATGGTTAGGTTTTCGGACTATCATGAATGGGCAAAACTTGATGCAGATATTTGTTCTGTTGGCATCTCACCGCATGCTGTGGAACAGCTTGGAGATATCGTCTTTATTGAACTGCCCGACCTCGGCAAAACTGTCAATAAAGGGAAGCGGTAGCGGTGATAGAATCCTTTAAATCCGCATCGGATATTTATAGCCCCTTGCTGGTGAGATTGTTGAGGTCAATAACGCATTAGTTGATGATCTATCATCAATCACGCCAGAAAGCGCGATGGAAAACTGGCTGTTCAAGCTCAAGATCAGTGATCTGTCGGCTTTTGATGAACTGATAGATGAGGATGCCTATAACAATCGGGTTGGATAGGTGGGATTGGCGGAAGAGCGTAGGAGTCGAACCCACCAGGGACGTTGTACGCCCCTCACTAGATTTGAAGTCTAGGCGCCCCACCGGGGTGCGATCCTCTTCCATATTATCCTATGTTATCCCTTATTATTTTGGGTTATCCTTTGCCTTTACCTGTCAGAACATGATCGGCGGAAAACTCGAATACGGCGATCATTTCCTATCTTTACTGTAAACCCGATACGGTCAAAATAGTCCAGAACAGAAATAACAAAATTCCTGCCCATATTCACCTCTTGCCGATAGTCTATTGTCGTGAATGTACCGTTGCTTGACTGCTCTGCCAGCAGCTCAGCACTTTGTGCAAGTTTTCTTATCAGAGATTTTGGTACAAAACGATGTTTCTCCAGCATTATGATATCTCCTAATTTGACACCGTTTTTCAAAGTCTTTTCAAGCGTGCAGGCGTCAACGCCAATCTCTTTGTCGCCTCATGAAGACTTGGGGGTGCGCCAGTTGCAGGATTTAGAACAACCGCCGCCCGCGCCAACAGATGCTTATCCTTGGCTGAAATATGAACAGCGTAAGACGGCAAATGGTATCGCTGGCCATCTGCGACAACACGGGCTTCGGCAACTGGCTGACGAAGGCCATGCTCAATGACATTCCTGCTCAGAGTAAAGGGGTGAGCAAGTTCTGTATGTCTTTTACACTAGCACCAAATAGGCTAGGTTGTGATTTGTGAAGCGTCGCTAATGCTATCTCAATTCGGTCTAAACTCTCACGCCATCTTGGCTCACTGAAAAGCAAATCATTCGGCGCGGCTTCAATAATTCTTAATCAAAGCGTTTCAATGATAACCTTGATTTCTGGGGCTGGCAGATTATGCGATATGGCAAAAGGCTTAAGTGGCACGCCGCTTTCGTTTTGCTCCCGGTTAGGGCTTTAGATTGCGGTTGGGGTACCATTTCGCATGGCTTCCAGGCATGCTATTCAGTTCAGCTTGGCGCGGCCACGTTTAGAGTGGAAGGGGTCAATGACACGCCCCCCAGCGATGGTGCGTTGTGCTGATTGATCGCGGAGTACAAAACGATCACCATGAACGGCAAATATATCACGTGATAGCACCAATTGCGCCAAGCCGTTTGCCCCTGCCGCAATGCTGCCGCCTGATAACGTTGCTACCCTTGCCGGAAGATGAGCTGAGCCAATATGTAAATGTGTTGGTGTCCAGTGTTTCAATGCCGGAAGCCTCAGTCCGCAACACCTCAAGATCATCAATACGCATCGTTGGGCGAAACAGTTCAGCATGTATTAACCATTGACCGCGCCGAACGGTATCTTGGTTAGCGCCGCGGCCAATGATATTTAGTGCACAACGCTCACCTGACCGCGCATATTCACTGATTTGGCTGTTACACCTTATTTCACGGATGCGAATCTGTGATCCATTTTGTGGATAGAGTCAGGCTTTCTGACAAATGTACTGACCCCGACATCACCATGCCAGTGACAACCAATCCCACCCCTTGAGTGAGAACACCCGATCAATAGCCATGCGGAAATGCTGATTGTTGGGGCTCTCATGATTAGCTTTGGCGCGTTGGATAAGCTCTTGCTTTAGCAGATCAATACCCTTGCGCTTAGGCAGATACTGAAAACACATCACATCCCTTGCGCCCAGCCTCAACAAGTATTTGATCCAGCTGGGTCTTTACCTCAACAACGCGCGCTGGCAGCACCCGATCAATTTTGGTCAGTACTACTAAACATTGTTCAATCCCAAGCAGATTGAGGATGGCAATATGCTCAAGCGTTTGTGGCATCACACCATCATCAGCCGCTACCACCAGCAAGGCCAGATCAATGCCAGCAACGCCAGCCAACATATTGCGGATAAACTTTTCATGACCGGGGACATCAACAAAGCCAAGCATCTTTTGTCTGGTAAAAGCCAGATAGGCAAAGCCTAAATCAACGGATAACCCACGAGCCTTTTCTTCGGGTAATCGGTCAGTATCTGTGCCGGTTAAGGCTTTGACCAACTCCGTCTTGCCGTGGTCAACATGGCCAGCCGTTGCAATGATCATTAAGTTAAGCCTCAAGATTGGCGATAAAACCACTCTCATCTTCAAGACATCTGAGATCAAACCACAACGCATCATCGGTAATGCGGCCAATCACCGGTATCCCGGCAAATCCCGAAAAGCCTGGGCAAGCCTGATCAATGCTTTAGTGGGCGGTTCTGTCGTGGCAGAGTTATTTTGACAGCAACGCTTGCCAGTCTCTTTGATGGCAATGCGCCACTACCAACCTGACTGTGCACAGTATCTGCGACGACTAAAAACCCCTTGCAGTGATTTTGGATGATGGGGACGATGCGTGAGGCTAATTGCTCCGATGTCTTCCACATCTCGTGATAGCCAGCGCAAGGTTGGTAATTCGGTGGCCAGTTGTGACGGGTTGGTATATAAACGCAATACGGCTGCCATGGCGGCAAGTGATAATTTATCTGGCCGCTGTGGCACGTGTCATGGGGTTGCGTTTTATTTTTGTGATCATATCATGACGCCCGGCAATGATCCCCGCCTGAGGTCCTCCGAGCAGTTTATCGCCACTAAAGGTCACCACATCAGCACCAGCCTTTAATGCTTCTGCGACCGTTGTTTCACATGCGGCAAGTGAAAGCTCTCAAGGTCAATCAGAGCGCCACTTCCAAGATCAGTGACGAGGGGCAGAGCATGACGCTGCGTGATGCTTGCTAGCTCCTGTTCTGACATCGTTTTTGTGAAACTCCTGGTAATCTCAAAATCTGCTGGCGTGAACCTTCATTAACAGTGCCGTTTTTTGGACTGATGGCATCTTCAAAATCTTGCTATGCGTTCGATTGGTTGTCCCAACTTCCACCAGTTTGCATCCCGCCCGTGCCATAATGTCAGGCATCCGGAAAGAGCCACCTATTTCAATCAGCTCACCCGCGAGAAACCGCAACTTCCTTGCGCCTTGCCAAAGTATTAAGGGTCAGCAGTACAGCTGCCGCATTATTGTTGACTACAAGCGCCGCCTCTGCGCTGTTACTAGCAGAGCAAATCTTCGGCATGTTTATAGCGGTCTCCGCGCTTGCCTTTCTCCAAATCGAACTCAAGGGTGCTGGCGCCTCGTGACACGTCGACCATGGCCTTGATCGCCACCTCAGGTAATGCCGCGCGTCCCAGGTTCGTGTGTAGAACAGTGCCCGTCAGATTGATGACAGGGCGCAGTGAAGGTTGCACCATGCCTGCTGTCTTGGATGATAGCGCCTGCAAAAGCGATGTATAATCAATGGCCTTTGCCATCAAGCACCTTGCCTCTGGCTTCTGCCAAAACATGCTGCGCGCATCGGGTTACCAGAGAGAGGCCATATTCACCTATCAGAGATGCGTTTTCGGGATCGTTTAGGAAGTGATCAACTGACGGGATGTGCTGAGGTTTATCAATGCTCTTATTAGCATGTAATGATATATGTCGGTGGCTCTTCCTCATATTTCTCTCTAATCAATATCACCTCGCTTGAAATCATTGAAATAGGAAGTAGACCCCTGGTAATCCTAATTACATTAGCAATATACCTGATTTTGACAAGCTTAATTTCTTTACAGGTAAATTTAGAAATGCTAAATTTATACAATGAATAATTTTGTTGTCCCAACATCCATGCACCTTGAAATTGACGTCCTCAAAACTTTCATTGCGGTTGCTGAAACTGGCTCTGTGAAGTTTGCCGCAGAGCGTGTATCTCGATCACCAGCTGCCGTATCAATGCAGATGAAAAAACTGGAACAACTCATCGGCATGCCTGTATTTCATCGTGCCGAGGGTGCTATGCGTCTCTCCGATACTGGTGACAAATTGATGCCACATGCCTATCGTATTGTTGAGGCCAACCACACCGCGCTGAGTGCTATGCTCTGCCCCGATATTGATGGCATGGTTCGCGTTGGATTATGTTTGGAAAATATTGAGACCCAGATGCCCGAAATTCTAGCTGGATTTTCCCGCGCTCATCCCGGAATTACCGTTACTACTAACGCTGGAGCGATTCGCAGGATCGGGCGGCTATGCTGACTGCTGACGTATTGGATATTGCCATTTTAACCATCGGCGGTAATGTTGCTTATCTTGAACAAGACAGGCTCCTATATGAGCAGCCTCTTGCATGGGCGACACATAAAAACAGCCAACGCCTTGATGAAAGACCGTTAAAGGTTGCAGTTGCGCCCATTGGCTGTCCGTGGCGTGATGCGGCGCTCGATGCCCTGAAAGAGCGGGTATAGAATATCAGGCTGCCTATCTGTCAAATGTTTCAGAATCTCCAGCTTGCTGCCGTACGTGCCGATTTGGCTGTCGCAGCTTTGCCAGCCAGCAGAATCTCCAACAGCATTCATCCGATTTGTGCGAATGATGATCTGCCAACACTTCCCTATACAAAATGGTGCTTCGCTTATCTGATAATTCTGGTGCCAATACTAAAGCCCTTGCCGCGCAAATCCTCAGCTTTTACAAAAGGCCAGTATGACGGAGGATTAACCCATATGGTTATTATTTGAGGTGAATTTTATTATGTAAATCATTGTCGCGTTTCATGAAGGTGAGATATTCGGTTCAAGAAATCATTATACTTAGCCTGCCTCACCCTGATTCAGGCTAAATTAGTATAGCCTTAATGCAATTGCCTGAACCCAGATCCAAGGATCGAGGGTCAAGTTTCGAGCATCATGGGCCAAGGTTCGGGAGCCGGAGACCTTGGATCTTGGACCTAGAATTGAGGCCGAAAATATGAAAATTCAGGTGATGCAAAATTTGCATCACCTTGTGGTAAATATAGCAATATATGTTTCTGTCAGTTTGGGGTAAGAGTATTCTTGCTTATACGGAAGGGAAAAAGGCCGCGCCCGAAGAATGGCCACGAAATCTATCCTCTATCGTGGAGATTAATGGCTATGGATCTTTTATACATTTCTGGGGTTCTTCCCCGGCTATTCCTCTTGCAATGGTGGCGATAGGTGCACGGTACACGGCTGTTGCCGGACTCATCAGGTCGCTCCATATGCAGATTACGGGACAACTCCTGCCAGTGGCCCGGCTGAAGTGTTGGCGGCTGAACTGAAATCACTCCGGCTCAGGATAGAACTGGTAAGTACAGCCAGTTTTTCGCGGCTGTATCGTTTGTGCTTAATCTCATCTCTGTATTGTTATTTGCCCATGGTGCCGAAGTTAAAGGGCTTTTCAGCTATTCTGGATCAGCCGCAACCTTGACATTGGCCATGTTGCTTTTCATGGCGGAGATTTTCTTTTCCACCCGTGCTCTCAACCTGCATATAAGCGGGATGAGAGCCCATGGCTGAATGACCTGCCAGCCGAGCAGACTTCTTTTGGGTGTTTAATTGGAGCGCAAGCAATGAGTTATAAATTATCTACATCCACGTAAATTCAAGTTGCAAAACAGCGGTTGTGTGCCCCACAACCATTAATTTCTTATATTCATCCTAATCTTTACGTTTGTGAGATTAAGGCTATTTCTTAAATCATGAAAGCGTTATAAGGCTTAAAAATGGATGGTCAAAATGCATCTCCAGAACTGCAGCGAGCCAAAGGAATCCTTTCCTTTCATTGCAGTGGAGATAAAATTAAAAAGTTATATCAATCAGGGTCTGCAAAACTCATGTTGCCAAAAACTTATGGGGAATGAAAGAAGCGGTTCTTCTGAACACGGCAGGGATTACTGGTGGCGACCAATTTGATGTCAAGATGGAGGCTGAGGATTGCGCAATTTTGGCAACCACACAAACGGCTGAACGACTTTATCGTAGCAATACTAAACCGGCTAAAATCAATATAACGCTGAAAGCAACAAAAGGTGCAACTTTCCATTGGATTCCCCAAGAAACGATTGTTTTTGACGGTGCTAAGGTTGATCGTACCATCCGGCTGGATATGACATCGGACAGCACGTGCCTATTGGCAGAGACCATCATACTTGGACGTCAAGCGATGGGTGAAGAAATCAAAGATTGTCATTTTACGGATCAATGGCGATTTTACCGTGACGGCAAATTGTTTCACGCAGAAGCCCTTAGAATGATTGGTGATGTCAAAGAACAAATTGCCGCGACAGCTGGCGGTAATAATGCTCGTCTTTTATCCACAATAATCTATGCGGGCAAAGATGCTGAAGAGAAAAAGGGGTTATTAAGCCATGGCTTGAAAAAGCATCTTCCTGTACAGCAGCATCATTCTGGGATGATCGACTGGTCATCCGAATTTTGTCCACTAATGCTCAATCAGGGCGCTCTGATATCAATCACTTGCTGACAAGCCATTAGAAATCAACCTTTACCCAGTGTCTGGCAAATATAATAAGGAGAATACTGTGAAACTAAGCCCAAGAGAAAAAGACAAATTGCTGGTTTCTATGGCCGCGATGGTCGCGCGCAATCGAAAAGAGCGTGGTGTCAAATTGAATTATCCGGAAGCCATTGCCTTAATTACAGATTTTGTTGTTGAAGGGGCGCGCGATGGCAGGTCCGTCGCTGATTTGATGGAGGCTGGAG
Source organism: Alphaproteobacteria bacterium (assembly GCA_038144675.1). Taxonomy (GTDB): domain Bacteria; phylum Pseudomonadota; class Alphaproteobacteria; order Puniceispirillales; family UBA1172; genus UBA12202. Next base: position 221,245 of record JAYQOF010000004.1, on the reverse strand, counting down.
CACATGTCATCACTCGCGATGATTGCATGGATGGCATAGCTGAGATGATCCATGATGTTCAGGTTGAGGCAACTTTCCCAGACGGCACTAAACTGGTAACAGTGCATCACCCCATTCGATAAGGAGGCATTCAATGATCCCTGGCGAAATCATTACAAAAGACGAGATCATCATGCTGAACAGCCAACGAGACCCTATTCGTATCACAGTTGCTAATACTGGGGATCGCCCTGTCCAAGTGGGAAGCCATTACCATTTTTATGAGACCAATTCCGCCCTTAAATTTGATCGAGAGGCTACACGTGGGATGCGGCTTGATATTGCCGCAGGTACGGCTGTTCGGTTTGAACCAGGCCAAGAACGTGATGTTCAGTTAATTCCTTTTGGGGGCAAACGAATTGCTTATGGTTTTAACCAAAAAATAATGGGAGACCTATGATGCCTGCTTCAATTTCTAGAAAAATTTATGCCGATATGTATGGCCCTACCACAGGCGACAAAGTTCGTTTGGCTGATACAGAGTTGTTTATCGAATTGGAATATGATCTCACCAATTACGGTGATGAAGTGAAATTTGGTGGTGGTAAGGTTATACGCGATGGCATGGGGCAGTCACAAATATCACGCCATGGTGGTGCGGTTGATACGGTGATTACCAACGCAGTGGTTGTTGATGTCACGGGAATTTATAAAGCTGATATTGGATTGAAAGATGGCCTGATTCATTCGATTGGTAAGGCTGGCAATCCAGATACTCAGGATGGCGTGAGTATTATCATTGGGCCTTCGACAGAAGTTATTGCTGGTGAAGGTCATATTTTAACTGCTGGTGGATTTGATAGCCATATTCACTTTATTTGCCCCCAGCAGATTGACGATGCCATTCATTCAGGGATCACAACCATGTTAGGTGGAGGCACGGGCCTGCCCATGGCACTTTGGCTACAACTTGCACACCTGGCCCATGGCATATCTCTCGTATGTTGCAATCGGCTGATGCCTTTGCGATGATTCTGGGCTTTGCTGGTATGGGTAATGCTGCATTGCCCGTGGCGCTTGAAGAACAAATTAATGCAGGGGCATCATCGCTAAAACTGCACGAAGATTGGGGGACGACCCCAGCGGCAATTGATTGTTGCTTAAGCGTGGCGGATGCCATGGATGTCCAAGTCATGATCCATACCGATACGCTTAATGAAAGTGGTTTTGTTGAAAATACTCTTGCGGCAATGAAAGGTCGAACCATTCACGCTTTTCATACCGAAGGGGCGGGTGGCGGCCATGCTCCTGACATCATCAAGGTTTGTGGTGAGCGTCATATCATTCCATCTTCCACCAACCCCACAAGACCATATACCGTCAATACGCTTGAGGAGCATTTGGATATGTAGATGCTTTGCCATCATCTTGATCGGTCTATTCCTGAAGATCTGGCATTTGCCGAAAGTCGTATTCGGAAGGAAACCATTGCGGCCGAAGATATTCTTCATGATATGGGGCGTTCTCAATCATTGCTTCAGACAGCCAAGCCATGGGGCGGGTTGGTGAAGTCATTATCCGCACCTGGCAAACAGCGCATAAAATGAAGGTGCAACGAGGACGGCTTTCAGAAGAAAAAGAGGATAACGATAACTTTCGCGTCAAACGCTATATCGCTAAATATACGATTAATCCGTCCATCTGCCATGGTTTGTCAAAACATATTGGTAGTATTGAAGTTGGTAAAAGGGCTGATCTCGTATTATGGGCGCCAGCTTTCTTTGGGTGAAACCTGAAATGGTGCTCTTAGGGGGCAGCATAGCCGTTGCGCAAATGGGTGATCCCAACGCGTCGATCCCCACGCCTCAACCAGTCTACACACGGCCAATGTTTGCTTCATTCGGTCGAGCCGTGGAACAATCAGCAGTGTGTTTTGTCAGCCAAGCCGCGCATGACAATAATGTTGGGGCAACTCTAGGTCTGGGCAAGGAAACACGCGCTGTTGAAAATACAAGGTCTATTTCCAAGGCTGATATGGTCATGAATGACTTTCAGCCAGAAATTGAAGTTCATCCAGAAACTTATGAAGTGCGCGCCAATGGAGAATTACTGACTTGCCCACCGGCAGAAGACTTGCCTATGACACAGCGATATTTTCTTTTTAATTTGATCACCAACCATGCAAATTGCCCATGAGATTATTAGGGAATATTGATCCTGCATCGGCAGATGCCATGATTTCTTTGGATTATGAAGGTCGGTTTTTACGCCGCAAACGCCTTCAGACGGATAACGGGGAAGATTTTATGGTTGAATTGCCGAAGACAATTTCCCTGTCGCCAAGTGATGGAATTGTTTTGGATGATGGCCGGGTGATAGGTATTCGTCCAAAACCAGAGATGCTTGCAAAAATTACGCATAGCAATCTTATGCGTATGGCATGGCATATTGGCAATCGGCATACCCCATGCCAAATAGAAGACGATCATTTGTTGATACAACATGACCATGTTTTGGAAGATATGTTGCGCCAATTGGGAGCAAAAATTACTCATATCACCAATCCCTTTATGCCAGAAGGGGGAGCATATGGGCATGGGAGAACTCACTCTCACCATCATCAAGAGCATGACCATTAAAATGACAATCAACCATCACGATGTCATGATTTTACAGAACTGGTTTTCGCCAATCTTTCCCATTGGGGCGTTTAGTTATTCTCATGGGCTGGAAATGGCTATCCAAGATGGGCGCATCATGGATCAAGACAGCCTTTATGATTGATTTCATCACTCTTATCGCATGGCACAGGTCGCAATGATGCGATTATGATCAAATCTGCCTATGAAGGTCTGCCAGAATTGAATGACTTATGCCTTGCCCTTTCAGCCAGCAAAGAACGTTATCAGGAAACGACCGAATTAGGCCATGCTTTTTGCCGTGTGTTTAACGCAAGTCATGATGCTAATTTACCAGAAGGCCTTGCTTATCCTGTGGCGGTTGGCATGGCGTCAAGAACATTAGGGCTTAATGTCAAACTTACCATCCAAAGTTATTTGCAGGCTTTCACGTCTAACCTTATATCCGTCGGCATACGAACTATTCCAATTGGTCAACAATCTGGGCAAGACTGTTTGCTTCGTCTTTACTCGGTGATTGAAGACGTTGCGACTGCCTCAATAGGTGCCACTCTGGATGATATTGGTGGCGCAGTTTTTCATGCGGATCTGATGGCCATGAAACATGAAAATATTACCCCAAGGATTTATCGATCATGACGACTAATCGGATCAAATTTGGGCCATTACGGGTCGGTATAGGGGGGCCTGTTGGCGCTGGCAAAACCAGCCTGACGGAAGCGCTATGCCATGCGTTCAAGCATGATATTTCCATGGCGGTGATCACAAATGATATCTACACTCGAGAAGACGCTGATTATTTGGTGCGAGCCCAAGCATTGCCGTCAAATCGCATCAGAGGCGTTGAAACAGGCGGTTGTCCTCATACCGCTATTCGCGAAGATGCATCAGTTAACCTCGCCGTGATTGATGATTTGAAAAACAGTTTTCCGGATTTGGATTTGATTCTATTGGAGTCAGGTGGGATAATCTTGCCGCGACCTTCAGCCCAGAATTGGTCGATCTTACTATTTATGTAATTGATGTCTGCATGGGGGCGGATATTCCCCGTAAAAAGGGACCCGCACTGATCAAGTCCGATATGCTGGTGGTCAATAAAATTGAACTGGCGGAATATGTCGGTGTTGATTTAGACCAAATGCGAAAAGATACTGAAGAAAACAGGCCTGATCGTCCCACAGTCTTTGGATCAATGCGAAAAGGCGTTGGGGTTAATGAAATCGCAACGTTTTTGCGAAGAGAAGGTGGAATGTAAATCTGTTTTCTAAAGGTTTGGACTTGAATGCAAGTCGCGGATTAAATACTTTCATTAACAATAATGATAACTCTAGATAATTATAAAATCAAGTAACAGTGGATGCAGGACCAATCTCATACCAAAGAGCTGATTGTAGGGACTCGAATAAATCCTGCCCCCGCAACCATGAAGACCCTGCCAACACCGTTATCTAATGGAATGGCGGTTTTTTGTTGTTTGCCTAGCAAACTCTAATATGGCTACTACTTCTCAGGGCTAGATGCGCATAGATAAGCTTTTTTCACCTGAACCAAATATCAATGACTACTGGACAAGTCGGATAAATTTAACTGAAGATAAATAATTAAAATGTATTTTAATATGGGAGTGAATGATGAATTTCAAAAACATATCATTAGCTTTTGTTGCATTAATAACTTTTTCCTTCGGTTTAATGGTGCAGTCATCAGCTAAAGAAAATGTAAATGTAGGTATTTGTGTTTCATGGCCAGGTTACGCCATGTTTGAAGTTGTAAAACAAAAAAACTTCGCGCCTGATTATAATCTTAACCTAACAATCTTTGAGGATCCAATTGGCGGCCATTCAGCCTTAGCTGCAGGGCAGATTGATATTTATCTTTGCACAGGGGATTATACTCCATTAACAATTGATAGTAATACCCCAGTAGCAAATGTTGCTTTTTTAAATCCATCATATGGTGTTGACCATATTATTCTTTCACCAGATGAGAATGTTAATGCGCTTAAAGGTAAAAAAGTATCCGCGCCTCAAGCCTATATTGGTCATCTTTTGATGGGATTGTTCCTAGATAAAAACGGCATTTCGCCCGATGATGTTGAATGGGTTAACCTTAATGCTGATGAAGCCGTAGGTCCTATGATGTCTGGTGATCTGGCCGCGGCCTATATGTATGAGCCATGGATCAGTAATGTTATCGAAAATCGACCCGGTACAAAGAGTGCCATTGATACAGCAGACGCAGATATGTTGAAAACTGGCATCTTTATGGATGTCATGTACATGAACACAGATTTCATCAAAAATCGTAGATCAGTGGCTGTTGATATGCTCAAAGCGCGCTGGGATGCGGTTCAGTATTGGCATGATAACACCAAAGAAGTTAACCAGCTATTTGCTGATTATCTGCAATGGCCTGCTGAAGATATCGGCTATGTAATCGGAACAAACGGCAAGTACTTTGAAGGCGGCATATATATGTATGATTTTGATGAATCAGCTCGTGTTTGTGGCGTTCTTGATGGTGATCCACCGTTTGGATTGCCAAATGGATCAATGGCTGATGTGGTCTCATTAACGAATGAGTGGTGGATCAAACTTGGCCTGATGAGCAATAGTCATGATGCTAGCAAAGGCATTGATTGTAGCCTTATGGCCGATTTGGTTAATCAGGGATACAGACAGTCTATTTCTGCCAGATAATCAAAATATATTTAGCAGACAGGGTTTATACCTGTCTGCTGATGCTATTTTCATCAATTAAAGCATTCTGTAAAATGACAACCCGAACAAAACTTCTAGAAATAAGAAAACCTATAAATCGGCTAACAAGCATTTATTTAGGAATATCCATCTGGGTTATTTTTTTTGGGGCTTGGCAATTAGCCTCCAGTCTCGGATGGGTAAATGCGCTTCTCGTGCCGGGCCCGCTAGATGTGATCGAAGCGTTGAGAGAATTAATTTTTGAACGTGGATTTGTTAGCGATATTCTCGATAGTATTTGGCGCGTTGTTATTAGTTTTCTTCTTGCAACCGCTGTGGCAGTTCCTCTTGGGATTTTGATGGGCTCATTTCATGCCCTTGAATCATTCTTTAATCCCTTTGTTTCAGCTTGGCGGTATTTACCTGCCCCTTCGTTTATTCCTGTTCTTTTAATGTGGTTTGGCACTGGCGGTGAAACCCCAAAACTAGCATTACTATTTATTGGTGTTGTGTTCTTTTTGATAACGATGGTCATGGATTACACAAAAAAATCCGTGTTGAATTATTAGAAACAGCGGAAACTTTAGGTGCAAACAGAAATCAATTGGTCAGGACGGTAATTATTCCGGCGGTGCTTCCAGATATCTTTATTGCAATGCGCCAGATGCTTGCTGTGACATGGACATATTTAGTTATTGCCGAAATTGTCGCCTCAACAACAGGTATCGGTGCCATGATGATGCGGGCAAGACGCTTTTTGCATACGGATGAGATTATGGCAGGTATTATGATTATTGGTGCTTTGGGTTTGCTGTTTGATCTGTTTTTCCGTTACCTCCACCGCAAGCTTTTTGCCTATCTTTACTAGGTTATTGCTATGTTAAGATTTAGGAAATCAACGATATGACAGCCAAAACCAAAGATGCCTCTATTCTGCGTGTTGAGAAACTGCAAAAGGTTTTAATCCAAACTCGGCTCAGCCAGTTGAAGCGGTTCAGGATGTAAGTTTTCAGGTGCGCCCGAATGAATTAACGGTATTGCTAGGGCCATCAGGATGTGGAAAATCAACAGTTCTTCGCATGATCGCGGGGCTGGAATTACCGAGTTCTGGCAAAATCATTCATAGTGATCAGATTGTTGAAGGCCCATCTCGAACAAGAGGGATGGTATTTCAAAGCTATACTTCATTTGAATGGCTGACGGTTGCAAAAAATATTGAATATGGGATGAAGCTTAACGCGGTGGATCCCGCTATCCGAAAAGACCGTGTGGAACATTATCTTGAATTAGTAGGCCTTGCTGATTTTAGGAACGCCTATCCAAAACAATTATCTGGCGGCATGAAGCAACGTGTGGCTATTGCCCGAACACTTGCTAATGAGCCAGAGTTGCTTTTGATGGATGAACCCTTTGGCGCCCTTGATGCAGAAACACGTTGGAATATGCAAGAGTTGCTGATTTCCTTAGCGGAATCGACACAAACAACCATTATCTTGGTCACGCATGATTTAGGTGAAGCGTTATTTTTAGGAGATAGAATTATTTTCTTTTCCAAGAGACCAGCAACTGTCATCAGTGATATGCCTGTTGCTTTCAAAAAAAAAAAACGATACGCCCAAAAAGAAGATCTATTAGCAGAGGCAGATTATAAAGACGCTGAACAAGAATTAATGCGATTGATGCGTTCACAATCAAACATCTCATCAGTCCAAGATGATAGGGGAGGCAGGTAATAATGGCAGAATTAGATTTTAGTAATAAGTCAGTTGTCATCACAGGCGCATCAAGAGGTATAGGCTTTGGTGTTGCTGAGGCTTTCGCCAGCCATGGTGCAGATTTGCATCTTATATCTAGTGGTAAAACGATACATGAGGCTGGTGCAAGACTAACAAACATAACAAAGGCCGATGTTAAAACCTATCAATGTGATATTAGCGACAAGCATAAAGTGGTTGAGGTTTTATCAAAAATAGAAACGATAGATGTGCTGATTAATAATGCTGGATTAGAACGGCCAACGCCAATAAATAGCTCTGATCCTCAAGTGATTGACGATTTTGAACGCATCATCAACATTAATATTCTGGGCACATTTTATGTTACCCGCGCAGCGGTTAGCAAAATGTCTGCTAGGGGAAGTATTATTATCACTTCCTCTATCTGGGGAAAAACAGCGGTATCAGAGTTCAGCGCTTATTGTTCATCCAAACACGCCAATATTGGCTTTATGCGTTCGCTTTCAAAAGAGTTAGGTCCAGAAGGCATAAGGGTTAATGCTGTTTGTCCCAGGCTGGGTTGAAACAGAGGCCGCGATGAAATCACTGACTTGGATGTCACAAAAAACACACATCACAGAACCAGAATTACTTGATGAGATTGTTGGCTCTCAATCTTTGTCAGGTTTGATGCAACCATCAGATGTGAGTCAGCTATATTTATATTTGGCCTCTTCGCTTTCTTCTAATATTACAGGTCAGGCCATAAATGTTGATCGTGGTGAGGTGTTAGGATGAACATCTCCCTAAAAGGCAAAACAGCATTAGTGACAGGCGCATCACGCGGTATTGGTAGGGCCATAGCCATAGCCATGGCAGAGGCTGGGGCAAATATCATCTTTACCTATAACCATTCGGCAAAGGATGCGGAAGTGACGGCCGCCGCCATCGCGGCGCACGGCCAGAAAGCCCTAGCAAAAAAAGTGGATATCTCAGATGAAACGGCGATCACCTCACTTTTTAAAGGGTTTGATGAAAGTAATATCGCGATTGATATTCTGATCAATAACGCTGGCATTATTATGGAAAAATCAACGGTGGAGTCATCGGCATCGGATTTTGATCATGTGATAGGGATCAATTTGCGTGGCACTTTCCTTACTGGGCGTGAGGCACTCAAACGAATGGTTCATGGGCGTGGTGGTAGGATCATAAATATCAGTTCGGATTTAGGGTTTCTTGGGCGCGAGAGTTTTGCGTTATATGCGGCATCAAAAGGTGCCATTAATGCCCTTACAAAATCATGGGCACTTGAATATGCGCCGCATATTCTTGTTAATGGTATTGCTCCAGGTCCAGTTGATACAGATATGCTGGATATTAACAATATGACACCAGAATGGCGCGAAAAAGAAGAACAGATTCCTATGGAAAGAATTGGTCAGCCAGAAGAAATTTCTGGAATGGCGGTCTATTTGGCAAGTGAATATTCTAGTTTTGTCACGGGTCAGATATTTGGGATAAATGGCGGCAGTGTCATGCCTTAATGGGAGGAAAGAGATGATAAAAATCCCTATTCCTTGGCCTAATGGTGCGCGTTGTGCCTGTGTTATTTCGTTTGATATGGACGCTGATAGTTTGATTCATATTGCGCGTCCTGATGATTCCTTGATCGTCCCTATCCCATCAGCATGGGGCGTTATGGTCCAACAGTAGCGATACCGCGTATTCTGGATACTTATCAAAGGTTGGGGCTTAAGCAGTCCTTTTTCATTCCGGGTTGGTGCATGGAAAATTATCCAGAAGCGGTAGATGCTATTCTCAAAGGTGGTCATGAAATTGGTCACCATGGGTATATGCATGAGGACCCAATTGATGACCCTAATCAGCGCGAATGGTTTGAACGTGCGCTAGATGTTCACATTAAAATGTGTGGAAAAGCACCAACGGGATATAGGGCACCAGTTTACAGCATTAATCAAGAAGTCATTGATTTGTTGGTAGACATGGCTTTCGATATGATAGCTCTATGATGGCTGATGATATCCCTATCAAATTAAAACTGCCAAAGGAATTCTGTGGGAAATGCCTGTCCACTGGGGTGTCGATGATTGGCCTCCTTTCGCACATTATTCTGAAATCGGTTATATGATGCCAGTCCGGTCACCATCCTCTGGCTTGTCAGGTTTTTGGGAAGAGTTTGATGCTGCTTATGAAGCGGGAGGGTTTTTTATGCTCATCGCTCATCCATTTCTTAACAGGGCGATTAGCAAGATGGAAAAAAGTTGAAGAATGGCTTGAACAGACACTAAAAGAAAAAAATGTTTGGTTTGCTAGCCTTGAAGATATTGTCGACCATCTTGACCAATCACAAAATTCTATTTTGGTGTTATATACCTAGGCAAGAAAATCCTGCCGTATTTTGATGGTGCAAGTAAAGGCAGTTTTAAAGTGACTAATTTGTCATAAGAATCAGTGCTTTATAAATCCTCGAGTCAGAATTTCTTCAATCTCTGTTTTCTTTTGCAAAAGATCAAAAATTCAGGCGATATTTCGTCTTCGATATAGCGCTGATCGCTTCATTTGGGTACTAATGCCTCGTTCTAAATTCCGAAGTCTTTGGATCGTTTCTTATCGCTGGTCCCCTAAACCAAAGTGGGAACTCAGCGGCAATCACTGTGCGAGCCACTATCGCGGTATCTACCGTTGCAATGATGAATTGTTCTGTAAGAATAAAACTCAAAAATGAGCGATTTAAATCTGCATAAAAGTCAAAAAATTCAGGCGCGTCTTCGATGCTTGACCTGCTTTGCGTTTATTAGGATAATTTTGAATAAAACAAGCAAGTGACCTGCAGGATGTTTTCAACAGCGCTTCGTCTATGGCATCTGGCTTAAATGTTCTAATCGAACGGTGACTACTTAATAAATCTAATACATCCATTCATCTATCCTATATGTTTTGTGTGCAAATCGCATTGGTCTTAGTTTCGACCGGTTTATAGAAATTTTCAATAGACGTTGCTTATCCCAGTACGTATATCAAACTGAATTAATTATTACTGATCTTATAAAAAATTTATCTATCTTCCATAATCTTGAAAGAACACAGTGACTTTATCTCTGTCTAAGAAGTGTTACTAACATTACTCAACGCGATATCTTGTAATGCCTCATCTGCGGTCTTGGCATCAAAGAAAATGGTTACAACCACGATCTAAAAGACTGGAAATCGAGGACTTCGTAAACTCTGGATGATACTGAACTGAATATGCCGGAAAATTGGCGCAACCCTGCCATTTGGACAATATGGCGCCTTAGCAATAACAGTTGCTTCAGGTGGTAAAACTGTCGCGGGTCCGATGCCAAGCGTAAGCCGAAAAACGATATCCATTTTCGTCAATATATTCTCTGACCCCAACAACATTACCAGAATTTGTTTTTTTGCCTTTCACAAATACATCAGCCATGGCAGTTGGTGCCAAAACAGATACAAAAATGGGTTTACCTGTTCGTTTTGTATCTATGAGCAAATCGCGAACCGATGACATCCATGGGACTGCATCATAAACGCCTAACTCTGACCCACTGACAATAAAAGGTTGCATCAAAGCCTCCGGTGTAGGCACAGCGTCGTTTCCTTCAGCTATATCAAAAATCTTTGAACTCTCGCGTCTTCAAAAAGACGGAGCAAGCCAATCCAGAATACTTGCACCTGCCCGCTGTAATCCCTGTCATTAGCGGTTCAGGATGTTTTGTTAAATCTAGAATGGCTATTTTCATGTTTCTATTCTGCTAAATCTTAAATATTTTATCACGATTTATTTTTGTGGATAAAACATAATTAAAGCTAATCTATTGAACCGAGAACCGCGGGATCAACATCCATAATTGGATGCAGATTAATATCACATATTTGCGCCTTCGTCCTCCGACCTAGAACCTCGGTCTTCTATCGAGAATAAAGGGTGTTGAGTGACACCTTACATCGGGACGATAGACTTTAGGCCCCAGCCATCTTATATGATTGGCTTTCGATTAATTTAGGTTAAACATAAACACAAATGAAATCCCTAGGTTTTCTACGGGTAATAAAAAAATAAAAAATTTTTTGAAAAGGTGTAGAAGAGACAGCAAGTGTATGAAAAATAATAATAAAATCATGGTACACTTTGTTGAGTTTGTACACTAAAGTGCTTGGCAAACATGGTCATAAGACCGTACATGAACGCTTTTTATTTTTTTTTCACTGAAGGGTAAAAAACCTATATGCAAATGGAGGTTATTGGATGACTGAAGAGAAGAAAAATAAGGGTGGAAGGCCAGCTGGCCTGACAAAATAGGTCATGCTAATAAAGGCTTTGCCTATGTCAGTCTTTCGATCAGTTCTCTGATGTCTGTTTCTTCCACACAGTTGTATTCTCACCGAGCTTTACCGGGCTTTGGGTATTTGCCACTCTTAACCCCATTCCACCATGATGACTTTGATATGGGGATAATAGGCTCAATAAGGCGGGTTAGCCTTCGGGTCTCCTAGGATATGCTTTAGTCTGAGTAGTCTTGGTAGTTCAATATCTGTCATAATCTCCTTGTTCGACAGATGGGGATAATCTTTCCTGTCTTGGCCTTGCAAATACGCATCCCATTCAGCCATCATCTGCCTTCTCTTTCGAATCAAGGTTGCCTGCGATAAGCAGCTTCAACTTTATTAGATATCACGTGGCCTAGCGCCATTTCAGACACTTCATTGGGATATGCTGTTGTTTCTGATACCCAGTCCTTGAAGGCTGAGAGCGTATGCCAGTGGCATCTATGCCTAGCGCTTCTGAAGAGCTAAACGAAGCGTATTGTTCGATAGCGGTTTCTCACTAAGAGGTGATGGAAGAGGAGGGCATTATCACGCTTAGATGGGCAGCCTCTTCAAGGATAGCTATCATCGAGGTGTTAATGGCACTTCGCATGGGCTTTGCGCTTTTTATGTGCGTTCTACAGGAATGACCCATAGCCCTTTATTGATGTCGATCTCACCCCAATGGGCTTCTAACACTTCTGTGGTCCTGCAGGCAGTTAGGATAAGAAACTCAAGAGCAAGGCGTGTAGAAAGGCTCACAGCGCTTGCCTGAAGGGTGGTAATGATATGTGGCAAGTCTTCGTAGCTAACTGACTTGAAGTGGTTACCAGGGCTTTCATGCGTGGCAGTGCTTCTATGGCTAGTTCAACAGGATCATCACCTGAATAGTATCCCTGCGCCTTAGACCATTTAAAGATAATAGAAAATGGCGGAGGGGAAGGGATTCAGAACCCCGAAGGGAGTTTCCTCCTTCAACGATTTAGCAAACCGCCGCCTTCAGCCACTCGGCCACCCCTCCGCAATCATGGGTATATGGGGTTTCCCCCAACACGGCGTATGCATCTTCCATCTAACTAAAGATGACGACTTTGTCAAACCATGGATTGCATGAAAAGGCAAAGGCTGGCAATATAATGGCTAATTCATCCATTCCCTGGCAGAAATGCCGCCCTAACCCCCGATTAAGTGAGAGATTCTGATGCCAATAGATGCCGTAATTTTTGATAAGGACGGGGTTCTTCTAGACCTTAGCCAGACGTGGTTTCTGACCATTTGCAATATTGCCAAACATACCGAAGGACTGATTGACGGCCGCGTCCCTCACCGCGCTCTTCTTGATGTGATCGGGGTTGAGCTGAATGCTGATGGCATATCCGGCCACGTGGTTGAAAAAACGGCGCCTATGCCACGGGCACATATGGTTCTCTTGTTCCTATGTGGTCAGCCCTTGATCCGGCATTAGCGGATATTATGACAACCACCGAATATAAACAGAAGATGATGGATATCGCGGTGCAAAGCGTGCATGGCCAGACCGTGCCAAAGGGGGATATCCTCACCCCGCTAAGGGCATTGAAAGCGGCCGGATATAAACTTGGTGTAGTGACCAATGATGGTGATGATACCACCGCAATCAATATGGCGGATTTGATGCTGGATGATATCATGGATCATGTTGTCACCGCCGATAGTGGCCATGGACGCAAACCTGATGCAGGGGGTATTCTGGCCTGTTGTGCGGCACTGGGAACAACGCCAGATCGGGCGGTTATGATCGGTGACACCTATGCGGATCATGATGCTGCCATTGCCGCCGGATGCCGGCATGTGATCGCTATTACCGATGACGCCCCGTCGATACCGGATTTTATGCCTAAATCAAGCTATGCGGTGGCATCCTGTGCTGACCTGCCAGACTTGCTAGCCCGCATCAACAGCTAACACCCTCACTTTTACTAATTAAATATAAAAGACTTTTCAGAATTGAGTATTATAATACTCAATTCTACCCATCCAGTTTCTGGCGAAGCAGATCATTGACAACGCCAGGATTGGCCTGGCCTTTGGATGCTTTCATCACCTGCCCAACAAAGAACCCGAACAGCTTATCCTTGCCGCCACGATATTCTTCCACCTTATCAGCATTTTCCGCCATAACGGTATCAATCATGGTTTCAATCGCGCCGGTATCCGATACCTGCTTAAAGCCTTTTTCTTCAATCACCTGATCAGGGTCTGCGCCATTTTCCAGCATGATGGCGAACACATCCTTGGCAATCCGGCCAGATATCGTGCCATCGCTGATCCGTTCTACCAGTTGCCCTAGCTGGTCCGGCTTCACGAGGGAATCCGCCAGCTCTAACCCCATCCGGTTAAGCGCACCGAACAGTTCAACCGTCATCCAGTTAGCCACCAGTTTAGCGTCCCGTCCTGCCACTGCCTTTTCATACCAAGCGGCGGTTTCCCGATCTTCACTGATCAGGCCGGCATCATAGGCACTTAGCCCAAACTGATCCATCAGACGCTGACGCAAGGCATCTGGCAGTTCTGGCAGATTCTGGCGCAATTGATCAACCCATCCCGCATCCAGTTCAAGCGGCAAGAGATCAGGGTCTGGGAAATACCGGTAATCATGGGCATCTTCCTTGGATCGCATGGGGCGGGTCTGTCCGGTTGAAGTATCAAATAGGCGGGTTTCCTGATGGATAGTGCCGCCATCTTCCAGTACTTCAATCTGGCGGGCGACTTCACTATTGATCGCCTGTGCAATAAAGCGGATGGAATTCAGGTTTTTGGTTTCTGTCCGCGTGCCCAGTTCTTCCCAGGGGCGGCGCACCGACACATTACAATCAGCCCGCATGGAACCTTGTTCCATATTACCATCACATGTTCCCAGAAAGCGCAGAATAGAGCGCAATTTGCTGACATAGGCGGCGGCTTCTTCGGCGCTTCGCATATCAGGACGGGACACAATTTCCATCAACGCTACCCCTGAGCGGTTCAAATCAATGTAGGATTTACTAGGATGCTGATCATGCATGGATTTTCCGGCATCCTGTTCAAGATGAAGACGTTCAATCCCGATATCCCGCGTTGTCCCATCGGCAAGGGTAATGGTAATGCTCCCCTCACCCACTATTGGTTGTTTAAACTGGCTGATCTGATAACCCTGAGGCAAATCCGCATAGAAATAGTTTTTGCGATCAAAAACACTGAACAGATTAATATCAGCATTAAGCCCAAGCCCTGTTTTTACAGCCTGTTCCACGCAAAACCGGTTAATCACCGGCAACATGCCCGGCATGGCGGCATCAACCAGCGATACATGCTCATTCGGGCCTGCCCCGAATTCTGCCGATGCGCCGGAAAACAGCTTGGCTTTACTGCTGACCTGAGCATGGACTTCAAGCCCTATGACAACTTCCCATTTCCCTGTCCGGCCTTCAACCAGTGATGATGTGATGCTATCCGTCATGACGCGGCTCCTGATGCAACATGATGAAAATCGGCGCATTGTTCAAGCATGGCGGCCCCTTTTATCAGGGTGTCTTCACGCAAGGCAGGTGCTATCAGTTGCAAACCAAGCGGAAGCCCATCCGAAGACAGTCCAGCAGGAACCGATATCGCCGGAATGCCAGCCAGATTAGCCGGCACGGTGAATACGTCATTCAGGAACATGCTAAGCGGGTCTTTTGCTTTCATCACCAATGGCAAAAGCGGCAGATGGTGTTGATGGCGTCAAAAGCGCGTCTACATCCGTAAAAACAGTAGTAAAATCATTCTGAATCAGCCGTCTAACCTTTTGTGCCTTAATGTAATAGGCATCATAATATCCTGCTGACAGAACATAGGTTCCGATCAGGATACGGCGCTTTACCTCATCCCCGAAACCTGCACCACGGGTTTTGGCATACATATCATCAAGGGGATTCACCTTCAACCCGCATGCCATAACGCACCCCGTCATAACGGGCAAGATTGATGATGCTTCCGCTGGCGCAATAATATAATAGGCCGGCAATGCATATTGCGTATATGGTAAACTGACCGGAACACAACTAGCACCAGCATCTTCAAGCCATTTGCGCCCCGTTTCCCAGAGCTTGACAATCTGATCAGGCATACCATCAACCGTGTATTCATCCGGAATACCAATACGCATTCCCTTAATGCCTTCGTTTTTTGCACTGGCCAGCGCATCCATCAGATCAGGAAGCGGCGCATCAATAGAGGTGGAATCCCCTTTATCATGGCTGGACATTGACGTCATCATAAGCGCACAATCCGCGACATCCCGCGTGATAGGTCCTGCCTGATCAAAGCGATGA
This sequence comes from Alphaproteobacteria bacterium, assembly GCA_038144675.1. Classification (GTDB taxonomy): domain Bacteria; phylum Pseudomonadota; class Alphaproteobacteria; order Puniceispirillales; family UBA1172; genus UBA12202. Next base: position 205,535 of record JAYQOF010000004.1, on the reverse strand, counting down.
GGCAAACGCAACAATACCCAGACGTGAACAACGGCCATAGGTCGGTTTCATCCCGACCAGACCACAAAATGCCGCCGGCTGACGAATGGAACCACCAGTATCCGTGCCCGGAGCAAGCAAGGTTGAGCGCGCCGCCATCGCCGCCGCTGACCCGCCAGATGATCCGCCAGGTGTCAGGGCTTTCCCCTTGAGGGCCTTCACTGGCTGTCCATGGATTAATAACTGCACCAAAGGCACTGGTTTCGTTAGCTGAACCCATTGCAAACTCATCACAATTAATTTTACCCAGCATGACCGCGCCATCCTGCCATAGATTTTCAGTAACTGTGGATTCATATGGTGGCACAAATCCTTTCAGAATGGCTGAAGATGCTGTTGTTTCAACCCCTTTGGTGCAGAACATATCCTTGACACCAATCGGAATACCTTCCAGCAATCCGCCTGTGCCTTCGGCTAGTCGGGCATCACTAGCCTTTGCCATATCCATGGCTTTTTCAGATGTTCGTAAAACATAGGCGTTGTTATCTGCTGTATCATCGCCTGCCTTGATATAGGCTTCCCGGTTAATTCCACCGCACTGATGGTTTTATTATCCAGCGCCTGTCTTGCAGCAACCGCTGTCATGGAAAGAATATCACTCATTCGACTACCTTTGGAACAACAAAGAAATGGGAAGCTTCTTCGGGGGCGTTAAATAGAACCCGTTCCGGGTCATTGCCAGCGGTGACCACATCATCCCGCATGGGCAGGCTATGTCCGGTTACACTGGCCAGAGGTTCCACATCTGCTGTATTGCACTCACCCAATTGTTCAACCCATGAGATAATAGTACTGAGCTCGGCACAAAGGGCATCTTCACGGTCAGGCTGAATATCCATTCGGGCAAGCCGGGCTATTTTCTGGATAATCGATTTATCAATCACATTGTTTTCAGAGTTATGTTCAGTCATATGGCATTCTTTTTCAAAGAAGGGTGACAAAAAGCTGTTGAAGCGGTAATAGCATTGGCTATGACGATATGCAAGATTGAGGATTTTATCACACAACGCAAAAGCAATGGTAAGTTAATTGCGCTTGATGTAGGTAAAAAAACCATTGGAATCGCGGTCTCTGACCCTGACTGGAAAGTGGCCTCTCCTGTTTCTATTCTTCATCGGCGTAAATTTACCCCGGATATGGAAACATTGATGCAGATGGCAGATGACCATGATGTTGGCGGTATGGTCGTTGGCTGGCCGCTGAACATGGATGGTAGCGCTGGGCCGCGTTGCGATTCTGTGCGTGACTTTGTTCATGCTATGTTACGGATGAAAGACTGGCCTGTTTTATTGCATGATGAAAGGCTATCTACCGTTAGTGTGGAAAAAGCCATGCTAGCCGCTGATATGACACGCCAAAAGCGATCTGAACGCCGTGATGCACTGGCCGCAACATGGATACTGCAATCAGCACTGGACGTAATGGCAGGGCTGGATATATAAAAAGGTTTATGGGTGTGAATAAAACAAAATCTAAATCGGATGCAACAGATCCAATGGCGGCAACCGCTTTACCGGAAAAGCATCTGTTGGGCATAGAAGGCCTTGATAGGGTTATCATCACCTCTCTGCTTGATCGCGCCCATGGTTTTGCCGATCTGCCAGCACGCGAACAGCTCACGCATCTCAAAGGCATAACGGTTTTTACCATCTTTTTTGAAAACTCTACCCGTACCCGTGTATCATTTGATCTGGCAGCCCGCAAAATGGGCGCGTCAGTGGTCAATGTCCCTGTCGCCACCTCCTCTATCAAAAAGGGGGAAAGCCTGATTGACACTGCTGTCACGCTGAATGCCATGCATCCTGATATTCTGGTCATGCGGCATCAGAATTCAGGGGCATCATTGCTATTATCCCAATATGTCAATGCCGCAGTGATTAATGCTGGTGATGGCAGGCATGAGCATCCTACCCAGGCTTTGCTTGATGCGTTAACTATCCAGCGACGGCTGAGGCTATATCGAAGGCCTGAATATTGCGATTTGCGGAGATGTAGCCAATAGCAGGGTCGCGAGATCAAATATCCAGTTATTATCCATTCTGGGGCGAATATCCGCATTATATCCCCGACAACCCTGGTGCCGAAAGAAATTACGGAAATGGGCGTTGATCTATATCACAATATGGAAGACGGCCTGCAAGGCACCGATATCGTCATGTTACTAAGGCTCCAACAGGAACGCATGCAAGGGGCGGAAACCCCATCGCAACGGGAATATTTTCACCGATATGGCCTGACCCGTGAAAAACTGGATCTTGCCAATCCCGGCGCATTGATTATGCATCCGGGCCCCATGAATAGAGGGGTTGAGATTTCATCAGAACTTGCTGATGATGTGGAACGAAGCCTGATCACCACCCAAGTGGAAATGGGCGTTGCTATCCGCATGGCCTGTCTTGAAGCACTTGCCTTTGGTCTGACAAGAACAGATAAAAGCAAAGATCAGGGGAAACGCTAGATGACCAGCATATTATTTAAACATGTCCGGATCATCGACCCTGCCAGCAATACCGATATGATGGGGGAATGTCTGGTAGAATCCGGACGGATCAGCCAGATATCTGATCAGTCTGATGGTATCAAAGCCCCTAAAGAGGCACAGATTATTGACGGCAATGCCAATATATTAGCCCCCGGACTGATCGATATGCGTGTACAATCCTGTCATCCCGGTGCCGCGCAAAAAGAAACGCCCCTAACACTGGCTCGCGCCGCCGCCCGTGGCGGAATTACCAGCATCGTCTGTTTGCCAAACACCAATCCGGTGCTAGACGACCCTGAAATGCTAAAATCACAATGCCGTATGCTTGCCAATCTAGCCAGAACCGGTTAAAGCTATTAAAGTATATGCTTATGGGGCGGCGACCTCTGCGCTGAATGGGGAATCCATGGCAGAACTTGGATTGCTGAGCGATGCCGGGGCAGTCGGGTTTACCAATGCCACTCATGCCATAAGCAATAGTCTGACCATGCGGCGCGTATTGAGTTATGCAGCCATGCTGAAACAGCCGGTGATCCAGCATGCCGAAGACCCTGTTCTAGCCGCTGGAGGGGAAATGCATGAAGGTGAACATTCCATGCGGCTTGGGCTAAAAGGCATTCCGGATGCAGCCGAAGAAATTATGATTGCGCGTGATCTGGCATTATTGCGGATGACTGGCGGACATTATCATGTGGCGCATATAGCTACCGCCAAGGGCATCAATATGATCCGTGCGGCAAAGGCAGAAGGGTTGCATGTCACATGCGATACCGCGCCGCCATATGCTTTGCTAAATGATATTGCCGTTCGTGACTATGATAGCCGGTATCGTTTGTCGCCACCTCTGCGACAGGAAGATGATCGTTTAGCTGTGGTGGATGCCTTGGCTGATGGCACTATTGATGCGGTAGCCAGTGATCATTCTCCGCAAGACCGGGATGTCAAATCACTTCCGTTCGGTTTGGCTGAACCGGGATATTCTGGCGTGGAAACATTACTGGCGTTGATGTTGACGCTTTATCATAGTGGTCGTTTATCCCTGATGCAGATGTTATCATTGACCAGCTACAAGCCTGCTCAGATTCTTGGCCTTGAAGGTGGTGCCATTCGCATTGGTGCTGCGGCTGATCTGACCTTGATAGACATTGACAGAAGCTGGCAGATAAGAGGCAAGAACTTTGCCTCACTTTCGGGGGCAACACCTTTTGAAGGGGCACCTGTTCAGGGAAAGGTGCTGGGCACATGGGTTGATGGCATCAGAGTGTTTGAGCCATAGTCATGCCTGAATATATAGATTTTCTTCCATTGATTAGTGTTGTCATTGCCGCTTACCTGATTGGTGCTATTCCTTTTGGACTGGTGATGGCGCATGTGTTTGGACTAGGTGATATTCGAAAGGTGGGAAGCGGTAATATCGGGGCAACTAATGTATTACGAACTGGCCATAAACTGGCAGCCATGCTTACGCTTCTGCTTGATAGCGGCAAAGGGTTGATTATCATTATGGTTATCCGCCTGCTGGGCGGCGATGAAATCATGCCGGCTGCTGCCGGTGTTGCCAGTATTTTCGGGCATTGCTATCCGTTATGGCTACGTTTTCGTGGCGGTAAAGGCGTGGCGACCGGCCTTGGGGTTTTCCTCGGGCTTGATCTGATGGCAGGCATACTAGTTTGCCTGACATGGCTTTTATAGCCGTTTTATTTCGCCTATCTTCTCTTTCGGCATTAGTCAGCTATTTGAGCGCACCGGTATTGATTGGCATAACAGCGACGTGGCGCGGCGATGAATTACCACTGGCATTCATTTATGGTGCTGGAATGATGGCCTGCCTGGCTACATGGCGGCATCGATCTAATATCTCAAGAATATTAACTGGGAAAGAGCCAAAAATCGGGCAATCCTAATTTTTTATTTGTTATTAACGGTTTATTAATTCTTCTGTTTTATGATCAGGCTCATCAATCAATTGAAAATAAAACCTGATATGAAATTAACAGAAAAAATTGCCATTCTGCGATTAATCCGCACCCAGAATATTGGGCCTGGTCACCCTAACAACCTTGTTGCGGCGTTTTAAAAGTGGTGTTTCGGTCATCGACCATTTACCAGAAATGAGCAAACGGTCTAAAATATCCCTGAATTATATTCACAGTCAGAAGCCGAAGATGAAATAGCAAAGGTTGATAAATATGGCGGCCAGATCATTGTTCGCGGAGAAAAGATTATCCCCCTATTCTAACATATTTTGATGATGCTCCGGGGTGTCTTACCTGCTTAGGGCATCCGCATCTCATGCAAACCAATATGCTTTCCATCGTCGGGTCACGTAATGCATCGCTGAATGCGCTTAATCTGAACCCGCAATCTGGCACAAGAGATAGGGGCAGCTGGATATCATATTATATCAGGAATGGCACGGGGAATAGATGCCGCAGCCCATGAAGGATCAATCGATACGGGGTCAATCGCTGTTTTGGCTGGCGGTATCGATCAGATTTATCCAAAAGAAAATGCAAAATTATATGACCAGCTAAAAACGAAGGGCTGATTATCTCGGAAATGCCCTATCGGGATGCAACCTTTCGCCCGTCATTTTCCTATCAGGAACCGGATCATAGCTTCACTAGGACTGGGTTTGCTTGTGGTTGAAGCAAATCTTAAATCCGGGTCGCTGATTACCGCCCGTGAAGCCGTTGATAGAGGTCGTGATGTTATGGCTATTCCCGGCTCACCCCTTGACCCACGATCTAAAGGGCTGTAACAAATTGCTGCGTGAAGGTGCCATACTGGTTGAACATGCTGGCGATATTCTCGATGTTATAAAAAATCGTTTCCTCAATGCCCGACAGCCTGATATGCCACTATTTTCACAAATGGAAAAAGAGACATAAAATCAGCGTAACAAAGATGCCAAAATAACCGTTGAAGAGTTAAATCAGGCTAAACAGGTCATTATGGAATTGTTGAGTTTTGATGCATCACCAGTTGACGAATTGGTCAAGCAATGTCATTTCTCAATACCTGTGATTAAGTTCAGCTTTGTTTGAAATGGAACTATCTGGTGATGTTGTACGGCATTATGGAAACCGGATTTCCCTTGTCTGGAAACCTGATACGAACACAAAAAATGATTAAATGCCTCGACTTATCTTAAAACGGTGCAATATTAATATTCTGTAATTGAATTAGAAAAGCAAATCATGAAACTTGTAGTTGTTGAATCTCCCGCCAAGGCGAAAACTATCAATAAATATCTTGGTCATGATTACCATGTGGTAGCGTCTGTTGGTCATATTCGTGATCTACCCGACAAGCAGGGTTCGGTTATTCCAGAAGAAGATTTTGCCATGCACTGGGATATTCCAGCCCGAAGCAAAGACCCTATCCATACCATCCGTTCTGAATTGAAAAAGGCTGATAAGTTAATACTGGCAACTGACCCCGACCGTGAAGGTGAGGCGATTAGCTGGCATATTCATCATGTCATGCAGGATATGCTTGGTGATAAACCTGTTGAGCGGGTTGTTTTTAATGAGATTACTAAATCTGCTGTACTGGATGCAATGGCACACCCACGCGAGATTAATAATGAGCTTGTTGATGCCTATATGGCGCGACGGGCACTGGATTATCTGGTTGGTTTTACCTTGTCACCGGTATTATGGCATAAATTACCGGGGGCTAAATCTGCTGGACGGGTGCAGTCTGTTGCGCTGAAACTGATCTGTGAACGTGAACATGAAATCGAACAGTTTATCAGTGAAGGAATACTGGTCGATAGAAGCCCGTATCTGCAAAGATATCCGGCGATAGCATGACAGCGCGCCTGACTCATCTGAATGGCAAAAAACTGGGGAAAATGTCCATCAATAACAAGCAGATGGCTGATGATGCCGTTGCCGCCATTACCGCATCTGATTTTGCTGTTCTCAATGTTGAAACCAAACGCACCAAAAGAAACCCTAACCCGCCCTTTACCACTTCAACCCTACAGCAGGAAGCCAGTCGCAAATTCGGATTTTCGGCAAGCCGCACCATGCAGATTGCCCAGAAACTTTATGAAGGCATTAATATCGGAAGTGAAACAACTGGCCTGATCACCTATATGCGAACAGATGGTGTCCAGCTATCTAATGATGCCATTCAATCTATCCGTAGTGAAATAAGCAACACGAAGGGCGACCGGTATCTACCCAGCACCCCACGCATCTATAAATCAAAGGCTGCCAATGCGCAGGAAGCACATGAAGCTGTCCGGCCAACATCTATCACCAGACATCCATCAGCCATGCAGCAATATCTGGATAAAGATCAGATCAGACTTTATGAACTGATCTGGAAACGGACATTAGCAAGCCAGATGGCATCTGCAGAACTAGATAAAACTGTTGTCGATATTGCTGATCGCGGCGGCAAGGCAACCATGCGTGCTAATGGGTCAATCATTGTGTTTGATGGCTTTCTTTCCATTTATCGCGAAGATCGGGATGATCAGCAGAATGATGGCGGTGATGACGATGCCAACGCTATCCTGCCACCCGTGGCAAGTGGAGAGCCGATGACGGCAGAACATATCAAGCCAGAACAGCATTTCACCCAACCACCGCCACGTTATACCGATGCAAGTCTGATCAAAAAGATGGAAGAGCTGGGCATAGGCAGGCCATCCACCTATGCCAGTATTTTGCAAAAGCTGTTGATGCGGAATTATATCGAAAAAGACCAAAGACGCTTTATTCCGGAAGAACGCGGTCGTATTGTTTCAGCGTTTCTTGAAGGCTTTTTCTCACGCTATGTGGAATATGGTTTTACCGCCCGACTAGAAGATGATCTGGATCGGATTTCAGACGGTAAGCTGGAATGGAAAACCCTGTTACGGCAATTCTGGACTGATTTTAAATCAACTATTGATGAAACACAGGAATTACCTCGACAGACCATTCTTGAACGGATTGACCCTATTCTGGAAAACGTATTTTTTCCAAAGGATGATAACGGCAACCCTATCCGGGTTTGTAGCAATTGTGAAAATGGACGACTCGGATTGAAAGTGGGGCGATTTGGTGCTTTTATCGGTTGTTCAAATTACCCCGAATGCCGCTATACTCGGCCAGTAGGACAGGAATCAGATGAACAACAGGAAGCTCTGGCAGATGGTGATCGTCATCTTGGTGATGATCCGGAAACCGGTTTGCCGGTTCTTGTTCGCAAAGGCCCTTATGGTGCCTATATTCAATTAGGCGATGCCGACACCAAAAAACCGAAACGCGGGACAATTCCCAAGAAAATGGAAATCCCCAGCCTGACACTGGAAAACGGACTTGGTTTACTCAATCTACCGCGGGAAATTGGTGTTCATCCGGAAAGTGGTGAAATGATGAGCGCAGGCATTGGTCGTTATGGCCCCTTTCATCCGTTTTGGAAGCACATATATCAGCATTCCCGATGATGATAGCGTGCTGACCATTGGGTTGAACTTTGCCATTGATGCGATTGCCAAATCCGGCAAGACAGCTGGCCGCACTATGGGTGAACATCCTGATGGCGGGTCGATCATGCTGAAATCTGGTCGATTTGGCCCTTATGTTGAACATGATAAAATCCGCGCCACTATTCCCAAAGCCTTTGATCCTGATCAATTAACATTAGATGAAGCCATTGATCTGATTGCCAAGAAAAAGGCTAAAGGCCCCGGAAAAGCACCTCCACGCGGCAAAGCAAAAGCATCCACAAAGAGCAAAAAATCTGGCACTCGTACCGCAAAGAAGACATAACCTGATGAGTGATCAGGGTGACCACGAACGGGCTTTGCCTAGTGATGATGAGCTGATTCATTTCATCAATGATCAGGATCACGATCCAACTGTTAAGGAAATTGCCCGGGCATTCGGACTTAAACCGCATCAACGTGCGGTTTTGCGGAAACAGTTAAAATCACTTGCAGGTAAAGGCCATTTAGGGAAATCCCAAAACCGCCGCGCCCTGCCCGATGATGATTTACCAACGGTGTTACCTTTAAAAGTTATGCGTGTCACTTCAGACGGTGCTTATCTGGCCAAACCTGTTGATAATGAGCTGAAAATAGATGCTATGATCCGGCTTCAGACAGATCGCCGCAAACCCCTTGCCCTCACCACAGGGGATGAGGTGCTGGCCCGGTTATCATCCAGAGGAAAATCCCGATATGATGCCAGAGTCATTCGGGTGTTACCCCGCCGAAACGTCATATTTACGGTGAGGTTATTCGCACCAGCAAAGGCTTTATGCTGGAAAATGCAGATCGTAATGCCCGCCATAGCATTGATCTGACCATACCGGCAGATATGGATATTGCCGCCGGAGATTTTGTTGAAGCAGAATTAAAGCAGGGGCGCGGCTATCTGAACCGAACCGCTCAGGTCATAAGACAGATTGGTGATAGGGAAAACCCTAACTTTTCCGCGCTGGCTATTGCTGAACATGACTTGCCCAGCCATTTTGACGATGATGTTCTTGCCGAAGCCAAACAGGCCGTCATCCCTGATCTTGATGGTCGTACAGATTTAAGAGCGATGAAGCTTGTGACAATTGACGGGATTGATGCCCGCGATTTTGATGATGCTGTTTTTGCTGAACCACAATCTGATGGCTGGCGCATAGTCGTTGCTATCGCTGATGTTGCTAATTATGTACCCGAAGGATCTGCCCTTGACCGGGAAGCACGATTGCGGGGAAATTCCGTATATCTGCCAGATATGGTCATTCCCATGCTGCCGGAAGATTTATCAAACGGATTATGTTCCCTCCGCCCTGATGAGGACAGAGCCTGTGTTGTTGCCGATATAACGATTGATCATAACGGCCGCAAGACAGGCCATGCTATCTATCGTGCATTGATGCGGTCACATGCGCGACTAACCTATGATGAAGTCGAATCATGTTCTGACAAATCCTGATGCTCCTGCCCCGCAAGGCATTGATATGGCACTGATTAGCAATCTGCATTCGGCCTTTCAGTGTTTGAGTAAAGAACGAAAAGACAGAGGCGCCCTTGAACTAAATCTGGCTGAAAAACGTATCACTTTTGATGATCAGGGTAATGCCATTGGCATTACCAAGCGATATCAGAATACAAGCCAGAAAATTATTGAAGAAATGATGATCCTTGCCAATGTTGCAGCAGCAGAAACACTGGAATCATCTGATCGGCTTTGTGTCTATCGGGCGCATGAACCACCCGACCCGGCGCGCATTGATCATTTACATGACTTATGCCGCACCATGGGGCTGAGCTTTGCCAGAGGACAGGTTATTCGTCCAGCTGATTTTAATCATCTGCTGGAACGCGCCAGCACCGCATTAGGGGACGGGGATAACCAGCTCCTTAATGAAACTGTATTGAGATGTCAGTCACAGGCTGACTATCGCATTACTAATCCGGGGCATTATGGTCTGGGGTTAATGCGATACGCGCATTTTACCTCACCCATCAGGCGTTATTCTGATCTGATGGTGCATCGCAGTCTGATGGGTGAAAGCCAGATTGATGATGAAACCGCTGCTGAAACCTGTCAGCAGATATCAGAAACAGAACGCCGCGCTGCTAGTGCTGAACGCCGAAGCATAGATCGTTATGCCGCTAGCCTGATCGCTGATGAAACTGGTCATATCATGACTGGTAAAGTCATAAGCGTTACCGGTTTTGGCGCCTTTATCGAACTGATTGGACATAACACAGAAGGATTACTCCCACTGGCACAGATGCCGCCCGATTACTATCATATTGATACAATTCGCGGGGTCATGCGTGGTGATCGTAATGGCATAGAAGTCAAAACCGGTGATCAGATTGATGTTATGATTATATCTGTTACGCCAATTAAAGGTTCGGTTCTATTAAGCTGGGCTGATGGCAGGTATCAGCAATGATAGTAACAGCACAGCCAGATCAAAACTCCAGCTATCCCGAAGACGGATGAAAAAACCGCCACGCAAAAAGAACCGTGGTGCGAAAAAGCTCAGTAAACAGCGACAGAAGTCTTGACAAAAGCCGCTAAACAGGTATATATGCCGCTTCAAAATAGGAGATGGTCATGGCCAAACCAGCAACTTTGCAAATCAAACTCGTCAGCACCGGTGACACCGGCTATTACTATGTCACCAAGAAAAATCCGCGTACCAAGCCCGAAAAGCTTGAGCTGATGAAATATGATCCAAAGCTCAGAAAACATATCTTGTTCCGCGAAGCAAAAATCAAGTAAGCTGATTCCTGTCTTTATCTTTAAGGGAGTCGTCTGATGCGCCTTGGCATAGACCTAGGTGGCACCAAGATTGAAGCCGCTATTATTGACAGTAATGGTGATATCATCTGGCGTAAACGCCAGAAAACCAGCAAAACCAGCTATGACGAAACCATTCATAGCATAGCAAATCTTGTTGCTGATGCACGGCAGAATACCCGTTTTGAAGGTGCTATTGGTGTTGGCATCCCCGGCTCTTTGCGCCGTTCCAAACAGATTATTCAGGGCGCCAGTCTTACCTATCTTAATAATCGTGATCTCAGGGCTGATCTGGAAACCGCATTATCAACCAATATCCGCATTGAAAATGATGCAAACTGTTTTGCCCTTTCTGAAGCAGTTGATGGCGCAGCGGCCGGATGTGATGTGGTGTTCGGGATTATTCTTGGCACAGGTTGCGGCAGTGGGCTAGTTATCCATGGCCGACCTGTTACCGGCATCAACGGCATTGCTGGTGAAATTGGCCATAACCCCCTTCCCTGGCCCATTACCGATGAATATCTGGGGCATGAATGCTGGTGCGGCAATGATGGCTGTATCGAAACCTTTATTTCCGGAACAGCCGTTAGCAAAGATTATTTTGACCGAACAGGGGTAAATATTCCTGTTGAAGAGATTGCTGCCCGTGTCCATATGGATTTAGTGGCAGAAAGCGTGTTTCAGGTACTGGAAGACCGGCTGGCCCGAACGCTGGCCATGATTATCAATACCATTGATCCTGATGCCATTGTATTGGGGGGCGGATTATCTAATCTGGAACGGCTATATAAAAATGTCCATCCCAAAATGGCCACGGCTGGTATTCAGTAAAGATATAGATACCCTTCTGCTAAAGCCAAAACACGGCGATTCCAGCGGCGTTCGTGGGGCGGCTTGGCTATGGCCTGATGACTGATCTGGTGATACCATGGCTCTGCCGTGACTGCCTTTGTGACGGGGTCAGTAATCAGATATCCCAATGCCCGGAATGTGGGTCATGGCAATTATTGAAACATGCCGGAATTACGTCAGCTGGCTATTGCCCATGTCGATTGCGATGCCTTTTATGCGGCCATAGAAAAAAGGGATCATCCCGAACTCCAGCATAAACCGGTTATCGTTGGTGGCGGCAAGCGTGGCGTTGTTGCTACCGCTTGTTATGTTGCACGTATCCATGGGGTGCGGTCTGCTATGCCTATGTTCAAGGCACTTGAACTCTGCCCGGATGCTGTTGTTATTCCCCCACGCATGGACGCATATAAACCCGCTGGATATGCCATCAGGGAACTTATGCTAACCCTGACACCACTGGTTGAACCGCTATCGATTGATGAAGCCTTTATGGATTTGAGCGGCACAGATGCCTTCCACCACCGTTACCCTGCCGCCAGCATGGCCGCATTAGCCACAAGGATCAGGGATGAAATAGGGATAACAGTTTCTATTGGTTTATCCGGCACCAAATCTCTGGCAAAAATGGCTTCTGATATGGATAAGCCTAAAGGGTTTCATATCATCGGCATGAATAACGCAGCAGAAATGCTGGCGCCACTTCCAGTTAATATACTCTATGGAACAGGAAAGGTATTAAGTCAGAAACTTAATGCGGCAGGGATACATAATTGCGGTGATCTGGCGCGGGCTAATCCACAATTGATAGCAAAGCTGGCTGGCAGTAATGCCGCAACATTACAACAACTGGCCGCCGGCATTGACCCCCGACCTATCATACCCAACCGGCCTGCCAAATCCATTTCATCGGAAACAACATTTCAAACAGATATATCTGATCTGACAACATTGGCAGCTATTCTTGAAGAGTTAAGCGAAAAAGTGGCACGCCGGCTGAAATCTGCTCATCTGTCCGGACGCACCGTTATGCTGAAACTAAAATCTGATAAGCATAAATTGCTTACCCGAAGCCGTACATTGAATGATCCCACACAACTCGCCCGCCGGATTTTTGAAACCGGACTTATGATGCTGAAGGATGAAGTGGCTTCTAACCGGTATTGGCGTCTGATTGGTATCGGGGTTGATCAGCTGGATCATGCTGATCATGCCGACCCGGTTAATCTGGCTGATCCTGATCTTGGCCGGGTGAAAGCCCTAGAAGATACGGTTGATGGTTTGCGGGAAAAACATGGCAACGCTGCCATTGTGACTGGCAGACAATTTGCCAGCAAACAGCATAAACCAGATCATTAACAGGATTTTTCGCTGATTTGCTTAAAACTTTCCATCATGGCACGCATACTGAATTCACCGTAATCCACGACATATGACCGGATAATACCGTTAGGCTGAATCATGAATGCGATTTCATATTCGGGTTCAGCATCATTTGCTTCCGGATCAAAATAGGCCACGCGCAATGGCCATAATGTGTCATCAGAATATGGCCCCATATCAATATCGGCGCTAATTTCTTTCGGGTTACCAATTAACGTGCTGGTAAAATACTGGGCATCATCTGCTTCGCCACCAATAAATAAATGGCTTTGATAGACGCGGTTTCCTGCTTCAGCCTGCTTAAGCAATGTGGTCAGATGCTTGAGCGGAAAGACCGTATCTGATGGCAATTCAATGGCACCATCTGCATCACCAAAAACCGGGCTTCACCATAGCCAGCAAACAGATTAGCAAAGCCTTCATAGGATTTTTTACCATCAAAACTGGAATCTTCATTGATATTGAACGAAAAACTATCGCCCTTATCCGATTCCCATACATCATAAACCGAAATAAACTCTGTTGACTGGCCTTCAGTTAGCAGAAAATTAATGGCGTATTTTTCGGTCGAATGCCACCCGTCACAACCTTTTGATAATGAATAGAATGTTTTTCCATTCACGCTTTCCAATGATGAACTTGGTGTGTTTTCCCACAAGTCCAGATTATAAACGGCTTCATAGGATACCATATCCGCATAATCATCTGCCTGAACCGGAACAGATGCCAATATAAAACAACCAATAAGTACCCGGCAATTCACCATGACAACCCTTTCATCTTTTCACGTTACAATCATGCTTATGTGACTAACATAGGTCAATATTATGATCTGACTATCTTTCATCACAAAGCTGATCTATAAAGCAGAATATGACTACTAAACCATCACTTGTTTCTGATAACAAGACTCTTGCTGATATTTGCACCCGATTTGCCGGTTATTCCCATATTGCCGTGGATACAGAGTTTCTGCGGGAAACAACTTATTATTCCAAATTATGTCTGATCCAGATGGCATCCGCTGATGAAGCGGTGGCCATTGATCCTCTGGCAGAGGGTATTGATCTTACCCCATTTTACTCGTTGCTGTCTCATCCTGATGTGGTGAAGGTCTTTCATGCAGGCAAACAGGATTTTGAAATTTTCTTTCAACAGATGGAAGCCCTGCCCGTCACCCATTTATGACACACAGATAGCAGCAATGGTTTGCGGTCTGGGTGATCAGGTGGGTTATGACAGACTTATTCAATCCTTATTGGGTATTCAAATTGATAAATCTTCCCAATTTACGGACTGGTCACAGCGTCCCCTTTCACAAAAACAGTATCAATATGCGCTGGATGATGTCATCCATCTGGAACGTGCCTACACACTTATCACCGAACAGATCAAAGATGCCGGACGAGAAACATGGCTCATCGAGGAGATGCAGCAATTATCCCAGCCAACACAATATGTTGTCGATCTAGATCAGGTCTGGACACGCATAAAGCACCGCATCAACAAACCGCAAGGGCTGAACCGTTTAAAGCATCTGGGACGTTGGCGTGAAGAAATAGCCCAGCACCGTAACAAACCCAGACAACGCATTGCCAAAGATGACATGCTGGTCAGTATTGTTCAGCAAAATCCGCGTTCATTAGATGACCTTGCCCGAGTTCGGGGCGTCAATCCAAATATCGTCAAACAGTCAGGCACCGATATTTTAGCAGCATTAGCCGCCGCTGACCGGGAAGATAAATCACTATGGCCGCAACCAGCCCCAAGACCATCAAAACCGGCCCCGCAAGCCATGTCAGATTTGATGAAAGTATTATTAAAACATTGTGCAGAAGATATTGATGTCGCAAGTCGTCTTATTGCAAACAATCAGGATATAGAACAATTAGCCCGCGGCAGGACAGATCATGTCAAAGCTATGCAGGGCTGGCGCTATGATGTCTTTGGTCAATGGGCTGAAAAACTGCTGGAAGGAAAGATTGCCCTATCGGCAAATGGCGCCAGTACGGTCATTATTCCAAGGTAAACTATCCTAGTTTTATTTTATAAGGCAGGCTTCGGTTAGCACTGATCACGCGTCTTTTGACAAGGTCACCACTTCCGATCAGATGGTCGGCAATAGTAAAGGTGAAGCCTGTTTTCAGATGGCGTAATCTGTACCTGTTTCAAGCAGTTCAGGAATGCCGCCGCTGAATGTCATCAGCAGGCGTAATAATAATCCCGTTGATCTGGCATATTTTCGATCAACATGCGGGATAAATGCCAGAAAATCCCTATTTTTTGGCATATTTCCTTCATAGCGGGTATATAGCACCGCCGCCATCCAAACCCGTTCCATATGACTTATCCCGACCACGGAAAGGCCAAGCATTTTTTCCAAGCACCAGCCGGGAGCGATGATCAGGATGTTCAAGCCATGCCAGATCACAGAGATAACAGCAGGCACGCACCAGACGCTGATAGGATGGCGGTAAATGTGTCATGAAATATCCATGATCCGTGCGATATGCTTTCCTGACCTGAAAACCGCATGGTCATTGCCGCGTATTCCTTGACCCCATCAATCAGGGGATCACCGTGCCGCGAATGAAGCTCAAGTCGTTCTGAAAGGATACCTTCACGCACACCAAAGGCAGAAAAAATAATCTGACTTGGTCTGACAATATCAATCAAAATGCGGGTGATACGGATGGCCTGAGCCATGCTGGATCGTCGCGCACTGGGAATACCATACATATTCCCATCACAAGCATCTATTCTATCCATCATTTCATGCAACTGATCCAATGATATGGATAATCCGTGGACAATATCAAGGCGTGGTTTCAACTGGTAACTAAATGCGGTAGCGATAGCACGCCAGACACCACCAACAGCATAAAACCGCTGACCAACCATATTATCCAGCCATGGAACAGACTGCAGTAAGGACATAATACTGTCTTCATCATTATTAATCAGATAACCACAAGGCACGCTAACGGCCTGATCAGAATGAATAACTTTTCCTGATGACACCGGAATAAGTTCAAGGCTACCACCACCTAGATCAGCAACCAGACCAGCTGGGTCAAGAAATCCGGAACATACCCCAAGTGCCGACAAAGTGGCTTCTTCCTTGCCGGAAATAACGCGGATATGGGCATCGAGGATGGTTTCCACTCTGGGTAATAAAATCAGCACTGTTATGCGCTCTGCGGACAGCTTCTGTTGCAAAAACTTCAAGCGCATCAACGTGACTTGCATCAACAATCGCTTTGAAAACGTTGAAGCGCACGAAAGGCTTGCGTCATTTGTTTTTCGCCCATATATCCGCTTCGCCCTACCTCTTCACCCAGACGGCAAACTTCTCTTTCGTTGAACTGCGGATGCGGCAAACGACCATCTGACCGATAGATCACAAGGCGAATGGAATTCGAACCGATATCAATCAAACCTATTCGCGGGGCATCTTTCGGAAAGTCAGATACTGATACAGATGTCTGTAAGGGATGCGAGTGGTGAATGGTTTCTGTCGCATCACTGGACATATTATTGATCTTTCCCCATATGACGGGCAGCATCATCAAGGGCTGACCCACGACCGGACAGACTGGGATTAGTCATGAAAAAGTGATGGGCTGAAAATGATTTTTCACCTGCTATCAGGATGACGAATATAGCGGCCATCTGATTGTAGCAACCAGCTATTCATCGTATCTTTTATGTTTGCCATCATAATCTGATCAAGAATTTGCCGATGCACGGTCGGATTTTCGATAGGCATAAAAACCTCAACCCGGCGATCAAGATTTCGCGGCATCAAATCGGCTGATGCGATATACACCTTTGCCCGGGGTGAAGGCAGGAACACCATTTGCAAATACATAAATCCGGGCATGTTCCAGAAACCGGCCAATAAGCGACCGTACCTTGATATGCTCTGACAGCCCTTCAACCCCTGGCCGTAAACAGCAAATGCCACGCACAATCAGTTCTATCGGAACCCCTGCTTGCGACGCTTTGTAGAGAAGTTCAATAGATTCACGGTCTACCAGCGAATTAACCTTGATCCATATACCAGATGGCCTGCCTGCTTTAGCCGCTTCAATTTCTGCTTCTACCGATTCAACAAAATGATCACGCGCGGTAACCGGAGCAAAAATCATCTTATTCAGTTTCAGCGGTTTTACATAAGATGTCATATAATTGAAAATCCGGACAATATCGTAACAAATATCGGAATCACAGGTAAAAAAGGATAAATCCGTATATATCTTTGCCTTTGATGGGTGGTAATTGCCCGTTCCACAATGGGCATAACTGCGAAGACCATTTTCTTCTTGCCGGACAACAAGAGATAATTTGGCATGGGTTTTCAGATCAACAAATCCGTAAACAACCTGAACCCCTGCTCTTTCCAGATCACGGGCAAGGCGGATATTTACCTCTTCATCAAATCTGGCCTTGATTTCAACCATTGCAGTCACAGACTTACCCTGTTCGGCAGCCGAAATAAGAGCCCTTACGATGGGAGAATCTGGCTGAGTGCGATAAAGAGTCTGGCGGATAGAAACAACTTTCGGGTCTTCCGCTGCCTGACGCAAAAACTGAAGAACAACATCAAAGCTTTCATAGGGATGATGAACAAGAATATCCTTTGCCCGAATGGCGGCAAAACAGTCACCGCCAAAATCCCTGATCCGTTCCGGAAAACGGGCTGAATATGACGGAAACCGCAGCTGATCATTACCCGCGTTACAAATCTGGCTCAAATCGGATAAATCAATCATCCCACCAACATAGAACCGGTCTTCTTCCAATACTTTGAGTTCATCAGCCAGCACGTCAATAAGAGGACTGGATTGATCCGCTGATAATTGCAGCGCAATCACGTTTCCACGCCTTCTGGCTCTTAATGCGTTTTCAAATGTTGTCACCAGATCTTCGGCTTCTTCGTCATATTCGATTTCGGAATCGCGCAAGACTCTGAACAGGACATGATCCATCAATTCATGATGTGGAAAAATTTCATCCAGATTAAGCAGGATGGCATCTTCGAGGGTGATAAAACGATCATCTTCACCTGGCAGACGACAAAACCGCCTGATCACCGGTGACAACATGATCAGTGCCGTTTTATGCTTATTCTTGGCTTCTTTCAGATCAAGAAACATACCCAGCCCTTCATTGGCAATAAACGGGAAAGGATGGGCAGGATCAAGCGTCTGGGGCGTGATAATCTGCATCACTTCATTGAAAATAAATGTTTTTACATGTGCTTTATCAGCATCATCAAGCTGATCAGGGCTGACAATGGTTACACCATGGTTAGGATAGATTTTCAAAAGCCCCGGCAGAATCGCCTGTTGCTGTTCCAGAAGATGCCGGATGCGATTATCAATTTCTTTCAATTGGCGTTGCGGGGAAACAAAACTATTATAATAGTCAAGCTTGCTTCCCCGGGTTACCAGATGCTTCAATCCCGCCACGCGAACCATAAAAAACTCATCCAGATTACTGGCAGATATCGCCAGAAAACGTAATCGTTCCAGTAAAGGATGATTCGTGTTGCCAGCTTCGGCCAGAACACGTTCATTAAAAGCAAGCCATGATAGCTCACGGTTAATCAGATTAAATTCTTCCTCAATTTCCAGTGGCGGTATAGGTAGCGTTTGCGAAAGCACATCCAGTGACGAGGATACGGCATCCTGATCAGTTACCAAGAGGTCACTATGCTCATGTTTTTTCTTATCATTTTGCATGTCTGTCATCCATCTTTTCTAATATCAATTCCATGAAACAGCAACCAAATACGCGCTTTGTTATCTCACAATATCCCGCCATGAAGAGGATGATGATCAGATAATTGTTCCATCATTTTTGTTCATAGCAATGGAATTACACTCATGATATAACAGTTTTATGACACGAACAGATCACCTTTCCTGCCAACAATCCCATCATAGCGCCTTCTATTCTGGCGGCTGATTTTGGTCATCTGGCCGATAATGTGCGTGCCGTGACAGATGCCGGTGCAGACTGGATACATCTTGACGTGATGGATGGACATTTCGTGCCTAATATTTCTTTCGGGGCACCAATTATTGCCGCGTTGCGGCCAGTCACCGACCTGCCATTTGATTGCCACCTGATGATTGCGCCGGCCGAACCCTTTCTTGCCGATTTTGCAAAAGCTGGTGCAGACCGGATTATTGTTCATGCAGAAGCCACCCAGCATCTGGACAGGGCTCTTCAGATGATTGCTGATCTGGGATGCAAGGCGGGGGTTGCCCTTAATCCGGCCACCCCGATTGATGCGGTCAGCCATGTTCTGGATCGTGTTGATCTGGTGCTGATAATGACCGTCAATCCGGGTTTCGGAGGACAATCCTTTCTGTTATCCATGTTACCCAAAATCACGTCAATGCGTGCCATGATTGGTGATCGCAACATCAGGATAGAAGTTGATGGCGGTATAAATGCGGATACAGCTAAACAGGCCATAGCGGCAGGGGCAGATATTCTGGTTGCTGGTTCATCGGTATTTTCAGGGTCACCTGATCAATGGTCTTCCCATATCGCGGCATTACGCGGTTAGAATTCTGCTGTTTTTCAAATATTAATAAGCGTCAAAAATCAATTGCCAAGTTTTGTCTTTCTTGCTCATAATCATAAGATAATAAGCAGGTGGAGGTATCATGTTAAGCGAAAGCCAAAAAGCCTTTTTCTGGGAACATGGCTATATTGTTGTCGAAAATGCGATTAACCCTGACCAATTGAAACAGCTGAAAAGCACATTTACCAGCTGGGTTGAAGAAAGCCGTCAACATGCATCAGCATATGGAACATTGTCAGATGGCCGGCCACGATTTGACGTCGAACAAGGCCATCAGGCCGATCAACCTGCTCTTCGCCGGGTCAGTTCACCTGAAGAAATATCCCCGCATTATTATCAGGTCATGGCTGATAGTGGCGTCACAGATGCCGTGGCTGAATTGATTGGCCCTGATGTCAAATTACATCATTCCAAGATAAACTCAAAACTGCCGCAGTCATCAACGGTTGTTAAATGGCATCAGGATTTTCCTTTTACCCCGCATAGTAACGATGATCTCATCACGGCATTATTGATGGTCGATGACGTGACCATGGAAAATGGCCCATTAGAAGTATGGCCCGGCACCCATAAAGGCGATATTCATAGCCTGTGGCATGATGGCCGATTTACTGGCGCGGTAGATGATCAGATCACATCCGAAGCATTGAAACATAGGGTATATTGCACCGGCAAAGCCGGAAGTGTATGCCTCTGATGCACACACGGCTTCTGCATGGTTCAGCGCAAAATCAATCACAAGCCCCGCGAACGTTGTATATCATGGTTTATAGTGCCGCTGATGCTGAACCATTAACGCAGTCACCTGTTCCGTCAGAACATATGGGGATGCTGGTGCGCGGGTAGGATAAAGGCCAGATCAGGTCTGTTCCGTTTCATGTGGAAAAACCGGAATTACCTAAAGGAGCGTCTTTCTTTGTCCAGCAGAAAGAACACGGAACAAGCCATGCTTGATGCAACATCGCCATCATCATCTTATGATGCGATCATTATCGGGGGTGGTCATAATGGGCTTGTTTGCGCCAATTATCTGGCGCGGGCAGGAAAAAAGTAGCCGTGCTGGAACGCCGGCATATAGTTGGCGGGGCGGCTGTCACCGAAGAAATTGCAGATGGATTTAGAGCATCCATCTATTCCTATCTGATGAGTCTATTGCATCCCCGCATTATCAATGATTTTAAGTTACGCAAACATGGGCTGGAAGTTTTGCCCTGTTCAGATATGGTTTCCCCGCTTGGTGGCGAAGATTATATTCTGTTTTCGGATAATATTGCCAAAACCCAAGCGTCCTTTTCCCGATTTTCTAAAAAGGATGCAGAGATATACCCCGCTTTTGATGCCTATTTGAATGAAGCGGCAAATATCGTCCGCAAATTATTATGGGAGACACAAAATGATCCATCAAAACGGAACTGGAAAACGTTTCGAGATGGGGCATCCCTGTTATGGCGGCACCGCAAGATTGGCAATAAAATGTATCGCATTGTCGATATGATGACGATGAGCGCATATGATTTTCTGAAAGAATGGTTCGAAGATGACCGCATCATGGCTGTGATTGCCTATTATGCCTCAATTGGTACATTTGCGGGCCCTAAATCACCGGGATCCGCCTATGTTATCATGCACCATGTGATGGGAGAGCATGAGGGCGCTGGAGGCTGGGGATTCATTAAGGGTGGAATGGGGAAAATCACCGAAGCATTGGCAAATTACGGACGTGAGAATGGTGTCGATATCATCACGAATGCGGAAATTGCAGAAATTAACGTGTCTGGCAATGAAGTCCATTCTGTTATCACCACCGATGGACGTGATTTTAAAGCATCTGTGGTAGCGTCTAACCTGTCGGCCAAAGCCATGTATCTCAACCTGATAGATGATAAGCATCTTCCTGATGAGGTGTTACGAGAGATCAAGGGGTACCGAACCATGTCAACCGCGTTCAAGATGAATGTGGCTTGCGAAAGACCTCCACAATATAGCATGCTTCCCAAATTACGAGCTGATGGTGTTCTGGGAAATTTTGACTATCCTACCTATATGCATCTGGCACCGGATATTGATTTTCTGGAACGGGCTTATGATGATGCCAAATATGGCTGGTATTCCAATGAACCTTTCATAACGCCAGTTTGCCCGACGATTGTTGATGATACGCTGGCACCACCGGGAAAACATGTGGTGAATTTCTTCGGTGGTCATGCGCCTTACACCCTGAAAGACGGTGACTGGAAAAATGAAAAAGACCAGTTCAAGAAAAATATTTTCAAACAGATAGAAACCTATGCCCCCGGATTTTCCGATGATGTGATAGAGGCACAATTGCTGGTTGCCCCGGATATCGAGGCGAATGTTGGCCTGCCCATGGGGCATATTTTCCACGGCGAGTTGAGTCCAGATCAGCTATTCTTCCAAAGACCCATATCGGGATATGCTAATTACCGCACCCCGATCAAGGGGCTATATGTATGCGGGTCATCCATGCATCCGGGCGGCGGTGTTTCGGGCATACCCGGTCACAACGCCGCGCGGGAAATCTTACGCGATCAGCGCAAATGGTTTAGCTAGGCGATCAGGAATTAGAATTATAGGCACCGCCATCAATAAGCAGATTCTGTCCAACCAGATATCCTGATGCGGCACTGCACAGAAAGGCACATGCCTGACCGAATTCGTTGGTTTCACCCAGACGGCGGGTCGGATTAGACGCTTCAGCGGCTGCACGGACATCATCTATATTCTTGCCATCACGTTTAGCCGCCGCCGCAAACAGACTGTTGATACGATCAGTATTAAACTGGCCGGGTAATAATCCGTTAATGGTGACATTATGCTGTGCAACCTGCCGCGACAGACCTGCAACAAATCCGGTTAGTCCGGCACGCGCGCCATTGGATAAACCAAGATGTGGAATAGGATTTTTGACAGAACCGGACGTAATATTGACAATCCGCCCAAAGCGCTGGGCAATCATGGGGTCAATCACGGCTTTAATCATTTCAATAGGTGTGATCATATTGGCATTAACCGCGTTAACCCAGTCATCACGTTCCCAGTCACGAAAATCACCCGGTGGCGGCCCGCCGGCATTATTGATCAGAATATCAACAACCTTATCAGCCGCACCTAGCACCTTGGCTCGACCTTCGGCCGTGGTAATATCAGCCGCAACAGCCGTTACATTAACGCCATGAGTGTTCCTGATCATATCAGCGGAGGCATTTAGCGTATCCGGGTTGACCCCATTCATGATCAGATCAACACCATTGGCGGCAAGTTCATTTGCACAACCCAGCCAAGCCCCCGACTAGATGCACAAACAATAGCCAGCTTACCTTTAATCCCTAAATCCATAGCTATTCCTTTCTTTATATATCCTATCAAAAATAATGTTGGTTGCATATCAGTCAGAATTTTTCGCACCATATTAACGGTTACCTTTTTCTTTTCTGTTATGCTTATTTCATCCAATGCATCAATAATCATATTAGCCGCACCAAAACTGCGTTCCATGCGCT
The DNA here is from genome assembly GCA_038144675.1 of Alphaproteobacteria bacterium. Lineage (GTDB taxonomy): Bacteria > Pseudomonadota > Alphaproteobacteria > Puniceispirillales > UBA1172 > UBA12202. The sequence goes on along the minus strand of JAYQOF010000004.1, from coordinate 182,402 downwards.
TTACGATATAGCTAATCATCTCATCGTCAAGCGCCATGCCTCTATCATCGGATAGTTTTCGCAACAAATGTTCAAGCAGGTTATCATCTGGTGCCGTGATCTGTGCTGTATTGATTGCCGCCAGTCGTGATGCCACATCTGCCAGTCGCCATGGCATGGATGCCGGCGCTTCTTTGGCCAGAATCAATAATGAGCCATTGCTTCCGGTAAATCGGTTTAACAGATGAAAACATTTCTCATCCGGCCAGTTGGTGCCGCATTCCAGTTCATCCAGCACATATGATTTTTCTGGATCAAGATGATCAATCCCTTCAGAAATGGACGTAATATCAATCGCTTGTGATGCTTCTTTCCAGATAGTAGCCAGATGCGTTTTTCCGCAATTCGGTTCTCCATGAATGATGACTGCCCTGATCACCCCCGGCCATTCTGGCCAGCGATCTATCCAGTCCGCCGCCATAGCATTACACGCACCAATCATGAACTGGCTACGATCATAATTTCTGGCTGATGGAAAATCCAAAGTAATTTGTTGACTTGGCATGAACAGATGTCCCTTAATCGCAATCATATACTATATGAATTCTAGTTTTGCTTAATCAGCAAAAATCCCCCCGACAGATGTATCCGGATTTGGCTCAATCCGAAAGCCTATTTGTTCTAGGGCATAATCCATAGCTTCGGATGATCCGTTCAGGGTGACATCCATCACAGCCGCATCAGCAGATAATAACCGTAATTCCACTTGTTCCACTGGTGACATATCCTCAAGATTTGCCAATAACGCAAACCATTCCTCTAACGAAATAATCTCAACCGAGAGGCGCAGCATATTCTGGGCATTCAGATCAACGAGATTTACCTCACGCCAGACCTGTTCTATGTTTGCAATCATATCCTGACCAAGGGAATTCAGATGTTGACGGCAAATCTGTGCTATTGGCCATGGGAAGCCGTGTTTCTTCCAATGCCACCAGCTGTTGACCATCCCTGTTATAAAGACCGCCTGTCACTGCCAGTTCAAGACCAGCGGATGAAATCGTTACCCGTGCCGTGGTTAACAACACCATAGATACCTGATCCAGTTGAGCGGCTTTTGCAATAACCGTTTCCCGGTCGGCAATGATCCCCTGTCCGGTAATGCTTCGTTCAAGCACTAGCCCGGATGGAATAGATAGCCGTACCAGACCATTATGATCAGGCAAAATACGTTCAAGGGTATTTTTCCAGGGATTAGGCTGTTTCCACAAATTGGCACGATCACCCGAAATGAAAACCGGTAAAAGCATGATCCGATCAGAAATCAGTTCCGCATAGGCGATATTATTCTCCCTGAATAATTGCCGCACCAATTTACGATCAAAACAATAATCAAGATCAGCAATGTACCGGCTGGTCAACACTGTTTCATTTTGCACACGCGTAAAGAGCAACAGATCATTCGGTTCTGTTTCCATTAATGGCATCATGTTCTGGCCGGAAATGACCAGTCTGTCGATCAATTTTCGCCATGCCGTATCAAGAGCCGTATCAGTTGCCTGCTGTCGGGCCAGATTACCAGTAGCTGCTTCTGCTTCTGCATGGTGATTTTTGATAAGAAATGCGTCGGATCTGCAGGCTTCATCCGCGAAAGCAGGAACAGATAACGCCATAATCCATAGCAACAGGCTTATAATGTAGACGTTTGATGTTTTCTCTTTGACCGACATTTCGATACCTTCTATGACTAACATAAATTTCTTCATCTGATGGAGGGTAACATATCTGACACACGGAAAACAGCAGGCATGACATATCGTGATGCCGGTGTTGATATAGATGCCGGAGATGCGCTGGTCAATCGGATTTCCAGTGACGCTAAAAGGACAAGGCGCGCCGGTGCAGATGGATCACTTGGTGGATTTGGGGCGTTATTTGATCTCAAGGCCGCCGGATTTACAGACCCTATTCTTGTTGCCGCAACAGACGGGGTTGGCACCAAACTTGAGCTGGCCAGACAGGCAAAGCAATATCGCGGGCTTGGCATTGATCTGGTGGCTATGTGTGCCAATGATATTCTGGCACAAGGTGCGGCGCCGTTATTTTTCCTTGATTACTATGCAACAGGGATGCTGGATAGTGATCAGGCAGCAGATGTTATTGCCGGTATCGCTGATGGATGTCTGCTGGCAGGCGCAGCTTTAATTGGTGGTGAGACAGCAGAAATGCCCGGTGTCTATCCTTCCGGCGGCTTTGATCTGGCCGGGTTTTGCGTTGGTGCTGCCGAACGCGGTAAACTGCTTGATCCAAGCAATACCTCTGCCGGACAGGTAGCTGTTGCCATTGCATCAAGCGGGGTACATTCCAATGGCTATTCGCTGGTTCGCCGGATACTGGAACGCGCCGGATTAACCCCATCTGATCAGGCACCATTTGCACCGGATAAAACCATTTCTGATATCTTTCTGGAACCAACAACAATCTATACACAGGCAGTGATGCCATTGATCTGTGATGATATGGTCACATCGATTGCCCATATTACCGGTGGTGGCCTGGTGGAAAACCCTCAACGGGTATTTGCCCCTGATCTGGCACTGGATATCGATATGCGCAGTTGGACATTACCGACAATGTTTTCATGGATGCAGGATATTGGCCAGATTGATGACAGGGAATTGATGCGAACCTTTAATTGCGGAATTGGCATGATTGTGACAATCGCATCTAATGATGTTGATAAAGCGGTAGATATCATCACCACCGCCGGTTATTCAGCATGGCCTGTCGGGGTGCTGGTTGACCGTAAAGAAGCGGCACCAGTGCAATTCACCCATCTGGATCACTGGCAGAAAGCATAGATGATGCTCAGGCTTGCTGTTCTGATATCCGGACGCGGCAGTAATATGCAAGCGTTAATCGATTACATATCACAAGATGATGTTCCCGCCCACATTGAAGCGGTTCTGGCAGATAATCCGGCAAAAGGGCTAGATTATGCCGCCGCCGCCAATATCCGGACTTTTGCTATCAATAAAACAGACTTTGAAAATAAAGCTGCTTTTGAACAGGCGCTAGCTGATCAGATTGATCAGTTAAATATTGATATGATTTGTCTGGCTGGATTTATGTCCGTGTTATCTGCCGCATTCTGCCAGCGTTATCACGGCAAGATCATCAATATTCATCCTTCTCTTCTGCCAGAATATAAAGGCCTTCATACGCATGAACGCGCCATTGCTGATCAGGCAAAACAGCATGGATGCAGTGTACATATCGTCACCCCAGAAATCGATGGAGGTGCCGTGCTAGCGCAAAAATCAGTGCCGGTTTATGCGGATGATACGGCAGATATGCTGGCGGCAAGGGTGCTTCAGGCGGAACATATCATCTATCCCATGGTGGTGGGAGCATTAGCAACAGGATTACTGACATTTGATATTACTGATGATCACATCACCCCCATCTTCACGTCTGGCATTTTACCGGGTATCATTGGTGGTGAAAGGAATTTGCCGTGGCCACCAGAATAAATAATTATTTTGTTGATACCTTAATGGTATATTTTTAGGTGCAAAATCTGTTGAGTTTGATACATTGTCACATAAATAATTAAGGGGGTTTTTATGGATACTTCTAATCTGGGCAGTCAGGAAAAACAGCATCTCGAAATATATAAAGGCTTTATGGGCTTTATGCGTAATAGCGCCATTGTGGTTGCTATTATCCTCATCCTGATGGCGTATTTCCTGCTTTAACCGTTAAAGCCATGATCATTAAAAAAGGGGGCAACATGCCCCCTTTTTCTGTTTTTAGCAAACAGAATTAGCCAACGATTTCATTGGCAGCAAAAAAGAAATCAATTTCAATTTTTGCATTTTCCAGACTGTCAGAACCGTGAACCGAATTCGCTTCGATGCTTTCTGCAAAATCTTTGCGGATGGTACCTTCATCAGCATCTGCCGGATTGGTGGCACCCATAATTTCACGATTGCGGGCAACTGCATTTTCACCTTCCAGTACCTGAACAACAACAGGCCCGGAAATCATGAACGATACCAGATCATTGAAAAAGGGGCGTTCTTTATGTACGGCATAAAACCCTTCGGCCTGATCGCGGGTCATATGAATACGCTTTTGCGCAACGACACGCAAACCGCCTTCTTCTAGTCTGGCGATAACAGCACCTGTCAGGTTGCGGCGTGTAGCATCTGGCTTGATAATTGAAAACGTACGTTCGAGTGCCATGGATTATCCTTTCAATGAATATAAACGGGAATTAATCTGTGCCTTATAGAAAAGCCTATCGGCAAAGGCAAGATAATTAACCGAAGGGCTAGAATTTTTTAACCCAGCCCTTCTGATCATCCTGTTCAAAATAGCTTAAATCATGACTATGGTCGCGCCATGATTTCCACGCTGACCGCGCCGATGTGAGGCTTTCTTCCCTGCGCCCATCAAAAACGATGAACATCCGGCCAGTTGATACAGACAGGGTTTTTTCCGATGGCATCTGTCCTGCCAGATAAAACCGGAAGATATCCGCATCATGCCTATCCGATTCAGCAGCCGTTATCCATATCGGACAATGATCCATATCCCACTCATCATGGTCTTTCCCGATAATCATATGTGGTAGCCAGCTATCAGGTTTCTGTGTCCAGATAGACTGGCTTAGATCATTATGGATATCTTCCGGGGCAATGATTTCTGCTTTGTTGCCGCTATCGCGCGTCTTTTGCAATAACGGCGGCAAAACGTCCTGCACTGGCCGTGATTGCAATTGATAGAATGCGATCTTCGCCACACCTGTCCCCTATTTAGCAGCAGGCTGGAAATGTTCTGCCAGATGGGTTAACAGTTTGACACCATATCCCGTGCCGCCAGCTGGTGTTGTTGGCTTGGCTTTATCTGACCATGCCATGCCGGCAATATCCAGATGCGCCCAAGGCGTGTTATTTTCAACAAACCGTTCCAGAAAACACGCAGCGGTAATAGAACCGCCATATCGGCCACCAATATTTTTCATATCGGCAATCTTTGATTTGATCAGCTTATGATAATCTTCTCCTAATGGCATCCGCCAGGTATGTTCCCCTGTTTCGGAAGCAGAATGTTCAATCGCCTTTGCCAGATCATCCTGATTGGAAAATAATCCTGATTGCACCATTCCCAAAGACACCAGAATAGCACCGGTTAATGTAGCCAGATCAACCATGGCAGCAGGCTTGAATTGCTGTTGCGCATAAGTCATGACATCAGCCAGCACCAAACGGCCTTCTGCATCTGTATTGATAATTTCAACTGTCTGCCCAGACATTGACGTAACAACATCACCAGGCTTTATAGCCTTACCATCAGGCATATTTTCAACAAGTCCGACTAACCCGACCACATTACGTTTAATGCCTGCCCCAGCGATAGCGCGCATAGCCCCGACAACAGCGGCAGAACCGCCCATATCCCATTTCATATCTTCCATGCCGCCAGCAGGTTTGATGGATATGCCGCCGGTATCAAAACATACCCCTTTACCAATCAACGCTAATGGTGCTTCTGTGCCACCACCATTCCACCGCATCACCACCATGCGCGATTCACGCGCACTACCCTGACCAACAGATAACAGTAGCTTCATGCCCAGTTCATCCATTTGCGCTTCATCAAGGATAGTAACCTCAATACCGGCATCGGTTAAAGCCTTGCATCGATCAGCGTATTCTGCCGGATAAAGAACATTAGACGGCTCACTTACCAGATCACGGGCGAGAAAAACCCCTTCAGCTATTCCCGCATATCGCTGGTAAGCACTAGTTGCGGCATCCTTATCATCAACAGCGATATTCAGGTTAGATATAACCGGCGTTGCTGCCTTGCCTTTGGTGAAATACCGGGAAAAATGATATCCGGCCAGATGGGCACCATGGGCAACACTGGCCAGCCATTCTGCCGGCATGTCTGAAACAAGCAATGTAGCATGTTTGAGATTTGACCGGCCAAGTGCAGAGGCAACATAGCCGCCAAGATGTTCAGTTGCTGTACCAATATCGGCCGACGCACCCTGCCCCACAAGTATGACTGTTCCTTCAGCAGCACGAATAATAATATCATCACCTGCACCTGCTTTAAAATCAGCTTCAGCCATGGCACGCGTAATAGCACCATTCAGGTTCTTATCCAGGTTTTGCCCAGCAGCATCCAGCACAGCGGAACCATTTTTCCCCGATACCAGTAATATAATAGGGTAGGCTGGCGTATCATGCTTTGTGGTAAATTCAATAATTATTCGAGAGCTCATAAAAAAATCCTTACTTATTTGGGTTGTTTTTTTGATAAGTTGGCTACTGATAATATTGTGGATAGTTTGCAAAATTGCAACGGCAAGATCTTATCGCGCCATCTCATCCGACTTAACTTAAGGTTTACTTAGCAGAATGGTACTCACCTGGTATATATTCCGACAATGTTTTGTGACATTGATTATGACCAGCCTTGCCATTATTGGAATCGTCTGGCTGGGGCAAACCTTGCGCCTAGTCGAATTACTGGTCAATAAAGGCGCATTATTTATTGATTTCATCAATGTGACCATGGCAGCCATTCCATTCTGGTTGCTGATTATTCTTCCTATTAGCGCTACCATTTCCACGACTATTGTCCTATCCCGCATGCAACAGGACAAAGAGTTGATCGCCATGACGGCGGCTGGCATCTCACCTCTGCGCATTGGATTAGGCCCTATGCTGATGGGTGGTGTCATTACCATATTTTTGATACTGAACTCTGCCTTTATTATCCCCATGACATATAGCTATTATAAAAGCGTCATGGCAAATCTTCGCGCGGCCGCCCCGATTGTCATTTTACAGGCTGGTGTTTTTACCGATATCAACAAAGGCCTGACCATTTATATCAATGGAAAGGAAAGCGAGAATGTTTTTCAGGATATTTTCATCCACGATGAACGGAACCCTGATGCCACAATTGAAATTCATGCCGAAAAAGCCACGGTTTCCATCAATGATCAGACTCCTATTATGTATCTGTTTAACGGGATTAGAACGGAATTTACCGATACATCCCAGAAAGCTGTTATTCTTGAGTTTGATACCTATCAATTAAACATTATTGAAAGCACCTCAACCGTTGAAAACCGGCCAAAGGATTACAACGAAATGTTGATTACTGAGCTGTTATTTTCTGATATCGGATCAGGGCAGTATAAAAAGAAATGCGCGCAGAAGGCCATTTTCGTATCACCGCACCATTAATTGGTCTATCGCTGATAATGATGGCATTAATGGTTTTTATGCGAAGCCGATATCAACGTTCCCATTACTGGACACAAATTAGCATTATCACCATTTTGACCTTGCTAACAGAAGTGGCTCTCATCACCTCCCGCAGTCTGACTATTGAAATACCTTCCTTTTCCCTTTGATGTATATGGTTGTTCTGTTGCCATTATTGATCTGCTATATCCTGATCTGGCAACCATGGATGAGAAAGGCGCAACCCGTATGAGTCGTTTTGGCTGGTCACGCATTTTGTCAATGTATCTGTTTAAGCATGTTCTTATTCATGTGCTGATAACATGGATCTTGCTAGCCCTGGTGGTAAATCTCATTGATACGGCTGAATTATTGCGGCGCAGTGCGAATAAGGAAGCCATGTCCTCAGTGGTTGCTATTTCCATGGCGTTTTTGAAATTTCCATCTAGCCTGCCTTTTCTCTTACCCTTTGCTGTCATGTTCGGGGCATTGATCAGTTTCATAAATTAAGCCATAAGAATGAAATTATTGTGGCACGGTCAGCAGGGTTACCAGTTAGCAAGATCATTATAGGCCCCGTGCTATGTGCCATCATGCTTAGCCTGATTATGATGTTTGTCATTGATCCTATTTCGTCAGCGACCAATAATCGTTTTGCCGCGCTAGAAGAACAGAATTTCGGATCAACCGGACGGAATTTATCTGTATCAACCGAGGGTATCTGGCTAAAAGATAGGTTTTCAGGACAGAATATTATCATCAACGGAAGCCGGTTAAACCCATCCGCGCTGATCATGGAAAATGGAGAACTCTATCGCTTTGATAAAAACAACACATGGATTTCCCATTATTTGCCAGACCGGTTATGGTTTGAAAATAATCGCTGGCAATTAGAAGGCGGGCGTATCCTGCTCAATGACGGAACGATTATTACGCTGGATAGTATATCATTTCCATCTTCGCTGAATGCCGCTGACCTGACTAATTCTAATAAAAAACCGGAAACTATTTCGCTTATAAAGTTATGGAGTTATATTGATGTCTTAGAGGATGCGGGCCTGAACAGTCTAGGGCATAGATCATATTTCTACTACCAGCTATCTCTGCCTATTGTGCTTATAGGCATGATAATGATTGCCGGTCACCACGGACTAACCTACAAAGGACGCAGAAAACGGCTAAGTGTTATCATGGTAGCGATGATTTCTGCTCTTGGATTTTATCTGTTCAAGGATATTATGTATGTGTTTGGAACATCCGGTCGACTGCCGCCCATTATTGCCGGATTAGCACCCGGGTGTATTGTTACGATGATAGGTTTGGGATCATTAATGAAAGCGGATCAGAACACATAAATGACCAGAAGGCTTAATATAGGAAGACAAATGCCAAGATTTTTTCCATTTACCAAAGCATTACTTATCAGCATTATCATGCTATCTCTTTCGACCATGACAGGGTTAGCAACAACCATTGAAGTCATAGCAACGGTTGATGGTGTTCCTATCACTAGCCATGAGCTAAACGAACGGCGCAATATGCTGGTTCAAACCACCGGCCTTACCCTGACTGCTGAAAACGAAGCGCAAATTAACAGAGATGTATTGCAAATGCTGATTGATGATCAGATCAAGATCAGCGAAGGCACCAAATTACTTGGTAACCAGATGCAAATGGTCGAGCAGAGTGCAGATCAGCTGATTGATCAGACCTTTTCACAATATGGGGGAAATCCGGATGATGTGCTGCGTGAACTTAACATCCCACGAACCATTATCCGCCATAAATTCAAGGCTGATATTCTTTGGTCAAGCATTATCAATAATCGGTTTGAAGGCCAATTTGCCAATGCTAGAGCTGAAGCAGAAATAGAACGCAACCAGCTTGAGCAGAATCTCAGAGCCGCACATCAATCTGGATGAAATTGTTTTGCTTCCAGAACCGGGAAGAAATTATGCCGCCACCATAAATCTGGCAAATCAGATGGTAAGTGCTATCCGCCAGGGGGCAGACTTTAGCAGAATTGCACAACAATATTCAGCATCTGGAAGCGCCCAGACAGGAGGCAATATCGGCTGGATACTGGTGAAATCACTTGATCAGGATTTAGCCAAGATCATCACACCCCTTCAACTTGGTGATATATCAGACCCAATAGACCGCGACGGTGCCATCCTGATCTACAGGTTAAGCGGTAAGCGCGAAAATGGTATGGCTGACCCGATGGAAACACAAATTTCATTGGCTCGTCTGCTTTACCCTCTGGATACGACAGATGATGCCACCCGCCTTGAAGCGGCGGCGCAAATAAAAAGAGATACCAAAGATATCGCATCATGTAATGATCTTGAAAAACTTCATGTATCATATGGTTCCAGTGTAGTATTCCATCTGGGAATACTGCCGTTATATAATCTTGCACCTGATTTGCGTGATATGATTGCCCCCTTGATAAGGGGATCATCAGTGATGTTGTTGCATATAAAGAAGGCATAGCGGCGTTTATGATTTGTGATAAAAGAGCCCCACAAACTGATCTGCCTGATCTTGATACCCTTGAACTCAATGTGAAGAACCGTTATTTTTCCGTGCTTTCTACCCGTTATCTCAATCAGTTGCGGCGTGAGGCTGTGATCGATATCCGGAAAACCTTTGATGAAGGTACCAGCGGTTTTTGTAACACCCGGTGAACCTGCCGGCATCGGTACAGAATGTCTGATCAAAGCTGTTGATCAGGGTCCAAAAAACCTTATCACCATGGATGATCCTGAGCGAATAGCCAAGTTAGCAGCATCAGGTGGCTATAAGCTTGATCTAGAAATTATTGATGATGTGGCTGCAATGGCAGATATCATATCAGAACAGCGACCATATCAGCTGAACGTGATACCCATGACATGGCCAGATAGTATTATTGCTGGACAACCATCCACAGCAAACGCCCCGCAAGTTATCCATGCTATTAGAGATGCCGTAACCATGGTGAAATCAGGTCAGGTTAGTGCCCTTGTAACAAACCCTATCCAAAAACTAACCCTTCATGAAGCGGGGTTTAGCTATCCCGGACACACCGAATATCTAGCATCCCTAGATGGTCAAAATGATATTTATCCCGTAATGATGCTGGTTAATCCAATGCTTCGCGTGGTGCCATTAACCATCCATATACCGCTAAAGGATATTTTTGCACATATCACGTCTGAACATATTATCCGTACACTCCGGATCATGGTACAAAGCCTGATTTCTGATTTCGGGATTAAAACCCCTCATGTAGCTGTTGCCGGATTAAACCCCCATGCTGGTGAAAATGGCATGTTAGGTAGCGAAGAACAGATGATCATTTCCCCCGCCATCAAATTATTACAGGCAGAAGGATTGACTGTTACCGGCCCGTATTCTGCTGATACACTGTTTTTTCAAGACAGGCATAACAGTTATGACGCGGTGCTTGCCATGTATCATGATCAGGCTTTAATTCCGGTCAAAACCCTTGATTTTCATCATGGAGTCAACACAACTCTGGGGTTGAGCTTTATCCGAACATCCCCTGATCACGGCACCGCACTTGATCAGGCCGGACAATTTACCGCCAAACCTGATAGTCTTATCGCCGCCATTGAACTGGCCCGATTTATGGCAAAAAACCGGATGAATAAAATCAATCGCCAGACCGGATTATCATCATGACGGTTGAAGCCGATATCGCGTCACTGCCGCCTTTGAAAGAGGTTATTCGGGATTATCAGCTGGATGCACGACGTAAACTTGGGCAGAATTTCCTGCTTGATCTTAATCTGACCGGACGAATTGCACGGGAGGCTATGATTAATCCTGATCAAACCGTGATTGAAATTGGCCCCGGCCCCGGAGGATTAACCCGCGCTATTTTAATGGCAGGGGCAAAACAGGTCATTGCCATTGAAAAAGATAGCCGTGCTATTGCCGCCCTTCAGCCACTAGTCGAAATTAGTCGAGGCAGATTAGAGATTATCGAAGCTGATGCGCTTCATATATCTGTTCATGAATTAGGCCAAGCTGATCAACCCAAACAGATTATTGCTAATCTGCCATATAATATAGCAACCCCGCTTCTGATAGGATGGCTTAATCATATCAGCCATTTTTCATCTACTGACATTGATGTTCCAGCGGGAGGTAGCTGAACGCATTACCGCCAGCCCCAATACTGGTGCATTTGGCCGGTTAAGTATTATCTGTCAATGGCTTACCGAAACAAGACATTGTTTTGATATACCCCCATCGGCCTTTGTCCCACCACCTAAAGTCACGTCAAGTGTTGTTAGATTACTGCCCCGACAAACGCCATTATTTCCGGCAAATCAAGACACCTTACAGCGTGTTGCCAAGACCGCTTTTAATCAACGGCGAAAAATGTTACGCGCGTCTTTAAAAGCATTAGGTGGTCAGCATTTGCTTGATCAGGCTGGGATTAAAGGTGAAAACCGGCCAGAACAATTAACGATTGCTGATTTCTGTGCCATTTCCAATGCGCTGGATAACCAAACCGGTTAATAGCCGGCCTGCAGGTTCCTTACAAAATCGGTCAAACCATGCTGGCGGTGCCGGCGGCGGCGTTCTGCCATCAGAATAGCCTTAATCTGCTTAACTGACGCTTCCAGATCATGATTAACGATAATATAATCATACTCGGGGAAATGGCTTAATTCATCTGCCGCTTTTGACATACGTTTGGCTACTTCATGGTCAGTATCCTGATTGCGTTTTTTCAACCGGATTTCCAGCTCTCTATATGATGGGGGAAGAATAAATACAGATACCAGATCATCGCCAGCTGTTGCTTTCAGCGATTGTGTCCCCTGCCAGTCAATATCAAATAGGATATCAGCCCCCTGCCCCAGTTGTTCCATGACCTGTCCGGCAGGCGTGCCATAATAATGATCAAACACCTTAGCATATTCAAGGAACCGGTTTTCATGAATCATAATCTGGAAATCTTCAGGGGTGACAAAATGATAATCCTTGCCTTCCACTTCACCGGGGCGACGCTTCCGGCTTGTCGCTGAAATAGATAACGATAAATTATCATCACTTTCCAGCAGGCGGCGGGAAATTGAGGATTTTCCCCGCACCTGACGGTGATGAAAGCACCAACATTAATCCCCGACGGTGAATAGGATCATCTTGTGACATGTTTTCTATGGTCATTATAATTTATCCGGCAACATCAACTATGAACTAATCTACACATCCCTTAAGAGTGAAACAATGACATATTACTGATTGTTTTCACTGTTTTTCCATAATTGAATATTAGCCTTATGTTCATCATAGGTTTTAGCAAAACGGTGACCACCTTTTCCATCAGCCACAAAATAGTAATAGTCAGATGACTCAGGGTGAACAACCGCACGGAAACTGGCCAGTCCCGGATTAGCGATAGGGGTTTTGGGCAATGCTTTTATGACATAGGTATTCCAGGGAGAGTCGTGCTTGAGATGCTCATGCAAATGATCATAGGAAATGCCTGCTTGATCCAGTCCATAAATGACTGTTGGGTCAGACTGCAGGCGCATCCCCTTTCTAAGACGATTGAGAAATACCGATGCCACTAAACCTCTTTCACCGGATATGCCTGTTTCCTTTTCCACCATTGATGCCAGAATAATAGCCTCATCAATATCTTTTAAAATATGATCAGCCCCCCGTTCTGACCATATTTCTGCAAATTGTATTTCATGCGATTGTTGCATCCGACTGATGATATCGTTGCGGTCTGTATGACGTAAGAAAAATAGGTTTCGGGTAGCAAACTACCTTCATCCGGCACTGATGCAATCTTACCATCCAGACGGGGGTCAGCATTCACCATGGCAATAATCTGTTCTGAGGTCAGGCCTTCGGGGAATGGTGATGCTATGCTGTATCGCCTTGCCTTCATGGATGATAGTCATTGCTTCAGAAAGATTTACGCCTTTCGAAACAGATATTCCCCTGCTCTGGGGCTGTAATCACGGCCACGTCGCCACTTTTCTACCTGATATACAAAAGGATGATGAATGATACCAATCTGATTTAACCGCTGGCTAATTGCGACAGTTCCATCACCGCGCCGAATTTCAAGAACGATATCATCTGTCTGTAGTGAAGGGCGGGTCAGTACCGATGTCACCCAGATAAATAAAATGGCCGCAATAAAAGAAACAATGATTGCCAGAAAAACAAATAGTTTTATGACCCGGCGAAATCCCCATGATGAAGGCTTAGGAGTTTTTGGTGAGGAGTTGTTATCTGGCTCTTGCCCAGTCACGTCAAGGTCAATCCGGCTGGCCGACAATCAGTGATGCATTAGTGCCACCAAAACCAAAAGAATTGGATAATGCATTGCGGACAGGTTTATCCTGTGCTTCATGTGGTACCAGATTAATGGCACCAATATCATCGGATGGGTCATCCAGATTAAGTGTTGGTGGCAATTTGCCATCTCTGACAGACAAAATGGAATAAATCGCTTCAATGGCACCAGCGGCACCCAGCAAATGGCCAGTTGCGCTTTTGGTTGATGACATATTTATTTTTGCCTTATCACCATTATACAGCTTGATACAGCATTCAGTTCAATCATATCACCCAGTGGCGTTGAGGTTCCGTGGGCATTAATATAATCAATCTGATCAATAGACAGGCCAGCATCCCGCAACGCCGCGGACATAGAACGGAAACCACCATCACCGTCTTCTGCCGGGGCAGTAATATGATAGGCATCACCTGAAAGCCCGTAGCCTTTCACTTCAGCGTATATTTTAGCCCCACGCGCTTTGGCGTGTTCGTATTCTTCAAGGACTAATACGCCAGCCCCTTCGCCCATGACAAAGCCGTCGCGCCCTTATCCCATGGTCGTGATGCTTTTTCTGGTGCATCATTATAGCTGGATGATAACGCTTTTAACGCGCTAAACCCGGCTAGCCCTAACCGGCATACTGCCGCTTCAGCACCGCCAGCAACCATAACATCCGCATCACCATATTTGATTAGCCGTGACGCATCACCAATGGCATGTGCGCCAGTGGAACAGGCTGTCACAACAGCATGATTGGGGCCTTTTAGATTATGTCTGATGGATACCTGACCGGATATCAGATTAATCAGTGAGGATGGGATAAAAAACGGGCTAATCCGACGTGGTCCCCTCTCATTAAGGAGGATACTAGCTTCATAGATGGTGGATAATCCACCAATTCCGGAACCAATCATTACGCCGGTGCGAAAGGATTTATCTTCACTATCAGCCACCCAACCGGAATCGGCAAGGGCCTGATTGGCCGCAATAATACCGTAAGATACAAAATCATCTAGCTTACGGCGATCTTTGGCATCAAGAAGATCATTAAAATCAATGGCGTTTTCGCGGTCATCAGAAACCGGTATGCGCCCTGCAATCTGGCAGGGCAAATCCGATACATCGAATTCTGTAATTTTGCCAGACCTGATTTGGAAGATAGAATAGCGTTCCAGTTTGTATCAACGCCATACCCCAAAGGAGTAATCATTCCAAGGCCGGTGATGACCACACGCCTCATCTTGAAATGCCTGTTAGCAGATGGTGATTAGGCAGATGCACTATCGACAAAATCCACAGCATTTTTAATAGTCTGAATTTTCTCGGCAGCAGTATCTGGAATTTCAATATTGAATTCTTCTTCAAAGGCAAGAACAAGTTCAACAGTATCAAGGCTATCTGCCCCAAGATCGTCAACAAAATTGGCAGTTTCGGTTACCTTGTCGTCATCAACCCCAAGATGATCAACAACGATGGATTTAATACGGTCAAAAGTGTCGCTCATGGATGTCTCCCAAAAGATTAGATGGCCTGATTAGACCTAAAAGATGGCCGATTATTTATCATATCCCTTATGTGAAAACCAGCCTAAATGTTAAAATAGTATAATTGCCTAAAAAGAATTATTCCAGCCATTTTATATCAGCACTACTTCTATTCCTAATCATGTGATCAGATCATAGACATTCCACCATTTACATGGATAGTCGCACCAGTAACATAACTGGCTTCCGGACTGGCTAAATAGACAACAGCGGCGGCGATATCCTGCACCTGCCCCATGACTCCGGCAGGCACTTTCTTGATTAGTTCGGCTTTCTGTTCATCGGTCAGGGCATCTGTCATTGCTGTCTGGATAAACCCTGGTGCGATCACATTGGCCGTTACCCCGCGTGAGGCAACTTCAAGGGCGAGTGATTTGGTAAATCCTGTCATGCCTGCCTTTGAGGCCGCATAATTAGTCTGTCCGGCATTGCCAGTATAACCGACAATGGATGATATCTGGATAATACGCCCCCATCTGGCTTTCATCATACCGCGCAGAACCGCCCTGCTTAGTCGCATCACTGAGGTCAGGTTGATATCAAGGACAGTTTGCCAGTCTTCGTCTTTCATCCGCATGAGTAATCCATCGCGTGTCAGGCCGGCATTATTAACCAGAATATCAACCCCGCCGATTTGATCCTCTGCTTGTTCCAGCAAATGTTTAGCCGCCTCAGGATCACTCAGATCAGCAGGAATAACAGCCGCTTTTGATCAGCAGAAAGCGTTAGGCCACTCGCCACGTCCTCTAATACCTGCTTTCGCGTACCTGTTAGAATGACATTGGCACCGCGTAACGCTACAGCTTTTGCAATTTCTGAACCAATGCCACCGCTTGCCCTGGTTACAAGTGCTGTTTTGCCGCTTAGGTCAAACATGGTGAAGACTCCTTATTTTTGTCAATCATGATAATGCTGAAACCGCTTTATCCATATCATCAGCAGTATCAATATTAAAAGCTTCAACATCAGGTAGCGTGCGCTTAACCAGTCCTGTCAGAACCTTTCCTGTTCCCAGTTCAACAAAACGGGTCACGCCCTGTTCTGCCATATTGATCAGGGATTCGCGCCAGCGCACCCGTCCTGTTACCTGCCGCACCAGTAAATCACGCAGTATACCGGGCTCATCTTCGGGTTCCGCATTCACATTTGTTACAACAGGCAATGCCGGAATATGAAGTGTTGTTTCAGCCAGTATTTCAGCCATAGCATCCGCCGCTGGCGCCATTAGGCCACAATGAAATGGGGCGCTGACCGGTAATAGCATAGCACGTCTGACACCAGCATCTTTTGCTGTAATGGCTTGATTGACAGCATCAGCCGCCCCACTGATCACCACCTGACCAACACTATTATCATTTGCAATCTCAACAAGTCCGTCAATATTGGCAAGAATTTGTTCCACCTGTTCGACATCAACCCCCAGCAATGCCGCCATGGCGCCTTTACCCGCGGGAACAGCAGCCTGCATGGCATCCCCGCGATGGCGAAGCAATTTGGCCGCTATATCAGTATCAAACACATGTACGGCTGTCATAGCAGAATATTCACCCAGCGAATGGCCAGCAACATAATCAGCCATCTGATCAATAGATTTACCTGTGGCATTTTCGAGCGAACGAACAGTAGCAACAGCCGTTGCCATCAATGCTGGCTGTGCATTTCTGGTCATTTTCAGTTCGTCTTCGGAACCATTGGTCATGATGCTTAACAAACCACCACCCAGCGCCGCATCAACTTGTTCAACCGTCTGTCGGGCAACCGAACATGCCGCCATCAACGATGCCCCCATGCCAACTGACTGTGATCCCTGACCAGGAAAAAGAAAGGCTGTTTTTGTCATATGACCTTGTCCATTATTGTATAATTTGAAATTCATCCGGAAAGAGTAAAACCATAACAAAATAACCTTGCCCGGGCAAATATTCTCTTAGCCGGAATAGTGGCGGCAGCTGTTGATAACATGAACTGGCATTACCCCACTTGTTTCCATCACGCATCCCCATAGATAGAATAGTGGAGATATGATGAAAACATTGCGCGTGATATTAGGTGATCAGCTAAGCGAAAATATCGCCACCCTTAAAGATATGGGGGAAACGGATATTATTCTTATGGCGGAAGTCATGGATGAAGCCAGCTATGTGAAGCATCATAAGAAAAAACTGACCTTTGTCTTTTCTGCCATGCGGCATTTTGCCGAAAACTTGCGAGAACAGGGGCGACAGGTGGTTTATGTTACGCTGGATGATCCGGATAACAGCCATTCCATCAGGGGTGAAACAGAACGCCATATCGCCCTGCTTCAGCCGGATCAGATCGCTATCACCATGGCCGGGGAATATCGCCTGACGGAAGATATAAGGTCATGGCAGGATTTCTTTTCAATTCCCGTGCATTGTTATGAAGATGATCGATTCCTTGCCAGTCATCAGATGTTCACGGCATGGGCAGAAGGCCGAAAATCGCTCCGCATGGAATATTTTTACAGGGATATGCGGCGACAGCATCAGGTTTTAATGGATGGTGATAAACCCGCTGGTGGCGAATGGAATTATGATAGCGAAAACAGAGCCCCACCAAAAGAAGGGTTAACCCCGCCACCGCCCACGCAATACAAAACTGATCAGATCACCATGGCCGTGATGGACATGGTAGAACGCCGTTTTCCGGATCATATGGGATCAACCGAGGGGTTTTTCTTTGCTGTTACCCGCCCCGATGCGCTCAAGGTTCTGGATAATTTTATCCGTGAAAGACTGCCGGATTTTGGCACATATCAGGATGCTATGTTGCAGGATGAACCATGGATGTATCATGCCCATATCGGGCTTTATCTGAATATTGGACTGCTGTCACCGATGGAATGCATCAGGGCAGCAGAACATGCATGGCTGAATGGCACCGCACCTCTTAATGCCGTTGAGGGATTTATCAGACAAATTCTGGGATGGCGAGAATATGTGCGCGGGATTTACTGGTTGAGAATGCCCGAATATGCCACATCCAATCATCTGAATGCGAAACGCCCCCTGCCTGATTTTTACTGGACCGCAGACACCGATATGAATTGCATGCGTCTTTCGGTTCAGAACACAAAAGATCATGCCTATGCCCATCACATACAGCGATTGATGGTGCTGGGTAATTTTGCCCTTTGGCCGGAATAGACCCGGCTGAGGTTAATGCATGGTATCTGGCGGTTTATGCCGATGCCTATGAATGGGTGGAAATGCCAAATGTCAGCGGAATGACGCTTTATGCCGATGGTGGTGATCTAGCCAGTAAGCCATACGCCGCTAGCGGTGCCTATATCAACCGCATGTCCGATTATTGCAAAGGCTGTGCGTATAAGGTCAAAGAGAAACTGGGCAAAAATGCCTGCCCCTTTAATTATCTCTACTGGGACTTTCTGATCCGTAACGCGCCCCATCTTTCAGGTAATCCGCGCATGGGTATGCCTTATCGTAATCTGGCCCGGATGGATGATGACCGCAAAGCGCAAATATCCAAGGAAAGTCAGGACTTTCTCACTGTTTATCCTAATCAATTGGGCAAATATCATCTGATAAATACAAAAATATCAGTTTAGGGCAATTAACGTTTGCTTTAAAAAAATGTAAATGAAAAGAAATGGCGACCCGTACGGGATTCTGAACCCGTGTTGTCGGCGTGAAAGGCCGATGTCCTAGGCCTCTAGACGAACGGGTCATAAAGGCAAGCACATGCTTACACTAAACATAAGGCGCAAATCAAGTGAATAAATCAAACAAATTGCAGATCAGTGATAATCATTTGCGCCCGATCCTCACCACGGAACCGATTCCGGTTAATTCTGCCAATAATATTGGCTTTTCGTCCATCCTGCATACTCAACAATGCTGCCCCCAGTGGCGTGCCAGCGACACGAAAGGCTACAGCATCTATCTGCCCAAGCCCGTCATCAAGCCGAAGCCCGTAATGTTCTTCTGATTTACCCATACGGCGCAGTGATGTGACTCTGACATCGGAAGCATGAAATATGGGTTGCGGAAAACCAGTTCCAAATGGCCCTATCCGGTCGAGCCAGTCCAGCAACGTTTCATTTGCCAGACTAAGCGGGATATCAGCATCCACATGCCATTCACGATACGGCGACTGATCAGCCAGTTCGGTTTCTGCCCTATGATTGAGAAAAGTACGGAAATTATCAAATTGTGCCATATCCAGACTAAATCCGGCTGCCATGTCATGACCGCCACCTGCCAGCAAATACCCTTTCTGTTTGGCCGCAATAATTGCCGCCCCTAACCGCATTCCCTGAAACAGACCGGCCTGACCCCTTACCAATTTTGCGTCCATCAGCATCTGTTGAAACGCTAATCACGCAAGCCGGTTTGTTCAGCGCATCTTTTAGCCGGCCAGCCGATATCCCGATGACGCCTTCATGCCAGCCCTCACCGGTGACACATATTAAAGCATCTGTCTGGTTTTCTGCCTGTGCCAGCGCCGCGGCCGTTGTTTCACGTTCAACCGTCTGGCGTTTGATATTCAACTGATCCAGCATCGTTGCCAGTTCCAGTGCCTGTTGCGGATCATCTGTGGTCAGAAAGGACACGCCAAGATCAGATTGACCAAAACGGCCTGCGGCATTGATCCTGGGCCCAAGAACAAAGCCCAGCGATTGCGTATCCGGTGGTGCATTAAGGCGCCCGATATCTGCCAGCACCCTTAAACCCGCCCGATTACGTTTTGCCATAATCTTTAGTCCTGTTCGAACAAAGGCACGATTTAATCCAGCAAGCGGCACGACATCAGCAACCGTAGCCAGTGCAACCAGATCAATGGCTGCCATCATATCCGGTTCTGTTTTGTCATTTGCCGCAAACCAGTCACGCTGTCGCAATTCCCGTATCAGCGCAACAATCAGCATAAACACAACCCCGGCCGCCGCCATATAGCCAAGGCCACTATTATCATCCAGCCTGTTCGGGTTAACCACCGCGACAGCTGGCGGCAGATCAACACCCGGCAAGTGATGATCAATGATAATGACATCTACCCCTGCTTCAACCGTGGCGGCAATCGGTTCATGGGCATTTACCCCGCAATCCACGGTTACAATCAATTGACAGCCCTTTTCCTTTAGCCCCATCAATGCCGGTAAATTAGGCCCATAGCCTTCCGTAAATCGATGCGGAATATGATAGGAAACTGTCAGCCCAAGATGCTTCAAGCACTGATAGAGAATTGCTGTTGAGCTGGCACCATCAACATCATAATCCCCGAAAATCCCAACCGGTTCACCGGTGATAACAGCATCTGCCAGACGTGACGCTGCCATATCCATATCAGCCAATTGTGACGGGTCAGGCATCAGATCACGAATTTTTGGATCAAGCCATTGTTCCAGTTCAGCTTTGGTAATCCCGCGCATAGCCAGAATATGCGCCAAGGGGTGCGGCATTGCTGATGCGTCTATCAAACCATCCTTGATATGTTGCGGAGGATGCGAGAATACCCAATGGGCACCTGTGGCAGAAAGCGGGGAAGAAACGCCAGGATTTGCAGTTTCCGTCATATCAGATCAATCTTGGCCTATCGCCAGAATAACCGGTTCTGCCAGAACAGCGGGCAATTGTGCTAATTGTTCAGATGCCGCAACAATGGCTTGCGGGGCTGTTTCATGAGTGGTCAGGATAACAGGAACGTCACCATTTTCACCATCATTAGAACGTCCGGATTGCATCAGGCTTTCAACGGAAATGGCATGATCTTTTAAAATGGTCGTGATATCGGCAAGCACCCCGGCCGGTCATAAACTTTCAGGCGGATGAAAAATCGCCCCTGTTTTTGCGGCGCGGTGCGTGAAGGGGCGGCAGCCAACTGATGCGCCGGCACCCCGAAAAATGGTGTTACCCGTCCTAACCGCCAGATCAATGATATCGGCCAGAACTGCAGATGCCGTTGCCCCTGCGCCCGCACCCGGGCCAATGGCTGTGACAGCGCCAATAGGCTCACCAGTAAATGTTACGGCATTAAGCGGCCCGTCAATTTTGGCAAGCTGGTGTTCAAGCGGCAATATCACTGGCCGGACACGCATGAGAACCTGACCATCTTCTGTCTGTTCCGCTTCGGCCAAAAGCCTGATCGTACAGCCAAGATTACTGGCGTTTTCCATATCAGTCATGGTGATTGATCTTACGCCTGTCATATCAACCGCATCAATAGACGGGGCTGTACCAAAACCTATCGCCCCAAGCAGAGCCAGTTTATGGCCAGCATCAACCCCATCAATGTCAAAGCCGGGATCAGCTTCTGCATAGCCAAGCCTCTGGGCTTCGGCCAGAACATCATCAAAATCACGTTTCTGATGCTGCATTGTTGATAAAATGTAATTACAGGTACCGTTAAGAATTCCCGTAATCCGTTTAATTCGATTACCAGACAGACTTTCGCGTAATGTTTTCAGCACCGGTATACCACCCGCCACAGATGCTTCGGCGGCCAGCATTACCCCTGCCTTTTCTGCCTTTTCTGCCAGCATATAGCCATGATGGGCTAGCAGGGCTTTATTAGCTGTAATGACATGCTTGCCATGGGCGATGGCGGCTTCAACCAGATCAAGAGCAACCCCTTCGGAGCCGCCGATCAGTTCAACCACAACATCAACATTATCCAGACTGGCCAGATCAAGTGGGTTATCACAAAATTGGATATCCTCCATGGAAAACCCACGATCTGTTTTGGCATTCCGCGCTGATACAGCGGTTACTTTAACCGGCCGCCCTGCCTGTTTTTGAAAATGATCATGATTTACGATAATCTGGCGTGCTACCTCAGCCCCGACGGTACCAAGGCCGGCAATGCCCAGTTGTAGAGTTGTTTCCATTATTGTCACGTCCTGTCTTTTTTCCTGTCACTTATCCTGTCACTGGGGTGATTGATTGCCATCATTGATGTCAACACAGTTATAATCTGCCATGTTGATATGGTCAAAACATGTTACGTTGATACCAAAAATTGATGGGTCACTTCGTCGGCGGTGATGGGTATAGATACCACATTTGCGACAGAAATAATGTTCCGCAGCTGATGTGTTGAATTGATATAGAGATAACATATCCGCGCCTTTTTCAACGCGCAAGTCATGTTCGGCTAAACCTGCTGACGGTGCCCAGCGGCGTCGACAAAAAGAACAATCACAACGTCTGGCTGATGCGAAATCCATATTGCTGGCACCGATATTTTTACAGCACCACAATGGCATGTTCCGAAAAGTCGTTTATCGCTGTTCATGATAACTATATTGCCCCTTATCTTTTAGGAACGCAATATCGCTATGTTGTTACATGATAGCAATTTTTCCAAAAATAAAAAAAGCAGGGCAAAAGCCCTGCTTTTAAAAAATAAAGGTATGCGATTAACGCTTTGAGAACTGGAAACTCCGGCGGGCTTTCGCACGGCCATATTTTTTCCGTTCCACAACACGACTATCACGGGTAAGAAAACCCCCGCTTTCAATACCGGACGAAGCCCCGGTTCAAACCGGATCATCGCATGGCTGATACCATGACGAACCGCGCCAGCCTGACCAGACAGACCACCACCCTTAACCGTAGCAATAACATCGAACTCACCTGTGCGAGCAGCCGTTTCAAATGGCTGTGCCAGCATCATCTGTAACACGGGACGAGCAAAATATTCGCTGATATCCTTGCCATTAACGCTGATCTTTCCAGACCCACGCTTAAGCCATACCCGTGCCGACGATTCTTTCCGGCGACCAGTTGCATAGGAACGGCCATGTTCATCAATTTTTGGCTCAACATCAGCAGGGCTTTCTGTTGCTGTGCCAGCATCAGTGTTCTTTAAAGCTTCAAGCGCGGCCATGCCTTCAGGCTGATCTGCCGGTGCGGAAGCGTTTTCGATTTGGTTTTCATCAGCCATGATCTATCTCGCTGTGTTTTTAGGGTTCATTGCAGCAACATCCAGCTTTTGTGGTTGTTGTGCGTCATGGGGATGCTGATCACCGGCATAAACATGCAGATGCTTCATGCAACGACGACCAAGTGGCCCACGCGGAATCATGCGTTCAACCGCTTTGGTAATAACACGCTCAGGAAAACGGCCATCCAGCAGTTTATCAGCGGTGCGAGATTTAATCCCACCCGGATATCCAGTATGCCAGTAATAGGTTTTCTGTGTCCGCTTATTGCCTTTCAGCAGAACTTTTTCTGCATTGACAACAATAACATTATCGCCGCAATCCATGTTGGGGGTGTAGCTAGGCTTATGCTTACCGCGCAGACGGGTCGCGATAAGTGAGGCCAGACGCCCCAATACCAGACCTTCTGCATCAACAACGCACCAGCCCTTTTCTATATCGGCAGGTGTTGCCGAAAAGGTTTTAAATTTAGACATGCTGTTTCAACCTTATGTGTTAATCTGGAGCGAGTTATAATCATCATCAACCATAGCTGTCAACGCTATAATATCCGCACACTCTAAATAAATATATTAAATTTCAATAAGTTATATATACGGTTATATTTTACCACATTAAATCTTGACTAGTTAGCTCTTAATCCGCAAGAAACGGTCATTGCCCTGGGGATGGAATCAGGCTAAAAATAGATAAATTAAGCACTTGAAGAAAGCCTGATATGATCCTGCTCATTGATAATTATGATAGTTTTACATGGAATTTGTGGCATTTTCTGTCTGATCTTGGCGCAGAAGTGCAGACCATTCGTAATGATGAACTTAGTGTTAATGACGTCATGGCAATGAAACCTGATGGTATTGTCCTTTCTCCGGGCCCGGCAACCCCTGATAAAGCCGGCATATGCATGGATGCCATCCATCAGGCAAGCGGGCATATCCCCATTCTGGGGGTATGTCTTGGGCATCAAGCTATCGGGGCGGCCTTTGGTGGTCAGATTAATCGTATTGATCCGCCCGTACATGGCAAACTGTCATATGTAACGCATCATGGTCAGAGTATTTTTAGCGGATGTGATACGCGTTTTGCCGTATCACGGTATCATTCGCTGATTGTGGATGCAAATAATCTACCAGATTGTCTGGAGATCATTGCCAGCACCGATGCTGGTATTATCATGGGGCTTCAACATAAAACCCATCCTACTTTCGGGGTTCAGTTTCATCCGAATCCATTGCATCGGAAAACGGCTACCGGATACTGGCAAATTTCCTGCATATGACCGGGCTTGCCCAGCCAGCTAGTAATGATCATATCACTCGATTAGAAGAACAATTGCTTCATCTGTCGCAAACGCACCCCGAACATATCCATGATTAGTGATACCATATGACAGGAACAGACGATGAGGGCATTACCATGAAAGCATTATTAGGCAAACTTGTACGACAGAACCTATCCCAGGCTGACATGCAACAATGCTTTGCCATCATGCTGCGTGGCGAAGCAAGTCCCGAACAGATTGCCGGATTTATCAGTGCCCTTGCTACCAGAGGGGAGTCGGCCGAGGATGTTATCATTGGCGTCACCGAATTAATGAAACATGCCACCATTATCACCGCCCCTGATCATGCCATGGATATTGTAGGTACTGGTGGTGATGGCATTGGCACATGGAATATTTCAACCGCCGCCAGTTTTGTCGTTGCAGGCTCAGGCTTTCCTGTCGCCAAACATGGCAATGTAGCGGTATCATCAAAAAGCGGTGCGGCGGAAGTGCTTTCCCAACTAGGCATAAATCTGGATACTGATATGACACATGTTCAGGCTGCCCTTGATGAAATCGGCATCTGTTTTCTAATGGCACCGCGGCATCATTCTGTTATGCGGCATGTTGGCCCAGTTCGGGCGGCACTTGGGTTCCGGTCGATATTCAATATGATGGGGCCATTATCAAATCCAGCGCAGGTAAAGCGATTTATGATGGGGGTGTTCTCACCCGAATTACTGGAACCATATGCTCATGCCATGCTTGGGCTTGGTGTAACACATGCTCTTGTTGTTCATGGTTCTGACGGTCTTGATGAAGTTACGACAACAGGAGAAACACATGCCATGCTTATTCGGGATGGTAAAGCCACAAGCATGACCTTGCATCCATCTGATATCGGCCTGCCTGTTGCCAATATCGCTGATCTGGTAGGCGGCACCCCTGATGAAAACGCGGCGGCCATGCGGGCTATTTTTAGCGGCACCGAAAATGCCTATCGTGACATTGTCATTTTCAATGCGGCGGCCGCTTTATTCGGGGCAGGCCATGTAGATAACCTCATAAAAGCCCGTGATATCGCCGTTGAATCCATGGAAAGCGGCGCGGCTTTGACGAAACTTGACCAGCTGGTTGCGGTAACTAATCGGGAAGATGAAAAATGAGTGATGTGCTTAAAACAATCATTGCTGACAAAGCCATTGAAGTGGCAGAACTCAAAGCCAATCCGGACAGCCATTCACTTGCGGCAAAGGGCGGCAGATATGCCACCTGCCAGAGGCTTTGCCGATGCTTTACGCAAATCTTCAAGCAAGGGCTATGGCCTTATCGCCGAGTTCAAACGCGCTTCTCCTTCCCGTGGATTGATTAATCCAGATGCTGATCCGGCTAATGTTGCCCAATCCTATGAAGCAGGTGGGGCAACCTGTTTATCCGTGCTGACCGACCAGAAATATTTTCACGGGCATATCAATGATATGATAGCGGCTAAATCGGCAACACTGATGCCAGTCTTGCGCAAAGATTTCATGATTGATCCTATCCAGATCATAGAAGCCAGAGCCCATGGTGCCGATTGTATTCTGCTTATCATGTCTGCCCTGAGCGACAGCCATGCTGCCGAACTTGAGGCTTGCGCCATGGAATATGGGCTGGATGTCTTGATTGAAACACATGATGGTGAAGAAATAGAACGTGCGCTTAATCTGCAATCACCCATGATCGGGATTAATAACCGCAATTTGCGGACAATGACTACTGATCTTTCTGTTGGCGAAGACTTGATGACGCTGATACCGGAAGACCGAATTGCCATTGCAGAAAGCGGCCTGAAATCCAGTGATGATCTGGCACTCGCATGGCGCGAGCAGGTTCAAGATGCTTTCTGATCGGTGAGTTTCTGATGGAACAGGATGATATTGCTACCGCTGTTAGTAGCCTGCTTTCCTATCCCCTACCCGTTAACTGGAAAGATATGGCATGAGCCAGCTGACGCATTTCGATAAGCATGGCCAGCCGCAGATGGTCGATGTAACAGAAAAAGCCATGACCAGTCGCACGGCCATAGCAGAAGGATTTATTACCATGGCGGCAGACACATTGCGGTTAATCCGTGATAAAGGCCATAAAAAAAGGTGATGTCCTGAGCATTGCGCAACTTGCCGGTATTATGGCGGCCAAGAAAACAGATGCGCTTATTCCGTTATGCCACCCTCTGGCTTTGAAGTCATGTTTCTGTCACGCTTGATATTGGTGATGATCGTGTTCATATCACTGCTGAATGTCGTCTGACAGGCCAAACAGGTGTTGAAATGGAAGCACTGACCGCCGTTTCTGTTGCCGCGCTTACTGTCTATGATATGGTAAAGGCAATTGATAAATCCATGGTTATTGGCGGCATACGCCTTCTAGAAAAAGCAGGCGGCAGATCAGGACATTTCAGGGCCGATGACTAAACCGCTTATCCCAGTTAGTGATGCTGTTAGCCGCATTACCAATGCCATGCCGCTGATGAGTTATGAATATGTGGATTTGCTTCAGGCAAATGGCCGTATCATGGCAGAAGATGTTTCTGCTGGTCTGACCAATCCGCCAGCTGATCAATCTGCTATGGATGGCTTTGCCGTTTCTGCCCAAGATATCAAAGATCTGCCGGTGACCCTCCGGCTTATAGGGGAAAGCGCCGCTGGTCATCCGTGGCCAGATGCACTGACACCCGGAACAACTATCCGGATTTCCACTGGTGCCAATTTACCAGATGGGGCAGATAGTATTGTCATTCAGGAAAATACCCGACTCATCACCCCATCTGTTCATAACGACAAAGACAAATCAGATAGCATATGTGTTGAAATCACTGAGCCGGTGACACCGGGCCGCTTCATCCGCCGGAAAGGACAGGATTTTCATAAAAATGATCTTTTGGTTACTGCCGGAACAAACTGGATGGGCGTATGATCGGATTACTGGCAGCTGGCGGCCATCATCTATTGAAGGTGCGGAAGAAACCAGTCATTGTCATTGGTGCAACCGGAAGTGAATTGCTCCAGCCCGGACAACAGCCTAATGATACCCTGAACCCGGCACAGATCATTTCTAGCAACACTGTTATGATAGCCAGTATGGTTCAGACTATGGGCGGGGAACCTATCACTTTACCGCCCATTGCCGATCATCAAGATGCTCTTGATGCCGCCTTATCCCGGCTTCCAGATGCTGATTTGCTTATTCTTACCGGCGGTGCATCAGTCGGCAAACATGATCTGGTATCTGCCCGAATGAAGAATAAGGATACCCTTGATTTCTGGCGTATTGCCATGCGACCGGGCAAGCCAATGATTTTTGGTCATATGGATATGGCAACAGGCCTGATACCTTTTCTGGGTTTACCGGGAATCCGGTATCCGCCGGCGTATGTACTATGATTTTTGTTCGCGCCGCCATTCATGCTATGCTCGGCTTACCAACAGATATATCACCGCGCAAAGCCATGCTCGCCAGCACCGTGCCTGCTAATGACGAACGTGAAGAATATATGCGCGGCATGATCAGCCATGATAAACAAAAGGGGCAGGATTTATTCACCCCATTGACGTCACAGGATAGCGGCAAACTGATGGATTTTGCTCATGCCAATGCGCTTATGATCAGACCAGCCCATGCAGGGATCATGAATAAGGGCGATATCGTGGATGTGATTGCGCTTTAATATCCCCAATCATAATGATCAACAGATTAAAGCAAGTTGCTTGACTTATTGCACAAAACATGAACAAATAGTGATCATATAGGTATCATATACCCTTTACCCTATGGTTATCCTAGTTACCCTATGGTTTAGATGATGCGACATGACCGGATGGGAGAAGCATATGCTGACAAAAAAACAACGTGATATGCTCACACTTATTATTCATCATGTCGAAGAGTATGGCATTGCACCCAGTTTTGAAGAATTATGTGAAGCTGCTGGCCTAAAATCAAAATCCGGCATCCACCGTCTTATGTCTGCTCTGGAAGAACGCGGCTATATCGCCAGACTTCATAACCGTGCGCGTGCGGTTGATATCCTCCGCCATCCTGATGGGTCGCCTTATACGCATCAACCTTCCCTTTCTGTCATCGAACAGTCACCAAATGATCAGGTTTCAGCGCCAGTGGCAGGAACCGACTAGCCCGGTGGTTGATATCCCCTTACTGGGCAAAATTGCCGCCGGAACACCGATTGCCGCTATTTCAGATGCGTCCAATACCATGCCGGTTCCCGAATATATGTTGGCCGCGGGGAATATTTCGCCCTAACAATCGAAGGCGATTCCATGATTGATGCTGGTATTATGGATGGTGATACGGTGCTGATTGAAAAAGGTGATACCGCGCAAAATGGCGATATTGTTGTTGCCCTGCTCGAAGAAGAAGATGAAGCAACATTAAAACGTTTGCGCCGCAAATCACATAGTATTGCTCTTGAACCTGCCAACAGTAAGTATGAAACGCGTATCTTTGGCCCTGATCAGGTTAAAATTCAAGGCACATTGAAAGCACTTATTCGGCAGTATTGACCTGCTTTATGGTCAATTCAGAATGATGATCACCAACGCCACGGGCTTGTCCATAGATAAGCATACCACCCCGCCGGACAAGATCATCACGGTCAAGCAATGGACTTGCATCGCGACATTGATAACTGGCATTGACCAGTGCCAGCACGATATCTGCTTTCTGACAGGCTGTAGTTAAATCTGAACGCGACCAAACCATGGCAAAAATCTGCCCATCTACGGTGGTAATATAACAGCTTTCCTGTTGGCAGAAGACACTGTCCTGACTGTGTTGATCCATACCATTATCATGCGTCCAGATAATCTCTAACATAGATGGATTCTGACCGGCCAAATGGCTGGGTCAGAATCCGGACGGCAAATCCATGTGTTTTGGACGTGCTGGTCAACACATATCCATCTGCACTCATCACAGCCAGAACAGGTTTACCATAATCGAGAAGCATTCCGGCGACAGGACGGGGTTCCATCCACCATAGGGAGCCAGCAATAATCAATATCATCACGCTTGCTATACGCCATATGCCCGGCGCCATACCGAGGATCAGGATAGCAACCGCAAGCAAAAAGGTAACAAGGGCAGAGGGCGGAAAATAGCCAGTCTTGCCCCATCCCAAAGGATGAAATCTGCTCAGCGATATAAGACAGGCTGATAATACCGGCATTCATAAAGAATAGCGGTATTGATTCTGCCCCAACAGGGGACAATACTGCCGCAACACCCATGGGCATGATCAGCAATCCCATCAATGGCATACCGATCATATTTGCCAGCACTGACCATGACGTGGTGATGCCAAAATGATATAGCGCAAATGGCATGGATGCGAGTGATGCAATCATTGATGATAACGCAATAGCCATAAAATACGACCATAACCGTTGATACCATGCGCGTGGTTTTGGCACTTGTCGCTTCAGCCATAAATTCCATGCTACAACTAGCGCAAACACTGCCGAAAATGACATCTGGAACGCAGGGCCAAACAGGCTTGATGGCGAGAATATGAGAATGATGATCGCCGCAACAGCAACATGATGCAGGGTAATACCGCGACGTGACATGAATACTGCAACCAAGGCTAATCCTAGCATGATGAATGCTCGGAGCGCACTGACAGGAACACCGGCAAAGATCAGATAAAACAAACAAAGAGGCAAAGCCGTCATGGCACTGACACGGAAAGAGGACACGCGACTGGCAAAAATCGGATTTAATCCCATCACCACCCTCACTAATACCATGATGATTCCGCAAACCAGCATCATATGAAGTCCGGATATGGCCAGCAGATGCGCCAGACCTGCCCCACGCCATGATTCCCGCAAATCCGACGGAATAGATGCGCGCAAGCCCGGTAATAAAGCAGAAGCAATGGGTGCCGCCCAGTCCGTATCCATGGCCGCAAAGAGTTTTTCCTGAAATGCGCGGCGCATACGGGCAAAATAATAGGTGCCTTTATCATCGATGGCTTTAACAGAACGGACAAAACCACCAGCAATAATATGTTGCCGCAAAGCGTGTTCGGTAAAATCAAACCCGCCCGGAAGCAATTGCGGCAGAAGCGGCTGAAAATCTACTTCTGCCGTGATCTGATATCCGGGATAAAGAGGTTTGATATCTGACGGAACAATCAGCCTGATCAAATGGTTTCCCGTTATTTTATGCAAAGGATCATCAGGGGTAAGGCGTACCTTGATTTGCTGGCGGTCATTTCTATAACGCTGGCTTTCGGTAATGATCAGCGTCACCATCTTGGGGCTGATCCGGCAACATAACCGGTGATGGTAAACTCAACCGGTCATAAATCATTACGCCTGTGCCCATCATGATCAGGGCAAGGATGGCAGTAATCTTACCTAGCCGTAACCAGCAATAATAAGACAAAAGGATAGCTATGCCGCCACCTAGTAGAGCTATTATTGATATCATCCCGCCAAGCCAGCATCCATAAGCCTTAATCATATGAGCTAGTAAGCAGGATACTATCCATCATCAACTGACCAATCATGATCCCAGCGCCTAATAGCAACGCTGTGATTAATGACCAGCCTGACCGAAACCGAAAACGGTCTGGCAATGGGTCTTCCTGCCACTGTGTTTCAGGGATATCAGCTGTCTTGGCTGGAGATTTTTCTTCAGGCGTGTTATGTGTCATGACTTCATTATGAACCATAAAGGTTAATATTTTATGAGCGTGATCACACGATTTGCCCCTTCACCAACAGGATTTCTTCATATCGGTGGCGCACGGACGGCATTATTCAATTATCTGTTTGCACGGCATCATGGCGGCACCTATCTGTTAAGGGTAGAAGATACCGACCGCGCACGATCAACCGATGAGGCCATTGCCGCTATTCATGATGGTTTGAACTGGCTTGATCTGGCTGGTGACCAAGACCCTGTATATCAGTTCAGCCGTATGGAAAGGCACGCGGATATTGCCCATCAATTGCTGGAAAAAGGGCTCGCCTATCGCTGTTACCTCACCCCGGAAGAATTATCCCAGATGCGTGAGGAAGCAAGAAAAATTGGCTATCCTATCCGCTCGCCCTGGCGCGATAAGACAGCAGCAGAAGCACCTGACGCCCCATATGTCGTGCGACTGAAAATGCCTGAAAGCGGTTCCACGACTATCCCCGATGCGGTACAGGGTGAGGTGACGGTACAGCACCAACAGCTGGATGATCTGGTCATGTTGCGTAGCGATGGCACCCCGACCTATATGCTGGCGGTGGTGGTGGATGACCATGATATGGGGGTGACGCACATTATTCGTGGTGATGATCATCTCAATAATGCGTTCCGGCAACAGAAAATTATTGCGGCGATGGACTGGCCACAACCGGTTTATGCTCATATCCCGCTTATCCATGGGGCAGATGGTGCCAAATTATCCAAACGCCACGGCGCCTTATCAGTAACAGCCTATCGTGATATGGGGTTATCTTCCCGAAGCGGTAAATAATTATCTGTTGCGGCTAGGGTGGAGTCATGGTGATGATGAATTTATTAGCCGTGATCAGGCCATAGAATGGTTTGATCTTGGCGGTATTGGCAAATCACCTGCCCGCTTTGATTCAGATAAAATTACCGCCCTGAACAGCCAGTATATAGCACAGATGCCAGATGAAGATGTTATTCGCCTGATTGCCCCCTGAACCATTATCAGATGATGTTGAAACCAGACTCCGCCATCTGGTGCCTGCCCTGAAAGAACGGGCAAATCTGATAACAGATTTATCTGAATGGCTCATTTTGCCCTTATTTCTTCACCGCCACCCATAGATGACGATGCCAAGCCATTACTGGATGCTGATATGCTGGAACGGCTCCAACGCTTGGCTAAAGATTATCCGGAAGGACTTAAACATCTTGATCAAGTGAAAACATGGTTTTCAGACTGGCTAACCGAACAGGGGTTAAAGATGCGTGATGTTGGCCCGGGGCTAAGGGTTGCGTTGACAGGAAAACGTCAGGCACCGGATATTGCCCTTCTATTAACCATTTTAGGACGGAAACAAATTGTTATCCGCCTCGACAATGTTTGCAATAAATCGATCTAGGCTATATAATTCTCATTTATGCAAAACATCCTAACTTTTGGTTTATCATAATGAAAAACAGAATAGTAACGGTTACAGACAGTGAAACAAACAAAACCATAGAACTTCCCATCATGGAAGGCACTGTCGGCAACCCTGTCATTGACATAAGAAAACTGCAAACCGAACTGGGATATTTTACATTTGATCCGGGTTTCATGGCTACCGCATCATGTAAATCGCGGCTAACCTATATCGATGGTGATAAAGGCCAATTAATGCATGGCGGATACAGCATTGATGAATTGGCAGAAAAAAGTGATTTTCTGGAAGTCTGCTATCTGTTGTTACATGGCAATTTGCCCAACCGTGACGAAAAAGATGAATTTGATCATGCCATTACCCATCACACGATGGTGCATGAACAGATTAACAGCTTTTTCCGTGGCTTTCGGCGGGATGCCCATCCTATGGCAATTCTATGCGGGGTGACAGGGGCGTTATCTGCTTTCTATCATGATTCCACCGATATCAGTGATCCCATTCAACGCATGGTGGCATCACGGCGACTGATTGCAAAAATGCCTACATTGGCCGCGATGGCATTTAAATATTCTAAATGGTCAACCATTCAATTATCCCAAAAATAACCTGACCTATGCTGAAAATTTCCTGCATATGTGTTTTGCTGTTCCGACCGAAGATTATGTTATCAATCCGGTTCTGGCCTCGGCTATGGATAAAATCCTTATTCTTCATGCTGACCATGAACAAAATGCTTCTACCTCAACTGTTCGGCTTGCCGGATCATCTGGTGCCAATCCCTTTGCCTGTATTGCGGCCGGAATAGCAGCCTTATGGGGGCCTGCACATGGCGGCGCTAACGAAGCTGTTCTTGATATGCTGGCTGAAATTGGCGACCCATCGAACATACCCGAATATATTAATCGTGCCCGTGATAAAAATGACCCCTTCCGGCTATTTGGATTTGGGCATAGGGTTTATAAAAACTTTGATCCTCGCGCCAAAGTCATGCGTGAAGAATGTCATAAAGTTCTTAACCAACTTGGTATTCAGAATGATCCTCTGCTTGCCATTGCACTTGAGCTTGAAGAAATTGCTCTCAAAGACAGCTACTTCATTGAGAAAAAACTATATCCGAATGTTGATTTTTACTCTGGCATTATCCTGAAAGCTATGGGGTTCCCTACCTCAATGTTTACCGTATTATTTGCCGTCGCACGAACAGTCGGCTGGGTATCCCAATGGAAAGAAATGATCGAAGACCCTATGCAGCGCATTGGTCGTCCACGCCAACTTTATACCGGCCCTGAACCTAAATCATATACATCCATTTCAGACAGAGATTAATCGTCCGGTTTTGCTATCGGCCATGCTGGACAAAATAGCCTGCGCCGCTGAGGTGCCGAAACTCTGATCACCACGGCTTGCTATTACCTTTTGCATCGACTGATGGATTTTTGTCCATGGTCAGGATGCGCAAAGCCATTTATCACCGCATCAACAAGTGCCTTAGCCGTTACCTTTCGCCAAAGAAGTAATGGGTACAGTGTCGATTTTGTAACAACATTAGCTAGAACAATCTGATCCAGATCAGCCAGCAGCCAGCCTATAAACATGGAAAACCAGTCTGGTTTATAGACCACAACCCCCTGTAATCCCGTCATTGCCGCTTCTAGCGTCACAGTGCCTGAACAGATAATGCCAACATTACCGGCGGCTAATGCTGTCATGGTCTGGCTGTCACCCGCCACACATCTGATATCTTTGTGGTCACCTAACATCTCTCTTTACTTCTGGGGCAACATGCGATGATACTGGTAAAATCGTCGTAAGATCAGGATAACGGGCTTTCAACTGTTGCTGGGCTTCTAACATGACTGGCATAAGTTGTTTGATCTCACTCTTGCGGCTACCGGGCAATAGCACAAGAACAGGGATATCTGGACTTAGTTTTAAAACCTTACGCGCAGTGGCTTTTTCCGGAATATCCCGCTCAAACAAGGGATGACCAACATATTCAGCTACCCCACCATATGGGGTAAAATAGGGTGGTTCAAAAGGAAAAAGGCATAATAATTTATCCATCACGGTTGCAAATGGTTTAGCCCGCCATTTACCCCAACACCATACGGTTGGAGCAACCAGATGAATGATTGGTGCATGCCATCCATGTTTAGACATCCGTTTTTTGAGCCGTTTGGCAAAACGTAAGGAAAACCCCTTGCTATCAATGGTCACGATAGCATCCGGACGACGTCTGATAATTTCATCAATCAAATGATCTGCCAGTCGAGATAGGCGCGGGATTGCTTTTAATATCTGCGTCATTCCGATAATGGTAAACTCATGTGATGGGGCAATGCTATCCAGCCCTTCGGCTATCATATCATCCCCGCCGACACCAAAAAAAACGGACCTTATCCCGCAAGGACTTCCATCACCGATTTACCTAGACCGGTCTGCTGATGGCTCACCTGCCAGAATAAAACATTGATAAGCCAAATTCACCCCGTCAACCCGAATAGCGAAATCTTCAGTCGCCTGGCTGTCGCCAGGCATTCATCCCGATCAGCCAGAATAACACCGCCTGCTTCAACCACAACCATTGTCACCCCATTTTTAGCTGCCAGCTGTCAGGGTTTCTGTTCCTATAACAGGTGGATCAAGGCGTTTATTCTGTCCATGTTTAGACATTTTAACCAGAATAGGCGGCAGAAAATCCGGTGACATATAATCCCCTGCCCGACATATCATAGCATTTGTCCCTTCGGCGGCCTCTATCGCCAGAACACGTTGCTGCTGAACAATGACAGCCTGCCCTACATCACAATCCCCCAGAGCATCAAGAACAGCCACAGCCTTTTCTATACTGGCTTGTTGTTTCTTGGTTGGCGCTTTTCCGGCTATCACCCCTGATGAAGCAAAAATATCAGGAAGAATCTGATGAAGATCAGCCATATGGAGATCATAACCGGCAAGGAAGTCTGCAATCAGTTGAAGAGCATTATTATCACTTGTTGATAAGGCTTTAAAAGCCAGTTTGGCACCTGTCAGATCAGGCTTGATTTGCATCAAACTTGGTCTGATGAATTTTCCAGTCATGATGATCTGCCGGCAGCCAGCATCCTTGAAGGCCGTGATAATTCGACTGGCCGCCCCTAACCTGATGGTAATATCAGCCATGGGTAAGACAGCATCAGCCATACCATCAATAGCAATCACAAATGGCGTATATCCACTAGCCCGCAATTGACTGGTCAGGATAACTGGCATATCACCTGCCGCCGCAAGGATACCAATGATGTTATCAGGATTTCCCATTTCGATTGACCTGCATGATGGGTCTCTTTTCGCTTGCGGTGATAAAATCCAGCATAACCTTAACGTCCTTATCACCAGCATAAGTATTATGTGCACGGGCAACACGATCATCGAAACTGCCCACACCCCTGAATAAATCTTTGAATGCGGCACGAATCTGCCTGATGCTTTCCCGACTATATCCACTTCGTTCAAGCCCGATCACATTGATTCCATTCAGATAGCATTTATTACCATCAACCCTGCTAAATGGGATCACGTCATGTTCTACTTTTGACATGCCCCCTATGATCGTATTTTTTCCAACACGAACAAATGGATGAACACCAACCATAGCCCCGATATAGCAGCGTTCACCAATATGAACATGACCGCCAATCTGAACATGATTGGCCATAATAACATGATCACCAATGACACTATCATGCCCGATATGTGAGCCAACCATAAACATGCCATGTGAACCAATTTGCGGTTGTCATATCACCGACTGCTGTTCCCGGATGCATGGTCACATGCTCTCTGATCAGATTATGATCACCTATGACCAGTGTTGAGGCTTCACCTTCATAACGCAAATGCTGGGGGCCATACCAAGAACCGCATAGGAAAATATTTGATTACTTGCCCCTATTTCCGTATGGCCATCAATAATAACAGACGGGTGAAGAACACAATGATCACCGATACGAACATGTTCACCGATAGAACAAAACGCACCAATAGAAACGTTTTCACCAATTTCAGCACCATCAGCAATAATGGCAGTAGGATGAATATAGGATGGCATTAGTATCTCTATTTTCCAGGTTCAACCAGCATTGCCGAAAAACTGGCACTTGCTACTTTTTTTCCATCATTAATGGCTTCAGCTTCAAATTTATGAAGTGTTGATCTGCCGCCAGTGCGTCTGACATGGCATTCTAACAGATCACCCGGACGTGATGGAGCGCGAAACCGAGCATTTTCAATCGTGGTGAAATAAACATGCATTTCATCTTCCAGATCTAGATTTTTCTTCATGGGCGACCATAACGCCTGCTGTCTGCGCCATGGCTTCTATAATCAGCACCCCGGCATAATCGGATGCCCAGGAAAATGGCCTGATAAATGTGGCTCAGTGCTGGTAATGGCCTTGATACCAATCGCAGCGACACCAGGGTCAATGATCTTGACTCTATCAATCAGCAAAAACGGATGACGATGGGGAATCAGTTTCAAAATATCATGATGGTGTAACATCATTTCATCAGCAGACATAACTATTCCTTTCCAGCTTTAGATTTCAATTCTCGCGCCAATCGGCGTAATCCGGCTACCTGCAATCGATAATCAGCCATAGGAACGGCAGGGAACCCGCCCATAACATGACCATTGCCTATATCTTTTGTAATGCCTGACCGACTTGCAAACAGGTTTCCAGCTCCTATGGTTATATGACTTGCAACCCCGACTTCGGGGCCGAAAATATTTCGCTCACCGATCACAACTGATCCGGCAATGCCAACTCTACCACAATAATATTCCCATTGCCGATGTGAACATTATGCGCGATATGGCACTGGTTATCTGTCATCACATGCTGACCAATAACCGTATCATCCAACATGCCGCGATCAATAGAATTCAAACTACCAATATGGCAATGATCCCCTATGATCACTCTACCAATATGCGGAACAAGCCGGTTTCGGCCATCACTGCTTATCCCGAACCCGTAATTCCCAATCACTGACCCGGAACAAATCTGAACATGATCACCTATAACGGCATGTTCGATATGCACATTTGGCATAATCAAAACATCCTTGCCGATAATAACATGATCACCAATAACCGTGCCTGATTTAATGATACTATTCTCACCAATCCGGACATTGCTACCAATTTCAACAAATGCGTCAATCTGAACATGATCACCAATGATGGCGTCTGATGCTACTGACGACATGGGGTGAATATGTCCTGTTGATTTTGCATTTGGATAAAGCTGTTCCATCACATAAGCAAAACGGTCTTTGGGGCGATCAACAAGGATAATAGCAGGCGGATTTTTCCGCTTGGTTTTCACCTCATCAGGAATGTGATCCAGCGTGTCTTTTGTGGTAAGACAAGTCACGCCCTGTTCATCAGCAAGTCTGAGGAAAGCATTAGTTTTTCAGCAAAACACACCGCCCCATGACTGGCACGTTCCAGCGTGGTTGCATGGGTGATTTTCTGATCTGGCGATCCGCTTGATAATTCACCAGATGTTAATGCCACTGCATCGGCAATTGACATGGGATGATCTGATAATTTGATGTGCGGGCTATGATTGGTCATCAATCATCCTTATTGGTAAAGGTAACCGTCATATCCTTTGTTCGCTCATTCAACCGTAACAAAGCCGTGTCAGAAATATCGATGGATAAATCATAAAGCACAACATTCTGTTTCTGTATCACCAAGCGTATAGCCATTTTCTTTGCTGATATCGGCAATGATCTGATAAAGCAGTTTTCGCAACTGATCATTGGCCTGTTGCAATGATAAATCAAACTCCCGCCTTTGCCGTTGAAGTTTTTGCTGTAATGATGCAACCTTATCCTGAAACTGCTTAAGTCGGCGATTAAACTCGGTTTCATCCAGAATTTGCCGTTGCGATTCTAATTCCTGTTCTTCATCAACGAAGCGCCTGTTGTTGTTCTTCTGTTGAGGCTAGAAATTTCTGATTTTCTTCATCAATAATGGCTCGGATTTTCTTTATAGCCGTCGATTGTTCCAGCACACCATTAATATCAATGACAGCAATTTTGACAGGATTATCTGCCGTATCCTGCGCTATTGATGGCATCGTCATTACCGCCAGATCATTCCAGACATGATCATCCCAACAGAATAACACCACATAGATAACGCATCTGATTTACTATCCCGTGCCTCATTAGAAACGGCCCCCGATACTAAACTGGAATTCCTGCGTTTTATCATAACTCTGATCCGTTAACGGAATTGACCAGAAGAACGATAACGGGCCAATGGCCGTGTCCCAGAATAATCCATATCCCAAAGAAGAACGCACATCATTATCATCGGCGCCGGTAACGCCTGTCGGATAGTCTGTTCCCCATAAAGACCCAAAATCATAGAACACCGTCCAGCGCATGCCAAGGTCTGGATCAAGTCCATAATTCGAAATAACGTTTATCGTGCCAGCATAATACTGATTACCGCCAACAACAGAATTATCACCAGCATCACGGGGACCAATGCCATCACGATCAAAGCCACGTATAATTTTGCCACCTATAACAAAACGATTGGATCGTGACACATTTTCACCAAGTCCATCAACAACACCAATCTCACCACCTACGCCAATAACAAACCGCTTAAAATTAAATGGCATAAAATACTGCGCTTCCAGAACTGATTTCAGATATTGAACATCCCCGCCTATCCCGGCAATGCTGTTTGAAGCACGCCAATAATATCCTTCCTTAGGATCAAAACGGTTATCTCTTTTATCCTGGCGTAAGGTATAGCTAATTTCAGAAATTAACTGTGCGCCTTCGTCACCACTAGTTGACGTTGCAGTTGGTGACGATGACGTTGTGGTTTGCGTTTCAGCCAGTAGATAACCGTAATTATGATAGTAATTATTGTTTGGCACTAAACCCGACGGTGGTATCTATTCCCTGTTTTTCCAGTGTGACATCACTATATTTTTCTTCTTCACGAAACAGATCGATACTGCCGCTAAGATTTCTATCAAAAATATAAGGTTCCGTAATCCCTACCCTGAAATTAGATTTACTGCCGGAAACGGTTACATTTGCCCTGACACCGCGCCCTGAACCAAGAAAATTACTTTCTTCTATTCCAATCTGGACTGATCCTTCATCAACAGATGAATAGCCAAACCCCAGCGTGAAATTCCCGGTTGCCTTTTCCTCTACTGCGACCTCAACAATAGATTGATCAGAACTTGATCCGGGCAAAACCCGACTGGTTACATTTGAAAAATATCCCAGATTACGAATATTTCGGATAGAATTGGTCAGTTTAAGCTGGTTAAAACTATCGCCCTCAACAAGCTCAAATTGACGTCTAATCACACGGTCAAGGGTTCTATCATTGGCAACAATACGAATTTCTTCCACAAAATTGCGCTCTGAGCGATCAATATTAATGGTCAATGCCAATGTGGCATTATCTTCATCCAGTTCAAAATCAGGTTCGATATTAACAAAAGCAAATCCAAACTCACCTAATTTATCCGTGATTCTTGTCAAAGTATCATCCATGTAACGCACATCATAAACGTCACCAACCTTAAGGGTGGATTCGGCTAAAAGGATATCGTTATTGACGCTTTCAATTTCAGATTTAATCACAACATCCGACACGGTATATTGTTTGCCTTCATCAACATGAAAAGTCAAAACAAAGCCACTGCGGTCAGGCAGCAATTCACCCGATGACCGGAAAATGGAAAAATTGGCATAGCCATTCTGCAAATAGAATTGGCGCAACTTCTGTTCATCCAGAGCCAGGCGCGCAGGATCATATTTATCATTTGATGATAGGAAAATGTACCATTTGCGTTCTCTTGATGCGATAATATTGCGCAAAGCCCGATCACTGAATTGTTGATTACCAATAAACTTGATCTTGCTAATCTTAATCAATGGGCCTTCGTTGACTTCAAACACCAGATCAACTCTCTTATCAGGTAATTCAATGATTTTTGGCTCAATCTTTGCGGCATAGCGACCACTTTGGCGATAGACTTCCATCAATGTTGCCTTGCCTTCCAGTGCAATATTGCGGGTAAATACTCGCCTTGGTCTGATATTGAGGATCTCAAGGAGCTGTTCATCTTTTAACACGTCATTACCTTCGATATTGACACGGTTGATGATAGGATTTTCATCCACAGTCACAATCAATCGATCACCATCAAGACGCAATTGCACATCATGAAACAAGTCGGTTGCAAAAAGAGAAGTAATGATCCCGTTCAATTCAACAGGTGAGATATCATCCCCTACCTGAACAGGCATATAGGATTTAACGGTTGAAGGGCTAACACGCTTTGCTCCTTCAATGACAATTTCGGAAATAGTAACGTCTTGCGCCTGAGCAATGGCTACATTCATCACAAACATCATGCCCACGGAATAAAGGATAATTAATCTGCTCAAAACGAATTTCATTATTCTCTCCACCAATACCGTTTTTATTATAGGATAAATGCTGGCTTTTTTCATAGGATTAACCATTCAATCAGTGATGATCATCAAGATTAACACGGCGACGTCACCCAGCTTATCACATCAAAAAAGGTAAACATCAGAATAAGGGTCAACAGAAAGGCTATACCCAGACGCATGACCCATTCCTGATATTTTGGCGATAAAGGTCGCCGCATCCCGGCTTCCAGCCCGAAAAACATCAGATGCCCGCCATCCAGTGCCGGAACCGGCATCAGATTGATAAATCCAAGATTAATGGATAAGGCGGCAATCAGGATAAGAAACTGGATAAATCCTCTTTCATCAAGGGCATTTTGCGCCGCCTCACCCGTGATTTCTGCAATCTTTACAGGGCCTCCCATCTCACCTTTATTGGCCTGACCGGTAATGAGTCGCCCCAAACCACGCAACATAGCCAGTGACAGAGTATAGCTTTCTTCTATTGCCGCCATAATGGATGCCCCAAAACCCAATGATCTGATTTCCCCACTACGGCTGATTACACCGAGCTGGCCATATTCCGCGCCGCGACATTCATCAAAGATTCTGGCTGGCGTCACCGGAACATCGCTTACTTGCCATCACGATTAACCGTAAACATCAGCTCACGCCCCGGATTTTCAGCAACATACATGCGCAAATCGTTAAAATCATCAATGGCATATCCGTTTACACTGACAATGCGATCCCCTATTTCCAGCCCTGCCTGTTCTGCTGCGCTACCTTCAACCAATTCATCGATCACTGGTGGAGTAAAGGCCTTGCCCATCATCATAAAAACGATGGCGAATATGGATATACCAAGAATGAAATTGGCAATTGGTCCCCATGGAAACAATAAAGGCACGACTAGCCAGTGATGCCGCCATGAAACTTCCTTCTTCCTTAGCCGCCTTCTCATCAGGTATTCCTGACGGGTCTTTATCCCCGCGCATACGCACATATCCCCCAATGGGATGGCAGAAAACCGCCAGCGTGTTCCATAGCGGTCATTCCAGCCAAATAATTCCTGTCCAAACCCAATGGAAAACACCTCAACATAGACACCAGACCGGCGTGCCGCCCAGAAATGGCCGTATTCATGAATGAACACAATCACGGTGAGAACAAATAAAAATCCAAAGAGAAAAACAAGTGTATCTAACATGATTTATTTTCTTTCCTTTAGCCATGTTGTTATGCATGCCTTAGTTTCCATATCCACTTCAAGGACATCATCAAGATGATTGAGAGATGCTGATGGGATAGATGATAAAGCATGATCAATAGAGGCTACAATATCCATAAAACCGATCTGATGATCAAGAAATGCAGCTACCGCCACTTCATTCGCCGCATTCAAGATGGCCGGAGCAAGACCACCCGACCGCCATGCCTGCCGCGCCAGATTAACCGCTGGAAACCGGTCATGATCCAGAGCAATAAAGTCAAACTGGCCGATGGCAGTAAGATCAATGCTGTCTGTTGCCCATGGCAGACGATCCGGCCAGGCTAACACATAAGATAATGGCACGCGCATATCAGCAGGGCCAAGCTGAGCCAGCATGCTACCATCAGCATAATTGACCAGCCCATGAATAATCGATTGCGGGTGAACCACAACTTTAACCCTGTCTTCTGGCAGATCAAAAAGCACACAGGCTTCAATCACCTCAAGGCCTTTATTCATCATTGTTGCCGAATCAATACTGATCTTTTTTCCCATATTCCAGTTAGGATGACGTAAGGCCTGACTTGCGGTAGCCTCAGCCAGTTCTTGCTGACTGGCATGAAGGAACGGCCCACCTGATGCTGTCAGGGTAATGCTGTTAATCGCTTGCTGATGCTGATGTGCCCAAACCTGAAAAATCGCATTATGTTCGGAATCTGTTGGCAGGATAGTGCCGCCATTTATCCGGCAGGTATCCATCACGATAGCCCCTGCCGCAACCAGCGATTCCTTATTTGCTATCGCACAGGTGCCGCCATGTTCCAGCACTTTCAGACTAGGCAATAATCCGGCCACACCACTAATCCCGTTGACAGTCAGGTCACTATTTTCTGCAAGCAGATCAAGCAGGGCTTCCATCCCCTGATGGATATGACAATCCAGTCCGGTTAGACGGGCTTTTAATTGGCTATATCCTTCTGTACCTGTCAGGACAACATGCGCGGGTTGGTGACGTTCCGCCAGATCAGCCAGCGCATCTATATTTGTATGGGCGGCTAGAATATTAACAGAATAATGATCCGGATAACGGGCAATAAGATCAAGGACAGATGTTCCAATAGAACCGGTTGCCCCCAATATATTGACTGTCTTAGCGGTCATTCCTGTCACATCAGTCATGGTCATCCCAGCCATCCCATGGACAGGAGAAAATAAAGCATGGGAATAGTTAATAGAGAGCCATCAAAACGGTCAAGCAAACCGCCATGACCGGGTAAAATCCAGCCAATATCCTTTAATTCATGACTACGTTTATACCAGGATTCCAGTAAATCACCAGCAATGGCCATGATACCCAAGGCTAAACCAAATAGAGCTAATGTTATATCTTGCCCATTCAGATAGAGGTAAATCAGTATGGGAACCGGGCTGAAAAGCCATGCCGCCGATAGCACCACTCCATGTTTTGGCCGGACTAATAGCAGGCCATAACTTGGCACCACCAATCTTGCGGCCAACCAGATATCCCATTGTATCAACCAGTGCCACGGTGATCAGGCCGATGACAAGCCAGACGCCGCCCTGATCCATTCGCCAGAAAGCGATGAGTGATAACCCAAGCACCGATAGCAATAACATCATAATCAGCCCGGATAAATGGCGAAAGGCGAATAACCCAACAAAGAAAATCGCCAGAGCCATAGGTGTTCCCGCCATATAAATAGCGGCAGGTTGTGGATCATAAAAGCCAGCCCAGAGCGATAACCCCGATGGCAAGGCAATAGCGGTGATAATGACAATGCCGATATCCTTACGACCAACCCTAGCGGAAAAGGCTAGCTCCGCTGACATCAAAAGCACACATCCAAGCGCAAGCCATAATGCTATCATGCCGCCAGACCATAAAATGATGAGAAGCGGAAGCAGGCAACAGGCGGTTATCAATCTGATGGAAGTTTCTTTTTGGAACATCCCCATGCTTTCTCATAGCCGGATAGCCCAGCCACCATTACTCTACTAGCTGATATATCTGGATTTATGATCATTATGCACAGCATCAGTTCCAAACCGCCGCTCACGCAAAGCATATTCATCTAATGCCTGATCCAAATCATTGCCACTGAAATCAGGCCATAATACAGGCATGAACATCAATTCTGCATAGGCGATATCCCATAGCATAAAATTGGACAGGCGTTTTTCGTTGCTTGTTCTGATCAGCAAATCCACCGGCGGTAATTCAGCGGTATAGAGATGCTGCTTGATGGTTTGCTGGTCAATATCAGCGATATCCAAATCCCCTGCCGCTATTTTTGACATCATAGACTGTGCCGCCAATACCAGATCGGCTTGCCCACCGTAA
Source organism: Alphaproteobacteria bacterium (assembly GCA_038144675.1). Lineage (GTDB taxonomy): Bacteria > Pseudomonadota > Alphaproteobacteria > Puniceispirillales > UBA1172 > UBA12202. The sequence goes on along the minus strand of JAYQOF010000004.1, from coordinate 137,893 downwards.
TTCAGCGCAACCGTTAAATTGATCCCAGTGTTAGCAGTAGAAAGTTCAACCAGTTCAATCACTTTTTCTGAATATTTAGAGGAAATCCGGACAAATCACCTATTGTTCTCAGCCGGACATTTTTATCTATCAATGCCTTGCCCTTACGATCCAGAAAATATCGGAAAACCCCAAGGATATCTTTGACTTCTCTGGCAGGACGTGACCAGTTTTCCGTTGAAAAAGCAAAAAGTGTTAACCACGGAATATCTTTCTTAGAAGCATGTTCTATAATCTGTTCAACAGCCACGGAACCCTGCATATGACCTGATCGTAGTGGCAATCCACGCTGTTTTGCCCAGCGGCGGTTGCCATCCATGATAATAGCCAGATGATGAGGGAGAGATAATGCCATTAATCAATCATACTATACTGTCTTGATATCTTTTTCTTTATTAGCGAGCATCTGATCAACCTTGCCAACATGGTCATCTGTCAGTTTCTGCACTTTCGCTTCCAGACCATGGCGTTCATCTTCACCATAATCACCATCTTTTTCCCCTTTTTACGCACCTGTTCAATAGTATCACGGCGTACATTTCTGATGGATACACGAGCGGCTTCCGCATATTTTCCCGCTACTTTGGCCAGTTCTTCCCGCCGTTCAGCAGACAGATCAGGCACGGGAATGCGTATCAAAGTTCCTTCGGCTTGTGGGTTAAGGCCAAGATCAGATTCTCTAATCGCCTTTTCAACCGCCGGTGTCATGGAAGCATCCCAGACTTGCACGGTTAGCAATCGGGGTTCCGGAACAGAAATATTGCCCACCTGATTAATCGGCATGCGGGAGCCATATGCATCGACGCTGATGGGTTCAAGCATACCAGCGGATGCCCGGCCTGTTCTTAACCCCTGAAATTCTGTTTCTAATGCAGAAACAGCACCTTGCATGCGTCTCTGGGCATCATCCATATCAAAGCTCATAAGTCTAATCTCCTTGCTGATCGGTGATAAGCGTAAATTTATCTTCATGCCGCAAGACACGATCAAAGCTGCCCTGCTTTTCAATCGAAAAGACAATCATGGGAATAGAGTTTTCTCGCGCCAATGAAATCGCCGACGCATCCATCACCGCTAAATCCCGCGATAATACATTCTTATATGTCAATTGTGGATGATGTATGGCATTCGGGTCTTTTTCGGGATCCGCCGAATATACCCCATCAACACGCGTCCCTTTTAGGATAAGGTCGCAATTCATTTCCGTGGCTCTTAGGGCGGCGGCGGTATCAGTCGTAAAGAATGGATTGCCTGTTCCGGCCGCAAAGATCACAACACGGCCTTTTTCGATATGCCGTTTTGCCCGGCGACGAATATATGGTTCACACACAGCACTAATCGGCAAAGCTGATAAGACGCGGGTATCAACCGATAAATCTTCAAGCGCGTTTTGCATAGCCAGCGCGTTCATGACGGTTGCCAGCATGCCCATATAGTCACCAGTAGCTCTTTCCATGCCAGATGCCGCACCGGAAATACCGCGAAAGATATTGCCCCCACCAATGACCAGACAAATTTCAATATTCTGATCAATAACATGTTTGATTTCTTCAGCCACACGCGTAACCATGGCCGGATCAATACCGTAACTGCGCTCCCCATGAGCGATTCACCAGATATCTTTAACAGGACACGTTGGTATTTATGAGATGGGGCTGTATCCGGCATAGCAAATCCTATCTTAATGCGTGAGAGTTATACACACTCACACATTAGGTTAGCGCATTTTACCGCATTAAGGCCAGACGAATTTCAGCTTTCTAGCTGGGCGGCAACTTCAGCGGCAAAATCGGTTTCTTCTTTTCAATTCCTTCGCCCAGATTGAAACGAATGAATGATGTCAGGGTAATGGGTGTACCGGCATCTTTGGCAGCATTTTCAATGACTTTGCTAACCACAGTTTCCCCATCAATGACAAAAATCTGTTCCAGCAGAACGACTTCTTTCATGAATTTCTTCATGCGGCCTTCCACCATTTTTTCAGCAATATCAGCTGGCTTGCCAGACTGGATCGCCTGGTCAACCAGAAGTTTGCGTTCACGCGCAACATATTCCGGATCAAGGTCTGCTTCACTCAAACTAGCGGGGGCAGTCGCGGCAATATGCATAGCGATCTGGCGGCCTAGCTGTTCCAGTACACTGGCATCAGCGGCAGATTCAAGCCCAACAAGAACGCCAATCTTACCCATGCCATCAGCAACGGCATTGTGGATATAAGATACCACAACACCCTGATCAACCGATAGCTTGGCTATCCGGCGGATAGACATGTTTTCACCAATTTTGGCAATTTTGTTTGTTAGCTCATCAGCAACAGAATGGCTTGCGCCCGTGTAAGGCATATCCATCAGCGCATCAATACTGTCACAGTTTGTTCCAATATCAGCCAGAGAACGAACAAAGCCCTGAAATTCTTCATTCCGAGAAACAAAATCCGTTTCCGAGTTTACTTCGATAACAGCACCAACATTACCGGCTGTTTTTACTGCTACTAGACCTTCGCTAGCCACACGACTAGCTTTCTTTTGCGGCGGCGGCAAGGCCTTTTTCCGCAACCAGTCAATGGCCGCTTCCATATCGCCATTTGTTTCATCAAGTGCTTTTTTGCAGTCCATCATTCCGGCACCGGTAGATGTGCGGAGGTCTTTCACCATTTGAGACGTAATCGCCATTATTCCATCCTCATTATAAGGTTATATCGTCATAAAACATTGTTTTAACCCCTGCCATCAGCGGCAGGGATTAATGATAAACACTAGCCTTAACTTGCTGCTTCTTCGCTGGCTTCAGGCTGTTCAGCCGGTGCTGCATCGGCCTGAGCTTCGGCCTGAGCTTCGACAGGGGCTTCGACAGGGGCTTCAGCAGAAGCGGCAGGTTCTTCGCTGGCTATGGTTTCTTCCATAGGAGCAACCTCTTCACCGACATCAGTTCCGGAACGGATCATTTCGGTTTTCAGCCCTTCGATTACTGACCCGGCAACCAGATCACAATAAAGGCTTATTGCCCGCAACGCATCATCATTGCCAGGAATGACATAATCAACACCATCCGGATCAGCGTTACTGTCAACAACAGCAACAACCGGAATATTGAGAACGTTAGCTTCTTTTACAGCAATATCTTCTTTGTTTGTATCAATAATGAATAACAGATCAGGTAGCCCGCCCATTTCTTTGATACCGCCAAGCGTTTTTTCCAGCTTATCGCGTTCACGAGTCAATGTCAGGGTTTCTTTCTTGGTCAGGGCATTAACCTCTTCGCCGCCTAACCGTTCATCCATTTCACGTAGACGGCGGATGGATTGTGATACGGTAGACCAGTTGGTCAGCATGCCACCAAGCCAGCGGTGATTAACATAATACTGCCCGCAAGATTTAGCCGCTTCGGCAACAACTTCAGAAGCCGAAGGTTTTGTTCCTACAAACAGAACGCGTCCACCATTTGATGCCACCTGACTGATAGCTTCAAGAGCCTGATAAAGCATAGGCACGGTCTGTTGAAGATTAAGAATATGGATATTATTGCGATCACCAAAGATGAATGGCTTCATCTTGGGGTTCCAGCGACGGGTATGGTGTCCAAAATGGACTCCAGCTTCAAGCAGCTGGCGCATGGTAAAACTAGGCATTGGCATAATGATGCTCCTTTTCCGGTTTAGCCTCCATGAAGGGTGAGGGAAAAGAAAGACCTATATTTTGGTCAAACCTGATCCACCGGAAGGCAATACATCACGCATTGCCACCTTCATGTGTGAATTCCAGTCAAATACTGGTAGCCATTACCTAACGGTTTGCTAGCAGGTTTGCAAGTCTTTTTCACAAATTAAAGGAGAACAGATGCCCGCAATAATTACAGAAAAATATTTTCAACCGAAACCACGCCATCAAGGGATTTAATATGCTGGCGAAACCCTGACTCAGTTTATAGGAACCAGGAAGTTCCAGCACAACTTCATGAGTCTGAACATGCATTTTCAAGAGCAGTTTCTGCTTTCCATCACCATCCCTTTTAAGTCCGCTGGCAATACCTGAAAAAGCCGTGTCATCCATGACATGCACCACCATTGCCATGGTTTTCGTGCTAATTGCTTGATCAAGAGGAAGGACTTCCCTTGCGAGCAGTTTAATCCGATCATCTTCCCGTCTGGCATCAGCCCCTGACATAAATAGGTTCGTTTTCAATCAGATATTCTTCGGCATTAGCCAGCACATCACTGAAAAGGGTGATATCAATCATGCCGGTCGGGTCAGTCATCTGAACAAAGGCAAAACGATTATTATTCTGTGAGGTTCTGATCTGTTTAGCATAAAGCATGCCGGCTAAGTGAACTGGCGTTGTTTCGTTATCACTAACTTTCTCATCAATCTGGCTGGCAAAAGTGATATTAAGCGGCTTGAGCTGATCCATATATTCATCCAGCGGGTGGGCACTAAGATAAAGCCCCAAAGCTTCCATTTCATAAGCCAGCTTTGTTTTCGATTCCCATTCCTTCCTATGCTCAAGCGGGATATTAAGTTCCACGCCTTCAACAGAATTAAACAGGTTATCCTGTGCGGTTTCCGCTTCTTTTCTGGCTATCTGTGCAAAGGAAAGAATGCGATCAATAGCATCAAACATGGTTGATCTGGTATGTCCAAAATCATCCAACGCCCCTGCCTTGATCAGGTTTTCCATCATTCTGCGGTTAAGATTAGCCGCACCGCGACTGGCAAAATCTTCAAGGGTGGTGAAACGTCCACGCTGATTACGTTCATCAACCAGTGCTTTCATCACATCAAAACCAACATTCCGGATAGCGCCTAACCCATAACGAATACCTTCACCAGCCTGATGAGGTTCAACAGTAAAAATTGCTTCAGAATGATTTACACACGGGGCTAGCATAGCCAGATTGTGGTGATGGCAATCTTGCCGGAATACCGCCAGTTTATCCGTGTTGCCAATATCCATGGTCATCAGGGCGGCAAGAAACTCCGCGGTGTAATGTCTTTTGAGCCATGCTGTCTGCCATGCAATCAGCGCATAGGCGGCGGCATGGGATTTGTTAAATCCATAACCGGCAAAGGCACTGATCTGATCAAAAATCTGACCGGCAAGCCCTTCATCAATATTGTTATCTGCCGCACCAGATACAAATTCCCCACGCTGGGCAATCATTTCTGCTTCGATTTTCTTACCCATCGCGCGCCGCAAAATATCGGCTTTCCCCAGACTATATCCCGATAGCACCTGAGCCGCTCTTTGCACCTGTTCCTGATAGATCATGATGCCATATGTTTCTTCTAGCACCGGTTCCAGCAAAGGATGCATGTAACTGACTTCTTCGCGGCCATGCTTGCGGGCAATATATTTCGGAATATTTTCCATTGGCCCCGGCCGGTATAATGCCACCACCGCGATAATATCCTCGAAACGGTCAGGTTTCAGACCTTTCAGCACTTCACGCATACCACTTGATTCAAGCTGGAACAGGCCAACCGCCTCGCCTTCGCCAAGCATGGCAAACGTATCATCACATGTCAGCGGAATATCACCAAGCTGCAGATCAACCCCTTTGCGTTTGATCAGATCAATGGCCTGTTGCAGAACGGTCAGCGTTTTCAATCCCAGAAAATCAAACTTGACCAGCCCTGCATCTTCGACAGATTTCATATTGAACTGGGTGACCGGCAATTCAGATGCCGGATCACGGGTTAATGGCACCAGCTCTGCCAGTGGGCGATCACCAATCACCAGCCCCGCCGCATGTGTCGACCAGTGCCGCAACAACCCTTCAATCTGTTTTGAGATATTGACCAGATTCTGAATATCCTGATCACTTTCAACAGCAACTTTAAGATCCTTTTCCGTTTTCAATGCTTCGGATAATTTGACGGGCTTGGCTGGATTACTTGGCACCAGTTTGGCGATCCGGTCAACCTGGCCATATGGCATACCAAGCACACGGCCGGCATCGCGCAAAGCGGCACGCGCCTGCAAACTACCAAAGGTGATAATCTGTGCTACCCTGTCATCACCATATTTTTGCTGAACATAACTAATGACCTCTTCGCGGCGGTCACGGCAGAAATCAATATCAAAATCCGGCATGGAAATACGTTCAGGGTTCAGGAATCGTTCAAACAATAACCCCCAGCGAATAGGATCAAGGTCGGTTATCCCCAACGCATAACCGACCAGCGATCCTGCCCCGGATCCACGGCCGGGGCCTACGGGGATATTCTGTTCTTTTGCCCAGTTGATAAAATCCGCCACAATCAGAAAATATCCGGCAAACCCCATCTGGGTAATGATATCCAGTTCCAGATCAAGTCTGTCTGTATATGATTTTGTCATTGTCGCAGGGTCTGCTTCGGCATATGCCGCATGACCGGTATTTGTTCTGATCTGTTCTAGCCGGTTGTTCAACCCTTTATGGGACAGGTTGCGAAGCCATTCTTTTTCGTCACTGCCATCTGGTGTTGCAAAAGGCGGTAATAATGGTTTCTTTTTCTTAACCGCAAACGCACAACGGCGGGCAATATGGGCGGTATTTGCAATCGCTTCCGGAAGATCAGAAAACAGCATTCTCATCTCACGATCAGATTTAAAGTAATGCTCATCTGTTTCATGCCGCCGGTCATCATGAAATAATGTCTTGCTTTGCGATATACAAAGCAGAACATTATGGGCATCTGCATCGCCCTTTGTTGCAAAATAACAATCATTAGTAGCGACAATCGGAACATGATTAGCATAGGCCATATCCAGCAATTGCGGTTCTATCATGGATCTCGCGTTCGGTGTTGTGGCGCTGTATTTCCACATAAAGTCTATCCGGAAACATTGCCATCAGGCGGGTCAGACGGCGTCTGGCCAGATCAGCCCTGTTTTCAGCCAGTGGTGCAGGAATAAATCCGTCTTTCGCCCCGCCTGTCAGCACAATCAATCCGGCTGAGTGTTTTTCTAAATCGGCTAGTGATATAAACGGGTCATGTTCCCCGGATAATAACGCCTGTGACATCATCACCGATAGATTCATCCAGCCATCTTCATTCTGAACCAGCAAGACCACTTCACCAGCTGTTTCGTCAGTCCAGCTCATCTTTGATCATGACCTGCGCACCGATAATTGGCTGGATACCAGCTTTCAATGCTGCATCAGAAAACTCAAGCGCACCATAACTGTTAAAGCTATCCGTGAGTGCCAGCGCTGGCTGATTCATCTTTGCCGCCTTTTCAACTAACGGCTTTATAGGCAGCATCCCTTCGGCCAGCGAATAGGATGAATGCACACGCAAATGAATAAATGGCAAAGACATGATAATAGTATCACCCATTCCACTTGACGGGGGCAAGCAGACAATCATTTTGGTTCAGAAACCGACAGCTATCGAACAAAGAAAAACCCTATTCGACTAGCTCACCCTTGCGAATCGTCAACACTCTATCAAGAGATTTTGCCAATTCCATATTATGGGTGACAACAAGCGCGGCCGTACCTGTTGACCGTAATACCGCCACCAGATGCCTGAATACATCTGCCGCGGTTTCCGGATCAAGATTGCCTGTCGGCTCATCGGCTAAAAGCAATGATGGCACATTGGCCACGGCTCGCGCAATAGCGACCCTTTGCTGTTCTCCACCAGATAACTGGCCGGGGCGGTGATGACGGCGTTCCATTAAACCGATCATGTCAAGCAATTGGTCGGCACGTTCTTCGGCAACATGGCGTTGAAGCCTGTTCATAATCTGTGGGATTACAATATTTTCAAGTGCCGAAAACTCAGGCAGGAGCCGGTGAAACTGAAACACAAAACCCAGCGCATCCTGTCTTAAGGCCGATATCTGCTTATCATTCAGGCGATGGGTGGCTTTGCCGGCAATGGTAACCAGTCCGCTATCAGGTTTTTCCAGAATGCCCGCGATATTCAGCAAAGTGGTTTTACCAGACCCGCTAGGCCCGACTAGTGCCACCAGCTCCCCTTTTTCTATATTGACCGTCACATCATTGAGCACCTGTATCACACGATCACCCCTGATGAAAGGCCTTGAAACCCCGTTCATGATCAATACCGGCTGACCATGATCCGTCTTTGTATCATTATCTTTCATCATCGCATCACCCATAACGAAGCGCTTCTGCCGGAGCGATTCTTGACGCGCGCCATGCCGGATAAACCGACGATAAAAAGGACAGGGCAATCGCCATCAGGATCACATTCAAAACTTCATAAGGGTCGACCTTGGCCGGCAAGGTGGAAAGAAAATAAATTTCGGCGGCAAATAATTCTGTTCCTGTCAGGCGTTCCAGCACATTCTTGATGCTATCGATATTCCAGCAAAACCCAAGCCCAAGCAACGTGCCGATCACGGTTCCTACCAGACCGATACTTGACCCTGTCATCATGAATACCCGCATGATAGACCCTTTTGTTGCCCCCATGGCCCGCAACACGGCAATATCATCATTCTTGGAACGCACCAGCATAATCATTGATGAAATGATGTTAAACGCTGCCACCAGAATAATCAGCGACAGAATGATGAACATGACATTGCGTTCAACATTAAGGGCTGTCAGAAAGCTTTTTGTTTCTTTCACGCCAATCATAAACCCGCTTATCCGTCCCGATAGTCTGTGACAGATTGGTATTGATAACAGACGTCATATCCGCATCACGTGCATAAATTTCGAGGGCAGTCACCCTGTTATTCATGGCAAAGAATGATTGCGCATCAGCCAGTGGCATAAAAATAAATGCCTTGTCATATTCATGCATGCCCACATTGAATACACCAGCAATTTCAAATCGCCTGCGTTCGGGGATAGTGCCAAAAGCGGTTTTTTTGCCATATGGTGATAACAGTGATAACGTATCGCCAGCCTTCACGCCTAAGGTTCGCGCCAGTTCATGACCGATAAGAATAGACCCGTTTTTCTTTATGCCCTCAATGCTTTCTTCATCTAGCGCATCCCATAAAGGTTTGCGTGCCGCCAGATCTTCCCAGCGTACCCCGCGCACAACAGCACCTGCGGCATATCCCTGATTGCTGGCCATCACCTGACCTTCAATTTGTGGTGTCACCGCCATAATCCCGGGAATTCCGGCAATGCGGCCAGCAAGGGTATCAAATTGCGTTATCCCCTGCGGGCCATTCGCGTATACGACCAGATGACCATTCAAACCCAAAATGCGGCCAACCAGTTCTGCCCTGAACCCATTCATGACCGACATTACAATGATAAGTGTGGCAACGCCGAGGGTTATTCCCAGAAGCGAAAACCAGGCAATAACGGAAATAAATCCTCTGACCGCCTTGAACGGATATACCGCAAGGCCAGCATGCGTTCGAGATGACCAAAAGCACTACTCATATTTTGTTTTGCCCCGGATGACCGAGATGATCCAGAACTGCCTGACAGGCGGCATCTGGTGACATTTCATCGCTAGCACCGGTCTTTCTGATTTTGAACTCTACCATGCCGTCTTTCATGCCGCGTGGCCCAATAATAATCTGATAGGGGATACCAATCAGATCCATGGCATTTAGTTTTGCACCCGGGCTATCTGAACTATCATCCAGCAACACATCATGACCTGCTGATTGTAACTGGCCATAAAGTTGTTCGGATACGCGATCACAATCATCATGACCCAGTTTCAGGTTTACAATGACGGCATCAAACGGGGCAACGGATTGCGGCCAGATAATGCCTTTATCATCATGACTGGCTTCAATGATCCCTCCAACAAGACGGGAAACACCAATCCCGTAAGACCCCATATGCACATCACATTGTTTGCCGGTTTCATCAGCAACACTAGCCCCCATTGGCCCGGAATATTTAGACCCGAAATAAAATATATGTCCGACTTCTATCCCGCGTGTTGTCATCAGCTGATCTGATGGCACAGGGCAGGTCGCCGCATCATATTTTTCATCTGTTACGGCATATAATTCCGTGAACCGATCAACAATAGGCTGAAGGTCGGCACCATAATCAACCTCACCAGCATCTAGGCTGTAATCCAGCCAGTCTTTATGACAAAAGACTTCACTTTCCCCCGTATCGGCAAGGATGACGAACTCATGGCTCATATCCCCGCCGATAGGACCGGTATCGGCTTCCATCGGAATTGCTGTTAACCCAAGCCGTTTGAACGTCAACAGATAAGATACAAACATTTTATTGTATTCTATGCGCGCGGCTTCGGCATCAATGGCGAAAGAATAAGCATCTTTCATCAGAAACTCACGACCACGCATAATACCAAATCGCGGACGCACCTCATCTCGGAACTTCCACTGAATGTGATACAGATTTAACGGCAACGCGCGATAGCTTTTCACATGTGACCGGAAAATATCCGTGATCTGTTCTTCGTTTGTTGGCCCGAACAGCATATCCCTATCATGGCGATCCTTGAATCCGTAACATTTCCTGACCATAATCATCATATCGTCCAGATTCCTGCCATAATTCGGCAGGTTGTATTGTTGGCATCAGCACTTCGATGGCACCAGCGCGATTTTGTTCTTCCCTGACGATCTGTTCTATTTTGCGCATGACTTTCAGCCCCAGCGGTAACCAGCTGTAAATTCCGGCACTGGATTGCTGTATCATACCTGCCCGAAGCATTAACCGGTGCGATACAATCTGTGCTTCCTTTGGAGTTTCGCGGAGGGTCGGGATAAAATATTGGCTTAAACGCATGATGCTTTCCTTATCATCTCAATTCTTATGGGCAGATTATCTTTACCGTTTCATTCTGATTGTTACAACAAAACTGGCGGGACGGCAAAATATGGCCTATCTCTATCATCAAATAACTCATCAATCATGGTATCGGTCACCTGTTCCAGACATTGATGTGACCAGATAGGATTCTGATCCTTATCTATGACTGCTGCTCTCACGCCTTCTGCAAAATCCGGATATGCGGTTATTCGCATGGCCAAGCAATAATCCAGTAATAAGGCAGAAATATATCCATCAGATGGGTTTTTTCCGGCCAGCAGACGGTGCGTTGCTTTCAATGATAACGGACAACGCTGTGTCAGCGCCTGATGAAGGGTGCTGCCAGCACATGATCAGATGTAGCAGCCAGATCACGGATATCTTCAAGCCGATCATGGGACAATATATCATTAATCCAGTCCAGATGCGGCATAAGTCGATCAGCGGTAGCATCATGTCTGGCAAAAGATGCCAGAATGTCATCGATATCATCCTGATCAGACATCGCTATGATAGCCGTCTCAAGCGCTGGCAAATCTTCATGACGGATAAAGAAATCCATTAAACCTGAGCTGATCATATCACCATGACCAATACGGGTACCAGTCAGCCCAATATAAAGCCCGATACGCCCAGTTGCCCGCCTAAGAAAGAGGGAGGCCGCCACATCGGGGAAATAACCCGATCCCCGTTTCAGGCATGGTAAAATCTATCTTGTCAGTCACCACCGGATGTGAGGCATGAAAAAGAAGACCAGCCCCACCCCCATAGTCAGCCCATTGGCCAGACAGATCACTGGCTTGGGGAATCCCGCAATAACCATATCCATGCTATATTCAGCTTCGAAATAATCCGGCATATTCGGCATGGGATGGGTCATCATCTGTAACGCTTCACGAATATCACCACCAGCACAGAATGCCCGTCCTTCAGCCGCGCATATGATCACCTGCATCACCGCCTGATCATGCCACCATGTTTCAAGCGTTTTCCTAATCTGATGACACATAGCCGTGGTCAGGGCGTGCAGAGCCTTTGGCCGGTTTAGTTTAATCCGCCCAGTCCGGCCAATGATATCAATATCCAGATATTCTGTTTTGTCATTCATTTCTGATCTATACGCCATATCCATGGCCTTGAGAAGATAGATGTAGAAAAGAAACCATCAAAATGCGACTTAATGTCATTACATATCATGATTTCCTTGTGTCTATTTTGATCCTGATAAGATAATACAATTTGCACGATACCATAGCTACGTTTATATAATTATCATGACTAAACAAAATCATCTTATGCCCAGTTTTCCCATTTCGCGGTTGCGGCGTGGCAGAATGCATATGTTCAGCCAGTCGCTTTTGACGGAAAACAGCATTCAGCCAAATGACCTGATCTGGCCTGTCTTTGTAACAGAAGGCCAGAACGTGATTGAACCTATTGATGCCCTGCCCGGCGTTGACCGGATTAGCCTTGATATTCTTGGCCAGAAAGCAAAAGCCGCCTATCAGCTTGGTATTCCGGCTATTGCTATTTTCCCCCGTATTGATCCCGCCCTGAAAGATGATGACGGAACAAATGCCCTAGCCAGTGACAATCTGGTATGCCGGGCTATTTCAGCGATTAAATCGGCCGAACCGGAAATGGGTGTTGTTGTTGATATCGCCCTTGATCCCTTTACCACCCATGGTCATGATGGCATCATCAGGAATGGTATGGTTGATAATGATGCCAGTCTGGATATTCTGATAAAGCAGGCGATCAATTATGCCCAAAGCGGTGCTGATATTGTTGCCCCATCAGATATGATGGATGGACGCATTGGTGCTATTCGTGCAGGTCTGGATGATGCATCCTTTCCTCATGTGATGATCATGTCATATGCGGCAAAATATGCATCTGCCTTATATGCTCCGTTCCGGGCGGCGGTAAGTGCGAATACCCTATCCGATATCAAGGATAAAACCAGCTATCAGATGAATCCGGCCAATAGTGATGAAGCCATGCGTGAAATTGCACTCGATATAAAAGAGGGTGCCGATTTTATCATGATAAAACCGGGAATGCCGTATCTGGATATCATCCGCCAGACAACAGATCAGTTTAATATCCCCGTGTTTGCCTATCAGGTTAGTGGTGAATATCAGATGATTCAAAACCTTGCCAGCACCCTGCCTCAGGACAAACAGACCGCACTAATTATGGAAATGCTGATCAGTTTCAAACGCGCTGGCTGTTCCGGTATTTTGAGTTATTACGCTTATCAGGTTGCCGAACAGTTGAATGAAAACTAATCTAATTCCAACACCAACATGAAGAAGATAGAAATATGACTGTAACACCAGAAGCTATCCGCCAAGCACATCAGGCCATGAAAGATGCGGTTATCCGCACCCCTAGCGTCTATTCACCCGCTCTATCCACGATGACAGATGCCGATATCTGGCTTAAGCTGGAAAATCAGCAAATCACCTCATCTTTCAAGGCAAGAGGGGCCTTCACACGGATGAGTGCCATGTCCGCCGAAGAAGCAAAGCGCGGCGTGATCACCATGTCTGCTGGCAATCATGCTCAGGCCGTTGCTTATCATGCCAAACAGATGGGGATGCCAGCCGTCATTGTCATGCCATCACAGACGCCATTTGCTAAAATTAACCGAACCCGCGCATGGGGTGCAGAGGTTATTCTGGAAGGCCGTAATCTGAACGAATGCGAAGGTGTTGTAGCAAAAGTGATTGCTGAACGCGGCATGACCTTAATTCATCCTTATAATGATGAACTGGTGATGACAGGTCAGGGTTCGGTTGGGCTGGAAATGCTTGCTGATAATCCCGAACTGGACACTCTCGTCGTGCCTATTGGCGGCGGCGGCTTGATATCCGGTATTGCCATTGCCGCACGCGATATCAAGCCTGATATCCGCATTATCGGTGTTGAAGCCGAATTATGGCCAACCATGACGGATATGGTGGCTGGTGCGGATATTCGTGGTGGCGGGGAAACACTGGCAGAAGGCATTGCCGTAAAAAAACCGGGGGAATTGACGATGCCGGTTGTCCGTGATCTGGTGGATGAGATATTGCTGGTGAGCGAAGTGATGATTGAACAGGCCGTCGGTATTCTGGTCGAACAGCAACGGCTGGTATCTGAAGGCGCAGGGGCCGCCGGAGTAGCGGCAATGATGCAATATCCCGACCATTTCAAAGGCCGTAAATGTGGCGTTGTGATATGTGGCGGCAATATAGACCCGCGGCTGCTTTCTGCTGTTCTGACACGCAATATGGCACGCGATGGCCGCATTGCCCGTCTGCGGATTGATATTACAGATGAACCGGGCATGCTGGCCGGCATATCCAGCGCCATCAGCAGTTGTAAGGCAAATATTATTGAAATTTTCCACCAGCGCATGTTTCAGGATGTTCCGCCAAAACTGGCAAAAATTGATGCCGTGATTGAAACCCGCGGCGGTGATCATCTGCAAGAAATTGTTCAGGCGATCAGGGATAAAGGGTTTTCCGTTACCATATTATCCGATATGTCTTCATGATCAGGGGTGGGGATGAATAACAGAAACGATATCACATTCACTGACCCGCTCGTGATGCGCATCACGCGCCCATCTCCTTGTTCATATCTGACAGGACAAGTGGAACAGCGGCTTGCCGCCGATATCTCATCCCAGCCGGACAATCACGATGATCTGGCAAAAGCCGGTTTTAGACGTGTAGAAAACTGGGTATACCGACCCATTTGTGCCCATTGTAACGCCTGTAAGCCTTTACGGATACCATCAGGCAATAGCACAGAAGGCAAACTAGACCTGACCAAGAGCCAGCGACGGATCATCAGGAAAAATGCCCATATCACCCGCGACTTGCTATCATAATATCTGTTTGATGAACATTATGCGCTGTTTCAGACCTATCTGGAAAGCCGGCATAGTGATGGCCAGATGGCAGATATGGATAAAAATAGCTATGCCGCCATGATCACATCCAGTCCTATTGATACGGTACTGATCGAATACAGAGATCAGGGTGATCTATATGGTGTGATGCTGGTTGATATTCAGGATGACGGGCTTTCGCTTGTTTATAGTTTCTTTGATCCGGACAAACAGCATCTTTCCCCCGGCAGTTTCATGATCATGGATTGTGCAGCGGTGGCATATCATATGGGTTTGCCTTATGTGTATCTGGGCTATTACATAGCCGCATCACATAAGATGAATTACAAATCCAAATTCAAACCCGCTGAAATACTGTCTAACGGAATATGGACGCCGCTATCAGAAGCAAATGATAGCGAACAATATTAGACGCATCAGGTAAATCGGGGCGGCTTAGGGAACCCGACGGGAACCATCCGGCCAGCACCACCCCGCTTGCCAACCCATGGGGTAATATCTTTTTCCGTCCGCGTCCGGCCACCAGATTGCATCCAGCTTAATCCATCTGCTTGGCTAAAGCTGGTCACATCGACCAGCCAGGCATCTTTATAGCGCTGTAAAATAACACCTCTGCCTTTTGCCATCACCGGTATCTGATCTGTACTAAAAACCAGTAATTTGCGGTTACTACCAACACATGCTACCTGATCACCAGCAATAACATTAGCCGCAATCATGCGGGCTTTATCCATGACAGTCATAACCTGACGGCCAGTTTTTGTCTGGGCTACCAGTTGATCTATTTCTGTTATAAACCCATGACCCGACGATGATGCCAGCAAGACCTTGCCAGATGTTGCCACCATCATCGAAACAACTGGCGTATCGGCCGGAATATCAACCATGAGGGCAAGAGGTTCACCAAAACCGCGACCACCGGGCAATTTATCAATGGATACCGTATAAAAACGCCCATTTTCCAGCCCGATAATCAGACGATCTGTGCTATCGGCATGAAGATGGAATTTCGGCGCATCGCCTTCACGGAAACGGATATCAGCATCTGCCTCGATACGGCCTTTCATGCTTCTAATCCAGCCATTTTCGGAAAAGACAATTGTAACCGGTTCTTTTTCTACAAGCATATCCGCCGGATCACTATCCAGCACTGGTTGGGGTTCAATCCGTGTCATCCGTTGATCTGTTTTGACAAACGCACTTCGCATGGTCTTTATGCTTGCTGTGATGACGTTCCTTTGGCGATTTTCATCAGCCATCATATCATTGAGATCAGCTTCTTCGGCTTTCAGATCATCGCGTTCTTTTCGCAATTCCATTTCTTCCAGTTTACGAAGTGACCGCAAACGCATATCAAGAATGGCATTTGCCTGATTTTCATTAAGGGCAAATCGTTCCATCAACCGTGGTCTGGGGTGATCCTCTTCACGGATAATGGCTATGACTTCATCCAGATTCAGATAAACAACCAGATAACCTTCCAGCACTTCCAGTCGTGATGCAATCTTGCCCAAACGGTGCAAAGACCGGCGCCGTAATACCACCAGTTGATGATCAATCCATGCCAGCAAAGCATCCCTGATAGACATCACCCCCGGCGTTCCTGTCCGGTCAAGCACATTCAGGTTAAGCCCAATGCGGTATTCCAGATCAGTCATCCGAAACAGATTTTCCATGAGCAGATTGGGATCAATTCGGCGCGATTTAGGTTCAATAACCAGACGGATATCTTCAGCGGATTCATCCATAATATCGGCAATAAATGGCAGTTTCTTAGCCTGCATCAATTCAGCCATTTTTTCAATTAATCTGGCTTTCTGAACCTGATACGGGATAGCAGTAATAACAATTTTCCAGCCGCCACCCTTTTCGGTTTCACATTCCCATGCAGCCCGCAGACGAAACGCCCCGCGGCCAGTTGCATAGGCTTCAGCCATTTGTTCCGGCGCTTCGATTAGCACCCCACCAGTCGGAAAATCAGGGCCTTTGATAAAATCCAGCATCTTGGCATGGGTTGCATTCGGATATTTGATCAGATGCAGGGATGCATCAATTAATTCAATGACATTATGTGGCGGAATGGAAGTCGCCATCCCCACCGCAATCCTTGCGCCCCATTAGCCAGAAGATTAGGAAATGCCGCTGGCAGAATGACCGGTTCTTCCCCTTCACCATCATAAGTCTGACGGAAATCCACCGCATCTTCGTCAATTCCTTCAAGCAATAGCTGGGCAACCAGTGTCATGCGAGCTTCGGTATAACGCATGGCGGCGGCATTATCGCCATCGATATTACCAAAATTACCCTGTCCATCAACCAGCGGGTAACGCATCGCAAACTCTTGCGCCAGTCTGACCATCGCATCATAAATGGCGGCATCACCATGAGGGATGAAACTTACCCATGACATCACCAACCACACGCGCTGATTTTTTTAAACCCTGTCCCGGATCAAGCCGCAATAGCCGCATGGCATAAAGCAGGCGGCGATGAACCGGTTTCAAACCATCACGCACATCTGGCAATGACCGTGAGGTAATGGTTGAAAGCGCATAAGCAAGGTAACGCTGACTTAATTCAGATGAGAAATCCGTTTTGATTAATTCATTTTCAGCCATGCTACCCTTTATCCTTTTCCAGCAGAGGGGTCATCTAATTACCGTGTTTGCTGGCATATCTTGACCAAATTGCATCACTACCATATCCTGCAATCTTTGCCTTGCTTCTGCCATGGGTTGATGATGCACACCGAAAATCTGCCGCGCAATAAAATGTCCGGTCATACGAATACCATTGATTATATCTTCTTCAAGTGATTTTGATGCTCCACCAAGAAAACCCGGTAAAACAAGTAACCGGGGGATATGTTCACCAGCCGCATCTGACGTCACCGCCGCCCCGCTTCGCGGACTGACATAATGCAATCCTTCGGTCGCCCCACTAACCGCACAACGTTGTAATTCCAGCCCGAAACCGGCAACAGCTAACAAACCAATTTCCCATCGGATATAGGCGGCAAGCCAGAGGTGTTTCCACATCAGATGATAGCAATCCCTATCATGGCTTCTGTTGCATCATAGACAGATTCTACCGGTTCTCTTTCAGCAATCGCACCCTGAATTAACGCACAAATTGCCGTCAAAGCCATCAGGCGCATACGGTCACCCATAATTCTAGCGGCATTAGCATCAATCAATTCCATGGTCATACTGCCCAGATGTTCATCCAGTCTGGCACGCCAGCTGACCGAAACCTGATTTCCCGGTTGCATAACTGGCCGCATTGTCCGTGATTGACCACCCCTAACAAGGCCAACATATCGACCATTATGTTTTGTCATAACCTGCACAATAGCCGCATGTTCCCCATGCGGACGACAGTCAATGATGATAGCGTTATCTGTCCATTCCGGCATGATCAGGCGTTGAAGTCTAAACCCCAATCCCTATATCGTGCTGGATCATCCAGCCAGTTTTTCCGGAATTTGACATGGGTAAACAGATGCACCCTGCGATCCAGCATTTTTTCTAATTCCTGCCTTGCGGCTTTACCGATACGGGCAATGGTTTTGCCGCCCTGCCCCAATATAATCCCGCGATGACCTTCTCTTGCTACATAAATCGAACAGCGGACTTCCGCGCTTCCATCTTCGCGTTCTATCCATTGTTCCGTTTCTACGGTAAGCTGATAGGGCAATTCTTCATGTAGGTTAAGAAACAGTTTTTCACGAACAATTTCTGCCGCTAGTAAGCCGTTGCGGCAAATCTGATAAATCATCAGGATCATAAAGATAGGGGCTTTCCGGCATCTGCGTTGCCAGCCATGACAGAATATCATCAGTTCCTTTTGCTTTTTCAGCCGATACCATGAAAATTTTTGAAAAATCATACATATCGGATAACTCGCTTGTCCGCTTCATCACATGTTCCGGCGTAGTCAGATCAATCTTGTTGAGGATAAGACCGACCTTGACCTGTTTTTCCTTTATGCTTTCCAGAATGCGTAAGGTATCCTGATCTATCTGGGCGCGTGCCACATCATGAACCAGCATGATGACGTCACTATCCCCAGCCCCCTGCCACGCGGCACTGACCATCGCGCGATCAAGTCGCCGCTTAGGTTGAAAAATACCGGGAGTATCAACAAAAATAATCTGACTATCATCTTTCATCGCAATGCCGCGAATACAGCTTCTTGTGGTCTGAACCTTTGGTGTGACAATAGAAACTTTCTGTCCGATCATGGTATTCATCAAGGTTGATTTGCCTGCATTAGGGGCACCAATAAGGGATACAAACCTGCTTTAGTCATTAGGTTTGATCTTTCCTTGATATTGACCGGGGTGATGATGATTTTGCTTGGCACATGATGTTCAGCATGTTGGTCAAGCCATGCCTTTGCCGCCTTGTTCTGCCATCCGGCGTGACCGGCCACTTGCAGCAACTGAATGCTGATCAAGGGTAACCGTAACGGTAAATTCCGGCATATGATCAGGGCCCTTGCGATCTGTCACCATATAGACAGGCAATACAGCAAAATGTTTCAGCCCATATTCCTGCAACAGGGATTTAGCATCTTTTTCCACCAGATCACTTTTTAGCCAGCTTATCCTTCCATAGCGACAGCACAACACGTCTTGCATCCTGATAACCCCCATCACACCAGATAGCGCCTATCAGCGCTTCCAGCGCATCTGCCAGCACCTTATCATTATTGGCAAGGTCTGTGTTTTCCTGAACAATTAGCGCATCACCCAGAGATAATGACCGAGCCAGTTCAGCCATGGTGACATTATCAACACAATCATGATAAAGACGGGTTAGCACGCCCTCACGCTCATCAGCAACTTGCGTGAACAGGGTATCGGCAATGATCAGATTAATGACCCGATCACCCAGAAATTCCAGACGCTGGTTATTAATACCATGATTGGATTTTCCCGTTGTTTTGGCTAAAACGCTGGGATGCGTCATGGCTTCAATCAGTAATTTGCTATCAGCAAAATGATGATTGATCTTATGTTCCAGTGCTTTCTGCGCGATAAGAACCCGTTCGGGTAATGCTGGCCGTGTTCTGCCCATCTAGTCTATACCCATTCCGATACGGCTAAAGCGAATAGCAAATGGCCATTTCCAGATTTCCCATAAATGGGCAGACCCATTGTGAGAGAAAAACAGGAACTCGGCCCGACCGATCAGATTTTTTTTTCGGCACATTACCAACAGACATCCGGCTATCATTTGATCTGTCCCTATTATCACCCATAAAGAAATAATGACCGTCTTCTACCAGAAACTCTCTGGTATTATTCGACAGCGGGTAAGGTTTATCCATGCGTTCAAAAATCACATATTCACGGCCATTGGGAAGCGTTTCGATATAGGCCTGAACCGCCGGGTCAGATGCTGCGGATCAGATGGATCAAGGCTATGTTCCACCCGTGGCATCTTCTGGCCGTTGATATAAAGCACACTATCGATGACCTGAATGCGATCACCGGGTTTACCCACCAGCCGTTTGATATAATCAACACCTTCGTTACCCGGACGTCTGAATACCACAACATCACCATATTCTGGTTCTCCGCGCCAGACCCTATCCTTGATGGGGATAACGCCAAAAGGAAAGGAATAGCGTGAATAGCCATAGGAATATTTTGAAACAAACAGATAATCCCCAACCCGCAAGGTAGGGATCATTGACCCTGATGGAATACTGAATGGTTCAAACAGAAACGACCGGAACAGAACAGCAATGACAATTGCCCAGAATATCGTCTTGGTAAAATCAAACCATGATGATGATTTCTTTTCCATCACTGCCTCTTTCCTATCTGTTCACTTCATCTATAACAGCATCTGTTCCATAATGCATCATGGTGTTATGGCGCAGAAAACACCACAAAAGCAAGTGCCAAGCCTGACTCATCAGATAATGAGATATCGATTTGCCAGTTTCTGTCTGTCTTTTTATTAACCGCGGCAAGGGCAGAACCATGTAAAATCACTTTCGGGGCACCGGCCTGATCTGGCAGAATTTCAATATCATTAAGAGAAATAACCGCCTGTCTGTCAGCATTTATCGCTTTCCAGACCGCTTCTTTTGCGGCAAACCGGCTAGCTAGAAAATCCATTCTGCGCCGACCCCGCCGCATGGCTTCTTCCTGTTCGGCCTGCGTATAGATACGTTTGAGAAACCGTTCACCCAGACGTTTACAGCTCGCTTCGATACGGTCAGTTGCCGTAATATCTGTCCCTGTACCGATAATCATCTATGACGCGCTTCATCCATCAGCCGCCGCATCTCAATAATGGCAGGTTTCAATCCCATCATCACCGCTTCACCAATAAGAAAATGACCAATATTTAGTTCGACCACTTCGGGCAATGCCGCAATTGGCGTCACATTATCAAACCGTAAGCCATGGCCAGCATGACATTCAAGCCCCATGGACTGTCCTAAGGATGCGGCGGCCTTAATGCGATCATATTCAGCGTCGCGATCAATACCGGCAGGCAGATCACAATATCGCCCGGTATGCAGCTCAATAATATCTGCCCCCAGGTCAGCTGATGCCCTGATCTGATCAGGGTGAGCTTCAATAAATAAGGAAATCCGGATACCGGCATCCTTCAGCTTTACCAGAATAGGTTCAAGCCGCCGTCTTAGCCCCAGCACATCAAGACCGCCTTCGGTAGTCACTTCTTCCCGTTTTTCAGGTACGATACATGCGGCATTAGGTTGGGTTGCCAGTGCAATGTCACACATTTCATCCGTTGCTGCCATTTCCAGATTTAAAGGCAGGGATATGGCAGACATCAATGCCTTTAGATCATGTTCACGAATATGCCGGCGGTCTTCCCGCAAATGTGCTGTGATCCCGTCAGCACCTGCTTCTTCGGCCAGCAATGCTGCCTTTACCGGATCAGGATGATTACCGCCACGCGCATTCCGGATGGTTGCCACATGATCAATATTTACCCCCAGCCGTAAGTTGGGTGACTGGCTAGATGGGCCTTGGCTCTGATGCTTGCGGGTCATATCTTTTCCCTTCAACACTTTCAACAAACTGATTTGATCGCATCGCTGCCAGAATAGCATTTAAATGCCGGATATGAGTGACTTCGACATCAAGTTGAAAACGGAAAAAATCCGCTGATCGCTCAGCAGATGAATATTGCTGATATTGCCTTCATACTGGCTAATCAGCTTTGTTATGGAAGCAAGGCTACCCGGTTCATTCAGTAATACGACAATCAGGCGTCCAGTTACCCGCGACGGGCCATCTTTATTCCATTCAATTTCAAGCCATAATTCCGGCATATTATTAAATTTTTCCAGAACAGAACAATCGACTCTATGGACAGTAATCCCCTTGCCCGTGGTGATAATGCCCACAATATGTTCACCCGGCAAAGGATAACAACAATTCCCGTGATGAACAGCCATACCTGAACCAGCCCTTTGATATCAAAGGCTGCATTTTGTTTGCCTTATCTCCTGATTTATCCTTGTTTAGACACTGACCGTAATTCCGGATCAAGCTTTGCCAGCACATCAATGGTTTTGACTGTTCCTTCACCAATCAGGGCATACAGATATTCCACGGTTTCAGCTTCAAAACTGATCAGACATGGCTTCAGCATATCATCGGACAGGTCTATTTATTTTTCCGGCAATCCTTTTCCAGCAAGGCTCGGCCAAGACGCGAAAACTCCGCTTCTTTTTTCTGGCGGATAAAGCGGCGTAATGCTGATCTGGCGCGCCCTGTGACCATAAAATCTTCCCATTCCGCATTCGGGAAAGCATCGAGGCTGGTTATAATTTCAACCTGATCACCATTGAAAGCGTGGTTGCTAATTGCCGGTGCTTGTGATTAATGCGCACACCAACACAAGTATTGCCAATATCGGAATGGACAGCATAAGCAAAATCGATAGCCGTCGCATCACGCGGCAAAGCGATTAAGCGGCCTTTAGGGGTGAAAACAGAACACCTGATCGCTATACATTTCCAGTTGCGTGTTTTCTAAAAACTCTTCTGATGTATCTGCATTTTTAAGAATATCGATTAAATCCTTTATCCAATTAAACTCATTAACAACGGATGGGTTTATCTGCGTTTTACCGGATTTGTAACGCCAATGGGCGGCGACACCATCTTCGGCAACATGGTGCATATTTTCTGTCCGGATTTGTACTTCGATCTTTTTCTTGAACGGCCCAATAATACAGGTATGTAAAGACTGGTATTTATTCATTTTCGGGGTGGAAATATAGTCTTTGAACCGCCCCATTACCGTCTGATAATGGGTATGCAGGATGCCAAGGGCGCGATAACAGGCCGGAATATCATCTACAATAATCCGAAATGCCATAACATCCGATAATTCTTCCATATCGACTTTCTTAATTTCCATTTTCCGCCAAATGGAATAGAGTGTTTTGGTGCGTCCGGTGACTTGGCTTGATAACCCGTCCTTGATTAACAGGTCATGTAACTCGACTTTGATCTTCTCAATGATGTCCTTGAACTTTCCGTAAGCTTTTCCAGATGCGAATGCAGGGATTGCCTCTGGTTTTTCATGCAAAACCTGAAATGAAATATCCTCAAGCTCATGCTGAAAACTGGATAACCCGATACGCTCAGCCAGAGGAGCAAAAATATTTAAGGTTTCAAGTGCAATCCGGTTACGTTTTTCTTTTACAGGAATACCAAAAATCGTTCGCATGTTATGCATACGGTCAGCCAGTTTTACCAGAAGCACACGAATATCTTTGCTCATGGCCAGAACAAGCTTGCTAAGGTTTTCCGATTGCTTGTGATCCCCTTGCATTTCCATCTGGGTTAGTTTTGTAACACCATTGACCAGATTGGCAATTTCTTCTGAAAACAGGGTTTTAATATCATCCAGCGTAACATGTATCTTCAACCACATCATGCAATAACGCGGTCACAATCGTGGACGGGTCGAGATGCATATCGGCAAGGATGGATGCAACTTCTACCGGGTGGGTATAATAGGGGTCACCTGATGATCTGGTCTGTCCGATATGCGATTCTTTGCAAAAGTCATAAGCACGCAAGATCAAATCCGATCAAGGTGGGGATAATACGGCTTGATCCGATCAATGAGATGTTCGGCAGTTATTATCGGTACAACAGAATCCATCATATTAGAATCGCATGCAAATGCTCATTATGCCAAGCAAAAAGCGAATATTTATGAAAATCATTTTATCTGCTTAATGACAGACAGGAATACCAGTTTTCGGCTGTCAGGTTTTAATCGTCTTCTTCTGCGCTCAGGTCACTGTCGCCAAATCCACCTTCATCGGCAAAACTACCTTCATCAGCAGAAAACATATGATCCGCCGCTGGTTCAGTTGATATGGCATCATCAGCCATAGCCGTTTCCAGATGCATCCCGCTATCATCAGCAATCTGGTCTGTTCCATCATTGGAATAAGCAGAGATATCATCCTTGGCAATGCTTGCCGCTTCATCGTTGGACGTCTGTTCTTCTTCGCGGCGGCTGATCTGCTGAAGGCTTTTGATCAGGTCTTCCTGAACGTCTTCGGTAGAAATAGTTTCTGCCGCAATCTCACGCAGAGCCACGACCGGGTTTTTGTCATTATCACGGTCTACGGTTAGACGGATCACCAGAGGAAATACCGCGGGCACGCTGTGCTGCGGTAAGAACAAGATCAAAACGGTTGCTAATTTTTTCAATGCAATCTTCAACGGTGACGCGGGCCATGCTTTTTACTCCATATATTGGGGAAATTGGGTTATAATCAATTTATCAGAAAATTACAATAGCTGAAGTCAATCAACCTTCAGGCTTTCCCATGGAAATAACTACTCATCGCCGGCGCATTATTCAGGTCTGATATTCTGATCATCAAGTTCTGATATCAAGACAGCAAGCGTTTGTTTTGTAACCGGATGTACCCAGGCAGGTTCAAGATCACGCAAGGGATAAAGAACAAAGGCACGTTGATGCATTCGCGGATGTGGTAATACCGGATTATCAGCCCTGATCTGGCCAGCAAAATCAACAATATCAATATCTATAACACGCGCTTCGTTTCTTTCCATGCGCACCCGTCCCATTTCAGTTTCGACGGCATGAATAGCGGTTATCAGCTGTTCCGGGGTCAGAGTGGTTTCTATTGCAACAACCGCGTTATAGAACCATGGCTGGTCAGATACCGGCACGGGTTCGGTGCGATACCATGGCGATATATTCAGGACGGTAAGCCCGGTATTCTGCACCAGCAGGTCAATCGCCGCAAGACATCCGGATTTGGGATTATCATGCCCCGATATTGACAAATTAGCCCCGATACCTAAATATGCTCTGATAGTAGTTTCCATTATATTTAATTTTATATTGCTGTCAGGTGTGATGATTGCCTGATTTAATTTTGAGTTGCAACCTTATTATCGTTGAACACATTTTTTACATCTCCTTTTCCATGAAATTCAAAGAAAGAATAACAATGCTAAATATCAAACCTGATCAGAGATTTGCCGCTTTTATTGACGGATCCAATTTTCATGCCAGCACAAAAGCCTTAAATTTGATGTCGATTTCGAAAAATTATTGCAGGCATTACGTCAATCCGGCCATCTGGTGCGTGCCTATTGATTATACGGCACTTGCCTGATAATAATGAATATTCTCCTATCAAACGCATCGCCGACTGGCTTGATTATAATGGCTATACGGTGGTATCAAAGCCGTGGCGTGATTTTACCAATAGCGAAACTGGCCAGCGCCGGATAAAAGGCAATATGGATATGGAATTGGCACTGGATATGATCAAGATTGCCAATCATGTCGAGCATGTTGTTCTGTTTTCGGGTGATGGTGATTTCTGCCGTCTTTTGCATGAAGTGCAGGATAAAGGTGTTAGCGTAACGGTTATTTCCAGCCATAAACTGGTTGCCGATACCTTACGCCGACAGGCAGATGATTTCATCGGAAATTAACAAATCCGCCATCTGATCGAACGCGATGCTCAATCGCAGAACAATCAGGAATATGACTATGATGGCCATTATGATATGAATACAGATCACAGCACTAGTGAAGCGGAAGTAATCAGCAGGTCTAGCTAAATGTCATTAAACCCCCACAAGATTGCCAACTTTGCCCCAGACTGGTTGCCTTTCGTCATCTTCAGCAGGAACAATTTCCAGATTGGTATAACGCGCCCGTGCATGGGTTTGGCACGTGGGATGCGAAGGTTGCCATTATCGGGCTTGCCCCCGGATTGCGTGGGGCAAACCGGACAGGGCGACCATTTACCGGGGATTTTGCTGGTAATTTATTGTATCAGATGATGCTGACCCATGGCTGGGCATCGGGCCAGTTTGATCCTGATGGTGATGATGATCTGGAATTGCATGGGGCGCGTGTCATTAATGCCGTGCGCTGTTTGCCCCCGCAAAACAAACCTCTACCCATCGAAGTCAAAACCTGTCGCCAGTTTCTGATTAAAGAACTGGCACAAATGACATCGATAAGGGTTTTTCTCACCCTTGGCCAGATTGCCCATGTGACGTTGTTGGATATGCTCGGTTTGCGGCGGCGTGATTATGGTTTCCGTCATGGAGGTGAATGGCAACTGGATGACGGCAGGATGATTGTTTCATCCTATCATTGTTCCCGCTATAACACCCAGACGCGGCGACTTACCGAAGATATGTTTAATGATATCTTCACACGCATCAATCAGATTATAGATCACCCTTGAGGACTCTTGCTTTCTGACGATCCCAGTCGCGGCGCTTGATTGCTTCACGTTTATCGTGTTTTTTCCGGCCTTTGGCTAATCCTAGTGACACTTTGGCTATGCCCCGATCGTTAAAATAGATGCTCAGTGGCACTACTGTCATACCATCACGATTGATATGGCCAAGCAGACGGTTCTGTTCTTTTTTCTTCAGCAATAGATAACGGATACGCTTGGGTTGGTGATTATCACGCGCCCCATCGTATTCGGGAATATTGGCATTGATTAGAACTAAGCGGCCATTTTCTTCACCGGCATAAGCTTCCGCAATGCTGGCACGACCTAGCCGCAAGGATTTAACCTCACTGCCAAAAAGAACAAGTCCGGCCTCAATCGTTTCAATGATATCATAATCATGGCGCGCCTTGCGATTTTCCGCAACACGTCCCACAGATATATGAGAGGCCATTTTGATCCCCTATATCCCTAACTGATTAACTCAAGCTGTTGCATCACCTGTTTGATAGTCTGTTTTGAGGCATCTGAAATAGACGTCATGGGCAGACGCATATCTTCACTGCCCATTCCTAACAGACTAGCCGCATATTTCACCGGCCCTGGACTTGTTTCACAGAACATCGCACTATGAAGCGGCATTAATCTGGCATTTATCGCCATCGCATCAGCGATATCACCCTTATCCCATGCGGCATGCATATCAGATAACAGACGCGGTGCTATATTGGCTGTTACAGAAATACATCCATGGCCACCGGCGGCACGAAACGGCAAGGCTGTTCCATCTTCGCCGGATAGCATGCTGAATCCTGATCCGATAGCATTTGCCAGCATGGTCGGTCTGGATAAATCCTGTGAGCTATCCTTGACGCCGGTAATATTATCATGTTCGGCTAATGCAACCATTGTATCAATATCCATGCTGACCACTGAACGCCCCGGAATATCATAGATCACAACAGGCACATCAGACGCATCGGCAACAGCCTCATAATGACGCATCAGGCCATTCTGGGTTGGTTTATTGTAATATGGGGTCACAACAAGAACCGCATCTGCCCCGGCCTGACTTGCGGATGACGAACAAAATCAACCGCTTCTGCAGTTGCATTTGATCCGGCACCCGCAATGACCGGCACACGGCCAGCGGCTTCATCAATACATAATTCCACCACTTGTTTATGTTCATCATGGCTGAGGGTTGGCGACTCGCCTGTCGTACCAACAGGAATAAGGCCATTAGTTCCCTGATCAATTTGCCAGGATACCAGTTTTCGAAATGCCGCTTCATCAACCACACCATTAGAAAATGGCGTCACCAAAGCAACATATGAACCCCGAAATAATGGATCGCCTGTCATCATTGTCTTATATCCCATAGAGTGAAGTGATAATATGAGCGACAATAAAACTAACCGCGTCATACTTCAAGGTTTCGTTTTCAGGAATAAAGAATTAGACTGTAAAGACATCTGTTGCCAGATCAGAATATGCAAGAAAGACACCATCAGGACAAAAGCATGAAATTACCAACCTATCCAGACCTAGAAGCCGCGGTTGAACGAACAGCCCCGCATATTGTGCAAACCCCTTTGCTGGAATCACCACTGCTTAACCAGCTAGTGGGTGGCCGCGTTCTTGTTAAAGCAGAACCATTACAGAAAACCGGATCATTCAAGTTTCGCGGGCAATCAATGCCATATGGAATCTGTCTGATGATGTCACCCATGTCGTTGCCTATTCATCTGGCAATCATGCCGCTGCCATCGCTGCTGCTGCTTCATCCCGCGGCATGTTGGCCACCATTATCATGCCAGAAGACGCACCAGCCATGAAAGTTGCCAATACAAAAGCATTTGGCGGTCAGGTTGTTACATATGATCGTTACAGCGAAAGCCGTGAGGATATAGGGGCGGCCATTGCCAAAGAACAGGGCGCAACATTAATTCCACCCTTTGAATATCTGCCAGTTATTGCGGGACAAGGCACCATAGGGATTGAAATTGCCCATCGTCTAAAAGACCAGAGTATTACCCCAGATCAGTTAATCTGTTGCACCGGAGAGGTGGTTTGCTGGCTGGCATCAGCATTGGCATTCATCATCACTTTCCAGATATTGATATCATTGCCGCCGAACCAGATGGATTTGATGATTTTAAGCGATCACTAGAACAGGGTAAGCGGGTTAGTAATGATCCCGATGCCAGATCTATTTGTGATGCCATTGTTACCCCTACACCGGGGAAATGACCTTTACCATTACCCGGCAACATGTCAGCCAAGCGGTAAGTGTTAGTGATGATGATGCATTAATGGCAATGGCAAAAGCATGGGAATATCTCAAATGCGGGCTGAACCGGGTGGTGCCGTTGCATTAGCCGCTATCCTATCAGGAAAAATCGAGGCCAAGGACAAAACAAGCGTCGTCATCATTTCAGGTGGAAATGTTGATCAGGCTATGTTTGCCCGCGCCCCTTGCCTTTGCGCGCCATGATCCTTTCCCTTCCTGTGGAAGATCAGGTTAACCGCGGCCTCTGTATCCGGCAACGCCCTGTTCAGGAATCCAGACGCCTTCTGGGGGCGTCCCATATTGCCAGAATACATCTATCGGCATACCACCACGCGGATACCAATAGCCGCCAATCCGGAACCAGTGTGGTTCTAGCAGTTCTGTTATACGTTTACCGATACCAACAGTGCATGCTTCATGAAAATCCTGATGATTGCGGAAACTGTTAAGGTATATTTTAAGGGATTTGGATTCCACCATCCATTGATTAGGGATATAGTCAATCATGAGATGGGCAAAATCGGGCTGAGCGGTCACCGGACAGAGTGAAGTAAACTCAGGCTGAGTAAAACGCGCCACAAACATGGTATCAGGATGCGGATTAGGCACCCGGTCAAGCACCGCTTCTTCGGGTGATTGCGGAAGCGATGACGGTTTGCCCAAATGGGTCAGATTTTCCATATGTTTATCTCCTCATACCAGTATTTTAATGGCTATTCATGCGAATGCGATTGCATGCCGTTGGGGTTTTTGGCCATCAAGCTAATTTCAACCGGCCCGGCTTTTTCAAATATCAGAGTAATGGCGTAACGTTGATCCATGTTAATCGGTTCTTTGAGCTTCATGAACATAAGATGATATCCACCCGGCTTAAGCATGGTATGTTCGCCTGCCGGCAAAACCAGACCATCCGCTAATGGCCGCATCTTCATGACGTCATTGACCATTTTCATTTCATGGATTTCTGACTTGCCTGCAAAATCAGCTTCAACACCGATTAACCGGTCATCGCTATCTGTCTGATTATCTATCATGACATAACCGCCAGTCACAGGTTTGTTTCCGGTCGTTGCTTTGATCCAAGGATCATGCAAGATCAGATCGCCAATCTGATTTCATCAGCATGCGCGTTTGCCAGAACCATTATGCCTGAACATATCAGCGTTAAAAATGCTATCAATCGTATTTTCATCAGCCTTGTACCATAAATAGAGTCTTTATTGATGAGCTATCCTACTCAATTTGCCATTTATCCTGCTAGGATAACAACAAGATCAGCCAGATTAGTACCACTTGCACCCGGTCGAAACAAGCCTTCCATCTGATCTAATATTGTCCATGCATCATGATGCCCCAGGGCATATTCTGCAGCAACTTTATCCAGCGGCATCTGGCTATTGAGAATGGCGCCTGCAGCATCCGTTGGCCCGTCTCTGCCATCAGTTCCAGCGGCCAGAATAAGCCATGGCATATTCTTATCCTGCATGGCTAGCGCAAAGGCAAGGGCCAGTTCTTGTGACCGGCCACCCCGACCATGATCTGCCGGTAATGTTACTACCGTTTCCCCCAGTAATCCCGATCACCGGCTGTTTTCTGCTGTTGACGGCTGATATCGTCACCTCTGCCAGACGCCTGCCCATCTGGCTGGCTTCACCCGACAGCCTTGGAAAATCTGTTATCTGCGGCAGGGGAAGCGTCATCATCATGATTTTCGGCAAAAACCGAAGATATGACTCCGGTGTGTATCATTTGTTCATTGCTAGCGAGAATGTGACTTTGACATGTTCAAATACCGGATCATCTGGCAATAATGGTGCCAGCATAGCATCTTTAGCAAGCTGATCCGCCAAAACGGGCATAAATGGCAAATCATTCAGACCAAGGCTATCTATAACAGCCAGATGTTCGGATAATGACATTGGATTGGCAGCCATGATACCGCTTGCGATAGATGATAGCTGATCATCATCAACAACGGATATGATCAGCTGAGTGACTTGCGCCGGTGCAGTCATCCGCGCCATACGTCCACCCTTGATTTGAGATACCAGACGCCGGACGGCGTTAATCTGGTGAATATCACCGCCACTAGCCAATAGGCGTTCATTCAAAATGATTTTATCCGCAAGCGTTAATGGCGGCTGGGGATTTACCATCAGCGCTGACGCACCCCCACTTAACAGCACCAGCATATGATCATCATCAGCAAGGGACTGGCATAATGCTGTCGCCCTTTGCCCTGCCATAAGACTGTTATTATCTGGTACCGGATGGGCAGAAGACATCAATGGCCATGAAAGGCTATTATGTTGATCCATCATGGCGGTATCGGATTGATCACTATAAGGCGCAATGATGAGTGCTTTATCCGGATCAACCTGCACCCCACATCGATATGCAGATTGCGCCATGCCAATCGCCGCCTTGCCAACCGCCAGCACCGCAGAAATATCCGCTATATTCATCTGTGATAACGCTTGCCTGACAACATGATCAGGTTGACCTGTTGCAACGACCTTATCATAAATGGCAATAGCTATTTGTCGCCAATCCGCTGACATGGATTTAGCGTTGATTTTGTTTGAGCATCCTTGCCATGGCAACAATGTTTTCTGCCATTCGGGTTGATGCCGCATCAATCATCTGTCCTTCATACATAACCGCGCCTGCACCTGCTTCTTCTGATGCTTCTAACGCGCGGGATCATGGCCTCAGCTCGGGCAATGCTATCGGCGTCCGGGTAAATATATCATTAGCCAGCGCAAATCTGGGACGGATGAATAGCCCATTTTCCTGCCATGCCTAACGCCCGTGCCCGCTTTGCGACCACTATATAGCCATCGGGGTCATTAAAATCACCATATGCACTATCCATGGGAACAACCGCATTGGAATGACAGGCGGCAACCATAGCCGATAGGGGATAATGCCAGATATCCCCGGATAATCGGGGATTGCCCCACCAATGGAAATCGTGGGTGAACGAATAGTCGCGGCATAATCACCTGCCCCAAAATGTAAGGCTTCTAATCGCAAATTGCCGATATAACGATTATAACCAGCGATATCATTAATTGCCATGACACCTGCCGCGCTTTCTGTCAGACCTTCCATGGTGATGATCCTGTCTAACCCAACCGCACGGCACGTCTGGGTGATCATGACATCGGCAGCATAGAGATCATCACGGCAACCTATTTTAGGAATAATGAATGTATCAATATGGCGACCGGCTTCTTTTATCAGCGTGGTTATATCTTCGGTTGTCCATGCGGTATCCAGTCCATTAACGCGAACGGATACAGATTTGCCAGCCCCGCGCCAGTCATGGGATTTTAACGCTTCAATCGCAAGATGACGTGCATCAGCCTTTGCATTGGGAGCAACCGAATCTTCCAGATCAAGAAACACCGCATCAGCATCAGGATGCCGCCGCCTTTGCCATCATTTTTGCTGAAGAAAGCCGGACTAGATAACAGACAACGCCGCAACCGCGAGCTGGGGGCAGGAATAGAAAGATGTGACATGAAGATGATCCCGTCATAATGGAGAGAGTTTTTATTATGACAGGATCAATGATCCTATGGCAAGTTTTACCAGCCCGTTATATTAATAATTCGTTGCGCCATAGCCGCATGTTCAGCCAGAGATTGTACCGGCAAATCATCCGGCCGGAATGCCCCCATGATGCAATTTCATCATCTGCTTCTACCGAAGGATTCACCGGATATTCGTAATTGGTGCTTGCATATATCCGTTGCGCCGCAGGTTCTGATAACCATTCCAGAAACGTGACAGCCGCATCATATTTTTCGCTGGAAGCAAGAATACCCGCACCGGTAATATTTACATGCTGACCCCGATCACCATCACCCTGATTAAGAAATAGGATTTTAACGGATTTTGCCCATTCCTGCTGTTCAGTGTTTTTCAGATTGAATTTCATCAACCCGTAATAATAGGTGTTCATCAGGGCAATATCACAAAGACCGGCGTGAATAGCATTGGCCTGCGCTCTGTCATTGCCTTGTGGTTTCCGGGCCATATTGGCCACTAGCCCCTTAGTCCATTCTTGTGCCGCCTCCGGCCCATTATGCGCAACCAGCGACGCCAGTAACGCACGGTTATAGGATGGCTTCCCTTTCGCGTGCAGATACGCCCACGCCACTCTGGTATCGCCAGGTCTTCCACCCGTTTCAATGCGTTGGCATCCACCCGTTCGGTAGAAACGACAGCGACCCGCGCCCGGGTCGATAATCCAAACCAGTGATGATCCGTATCACGCCATTTGGCCGGATATTTGCCCTCAGCAAAGGTGAATCCACCGCCGCTAATACCCCCAGATCATCTATTTCCGATAGCCGCGAGATATCAACCGTCAAAACAATATCTGCTGGCGTGTTCTCACCTTCGGCTTTCAATCTTTGCGCCATACCATCAGAAAGATGAAGCACTTTGAAATTCATGCCGGTTTTTGTTGTGTAAGCATCAAGCAGAGGCTGTATTAATTGCGGGCTCCGCGATGAATAGATATTCAGCGTATCGGCTTTTGCAGTCTGGGCCAGACCATTGCCGCGCCCGTGATGAAAGCAATAACCAGTACCATGACCAGAGATAGCCGGATACCGCTTTTCCGAAAGTAGGATATCAACATTGAAGTTATCATTTTTTCCACCATCATATAAGGATTTATATAGAAACATTTTCAATAAAAACAGTAAAAATCATACTCTTTTCCTGATTATGATATTGCGAATAATTCTTATTACTAATATCAAATAACGATCACATCAAGTTTGAAATCAGAATGATCTTTTCTTTTTCATTAATCGATATGTTAGAAAATAAAGCCGGGCTGGAAATTCTGTGGTGCTAATTCAAAACTGTCAAACACAAAGCCAGGAGACGTCACACAAGACACCAGCACAAAATCATCCCGCGCCGAGGCTGTTTGCCAATGCCCTGCTTTAACGGTGAGTTGTGGCACTTCACCTGCTGCCAGATCCATGCCAATGGTGAGCTGTTTTACATCTGGCTTTTCATCTGTTTCACTTGCTGGCGCAATATGGGAAAAGGTCAGCGAGCCACCAGCTATCCATGACCATACTTCGTCCGCATCCAGCACCCGATGCCAATGTGATGTTTCCCCTTTTTGAGGAGAAAGTAAATCGCTGTCATGGTGCCACGAATTTCACCATCAGCGCGATTATTGAAAGTTTCCCGATACCAGCCTCCTTCCGGATGTGGCTGGAGATCAAGGTTAGTGATAATTTCTTCTGCAGTGATAGACATATTCATACTCTTATTAACTTGATGTATTATATGATTTAAAAAGAGATGCTACAAGCCCTCTCATGCAAAAAAGGGCATTTTAATGGTCAAGAACTTGATTAATAATATCCAGACAGAAAAATGTTATTGCGCCTGATGAAACCGCTAGTAAAGTATTGCCGCGCCACAGCATTAACCCGATTGTCACCGCAAAAGCCGGAAGCCGTGCTAGCAGGGATGAACTGGCCACAAGCCCGGATGGATGCACCACAACAAGCATCATGACCCCGCATACCATAGCATAGGCAACAGCATTGATCCATTTCATGAACAAGCTTTCCGGTGAGATATGATTGGCCAGCAGCAATACACCAAGAACCCGCCAGATATCGGTAGCAATAAATGCCAGTAAAATGAGCATCCATAAATATAATGACTGATCATTCATGACTGGATATCTTTGGTTTGCCTGCGTTTTTGCCGAACCTGTCTGGCCGTATAAAGACGCGGTAACATGACCAGCGTTCCCCAACTATGCCAGCGGTAAGAATAGCCCATTCCCCTATGACCGGATAAAGTAGCGGTGCCAAACTGCCACCAACCACGCCAGCATAACGAAAAAGCTGTATTCTGATTTTGGCTACCATCATCAAAATATAAAGTGGCGTCGTAAAGACAATAGCCTTAAGCAACATGGGCGGAACGATATCAACCAGATAGAACCCTAATAACGTCCCCATCATACCAATGAAAAATAATGGCAGGGCAAAGGCCGTAAAATATATAATCATGGCGCGATCAGCCACTTTACCGCGCACTACGGAAAGCTGTATCCATGTGGTGATAGCCAGAAAATGCATCAGAAGGATCTGTTTGATAATGGCCGTCCCTTGCCGGCGAAATCCGATCAGATCAACCGAAGACACGACCATCAACATCATCCGCATATTAGCCAGCGCAACCGCCATGAAAATCACCGCCGCCGACGCCCCGGCCAGATATAGACTTGCCATCGCCACCTGTCCCGGCATTCCCCACACAAGCGCACTGGTGGCCAGCGCTTCTTTGAGCCCGAACCCGGCCTCACGCGCGATAGCGGAAAATCCTACCATGGAAAAAAACAGCCCCAAACCCGGCACCTGACAGAGATCACGGATAGCAAGCCACGCTACCTGTTTCGGATCACTCAAGCGGGGCAAAGCGGTCATGTTGGGCTGATTGTGATTGGTCTTGATCCATTTTTTAGTCTTACTCCCATGCTTTTTGGTGGTCAAGATATCCATCAAAACACAAGAACCGTTATCCCGGGCTTGTCGAATGGGTCGAAGCAGATTAATCTTTCAGGGGATAATATATTGATAGAATATTTATGGGGGAAGCCAGATGGCGGCAATGCAGTATCAGGAAATTTATAATCAGTGGAAAAAGGACCCGCAGGCTTTCTGGATGAAGGCAGCAGAACAGATTGACTGGTTCACGGCACCAACCACATGCTTTGACGGGGAAAACCATCTGTCCGGTCGGTGGTTTCCTGATGCGATCACAAACACATGCTATAATGCCGTCGACAGGCATGTTCTGGCCGGACGCGGCGATCAGCCCGCATTGATTTATGATAGCCCCATCACCTCCTCATCCAGACAGATCAGCTATGCAGAATTGCTGGATGACGTGGAAACACTGGCGGCGGTGCTGGCAAAGCGCGGCGTAACAAAAGGTGACCGTGTCATCATCTATATGCCCATGGTACCAGAAGCCGTCATCGCCATGCTGGCCGTGGCGCGACTTGGTGCCATTCATTCTGTTGTGTTTGGCGGCTTTGCCCCGGCCGAACTTGCGATCCGGATTAATGATGCCACCCCTAAAGCCATCATATCGGCCACCTGCGGGATTGAGCCATCCGGCGTTATTGCCTATAAGCCTTTACTTGATCAGGCCATTGAACAGGCTAGGCATAAGCCGGATATCTGTCTGATACTGGCAAGAGAACAGCAGAATTGCGATTTGATTGATGGGCGCGATTTTGATTACGCCAGTGAAATGGCAGATGCCCGCACCGCCGGAAGTAAACAGGAATGTGTACCGGTCAAGGCCACTGATCCGCTTTATATTCTCTATACCTCTGGCACCACCGGTCAGCCTAAGGGCGTCGTCCGTGATAATGGCGGGCATATGGCCGCGCTGATCTGGACGATGGATCATATCTATGGGATGCGCCCGGGGGAGGTATTCTGGGCGGCATCAGATGTGGGCTGGGTGGTGGGCCATAGCTATATCTGTTATGCGCCACTATTATTTGGTTGCAGCAGCATCATTTATGAAGGCAAGCCCGTTGGCACCCCAGATGCAGGCGCATTCTGGCGGGTGATTAGCACCTATCAGGTTTCAGCGCTGTTTACCGCCCCCACGGCGTTTCGGGCAATCCGCAAGGTTGATCCACAAGGTGATCTGATCAGTGATTATGATCTCAGCGGCTTTCGGGCATTGTTCCTCGCCGGTGAGCGGACAGACCCAGATACTCTGCACTGGGCCATAGAAAAGCTGAATGTGCCGGTGATTGACCACTGGTGGCAAACCGAAACCGGCTGGACTATTGCCGGCAATCCGCTAGGGCTTGGTCTGGTTGAAGTGCCCCGGATCATCCGGACGACCCATGCCGGGCTATGATGTGCAGGTGCTGGATGATGAAGGTCAGCCGGTGGAACATGGCACACTTGGCAATATTGTGGTGAAACTGCCCCTGCCGCCATCATGCCTGACCACATTATGGGGCGCGGATGACCGGTTTCATGAAGCCTATCTGCACACTTTTCCCGGCTATTATATGACATCCGATGCGGGCATGATTGATGCCGATGGCAATGTGTTCATCATGGCGCGCACCGATGATATTATTAATGTGGCAGGCCACCGGCTTTCAACTGGCGGGATGGAAGAAGTCATCACCAGTCACCCTGATATTGCCGAATGCGCCGTGGTGGGCGCGGCTGATCAGCTGAAAGGCCAGTTGCCCGTCGGGTTTTATGTCATCAATGATGGCGTTGAAAAAACCCCGGATATGCTGGAAGCCGAATTAGTCCAGCTGGTGCGGAAACAGATTGGTGCCGTGGCGGCATTTAAAACAGCGGTAGTCGTCAAACGTCTGCCGAAAACGCGATCAGGCAAGATTCTGCGGGGAACCATGCAGAAGATTATCGATGGGGAGCCGTATAATATGCCGGCCACTATTGATGATCCGGCTATTCTGGATGAAATCACCACCGCGTTAAGAGATCGGCACTTGCTGGGTTGAGTATTATAATACTCAAAATCGGGTAATCAGTGGCATGCCTTGCCCAGCGCCTTTAGCCGCCAGTAATTATAGGGAAGCGGGGTAATAAATCCGGCAAAGAGCATGAGTGGAATGACCCACCAGGTCAGCTTGGCGCCGCCGGTTAGCATGACATCGGTCAGATTCATCGCCGCTTCCATCG
The DNA here is from genome assembly GCA_038144675.1 of Alphaproteobacteria bacterium. Classification (GTDB taxonomy): domain Bacteria; phylum Pseudomonadota; class Alphaproteobacteria; order Puniceispirillales; family UBA1172; genus UBA12202. The sequence goes on along the minus strand of JAYQOF010000004.1, from coordinate 100,431 downwards.
AAATCATGGAAATCAGTGACATGCCAATAGCGGTTTTAAAGGCCAGATTCAATGCCATCTGTCGCGCCAGAATGATGGTTTCCAGAATGATTGAGGTAACCAGCCCGTTAAAAATAGCCAGCGTCATGATAGCCAGAACAGGCCAGTCAATGCCCGTGACCTGAAAATACGCAATCGTTCCGAAATCACCGATAGAACACCCAAGCAAACACCATGATGCGTTATAGGATGCGGTTTTCCATGTATGTCTGCATTGCCAGTTGATGGCTAAATGCATTGCGATTGATGCCATATTGACCTCCTGATTGGTGCAGTCTAAACTCTCCTGTAACTGGAAAGGCAAGAAAAAAGGAAAGGCAAAACATGAATATCGGTAAAGCGGCCAGCCTATCCGGGTTAACGGTCAAAACCGTTCGCTATTACAGTGATATTGGCGTGATCAAACCACATATCAATCCTGATAGCGGATACCGGGATTTTTCGGAAAATGATGTGGCGAAGCTTCAGTTTGTTGGCAAAGCCAGAAAGTTCAATTTCAGCATTGACGAATGCCGGGAACTGCTGGCGCTTTATGAAAATAAGGACAGGCCAAGCAAAGAGGTAAAATCCCTCACCATGGAAAAAATTGCCGAAATCGATAAGCATCTCAAGGAATTGCAAAGCCTGAAAGATCAGCTGAATAGGCTGGCAACGGCCTGTCAGGGGGATGACAGACCGGATTGCCCCATCCTTGATGCGCTGTCTGATCAAATCGGCGGCTGATGATAAGGGATAGGCTTTATCTGGTTCGGGGCGATCGGCCTGATAAATAATAAATAAATCAATGCGTTAAAATTTCTTGAGTATTATAATACTCAAAATCAAAAACAAAATAATCCTGATCCAGTTGTTTGATTACATATTTCTGTTTGATGGTGCCGCCGATATTATGGTTTTAACCTAGTCATTCCGTGGATAATCTTGAGGTATATTTTTTTATCTTTCGGGGCACCTCTCAATGGGGTGTATTTATCTTGCTCCAACTTAAAGACAAGATACTGGCCATACGACCAACTGCGATACTCTTTAATTATCGATGAAAAATCCTTTTCAACAGGATTAGCTATGCCTTCATTCTCCCCAGCTTGAACAAGTCTCTAGAATTCACCAACAATAAGGTAGGGATATTAACATTGTGTTTCCAGAGATTTACTTATCCTAACGCAAGAAGGCAGTCTTGCTTATATTGATTTTGAGGATAATTCGTTGCAAGCTATTTCAGGTGTTTAGTAATTTAGAAATAATAGGAGTTTTACATGCGAACATTTCTAGCATCCAGTGTTTTTATTTTTCTGATTACACCTAGCTGGGGCTTTCTATTGAATGCTCTGGAAACACCACTATGCATGTCGTAGATTACTCTGGCGCTGTTAAAACCATTCAAAATGATACTGGAACTAATATATTAAGGTTCGACCCACCTAATAAAGTATCAGTCTTTAAGATGGATGGAAGCATTGATGAAGACGAAACCGCATACTGGGACAAGTTAGATATTGTAGTCTTTGACAACCATGTGATTGCCAAGGAATCATAAAAGAGAATACAATCAAAATACATACAAACACATTAGTTGACACTAGGTCAATCAGGGCTACAGCAATAGTAGAGTCCTTAGTCGATGATCAAAATTTTGTTACAATAGCTCACCAATATTGTAAGCAAATACGCTAAATAAACCACAACATCCTTAGAGATTGTGATGCGTATAATACTTCTGATAATAACCATTAGCCGAATAGCATCACAGGCCATTGCTGATGATACGGTTTCTCTAAATCAGACAGAAGTTTCTATCCACGAGTTCCAAGAATATGTCGACCAAACAGGATTTATAACAAAAGCCGAAAAAGAAGGCGGCATGGTATATGAAAATGGTTGGGTCATTAAGCCTGATTGGAACTGGAAAACACCTTACGGCACTAAAGGTCATCCTGATGAGCCAGCTGTTCATATCACATATGATGAGGCACAAGCCTATTGTACATGGAGGGGTAAAAGACTTCCTACACGCGATGAATGGATAAACTATGCATATACTGAGCATCGATCTAATCATCCAGAATATGAAAAAGGAATAACTTATCCATATCCTACTGGGACGTCCCCTGTTGGGGCTAATTGTCTAAATGCATGCGGCAATCCCAAAAGGTAACCCAAATAGCAAACAGGACTTCTCTTCAATGCTTATGAGAGGCTATGGGCATGCAAGGGTGGGCACCACGAAACAAGGCATTAATGGTCTTTATGATATGGGGGCTAATGTCTGGGAATGGGCTATGATTTCTCCAGAAGACCAACATCAGGCTACTATGGGAGGTTCATGGTGGTATGGATCAGAACAAATGAAAGCCGATTATGGAGCGACCAAGCCAAGAGATATGGCCGTAGTCTATATTGGGTTTAGATGCTATACCCCCTGAAAATCATGTTGATATAAACAATTTAAATTATGACATTTAGTACCTAATAATTATCCGAATACTGGTACAATAATTGCACGGATTTTTAACTGTAGCTCACATCTTAGATAATTAAGTAAAAGTTGTACATGTTTACCCAAAAAGCTTCAAAAACTTATTTCTACTTTAGTTTTAGTTGTTGTTTTTAGCCGTCCCGACCCTAATTATTGATAGCGCAATCAATCATTCTTTTGCCAAGAACAACTCGGGAAATGGTAATGGAAACGGTGGTGGTAACTCCGGCAGCAACGGTGGTGGCAATTCCGGTGGCAATGGGGGCGGAAACGGCGGTAACGCTGGCGGTAACTCAGGCGGCAATAATGGTGGTAACTCCGATAGCAATGCTGGGGGTAACTCAGGTAACAATATGGATGGGAATTCAAAAAATAATAATAGCAATCAAAGTGCCACCAAGAATAACTCTTCTCCATCTTTTAACAGTGTCATGAAAGGTCTAAACGCCTATAGAGCCAATAAAAATGCGTTTGAAAATGCCAATTCAAATAGCCATAGGTCGGTCGCATAGCAAACTATGTAGATGCTATTTCTATCCGGAAGAGTTCTTTTCCGATTTGTTAGACGCGCAGAAACAAATAGATGCATTACTTTCATCCTATAACGGAAGAAGTTCAGCAGAAATCGAAAACTGATATAAGCAATATTACAGAAGCCATAGACAGTCTTACCATTGAAATAGAACATTACGGCACAAATGAATCAATTAGATCTGGAAAGTGAAAGCTATGATGCCGATTTAGCTTCTCTTAATGAGCAAATAAGTACATTGAATGAGGCGCAACAAACCAACATCAATAACTTAGAAACTTTAGAGTCCGAATTACAAGAAAGCGAAGAATTTACGAATGAGCTTGCATCCATTGAACAAAAAGTTGAAAAGGCTAATTCAGATTATCAGGATGCCATTGCTAACGAAGAAATTGCTTTAAATGAAGCCACAGGCAACCAAAACCCTTAGCGCTGAAGAAATACAACAAATTGAGGCTGCTATATCAACTCTGGAATAATCGGTGAGTAGTTTAGATAATTGAGTATCATGAAAAGTTGGCAGCGCCCCTTATACAAAACAAGAAATAGGCACATAGCCAAAATGACCTATCGTATGTCCTACCCTTTACACGGTTTAGTAGGAAAACTCTTGGATCTCTGCGGTTTTAGAAGAGAAATGGTGCGGCTGAGACGCAATATGGTGCGGATATAATAGTGTTTAACTTATTGTAATATATCAATAGTTATACAGAATTGCAATACTTATGTGATACCTAATGTGATACCTTTTAATCAATAGAATCTTAGCAGTATCAAATTAGATGGGTTCCCCCCTTTTAAAAAGACCATTTCTAAATATTGGCTAAAGGGGTTAAAGGGGTTAAAGGGTATTTGGGTCCCATGGTGAGCTGGAGGAGCCCAGGGTAGGGTTGAAATTCACCTGTTTCAGGAGCTAAAAAGGATGAGTTGTTGTTGTTATTATGTTTGTTAGTCTTTTAGTCACTCAAAACACAGTCTTTACTCAAATAAGTACGACCACAATCACTTATTTCGACCTTCTTTAATATGCCGAATTCTCTGAATTGGGTGCCGTTGATGGTCTTGAATATAGTTAATATTGATATCCCAACAGTATTATTACTAGTTTTTATCAAAACAATAAGTAACTGACTTAGATTTTTTTAATTCATCACTATTAGGGTTATAACTACCCTCAAAATCCATCCAACACATATAAAGCTTATTTTGTGCTTTATTAATCTTGCACCATCATCACTTGTGATGATACGACCATCCATAAAGATTTTGTCTGATAAACTTTCGTCAACTAACTCAGCCAAAGATACTTGAGATGAAAATAATAAACTTAGTAATGCTACAATTTTATACATTTCTTACTCTTTAATAAATGAAATTATAATTTATCATGACACAAAACAAAGACAATACAAACTCCTTGCCTCGCTGCTTTTGCTAGTTTCGAATACTTAGATTTCCATTATTGAAAACTTTCGTGCAATTACCATTGCTGGGGTCGCAAATAGCTATCTTTTTGTATTCCTCCACTAGCTACTGCTGGAGTCCCAATAAATGGTTGAACTCCATTGAGCCACTAAACCAATACCAACAACCCAGATACCTACGATTAATGATTTAGGTAATTTCATTTCCATAGTCTCGACCTCCAATAAAACATAATCCAAAGGAGACCATAGTGACCCAAAACAAAGACAAAGCAAATATCAAACTAGATGGCGTTAATAACGAATTTGAATACAACGCTGATTGTCTATTTCTTAATGAAGACCAAACATACCATTAGTCAGCTATGGTCTATTATTGTGGTAGTCAGTGGTTGTAACCACTACAGCTTCTCCTAACTAATGACCTTAGCTACTATGGCTAACCAAAGCTCTCCACCTACGACCCCAAGGTAGGTTTCTAAGGTGGTAGTAGTAGCAACCACTATCGACACCTAAACCATTAGCTTCTATACCTAGGGGAGACCCGGGTATACCACTAGTAACCATAAGAACAGACCATGACCGATATAGACTTAGAGCTGCTGACTAATGCTCGATATATGAGCTTGATGAGTTCACCAGCGTCACCTCAGGCCAAGGCATTAATAGAATATGTTATCACCACAATAACTAACATAGAAAAACGCAAGAAAGCTAGGGAGAGCTAAGGACCTATCTACTTTCAAGAACGGAGTTGGTCTCATCCTAGGTGACCTGTTTACTGCAGCACTAGTAAAGAACCTCGCTTGTCTTATCACGCAATGTCTCCTGCTGCCTTCACTGGGGGTCCCATTGGTTTCAAAACATTTACCCATATTATGAATGCTATGATTGAAGCTGGTCTGGATTGAAGAAGCTGTAGGCCGCAACTTCAAAGACTTCGTTTTTGATGAAGGTGCTAAGCAAACATACAGACCTTATTTAGCAACACGCTGGTGGCCAACTGAGGCTCTACTATGGAGAGCTTCAGAGGCTGGATTGACTGAAGAGACTATCAATAAAGACTTCATCCATCAGCTTCCTAAGAAGGTAATTGAGGTAAGAGGTAAGTCTAAAAACATTAGAGGTAATAAAGTCAGAGGCCCAAGGTTAAAGACAAACCACAACGAAATCAGCAAACAAATGGAAGCTGACCTTCTTGAGCTTAATAGCTTTCTGGCTAGCTTTGAATTGGATGGAGCCATCTTCTCCGGTTTCAGGAGAATCTTTTGTAATGGCGATGTTGAAGGCTTTAACTTCCAATGGGGTGGTCGTCTCTATGGTGCTGGAGACCACAACTATCAAAGTTTAAAACGTGAAGAACGAAGAAAGATAAAGGTAAATGGTGACAATCTAGTCGAAATAGACATCAACGCCTCTTTACCTTACTATCCTCATGGACTTTTTGGTGGATTTCCACCAGCCAGAGAAGACATCTACAAAATTGATGGCCTTCAAAGGAAATTGTTAAGGCTTGGATTACGGCAACACTAGGTCACTCTGGGTTTCATAGTAAATGGCCAAAAGAGGCTTCAAAGGAGCTAAGAAACGTAGGTATTGTTAGACCCAAGAAAATGACTATGACCTCTCTGCAGCCACTAATCCTAGATTACTTTCCTGTTCTTTCCGGACTGGAATAACTGTAACTACAGATGGCCTGAGCTGCCTGTTCATAGAAAGTGAAATTGTCATTGGAACAATGCTTAAGCTGATGCGAAGTTATAGTATCCCTTGCTACTCAGTTCACGATAGCATCATCGTTCGTAAAAAAGACCAAGGAGGACTGCTATTGAGGTTCTAAAGAACCAGTTTCTGTAGAGAAGGTAAATATCGTCAAGGCTCAAGATGAAATAGCCTATAAACCACCCTGAAAGCGTTTTAGGAATCACTGAGATGGCCTATGGGTCAACTTGTGTAGTCCAAGATTCCAAATATGCTTAAGGGCCTCAGAGGCTCAAATTCCGTTTAAAAGCACATGGCTTTACCTCAGCACAAACCAGACCCCAAAGATGCTCAATACACTCGATATCAAGACCGAATACATCCTTCTGCGTCTGTATCTAGAGTGACTACGGGTGACGTAAGTCACTAGGCTTGGGGAGTTATATGAGGGTGTTGTCTTCATACACTTGCTGTAGTTGGGGAGAAAGATTCAAGTTTCATTATTATAATTAATAAATAGGAGTAAATGATAATCAGAGAAAATTTATGATGGTTAACTATCTACTCGAAATACCCTTGAACCCTCAGAAATAGTCATTTTATTCTGTGCTCTAACCTCTTCAACCTCAGGCTTGATTTTGTCAAATACTAGCTTTGCTGTCTTTTCATCTGGATAGTGAATTATGTAAATACCCGAGTTATCAGACGTCTTGATAAACTCAGCAGAAAGGGCAATAAGCTCACTTTAGGTGACCAAACATTCTCAAAATATGTGAGTGTCATATCAAAAATTGAGTTTTGACTGTGCTGTTATACTTACGATTCTAACGTACATGTTTCAATCCCATTGTTTATAAGAACAATCCTATCATAAGAATATTTCATACTCACGTCGATTATCTTTTAATTAAGATAGTCAATGGATATTAATTGAAATCACTTCTATTAGTGCGGATTATGAATAGGCTATTTGTAATTTGTTTCTGCTTATTGTTAGTTACTAAAAATTGCAAAGCTGTAGGCTTCAATTCCCAATCTTAAACTAAGAACCACCACTCAACACTAACAAAATCTCAATGAATTCAATTGATAACTACCAATTGCATATATCTATAGTGGCCTCTCTAAAGAAGACCCCTTTCCATATGTTTGTCCAACATTTGACTTAGACCAGCCCCCTATCTCATCCATAACATCTGATGGACACTCGATTTCTCTTAACCTATCTCTCATCGCGTATCTAAAACTATGCAAGACATATTGTGGAGGAATATACCCTTTCATCCATTTATTTAGACCATTGCTAGCTTGAATTACTGTTGGTGCTAGCTTGCTTATTGTATCTTGGAAAAAGAAATGATGAGTTGCTATTCATGAGGACTTTAATGCTCTCTCTGCGGCCCAGAGAGCCATTCCAACCAAGGAACTCTTCTTTTGCTAGTCTTTGTCTTGAGGCGTCTACTGTCTGTCTCTTCAATTATTAGTGAGGAATATATGCATAGAGTTCAACATGTTTTCTCTCGCTTCCAGCAGCTTCGCCTAGCCTAAGTCCAGTGTCACTAATCAGGGCAATTAGCCAGTTGGATATCATCATCATATTGAACACATAGCTTCTGAATTGCTTTATGTACCAGGTGGAATGGAAGGACGAGTTAATGTGGTTCCTGCTTATATCTAAGATTAGAAAAAGGATTAAAAAGACCAAGCATTTCTTCTGATTGGCTAAATTGAATACAGAATTTACAGAGTCCATTGAGCGTTTGACACTTGATGTAGACAAAGGTGATTTCTTCAATACTTTATCTTCATCATCATATAGCCAGCCCCTGAATTGATTAGCATCTTCTCTTGTATATTCTGATAAGGGTTTATCACCTATAACTGCTAATAATCGTCTTATTGGTCTTTCTATGGTTAATGTCACTTTTTGACTTGCCCTCACCATTCATTCGGTGATGAAGCGCTATAGCGTCTTCCCAATACCATTGTTTTCCTGAATTAAGCTGTGAAAATGCTTCTGCAATAATAGCTGTTTCTTCTGTCTCTGTCTTACCTTCATGACGAACCCCATCAAGTTTACTGCTTAAGACCTCATCAAGAAGGTCAATGGCCGTAAAATAATAACCTTCATCTATTTTATCTAATACTTTACCACCTTCACCCGGTTTTAAGCCAAATTCAGATAGTAAAGCAGTTGCCCTATCTCTAAGTGTTCTTGGAATTGATTTGTCATGAGGATTCGGAAATATAACCAAAGGATATCCAGTTGCTGTGTCTTCTTTAAGGAAGCGCCTTCAGCCTTTGAAAGCACTTTTGTCTTAAGATATTGAACATAAAACTCTTTATTGTCGTAATGAATACGAAGGTCATCTGGTATTCTACGACGATAATAGTATAAACCTGAGGCTCTTCTTGTGACGTACTTCAAATCAATCCAAACTCGCATTTGTGATACCTTTGTGATACCTGTTATAACATCATAACTGGCTAAACACTAGGTTTTCCGCGATATTTGATAGGAAAATTGGTGCGGCTGAGAAGCGTGGACACCATCGTGATTACCTGTATTTCTCCCAGATTCTTACACCTGTGAACCTGTTTTGCAACCCACAATGTATCACCGTTGTATCCCCATTGACTCCATTGGGCGTCCCCAAAGGGGTTGCGCGACCGGTTGGCCGCGAACCCTGCTGGGAAACACCTCTCATTGCCCCTGTGAATCCCACTAGCAGCCTCTAGAGCCTATCTTTGCAAAGAGGTAGCTAAGATATTTATGGGCTCCTGAGGGGCACGCAAAGGCCACTGGGGGTGGGTGGCATTTGCTATTTAACCTGAAGGGGAATTTGGGGGGAAGGAGTTATCTGTATGGGTAATGGGTACCACTTGTAATGGTAATTAGTACGGGAAGGAGGCGGAGCGGAGCCAGCGGAAGCGCAGCTACGCCGACGACCACAAGGGATACAACATTACCCGTTGCAAACAAGATTACTTGAAGAGTTGCAAACCATCGTATAAAAGCCCATCAATATAGTTAAAATAGTACCATAATTATTGATTGATAATAATTATTGAAATAATAGTAATTCATACAAGAAACCTAATCAAGATTGTCTAATTTTATGCTAGCCGTAAACTCACAAATATTGCTTTACTAATGTTTATGCATCTTTCGGAAATATTTCCAATCGAACCTCGTGACTTTCATTCATGTAAGATAGTATATCATCAAAATCATCTTCTATATCAGACTTGGAATTATCGGATACTTCGAAATGCGTTTGCTTGATTTTTATTGCAACGCCAAATCTATTTTGAAACTTCTCCACCAGTTAAGTTTTCCACATCTTTAACATATCCATGATGGCAAATGAACGAGTCATGTATTGGTAGCAATGGCACCATTCCATCGATGTTGCAAACTCAACCATGATTTCTTCAGCAATCTGACTATCTTCAAACTGAAGTCTTAGACCTGCCCCTGTAAAGAAATGTTTTGCAACTAGCTGGTGCCTTGCCTTGATGGCTCGCACCAGCTGTTTTCCCAATGTTTACTCACTTAGTTTAAGTTCTTGGGGTGGTTGCTTGAGTCTATGCTCCGCATTAAGCATGGCGTTGAACGCTCTCTTAACAACAGTTCGGAAATCACCACTGTCTTTACCCGTTGGTATGGTTATTGGTTCGAGGTCAATTTGATATGCATCTTGTTCAAGTATTTCCCCGGCTTGAGCATATAAGATGGTTGGATGGAGAGTGCTGAAATCCAGTTCAACTGTTCGCTTCCCATCAATCAAGATTTTGCTTCGGTATTGTGATGGAACCATTTGCCACCAACCCCCATAAAAATCGCCCACCCTTATCAAAATCAAGACTGTTAAAAACACGATATAGTTGCCTGTCGTAATCGGAGACGTCCTTCGCCTTCATTACGTTCGATTGACCGTTGATGCATTCGTGTTTGGAGGTGCTCAAATTCATCATCTGTCAATTCGAGGTCTATCCATCGAGTAGAAAGAGCTGAATTAATGATTTCTAAATTCCTTCTCATTTCTTGAATGTCATCGTTTTCATTAAAGCTAACCAGTTGCTTCATTCCATCAACTTCAATCCGGACACGAACCAATTCAGGGTTTTCTAAAACCCGCTCCTGAACAGGAAGTGTTAGTAAAGTCATCTCATCAAATAAAGAAGTCAGCTTATCAGTTGCTTCATATCGAGTTAATAAACGAACATTCCCATCGAAAACACCATACTTAACTTCAACAAGATAGCCAAGTTGGATTAAACTTTTGTAAACCCTCTTGATATGAATTTTGTAAGTTATTTCGGGGTTGGTGTATTGGGATGAAGCATAGTGGTTGCTATTCTTTATGAATGGACGCCCAATGTTGACGTTTTGTTTTTCTCGAAATCGAAATACAATCCATTAAAATCTTGCGAATTGATATCCTGATTTTACGTTATCACTGTCCGGCTTGCGTTTGTAACTATGACTTACGACTTTTTGTGCTAATCCATCAATGATGGTTTCCAACATAAACTTTACCTCCCAATTAAAGATTATAATATGAGGGCAGTCTAGGATTATCTATGATTGTTTAAGTTAATTACTGAGAGTCAATATAAATTGCTTCTAAATTTAGATAAGTTAATACAAAAAAAAACTTTTCTAATATGTTTATTTGCAAAAACCATTTCTTGTCCAACCTGATGACCTTATTGACCAGAGACATAATTCTCTTTGATCTGAGAAAATTTTAAGAATGTTATTTTTATAGTCTTGTTCAGGATTTTCATATTTAAGGATTATATCTAGCATACCAAAAAAACGAACTGCAGCTCTTGCTGAGAATTGTTCATCGACTCTCCACGACCTTTCATTACTTTTTGTCCATACCTATAATAAAATGTTCTTGGGCCATTATCATTATTATAAAAATCAATGTCTTCTAATTGAACAAAACAACTACCTTAGGTGAATTTTTATAAGAATATTCTAATTGTAGAGAACCGTCTTTCAGTAAATTTCCAACCTTCACAATTGAAGGTAAAACATCTTTACCTGCTTTTTTTCTCTCAAGACGTTGTGGCACTATTTGATATATCACATTTTCTAAATTAAGAAGATATCCATAATCTTTATGTGCAAAAGGCTCGCAAGGGTAGGTATATTATCAAAAAATAATTTAAAGTCCTTAAGGTCTGTAGAATATAACAAACCTAAGATTTCTACTTCTGCATCTAATATTTTATTTAATTTTTTTACCCCTTTTGTCTGTCTGATTAGCAGCATTATTTTTCTTGTTGCTGATATTGATCTTTCAATGATTGACCATATGAAACAGATTGCAGTACAAGCAATGAAATAAACATAATAATTAATTTAAAAATATTAAATTTTGTTATTTTTCATTATATAGCATTACCTAAATTAATAACCTGTTATAAAAAAATAGTATCCATAGATTAAAATTCAAGAATAATTTTTTTCACTGTATCTATATTAAAAATGGCGAAACGAAAGACACATACCCACTGATCCACCGTTAGATTTTTTTAATGGAATTTTGAGTGCCGCTAACTTACTTTGTGGGCTTTAAAGTGTTAGTGATCTGAATAACTCAATTGGCCCCTATGCGTTGCTGTGTGGATTGCGGTTGTAAGTATGATTAAAGATTTGATTACTCATTGCTTCAATCACTTGTTCAAACATGGGCCAATCCGAATTATGGCTTTTTTTGCAACCCAGCCGCGAACATAACACTATTCCTGTTTGCAACTCTTCAAGTAATCTTGTTTGCAACGGGTAATGTTGTATCCCTTGTGGTCGTCGGCGTAGCTGCGCTTCCGCTGGCTCCGCTCCGCCTCCTTCCCCGTACTAATTACCATTACAAGTGGTACCCATTACCCATACAGATAACTCCTTCCCCCAAATTCCCCTTCAGGTTAAATAGCAATGCCACTCCACCCCCAGTGGCCCTTGCGTGCCCCTCGGAGCCCATAAATATCTTAGCTACCCTCTTTGCAAAGATAGGCTCTAGAGGCTGCTAGTGGATTCCACAGGGGCAATGAGAGGTGTTTCCCAGCAGGGTTCGCGGCTAACCAGTCGCGCAACCCCTTGGGGACGCCCAATGGAGTCAATGGGGATACAAACGGTGATACATTGTGGGTTGCAAAACAGGTTCACAGGTGTAGAATCTGGGAGAAATACAGGTAATCACGATGGTGCTCACGCTTCTCAGCCGCACCAATCATTCCCGTAAACCCATAGGATCCCTCGTGTTTAGCCTGATTTTTAATCAGGGGTGATACATTAGAGATATGTCACAAAGGTACTTCGCAAAAATGTCTAAATCTAACGATTACATGTGTATAGCCTTGAACATTTTCAACTGGGAATACATTTTACAGCGGAAACAGAGCCTTTATTAAACATATTCCCGAAAACCGAAGCTGGCTCATTATACCTTTATGGGAAGAGGAGTTCGGGTGGCTATCCTTTTGAGATACTTAAGATTAATTTCAGAAATGCATCCACCAGAATACTCTATAGAGAAAATAGAATTTCTTAGTGCAGACGAACTGCACTCAATTGACGAGTGGTTAAACAACCCTAAAGAAAAAAAGTAGAGTAGTGGAATTTTCCACAACCGCCCTTCGATACCACAAAGCACTTGATGTTAAAAAAAGCTGGATAAGTCAGTTTTCGAGTTAAAGGCCTGTTTTACAGATTACAAAGATTGGCTTGAAATTTCCTCTAGGCATCTTTAAAACAAAATATTTTCAGAGTTGAAAAATATTACCAAATACGAAACTAGTATTATGAGCCAGTTAAAAATTATACCTTTTAAAATTGCAAACATCTGGGTCACTACTTGTACATCTTATGGCGATATATCGTTATCTAAATACCATAGAGAAATCATACTGGATGCAATTAATACCTTTCTAATTGTCATTTGAAAATAGAGTTGAAGGGCAATGGACAGACATCAGTCACAAATCCTCCTATGTTCCATCCAAAATTGAGATAAATGCAACGGCAATGCTTAAACCAGACAAAATTGACATCACAGTGGTTTCAGGTGCAATTTCTAACTAGATTTATTCCTCCAACAGTCTCATCACATTTGTAACTGCAACTAGCGAATAACCCTCACCATAGCCCTGCCCCACACCAGCTGCAGCCACCCCCCAATTTGGTCTATCATATCAGATGGACATTGAACTGCTCTAAGTCTGTCACGCATAGAGTGCCGGAATGAGTGGAACAACACACCCTTCTGGAACATACTTCTAAGCCCACTTATTTAGCGTGTTGCTGGCATGGTCCGACTTGCATCCATGTTCTGAACAATACCGGGCGAAGGCAAAATCGTTCGTTGCATTAGCAACAATGCGATTTGCAGCCCACAGAGAGGTCCCAACAAGAGGTATGTATCTTTGGCTGCCTTTAGTCTTTAATCGCCGCCATTTATGGTCTGAGAGCCTTACAAAGGGTATTTCAACGTCTAAATTCAGGTCAGAGACCGTAAGACCAGCTGCTTCAGCCAATCTCATGCCCGTATCTGATAAAAGGGCAACCAACCAACGAATATCATCGTCTATTTCAATGCATAGCTTCTGTATCTGGCGAATATTATCAATTGGAATTGGTTTGCGTGTAACTGATGCTGTTCCGTTACCATAGTTCATGTTTGCAAAAGGGTTGGCTGTTGCCAGACCATGTTCACGGGCTGAGTAGTTCCAAACAGCCCGAATGCACTCGAAGTTTCGTTTGACGAGTAGCTGTTGCTACTTTCCTTCCCAGCAGTCTGTCTCGGAACGCTAAAGCATCAGCTCTTGTATATGCCGATATTTCCTTATCTCCTGAAATAGAGACTACTTCACGAACCACGATGGGTGAATACCATAAAACCTCTTGTCATCCTAACCTTCCCTTCATTGTGCAGTAATCAGACAATGCTTCTGAAAAGAAGTGGTTCGCTTAGTTTGAACAAGAAGTCAGTGGCAGTCATTTCATCTGGAATAGAGAATAGCTTTTCAGACCATTCCTTATCCAAAGCGGAAACTAACTGAGATGAGATTCTTATCGCTGTAAACCTGTCACGTGTTCGCAGGGATTTACGGATGAACTCATTTCCATAATGACCAACAGAGGCTTTGGAATGCGTTTTCTGAAGGTAAAAAATACCTCTTTTTCGGATGAGGTAAGGAGCCGTAACCTTAGTCAAATGTATCCCCAAAAGTATCACCCCTGATTAAAAAATCAGGCTAAACACGAGAAATTCAAGGGGTTTACGGGAATGATTGGTGCGGCTGAGAAGAAACCGCGTATAAGTTTGCCTACTCCTGACTTTTTTAGATTCTAGGCATATAGATGTTTTTGTTGCAAGGATTAGTTTGTCCTACCGTTTGTCCTCCCCCCATTAACTAAAATGGGGTGGCCTGATATATGCGTGATATCAAGAAGTAAGCGTGGCTTCCCTTGCTTTAATCCTGTCAGAAACCACTCTCAGAGAGGCGAGGAGTCCGCTAGACTCCTCAGCCAGCAATTCCTGCTTTGGCTTACCCCAACCCTGTCTAACAGCGCCTGAGCGGCCGTCCCACGCACCCGCTCATCCTTGCCATGCCTCATTAATTCTACGAGCGTATCTATAGCCTCGCTAGTATATGATCTAGCAAGCTCAGCTACCTATATTCATCCTTTGGTCGCCCAGAAGGGTTGCCTGAGTATCCAGAGATGTATTGACCACGGAATTACGCATAGATCTAATATAACATACTGGAAAGAATGAATAAAGGATGGAGGTCACTTAAACTCAGTTTAAGTTATTGTAATTATTATATATTACTTGATTTATTCGCTGATTTTTAAGCTATCATATAGAGGTAGGTAGAAATGGCTGTAGAGGGTAGCTACAGATAGTGCTTCTAAAGCGCTTGGACGCGGCAGTAACCCCAGCTGAGTAAGAGACTAACTCTGACCTGCCTAGAGGTCTCACGAACAGGCTCTGTGACAAACCACAACCTGTGGGGGAGCTGACAGTCGCCGGTATGGCCAGTCAGTGTTCCTGCGTTATTAAGCTGTGCGTAAAGGGGAGACCGCGTAACCGCCCCCTACCGATAAGGTGACACAATACCGGCTAGGATGAGCGACGGAATGGCTCCGACAATCAGACTGGGCTTAGCCTTCAACAGGCTAGGTATGCCTAAATTCTCACTAGCTAGAATGTCGCTCTAGAATTCACCAACAATCAGGGGTGAGTTGAATTATATTCATAAAAGTTGCTCTGCTTGATAAGGGCTTTACTAATATCAGCTTGCAGGTGTGGTGTCGCAGGCACGATGGTAACGTGTCTCATATTGATTTTGAGGAAATATATTACAGACTGACCTCAGATGTATGGAGAAAAATAATGCGCATTATCATAGATTACTATCGCCTTTGTTATGCTCGCCATGGCTAGTTGGGCTGAAGATAAATTGAGTATAGGTACTTTACAGTTGTACCCTAAAAGGGGAAGCACCCTGCCTTCTCGAGTCAGCCTGATATCGTATATTTCTAGATTACGCTCATCATAATCGTAGTTCGGTTTAGATGTGGTTGATGAAGCCTTTTTTATTGAGATCAGTAATTGTCGTAGTAATCAATGTAGCGGCTAAGTTCGATCTTTTTTGCGTTCAGTTGGCATCGCGTGATCCTTAATACCAATGTTCCTTAATACTTCTGCCTATCCATCCATCGCCAAATTCTGCTTTATGCCAATAGGTTCATCCTTTTATCTGCTAAATCTTCGAACATATAGCAACAACTGTGAGGTAAAGCCTTAGAAATATTTTTGGTGCTAAATCCAAATAAAGTTTTATACATATGCTCGAAGCGTCCCATTACCTGATATAGATGTATCAGCTACCACAATATTGCTGTGATTTTTCTCCAGAGCCATTTTCAACTAATGCTTCAACACAAAAGGCTCTAATTTTTATTTTTTGGATCCACTATTTAATTTAATGTAGGCATAGAGTCACATACTTAATCTCGCTACCTTCAGTAAAACCATATGTTTTAAGTAAGCCTACGTTAAATCCCAAATGAATATGATTGTGGTTAGTGGTTACTATAGAATATTCAATAAAGAATAATAAAATTGCGCCAAAATCACTGCATATAAATTTAGCTTTTTTCTAGCTTTATAGCTGAGCGTAATTTAGCAACATCTTTTGACTTAACCATCTATAACTAGCCAATTAAGTTACTTTGTTTGAACCGTGAGCATTTGTATTGAAATCCAGAAATCGTGTCTCATCTGAAATAAATGAGTAAAAGGTTTGTTTTTTCATTAAATCTATCACCTATTATTTCATATAAGATCATCTTGATCAAATAATTGGGTTTCTAACAAAACAAACCCATTTTGATTTTGCTTGTGAATAGATACATTTAATTTGTCACCATTTTGATACGTATAATCAATTGATCATCATTCCATTTTAAACAAGAAAGGGTCATCACTAACGTCTTTAATTAAGTCTTGCGAATTTCCAAGATATCCTACAATATTTTCACAATAATATGTATCACCAATAGCACCCAAATAGGTGTTGCGACCATAACAAAAGCAATAGTGGTGAGATAATGCTTGATCATATTTTTATACTTCTCTAATTTTCTATAGGAATTGGGTATAACATCTGTGATCAAAAGCTTGATATAAGCTCTTACCATTGTCTAGGACTTTAGACGCATATATTCATGCTTTCTTATTGGTCATCATATGCCCCATAATTGAAATGTACTAACCCATCGGTGTCATTTATTATTTCAGCTCCTAAAGAAATAGAAGTTGCTAAAGAATATATTTCTTGTTTTTCATCTGTTGATGCATTTGCCATGCCACAAATCATCCAAACTCAAAATCACCATTAGGGTCATAATGTTCTTAATTCTCTGCATCTAGATATATCACCATTTTTACAGATCCTTAAAACATCAATCATGGATCAGGATAGTTCTTAATGGCGTATCTTGATGCAAAAGAATTAAATAACTCAATCGATGAAGCCTGAGATACATGAAAAACATTTAACGTGGGTATGACTAAAATAAATCTAAAACCTCTCATAATAAAACTGCATAAACATATATTTTATAGCTATTTGGAGCAAACTCCAACTTTATCAATGCAACCATTATTATTTACTTTCTAGAACTTATATCTCTTGTGGAGCCGGCACCATGATGCCATAGATTTAAATTTTAAGCTGATATTAGTAAAGCCCATATCAAGCAGAGCAATTTTATGAATATAATTCAGCCTCACCCCTGATTGTTGGTGAATTCTAGAGCGACATTCTAGCTAGTGAGAATTTAGGGCATACCTAGCCTGTTTAAGGCTAAGCCCAGTCTGATTGTCGGAGCCATTCCGTCGCTCATCCTAGCCGGTATTGTGTCACCTTATCGGTAGGGGGCGGTTACGCGGTCTCCCCTTTACGCACAGCTTAATAACGCAGGAACACTGACAGGCCATACCGGCGACCGTCAGCTACCAACAGGTTGTGGTTTGTCACAGAGCCTGTTCGTGAGACCTCTAGGCAGGTCAGAGTTAGTCTCTTACTCAGCTGGGGTTACTGCCGCGTCCAAGCACTTTAGAAGCACTATCTGTAGCTACCCTCTACAGCCATTTCTACCTACCTCTATATGATAGCGAAATCAGCGGATAAATCAAGTAATATATAATATTTACAATAACTTAAACTGAATTTAAGTGACCTCCATCCTTTATTCGTTCTTTCCAGTATGTTATATTAGATCTATGCGTAATTCCCTGTGGTCAATACATCTCTGGACACTCAGGCAACCCTTCTGGGCGACCAAAGGATGAATATAAGGTAGCTGAGCTTGCTAGATCATATACTAGCGAGGCTATAGATACGCTCGTAGAATTAATGAGGCATGGCAAGGATGAGCGGGTGCGTGGGACGGCCGCTCAGGCGCTGTTAGACAGGGGTTGGGGCAAGCCAAAGCAGGAATTGCTGGCTGAGGAGTCTAGCGGACTCCTCGCCTCTGAGAATGGTTTCTGACAGGATTAAAGCAAGGGAAGCCACGCTTACTTCTTGATATCACGCATATATCAGGCCACCCCCATTTTAGTTAATTGGGGGAGGACAAACGGGAGGACAAACTAATCCTTGCAACAAACATCTATATGCCTAAAATCTAAAGTTAGGAGTAGGCAAACTTACACGCGGTTTCTTCTCAGCCGCACCATTTCTCTTCTAAAAACCGCAGAGATCCAAGAGTTTTCCTACTAAAACCGCAAAGGGTAGGACAAACGGTAGGACATTTTGGCTAAATACCTCTTCCAAAAGAGAGGGGTTTATTACTTCGAGCGCCACATCCCCAAGGACGTTAGCGCACATTATAGTGCTAAACCATTTGTTTAAGCCATTTATGCATCACACTAAGGGAATACCCTTTACCATATCTCTGCCCTAACCCATATGTCCGCCATCCACCAATTTGGTCAATAATATCTGATGGACATTCAATTTCTCTAAGTCTGTCTCTTAGACTATGACGAAAACTATGAATGACTACACCTTGCTCAACATGAGGTTTAATCCATTTATTTAATGCGTTACTTGCACTATCTGCCTTGTCCAGATGCATTACAATACCTAGGAAAAGCAAATGGTGATGATTCATTTTGGATTACTCGTCTTGCAGACCATAGTGAAGTACCAACGAGTGGAATGACTCTTTTACTAGCAACAGTTTTAAGTGGCCGCCAAGCATGAGGTCTAATCGTTAAATAAGGAACTTCTTCATCTAGCTTGAAATCTTCAAGAAGAACTCCAGCAAGCTTCGGCCAAGCGCATACCAGTGTCACTAATAAGAGCTATAAGCCATCTGATATCGTCATCTAACTTTATGCACATCCTTTGTATTCTGGATATATCTGATTGTCTGACTGGCAAACGTGGTTTTCCATCATTAGCATGAAGCATGAGTACATTTGAAAATGGGTTTGAAAGATTTAAGTCACCTTCCCTATTAGCAACATTGAAGATTGCACGGACAACCTCAAAATTACGTTTAACACTGGAGATAACAAGACCACGTTCAATGAGCAAATCCCTCAAGGCATTAGCATCTGAGCGTGTATAGCTTGAAATTGGCTTATCGCTCACAGCATCAAACAAATACCCAATTGCACGTTTGGCATATGCAAAGAAGCGTTTGTCTCGCCCCTTCCCTTTGATGTTGACGTAAAAATCTAATGCTTCACTCATCTTGATCGTTTGGGTTGTTGAAGTTACCAACGGCCTTGCGCTTTGTAAGGGTGAGTAACAAATCAATTTTGAAAAGTTTTCAAGGCGGATTGATGCCCAGTACGCATCAAGACGCTGTGAGATTTGTGAGGAAAGCGCTAAAGCATCAGCCCTACGCTTTGTCTTTAATGATTTTCTGATTTTTGGGGGCACTATAATTTGCGCTAACGTCCTTTGGGATACGGCGCTCGAAGTAATAAACCCTCTCTTTGGAAGAGGTATTTAGCCAAAATGTCCTACCGTTTGTCCTACCCTTTAACGTTACGATAGGAAAACTATAGGTTCTCTGCGGGTTTGTTTGAGAGAAATGGTGCGGCTGAGAAGACTCGAACTTCCACGGGTTATTAGCCCA
Source organism: Alphaproteobacteria bacterium (assembly GCA_038144675.1). Taxonomy (GTDB): domain Bacteria; phylum Pseudomonadota; class Alphaproteobacteria; order Puniceispirillales; family UBA1172; genus UBA12202. The sequence continues at coordinate 80,575 of JAYQOF010000004.1, read as the reverse complement.
CAGCGACCTCAACGCTGCGCGTCTACCAGTTCCGCCACAGCCGCACCGAATATGCCGCGAGATGATACGCCATTGCGTCAACTCGCAGACAATGCGATAACAGATCATGACCATAAGCGCAAGCCAGAAGTCAACACACACCCCACAACCCGCACGGCCGGACATCATTCGGCCGGGGCCAGATGGCGTGACCATATGGGAAAACCATACCCCGCTTGGCTATGATGAAGCGGTTACCACGATGGAAAACCATATCACCGCCATGCAGTCCGGAGCGGCACCAGAAGTATTATGGTTTTTACAACATCACCCTGTCTATACCGGCGGTAGTTCAGCCAGAGATGATGAGCTTCTGCTTAGCCCTGATCATCATTTCCAACCCTTCTCATTCGCCCTCACATTCCTCATCTGACATGAAACCCATCATCCGCGCTACCGGTCGCGGCGGTCAATGGACTTATCATGCCCCCGGCCAGCGCATTGTCTATATCATGCTTGATCTTAATCGCCGTGGCCGTGATATCCGGGCTTTTGTGCGCGGCATTGAAGCATGGGGCATATCCGCCCTTGCCCAATGCGGCATCACGGGGATGAGACGTGCCGGCGCACCCGGTATCTGGGTTTATGGGGATAACAAGGATAATAACCGTTCAGACCAGCCCGATCATAAAATTGCCGCTATCGGCGTCCGCCTGAGCCGCTGGATCAGCTGGCATGGTATTGCTATCAATGTTGGCGCCGATATGCTGGATGGATTCCGGCATATCATTCCCTGCGGCATACATGATGCCGGAGTAACCGCCTGTGCCCATATGATCAACCAGCCTGCCGATATGATCATGCAACAGCTGGATCACGCGCTCATCAATCAGTTCAGTGACACCCTTGGCCGTTATACCGATACCGATATCGCCACCATAGCGCCTAGCCAAAATTCAGAATAGCCAGCGCTTCTGTCAAAGCGGCAATAGCACGCTCAGCATCTTCGGCAAGAATAGCCGCATCATCAGCATGTCCCATAAATCCACCGCGACCGCCTTCATAATGGACAATGCCATTGCGGCGATCTCTCAACCAGAATGCTTCACGCCCATCTCTTGCTTCGGCAATCGCCGCACCATCTGCACCACCAGCAGGCCCCGTGGGTTCCCGCAAGGCAACATCCAGCACCGCCGCGGCCAGAATAATCACACTGGCATGTTGCCGTGTTTCAGCGGCATGGATCAGCTCATCACAGAGCCGCGCCGCATGTGCGCCCAGCGATTTTGCTTCAGCCTTCAGATAACGGAGCGTCATTCCATATCCGCAGGGTCAGCCAGTATGATAAGGGGCTGATCAGCGGCCACCGTTTCCCCTGCACCGACCAGCACCTCTTTGACGATACCGGTTTCGGTTGATTTCAGCAGATTTTCCATCTTCATGGCTTCAATCACGGCAACATCATCACCAGCGGTGATCTGATCCCCCACCGATACCATGATACGCGACATTAACCCCGGCATGGGTGCCGTGATTTCTACCGCGCCGCTTCCTGTTGTGTTATCCAGCATAAACGCCTGCAGATGACTAATCCGGTTGGGCAGAATATGCACGGCCAGCTTATGCGCCCCAAGCATAATTTCAACCCGGGCGGCATGATGCCATATCTGCATCGCCATCGCCTTGCCATTAATGGCACCGTCAAACCGGCGGCTATCCCGATCAGGCGTTCCGGTCATTTCCATAACGTTACCATCAATCGTTACGGTATTAGTGGCGGCATCCCAGATAGCGACACATGTTCCAGCCGCATCATTCAGCCAGTATTCCCGTTCAGGTATAGCCCCGCCAATAGCCGCCATACGATCTAGCCGGCTTGCCACCAGCTGAACAGCCACAGCACGCATCGCCGCTAGCTGATCCGTATCGTCCGGGGCAGAAGGCGTATAACCTTGCGGATATTCATCAGCAATAAAGCCTGTTGTCATATCACCTTTCCGGAACTGCGGATGATCAATGATATGACGCAAGAATTGCCGGTTATGCGCCAATCCTTCGATAACATAACGATCCAGCCCTGCCCCCAGATAATCCAGGGCCGCATCACGGGTTTTGCCATATCCGATTACTTTGGCAATCATGGGATCATAGTAAATAGAAATCTCACCTGCTTCGTGAACACCGCTATCGATACGGATACCAGTCATGTCATCAGGTTCCCGATACCGCGTTAACTGGCCAATCGCTGGCAGGAATCCACGTGATGGGTCTTCCGCATATAAACGCACTTCCACCGCCCAGCCTTTTGGCGTGATCTTGTCCTGGCTAAAGGTTAACTTTCACCGGCGGCAATACGGATCATCCATTCCACCAGATCAATATCATAAACCAGTTCCGTGACCGGATGTTCAACCTGAAGACGGGTATTCATTTCCAGAAAATAGAAATCCTCATCAGCCCCAACAATAAACTCTACCGTGCCAGCAGATTTATACTGCACCGCTTTTGCCAGTTCGACAGCCTGCTTTCCCATGGCGGCACGCGTTTTGTCACTGATAAAAGGACTTGGGGATTCTTCCAGAACTTTCTGATGACGCCGCTGTAATGAACATTCGCGTTCACCCAGATACACCACATGGCCATGACTATCGCCTAATATCTGTATTTCAATATGCCGCGGGCTGGTGACAAATTTTTCAATAAAGACGCGGTCATCACAGAATGATGCGCGGGCTTCATTCTGGGCTTGTGGCATGGCCTCACGCAATTCCCTTTCATCATGGGCAATGCGCATCCCTTTGCCGCCGCCGCCAGCCGATGCTTTTATCATCACCGGATAGCCGATATCCAGCGCCGCTTGTGCCGCAACATCAACATCACTAACTGCCCCTTCGGTACCGGGGACAACAGATACACCTGCCTTTTCAGCCAGTGTTTTCGAGGTGATTTTATCGCCCATAAGCTGAATAGCGTCAGCCCCCGGCCCGATAAAGATAAGACCGGCCTCTTCTACCGCCTTAACAAAACCGGCATTTTCGGACAAAAACCCAAACCGGGATGAATGGCTTCTGCCCCTGTGGATTTAGCCGCCGCAATAATAGCCTTGGCGTCCAGATAGCTTTCCGCCGAAGGCGGCGGGCCTATGCATACCGCCTCATCCGCCATGATGACATGATTACTATTAGCATCAGCATCAGAATAAACCGCTACTGTTTTAATGCCCATCGCTTTAGCTGTACGCATAATCCGGCAGGCAATCTCACCACGATTAGCAATGAGGATTTTATTAAACATCCTTTTTCTCCTCTCAATCTATAATGGCAGATTATCATGCTTGCGTTGTGGTCTGTTGGCGCGTTTACCTTTAGCATTTTCAACGCGCGTGTCAGGCGGAAACGCGAATTATTGGGCATAATCACATCATCTATATAACCACGTTTAGCCGCAACAAACGGATTTGCAAATTTTTCTCTGTAATCATCCGACCGCTGTTTCAGTTTTTCCGGATCATCCTTATCACCACGGAAAATGATGCGTGCCGCCCTTCCGGCCCCATCACCGCGATTTCAGCCGTTGGCCAGGCATAATTGACATCCCCGCGAAGATGCTTGGACGACATCACATCATACGCACCCCCATAGGCTTTGCGGGTAATCAGCGTCACCTTTGGGACTGTTGCTTCTGCATAGGCAAAAAGCAGTTTTGCCCCATGACCAATGATACCGCCATATTCCTGTGTTGTTCCGGGCATAAACCCGGGGACATCAACCAGCGTCACCAATGGGATATTAAACGCATCAGCAAATCGCACAAAACGCGCCGCCTTACGCGAGGCATTGATATCAAGGCATCCGGCCAGCACCATGGGCTGATTAGCAATGATCGCTACACTCATCCCGCCCATTCTGGCAAAGCCGGTGATAATATTACCAGGCATAATCCGGATGAATTTCAAAAAAGCTGTCATCATCAATGATATGGCTAATTACATGTTTCATATCATATGGCTGATTAGGGTTAGCCGGAATAATACGATCCAGCGCAGGCACTTTACGAGTTATCGGATCATCGGTTTTAACATCCGGCGAATGATCATCGCATGATTGCGGCAGATAGGACATCAGCGTCCTTACCCCCATCAATGCTTCAACATCATTGGCATAGGCTTTATGGGCAACACCTGATTTTTTGGTATGGGTAGACGCACCACCAAGGTCTTCGTGACTGACATCTTCATGGGTGACGGTTTTAACCACATCAGGCCCTGTCACATACATATAGGATGATCCTTCGACCATGAAAATGAAATCTGTCATAGCTGGTGAATATACAGCCCCACCAGCACAGGGCCCCATAATGACAGAAATTTGCGGCACAACACCAGACGCATCAACATTGCGCTGAAACACATCGGCATAACCGCCCAGAGAAGCCACGCCTTCCTGTATGCGTGCCCCGCCAGAATCATTCAGCCCGATCACCGGTATTCCGGTTTTCATGGCCTGATCCATAATCTTGACAATTTTGGCCGCATGGGTTTCCGACAATGAGCCTCCAAGAACCGTAAAGTCCTGTCTAAAAACAAATACCGGCCGACCATTGATCTGGCCATATCCAGTCACCACACCATCACCGGGTATCGTCTGGTCAGCCATGCCAAAATCTGTACATCTGTGTTCGACAAACATGTCCCATTCTTCAAAACTGTCCGGATCAAGCAAAATATCCAGCCGTTCTCTGGCTGTCAGTTTACCTTTACCATGCTGGGTTTCTATCCGTTTTTCACCACCGCCAAGCCTTGCCGCCGCGCGTTTCTGTTCAAGCATGGTTACATTTGGTGACGTCATGGTCTGGCTCCTATATCATCTTCACTTTATTTTTCAGAATATCTCTATACTAATCGAGAAGTGACAGATAACGTGTTGCATCCATCATATCCTGTTTTATTGTTTGCCGTCTATCTTCGGCTTCGGCATCACTTCCCCATTTCCGCACTTGCCATAATTCATCCAGAAAGGCCAGTTGATAGCCATCTTCAGCGGTTATTCGTCCCTGTTCAATCGCAATGCCAATAATAAATGACCCACTCAGGCTGATCAAATTATAAAGCCCGGCCAGACGAAAATCATCTTTTTCTATTAGTATCTGCTGTGCGATCTGAACGGTATCATCCGCCTGTTTAATAGGCATAATGCCGGCACCAGTTTGCAATTTTAATCCATATTCGTTTTCTGCCCATTCAAGCAGGGGATTCCACCGCATATTCTGTTCACTTGCCAGTTCCATCTGATCGGGATCACGATAGCAAAGCAAATCATTACCGCTAAAGCCAACCAGCTGGCTGATAACATCAGCACGTTGCGGCGTTACACGATCAACAGCGGTCACTACATAACGGAAATGCGGCATAGTGGCTGGCACGATCTGGTCTTCCTGTGCTTTCCATTCCGCCCCGACAGCATCGGCCAGCTTCTGCTGGATAAGATAACAGATTTGCCAGCCGGGGTTTTTACCGCCCTGCCATCAAGAGTGATCATCCATCCACCATCTGTTTTTGTAACATGTGTTTCTTTCCAGAAACGTTTTGCCGCTGCAATCATTACTATTCCCTAACTTTTCATCTTATCCATCACTACCATCGCCACGATCAAAGCCGAAAAACAGCATAATTTTCATCATATCATGAGGCAAATCTGCAATAATTGGTGGCTGGCCAGCCAGATCAAGTCGCGCCGCATGAAACATAGTCTGTTGATCTGATCATTTGGGAATGCATCTGCCCCCCATATTTTCCATCACCAAGAATAGGACAGCCAAGTGCCACCATATGGGCACGCAATTGATGCGTTCTGCCTGTTTTCGGCGATAGCAACATCAGCGAAACCTTGCCACCAATGCTATCAATACATTCAAATTCGGTTTCTGCGTAATCCCCACGATCAACATCAACAACCATTTTTTCATGACCATGACCGCCAGATTTAACCAATGGTGCTTTAATTACCCCATCAGTCATTTTAGGTCGGCCAGCCACCAGTGCCAGATATAGTTTTCTATGCTGACGGGATTTCAAACCCTTCGCCAGTATTCTTGCCGCCTTACCATGCTTTGCCAGAACCAGAACACCAGAAGTATCCCGGTCAAGCCGATGCACCAGAAGCGGTTTATGACCATCCGGAAAAGCGGCGGCAAGGCCACCATCAACATGTTCATTTGTTCCCGTGCCGCCCTGAACCGCTAACCCGCTGGGTTTATTAATCGCAATATAGTCATCTGTCTGATCAATGACTGATCCACGCAAGGTTGCTATCAGGGCTTTTGATGGTGGCTTAGATACCGGTTTATGTGGCTTAGCCAGTGCTAGCCGAGTTTGTTCCATGATGCTGACTGGCATGGAAATCACCTCCCCACGCCCAGCCTGTGAGATGCTTTAATCCGCGCCCCATCCACCCTGATCTTTCCAGTTCTGAGAGATTTTTCAATCACGCCCTGAGTTAACCCATCAAACCGTTTCCGCAACATGCGATCAAGCCGCATATCCGTTTCACGATAATGGAAAGGGGCATCTGTCATCGGATTATCCTTCAACGCACGCATCATTTGAGCCGCCAATATAAATATCAGAACAGACCCCGCTACCGATACCATAGTATAAATCATCCCCCCGATCATCTGGCCACGATCAATCGACACCATGATATCCATCGAAAATGTGGAAAAAGTCGTCAACGCGCCCAGAAATCCGACCATGATAAACATACGGACAGATTCAGCCATTACACCACCAGCAGATAAATATCCATAACATATCCATGGAAGCCAATTTTGACCAAACCGTTGCCGAAAGTCATTAATTACCGCCCGCCGTACCGCGTCAACGCCCCAACAGCCCGCCAAGAGCTATGGCTAACCAGATCATCATGAGCTGTTCTTATCGCATGATGAGCCAAATATCCAGCCTTCAGATGCGGCCGCTACTTCATATTCAGGTGATATAGGGAAAACGCCAAGCGGATCATGACAGGCTTTCAGCGCGGCCGCAGAAATCAGAGCATCAAGATCATCGCGATCTGGCAAGCCTTCTGTTACAGGCATTCTTCTTATCTACACCAAAATAGGCCAATCCATGATTCAGCGCATCCAGTGGATCAGCGGCTTTCATCCGGTCTGTTATTCCGGCCATGGTGAAATAAAGGGATGGAAAAATCTCCACTACAACAAGCGATGAAGCGGCTAAAGATGTGCGTGATATGGGCCAGATATTCATATCATTCTGATATTCATGCAAGATCTGCATCCCAGCTAATGATCCTGTCCCAACCCCTGCCGGGCCAACACAATTGAATGTTGGTGACGGGGCACGATGGTGACGGGTTTTTGTATTCCACTCAGTTAACCGTCGACGGGATAGAAATTGCGTCCCCCGCCCGCCTGAACCATCCTTTCCAGACGGGGCATTGTAATAATGTCGTAATTCCTGATGTTGCCAGATGCCGCCGCCATACTGATCAGGCAGATGGTCATTGACCGCATTCACCAATGCCCATAAGTCCTGCGGCGTTTGCGGATCATTGGCATAGCCGGGAAATAGCTCTGATGATCCATAAATGGATGGGCAAAGGCAAAATCAAACCCTGCCAGCACCCTCTTACCAGATTGACGTTGCGATAACAGCCAGTCCATAACCATCTGTCGCGACCAGCCCCTTCTGTCTGGTGGCGTGACTAATTCTGCTTGTGTGCTATCGGCATCCAGCATAGCGACCTGAATACCTTTATGATAGGTGCCCTTTGCACCAGACCAGTCAATGCCAACAAAGCGGTCAAACCCGTTGTTCATTCCGGTTTATCCTTGGCAATGTGATTAGCCTGATGTTTCTGTTCACGCAATTTTGCCCACCATTCCAGACGCTTTTGCACCTCACGTTCAAAGCCACGTTCTGCCGGATAATAAAATCTCTGCCGTGACATGTCATCGGGAAATCCACTCTGGCCAGAAAACCCTTCTGGCGTATCATGATCATAGATATAATTTTTGCCATAGCCCAAATCTTTCATCAATCCGGTGGGTGCATTCAGCATATGGGCTGGTGGTGCTGGTGAACCGGTATCCCTAGCCGCCCGCATCGCCGCGTTATAGGCCGCAAAGATAGCGTTGGATTTTGGTGCTGTGGCCAGATAAAGCACCAGTTGAGCAACGGATAACTCTCCTTCAGGTGAACCAAGTCGTTCAAAACTGTTCCAGCTGGCAATCGCGCGTGGCAAGGCTTCCGGTTCGGCCAGACCGATATCTTCAGCCGCAAATCTGGTCAATCGGCGCAAGACATAATGAATATCTTCACCGCCAATGACCATTCGGGCAAACCAGTATAAAGCTGCATCCGCATCAGATGAACGCAAGGATTTATGTAGAACGGACATCAGGTTATAATGCTGATCACCAGCCCGATCAAAAGCCATGGCACGGCGTGACAATAGCTGACCCAGATCATCAGCAGTCAGGCGGGGTGCTGCATCCGTCACCTGCGCCATAATGGTTTCTACGGCATTAAGGCAATAGCGGCCATCCCCATCTGACATGGCGCATAACATTGTCCGGGCATCATCATCCAGTGGAAGCATTCTGCCATAATGCGTTTCGGCACGAGTCATGATATGATTGAGGGCATGGTCATCAAGCCGGTTCAATACCATGACCTGACAGCGTGATAATAATGCCCCATTCAGGGCAAAGCTGGGATTTTCGGTTGTTGCCCCGACCAGTGTGACCAGCCCATCTTCAACATGCGGCAATAACCCATCCTGCTGGGCTTTGTTGAACCGATGCACTTCATCAACAAACATCAGTGTTTTTTGTCCTGAGGCACTGTTTTCCCTGGCACGCGCAAAAACCCGTCGCAAATCAGCCACCCCGTCAAATACTGCGGATACTGGTTCAAACTGCATTCCTATGGCATCAGCAAGAAGGCGTGCTATGGTCGTTTTTCCCGTTCCAGGTGACCCCCAGAATATCAATGAAGGAAAAGGCTTGCCTTCTTTTGCCGCATCTACCATACGGCGCAAACTGCCCTCCACCCCCAGCAAATGATCCTGACCAGAAACCATAGACAGATCCGTTGGTCGTAATGTATCAGCCAGCGGTCGTGGCATAGTCTGTGCAAATAATTCATCAGATGAAGACGTCATGATTTCAAGAGAAACAAAAAGGCCGGTATGGAAACCGGCCTTTGTTAATTCGTTCTAGTAGCTTGAGATTATGCTGATGCTTCGACAGCATCTTCTTCTGGACGGTCACCAAGACCGCGTGCATCTTCATCCCTGTCCACCAACTCAATCACGGCCATGGAAGCAGCATCACCATAACGATAGCCCGCCTTGATAATGCGGGTATATCCACCATTTCGGTCAGCATAACGCTTGCCAAGAACATCAAACAGTTTAACGGTCATGTCATCATCGCGAAGGCGGGCAAAAGCCTGACGACGAGCATGTAAATCACCACGTTTACCAAGCGTAATCAGCTTTTCCACAACAGGGCGCAATTCCCGTGCCTTGGCAAGGGTGGTAACGATTTGTTCATGCCGGATCAACGCCTGTGACATGTTACGGAACAACATCTGGCGATGCTGTGACGTGCGGTTTAATTTCCGACCAGATATACGATGGCGCATGATTTCTCCAGTTTACGCAAAAAGATGCTTAGAAAGGTTCATCCAGCCGCTTGACCAGTTCTTCGATATTTTCAGGGTGGCCAATACGGAATATCCATTCCAAGCTCAAGTCCCATACCTTGAAGGACTTCCTTGATTTCATTTAATGACTTACGACCAAAATTCGGGGTACGCAACATTTCAGGCTCTGTCTTAAGGCAAAGATCACCAATATAGACGATATTGTCATTTTTCAGGCAATTGGCTGAACGGACAGATAATTCCAGTTCATCCACTTTCCGCAACAGATTACGGTTAAACGGAATATCATCGATTTCTTCGCTGGCCTGTGTTGACTTCGGCTCTTCAAAGTTGATGAAATACTGCAATTGATCCTGAATAATTCTAGCCGCGAATGCAACAGCATCTTCTGGATTAACAGAACCATCTGTTTCAATAGTCAGGATCAATTTATCAAAATCGGTTCGCTGACCAACACGTGTATTTTCAACTTTATAAGCAACCTGACGAATAGGTGAATAAATAGCATCAATCGGAACCAATCCGATAGGTGGGTCTTCATGCTTGCTTGCGCTTGCAGGGACATATCCGCTTCCTGTATTAACAGTAAGCTCCATGCCTAATGTTGCACCATCATCAAGGGTACAGATCACATGATCGGGATTCATAATCTCAACCCCGTTAACCAGATTGATCATGCCAGCGGTTACCACACATGGGCCTTCGGCATTCAAACGCAGACGTTTAGGGCCTTCAACAGACATTTTTACGGCCAACGCCTTTAAGATTAAGGACAATATCTGTCACATCTTCGTTAACACCAGCTATTGATGAAAACTCATGAAGAACGCCTTGTATCTGAATTGAGGTAATTGCCGCACCTTGCAAGGACGAAAGCAGAACACGTCTTAACGCATTACCAACAGTAACACCAAAGCCCCGCTCAAACGGTTCAATTGTCATGGTCGCCTTATTATTATTATGCTCATCATAACTTACGTTACGCTTTTCTGGTTTTTTGAGTTCCTGCCAGTTCAATTCGATCATAGCCAGTTTCCTTTATACTCATTGCTACTGACCACAAACAGGATCAGAAAATTTAGCAAAATTTCAGTGCGATCTAATATTTAGATTAGACGCGACGACGTTTCCGTGGACGACAACCATTATGAGGGATTGGTGTTACATCACGGATTGAGCTAATGTTAAATCCAACAGATTGTAGCGCGCGTAACGCTGATTCCCGACCTGTACCAGGGCCACTAACCTGAACGTCGATGGTTTTCATACCATGCTCAATGGCTTTCTTACCTGCATCTTCTGCTGCTAACTGTGCAGCATAAGGGGTTGATTTGCGTGATCCTTTGAAACCCATGCCACCGGCTGATGACCATGAAATCGCATTACCCTGAACATCGGTAATCGTGATTTTGGTATTGTTGAAAGAGGAATTCACATGGGCTACGCCATTAGTGATATTCTTCTTCTCACGGCGTCTAACGCGGGCTTGTGATGGTTGTTTTGCCATAATACTCTCCTATCGCCTTATTTCTTCTTACCAGCGATGGCCTTGGCAGGGCCTTTGCGTGTACGCGTTGGTATGAGTCCGCTGTCCTCGCACTGGTAGATTACGACGATGGCGCAATCCTCTTAAACAACCAAGATCAAGGTAACGCTTGATAGCCATTGACGTCTGGCGGCGCAAATCACCTTCCACCAGATAATCACCATCAATGATATCCCTGATCCGGGTTAATTCATCCTCGGTCAGGTCATTGACACGACGTTCGTCTGTCAAACCAGCTTTTTCACATATCTTATTGGCAGACGTCATGCCAATGCCGTGAATATATGTAAGGGCAATTTTTACCCTTTTCTTTGTCGGTATGTTGACACCAGCAATACGAGCCACTGCCCTCTCCTTTTGTAAATCGACCGAAACATCTGCCCTAATGGGACGATAGCACTACCATATAATCAGAAGCGCGAATTATAGCCATTAAGACGTTACAGTCAAGCGTGGTCAGACCTCCTGCCCACCAATAATATCATCAATTGCTGATGCCACAGATTCTATCGTCTGCATACCATCAACAACACTCAATACCCCTTTTTCCCGATAATAGGGAATGATAGGGGCGGTACTATCATGATATACCTTGAGCCGCTGTTGTAGCACCTCAACAGTATCATCATCACGAACCTGATCGGATTCTGCCGCACGCTTGACAATTCTATCTGCCAGCATCTGCTCATCCACTTGCATTTCAATCACATGGTCAATACCAAGCGCCAATTCAGCTAACATGGCACCAAGCCCTTCGGCTTGGGCAATGGTTCTTGGAAACCCATCCAGAATAACACCATTTCCACGATGACCATCAACAAGACGTTCACGGATCATGCCAAGGATAATATCATCTGCCACTAATTCGCCAGCATCCATGACAGATTTTGCTTTCATGCCTAATTCTGTTCCATTGGTTATGGCATCACGCAACATATCGCCAGTGGATAATTGAATAAATCCGTATTTATCCATCAGACGGGTTGCTTGCGTACCTTTACCAGCACCGGGAGGGCCAAGAAGAATGAGTATCATCTTTTCTTTCCTCTCAGGTTGGATTTACGGATCAGGCTTTCATATTGATGTGCCATCAAATGGGACTGTACCTGCGTCATGGTATCCTGAGTTACTGTCACCACAATCAGCAAACTGGTTCCGCCAAAATAAAATGGCACACTATACTGGCTGATCAGGATTTCAGGAAGTATACAAACCGCTGATAAATATGCTGCACCCAGAACAGTCAGACGAGTCAGGACATAATCCAGATAATCTGCCGTCGGCTGCCCCGGACGAATACCCGGAATATAACCACCATAACGGCGCAAATTTTCCGATGTTTCAGAAGGATTGAATACAATAGCCGTATAGAAAAAACGCAAAGAATACAATCAAGGCGATATAAATACCCAGATATAGCGGCTGGCCACGGCCAAGAAGCGCATTCAGAGTTACAAGCCAGCCAGCCCCGCCATCAGCAGTGTTAGTCAGGCTCAGCACGGATACCGGCATCAGCAGCAATGATGATGCAAAGATAGGTGGAATAACACCGGCAACATTGACTTTAAGCGGTAGATGAGAAGATTCGCCACCAAAGGTTTTGTTACCCTGTTGGCGTTTCGGATACTGAATTAAAATCCGGCGCTGGGCGCGTTCGATAAATACGATGAACGCGATCACTGCAATGGCCATCAGCAAAAAGAACAGAATAAGAAATGGGGATAATGCCCCTGTCCGGCCAAGTTCGAAGGTTCCTGCCAGAGCACTGGGCAGATTAGCAACAATTCCGGAAAAATGATCAATGATATGCCGTTACCAACACCGCGCTGGGTAATCTGTTCCCCCAGCCACATCAGGAATAAGGTGCCGCCAACCAAGGTTACTACGGTGGTAACCCGGAAGAACATGCCGGGGTCATAGACAACACCATCCGCCTGTTCAAGACCGACAGCAATCCCATATCCTTGCACCGTGGCCAGCAACACCGTCAGATAACGGGTATACTGATTGATCATTTTGCGGCCAGCTTCACCTTCTTTTTTGAAGGGTTTCCAGACTTGGCACAATAGACGTCATCAGTTGCATGATAATGGATGCCGTAATATATGGCATAATGGTCAGGGCAAAAATGGTCATTCGCCCCAGTGAGCCGCCACTGAACATATCAAACATGCCCAGAATCCCTGAAGAATTCCGGCTGAAGATATCACTAAGTACATCAGGATTAATACCCGGCACAGGAATATATGTTCCCAGCCGGTAAATAATCAGCGCACCCAGAGTAAACAGAATACGCTGACGCAAATCAGATGCTTTACCAAAGCCCCCAATCCTGCCCCAACGGCCATTCTATCCGGCGATTTTGCCATTATGACTTACCGCTTTCCTTGGCTTTGCCAGCATCACTTGCTGGTGCTTTTTCTACAACAACAAGCGAACCACCAGCGGCTTCAACCGCGGCACGCGCAGATGCTGATGCGCCAGCAACATGAATAGTTATCTTTGCTTTGAGTTCACCATTACCAAGCAGGCGCACACCATCGCGGGGATGGGTTACCAAACCAGCGGCTATCAGAGCGTTGGCATCAATATCTTTTTCGCATCAAGTTTACCATTATCAATAACTGACTGTATATCGCCCAGATTAATAATAGCAAAGCGGCGACGGAAGATATTATTAAAGCCACGCTTTGGCAAACGCCGGTTAATCGGCATTTGGCCACCCTCAAAGCCATTAATAGCAACGCCTGAACGTGCTTTCTGGCCTTTGTGACCTGAACCTGAAGTTTTGCCCTTACCAGAGCCAATACCACGGCCAAGACGCTTGCCTGACTTGCGTGCTCCGTCGTTATCTCTAATTTCATGAAGTTTCATATCTGGTCACCCTTATTTCTGATCGTCATCAACGCGAACAAGGTGAGATACCTTGTTGATCATTCCGCGCACTGACGGAGTATCTTCCAGAACCTTGGTGCGACCAATTTTATTCAGACCAAGTCCAATCAACGTCTGCCGCTGATCAGCCCTGCGTCCAATTGGGCTACCGGTTTGGGTCACTCGCACTGTTGCTTTCGCTGCCATACCTATTCCCTTTATCAGGCCTCTGCGGCCTCTGTGGTTTTGCTTTCCTCGACCTTGTTTTTCTTGGTGCCAAGGATATCAGCAACCCGTTTGCCACGCTTGGCGGCAACCGCACGTGGTGCCTGAATGCCTTTTAGAGCGACAAATGTTGCTTTAATCATGTTATGGGATTGGATGTGCCAATAGATTTTGCGACAATATCCTGAATTCCTAACGTTTCAAATACTGCACGCATTGGGCCACCGGCAATAATACCTGTACCAGAAGGAGCTGCCCGTAGAATTACATGACCAGCACCAAAATGACCTTCAATGTCATGGTGAAGCGTCCGTCCATCCCGCAGAGGCACACGGATCATATTGCGCTTAGCAGCTTCGGTGGCCTTACGGATAGCTTCCGGCACTTCTTTAGCCTTGCCTGATCCGAAACCAACCCGACCTTTTGTGTCACCAACGACAACTAAAGCGGCAAAACCAAAACGCCGGCCACCTTTTACAACCTTGGCAACACGGTTAATGCCAACGAGCTTATCAATAAGATCGCTGTCTTCGCGCTGATTGTCACGTGGTGCATCGTTACGAGCCATGCATTCCTCCTAGAATTTCAAGCCGGCTTCGCGCGCTGCTTCTGCAAGCGCCTTAACCCGGCCGTGATAAATAAATCCGCCACGGTCAAAAACAACCGTATCAACGCCGTTCTTCTGTGCCCGCTCAGCAACCATCTTGCCAACAGTTGTTGCAGCATCACAATTTGAACCGGCCTTGCCCTTCATATCTTTATCCAGAGGGATGCAGAAGCGAGAGTAACTCCGCTGGTATCATCAATGATTTGAGCATAGATATGTTTTGACGAACGATGAACAGAAAGCCGGGGACGGCCATTGGCCACCTTGCTGATCTGATTTCTGTTTCTGATCTTGCGACGCAAGAATAATTGATGTGATTTCATGAATATGGCCTCTACTTCTTCTTGCCTTCTTTGCGCAGGATCTGTTCGTTTTCATAACGAACGCCTTTGCCTTTATATGGCTCTGGTGGACGCTTGCTGCGAATTTCGGCAGCAAACTGACCAAGCACCTGCTTGTCATGGCTGGACAATTTGATTAGGGTGTTATTTTCAACAGAAGCTTTCACTTCTGATGGAACTTCCATTTCAACAGGATGGCTGTAACCAAGCGCAAGAACAATCTTATTGCCCTGCATTTGTGCCCTGTAACCAACACCATGAATAGTCAGGTTCTTTTCAAAACCTTCTGATACCCCGGTTACCATATTACTGATAATGGCACGGGCGGTTCCCCATAATGCCCGGCTTTTACCGGTATCATTAGCAGGCTTAACCAGAACAGTATTATCGGCCATTTCAAGATCAACCAATGGCGGGACATTTATCTGAAGCTCACCATTTTTGCCTTTCACAGAAACCTTCCCGTTTTCAATCATCAGATTGACGCCTTCAGGTATTGTGATTGGATTACTGCCAATGCGTGACATGCCAAATCTCCCTTAGAACACGCGGCAGAGAACTTCTCCGCCGACATTGGCTTCACGGGCTTCCAGATCAGAAAGGACGCCACGCGGGGTGGAAAGGATGGAAATACCCAGACCGTTATAAATCTGCCCAAGGTCTTTAATCTTGGAATAGACACGGCGACCAGGACGTGACACCCGCTTAATTTCGGAAATCACGGGAAGGCCTTCGTGGTATTTGAGTTCGATTTTTAACTCATAGATACCGGGACGCATTTCCACGCTTGAATAATCACGGATATATCCTTCACGCTTTAACACCGCCAGAACATCGCTTCTAAAGCGAGAGGCCGGGCTATTCACAACATCCTTACGCGCCGACTGGCCGTTCCGGATGCGTGTAAGCATATCGCCAAGAGGATCACTCATAGTCATTTTCTAATCTCCCCTTACCAACTAGATTTCACGACACCGGGCACCTGCCCGAATGATGCCAGATCACGCAATGCAATACGGGACATGCCCAGCTTACGATAATAACCACGCGGACGGCCTGTCACACGGCACCGATTGCGCAGACGAATTTTAGCTCCGTTCCGCGGCATTTGTGCCAGTTTCAGGGTAGCATCAAAACGTTCTTCAATCGGCAATGATTTATCTTTGACGATAGCGTTAAGACGAGCCCGGCGAGACGCATTGCTTGCCACTTTCTTCTGTCTTTTCAGATTTTTATCAATAGCACTTACTTTAGCCATTATACCATCTCCTGCCTAAGCCTGGAACGGAAATGAAAACCCGCGAAGTAATTCACGCGCTTCATCATCGGTCTTAGCGGTTGTCACAACGATAATATCCATTCCACGGACAGCATCAATTTTGTCATATTCGATTTCAGGAAAAATGATCTGTTCCTTTACGCCGAGAGCATAGTTACCACGCCCATCGAAGCTTTTCGGATTTAGTCCTCTGAAATCACGCACACGGGAAGCGCAATAGTAACAAGGCGATCAATAAACTCATACATACGCTCACGACGCAAGGTAACCTTACATCCGATTGGCATTCCATCGCGCAGTTTGAAACTGGCAACTGAATTCTTGGCTTTCGTTACAACAGGCTTCTGTCCAGCAATTGCCGTAAGCTCAGCGGTAGCCTGTTCAATCTTCTTTGAATCTTTAACAGCTTCACCAACACCCATATTGATGATTACCTTTTCAAGCTTAGGAACTTCAAGGCTATTCTTATAGCCAAAACTTTCCATCAGCGCTGGGCGAACAGCCGTCTCATAATGATCTTGTAGACGCGTTTTCATCGCAGCATTATACTCCTAGTTAGCCGATTGCCTTGCCTGAACGGCGAGCAATGCGTGTTTTTACCCCATCCTTAACATCAAAACCAACGCGGGTAGGCTTGCTGGTTTCCGGATCGATATGTGCAACATTTGAGATATGAAGCGGGGCTTCTTTCTGCTCAATGCCACCTGGCCCTGACTGGCTTGCACGAACATGCTTAGTGACCATATTCACGCCCTGAACAATCACCCGATTTTCAGCACGCATAATTTCAGTCACTTCACCAGACTTGCCTTTTTCACGGCCGGTAATCACGACAACGCGATCACCTTTCTTTATTTTAAACTTTTGTGCCATTACAACACCTCCGGTGCCAGAGAAACAATTTTCATAAAGCGACGGGCGCGTAATTCACGGGTAACAGGTCCGAAAATTCGAGTACCAATCGGCTCATTAGACTGATTGATCAGCACAGCAGCATTTTTGTCAAAACGGATAACGCTACCGTCCGGACGCTTTATCTCACTAGCGGTGCGAACAATAACAGCCTTATGTACATCACCTTTTTTCACGCGACCGCGCGGAATAGCTTCCTTGACGGAAACGATAATAATGTCACCAACATTAGCGACTTTACGCCCTGATCCGCCAAGCACCTTAATGCACTGAACACGACGCGCACCTGAATTATCGGCCACATCAAGATTTGTCTGCATTTGTATCATGGTTCAAACTCCTGAAATTAGCCTATTCAGCCTGTGCTGAAGCTTCGTCATAAATAACCGCATAGCGCTTTGACTTTGAAATAGGCGCGCATTCCTGAATGCTTACGCGATCACCAGTCTTGAACCGGTTTTCAGCATCATGTGCGGCATAACGCTTACTGCGGGTGATAAACTTTTTGTATAGCGGATGCATGATGCGACGCTCGACATTAACAATGATTGTCTTGTCGGACTTATCGCTTACCACCACACCCTTTAGAACACGTTTTGGCATAATGAATTACTCCTGGACACTGGTGGCGCTAGATTTTTCCGCCAAAACTGTTTTCACACGCGCTATTTCACGACGGACAAGACGCATGCGTGCCGGATTTTCCAGCTGACCTGTCGCACCTTGAAGCGCAGATTAAATGCTTCTTTTTCAGGGATGTTAGCTGTGTCTTCAACTCATCCGGTGATTTTGATCTCAGCTCTTCGGCTTTAACTACTGCCATCTTATTGTCTCCTATTCGCCTAGCCTGCTGACCACACGGGTATCCAGCGGCAGTTTAGCAGATGCTAAGATAAGGGCTTCCGTCGCCAAGTCTTTCTGCACCCCATCAATTTCAAACATTATCCGACCAGGCTTTACACGAGCGACCCAGTATTCTGGGTTACCCTTACCTTTACCCATCCGGACTTCAGCTGGCTTTGTTGAGACAGGAACATCAGGAAAAATCCTTATCCAGACCCTACCAGCACGACGCAAGTGACGGGTAATCGCTCTACGAGCAGCTTCGATTTGACGCGCGGTCACACGAGCTGGTGTTGTTGCCTTTAATCCATAGGCTCCAAAGTTCAGCTGGGTTCCGCCCTTGGCCATCCCGTGGATACGGCCTTTATGCGCCTTACGAAATTTTGTACGCTTTGGTTGCAACATAACGCTTAACCTCTTGTCTCAGGCCGTGTATTTGATCCAGACTGTTTTTCAGCCAGACGCTTATCTTGTGCCATCGGATCATGGGCAAGAACTTCGCCTTTGAATACCCATACTTTAATGCCGCAAGCACCATAGGTGGTATGAGCTGTGCCTTCACCATAATCGACTTCGGCACGCAGAGTGTGAAGTGGTACGCGGCCTTCACGATACCATTCTGTTCGGGCGATTTCAGCACCACCAAGACGACCAGCACAGTTAATTCTGACTCCCAACGCTCCAAGGCGCATAGCAGACTGCACAGCCCGTTTCATGGCACGACGGAAAGCCACACGGCGCTCAAGCTGCTGGGCAATGGATTGGCAATCAAGCTTGGCATCAATTTCAGGCTTTCTGACCTCAACAATATTTAGACTGACTTCGATACCGACACGCTTTGCCAATTCCTTGCGCAAATCTTCAATATCCTGACCTTTTTTACCAATAATCAGTCCCGGACGACCTGCATAAATGGAAATCCTTGCTCTGCCTGCCGGACGCTCGATAACAACGCGGCTAATCGGCAGCGGCCTTAAGCTTTTCCATCAGATATTCGCGCAGTTCGATATCTTCATGAAGCAAATTGGCATAATTGCGATCAGCATACCAACGTGAATCCCATGTCCGATTAATGCCGAGCCGTAGCCCGATTGGTTTAACTTTCTGTCCCATCAGGCATCCTCTTTTTCTGCTACAACGATGGTTAAGTGAGAAAAGGGCTTAAGAATACGAGCTCCACGTCCGCGAGCGCGCGCATGGAAGCGTTTCATAACTAATCCTTTTCCAACATATGCTTCTCTGACAATCAAGTCGATCAACATCCAGTGAATGATTATTTTCCGCATTGGATATTGCGCTCTGAAGTGTCTTTTTCACATCACCGGCAATGCGGCGGCGCGAAAAGCTTAGTGCGGCAAGCGCCTTTGATGCCGTCATTCCACGGATCATAGAAGCTACCTCATTCAGCTTTTGCGGGCTAACACGCAGATTGCGAAGCATTGCTTTGGCTTCGTTATCTGCTTCCGTCTCTTATTTGACTGCTGTCCCATCACTTAACCCTATCGCTTTGATTTTTGTCAGCGGCGTGACCATAGAAGGTACGGGTTGGTGCAAACTCACCAAACTTATGCCCGACCATGTCTTCGGTTACTGATACCGGAATAAATTTATTACCGTTATGAACACCAAAAGTCAGCCCAACAAACTGAGGCATGATGGTAGAACGGCGTGACCATGTCTTAATAACATCATTTCGGCCTGAATCACGAACCGCATCTGCTTTTTTAAGCAGAAATCCGTCGACAAATGGGCCTTTCCAAACAGAACGTGCCATGCTTGACTCCAATTACCTCTATTTCTTGCGACGACGGACAATCAGTCTGTCGGTGCTCTTGTTGCTTCTTGTCCGCTTGCCTTTGGTAGGCTTACCCCATGGCGTAACCGGATGACGACCACCTGAGGTTTTACCTTCACCACCACCATGCGGGTGATCCACCGGGTTCATGGCAACACCACGAACATGCGGACGCTTACCAAGCCAGCGATTACGACCAGCTTTACCAATCTTGATATTCTGCTGGTCAGAATTTGATACCGCACCGATTGTTGCCATACATTCCGACCGTACCATGCGCACTTCACTAGATGCCAGACGCAGAATGGAATAGGATTGATCCCGTCCAATCAGCTGAACATATGTACCAGCTGAACGTGCCATCTGGCCACCCTTTCCAGGTTTTAGTTCAACATTGTGAACAATCGTTCCAACCGGAATGGATGACAATGGCATGGCATTACCGGGCTTGATATCTGCCCGATGTGCTGCGATAACTTTATCACCAACAGATAACCGTTGCGGAGCCAGAATATAACCCTGATCACCATCTGTATAAGTAACAAGGGCGATAAAAGCTGTCCGGTTAGGATCATATTCGATACGCTCGATGATACCTTCGATATCACGCTTGCTGCGCTTGAAATCAACCATGCGGTAACGACGCTTATGGCCGCCACCTTTTTGCCATGCCGTAATATGACCTGAATTATTACGGCCACCAGTCTTGGTCAGACCCTGGTTCAATTTCTTGACCGGTTTACCTTTATAAAGGTCGCTACGATCAACAGTAACCAGATTACGCTGACCGGGTGACGTTGGATTATATTTCTTCAGCGCCATAGAACTAGACTCCCTGCATCATGTCAACGGACTGGCCTTCAGCCAGCGTTACAAATGCCTTCTTTTGATCAATGCGCTTGCCTAGAATGCCACGGAAACGTTTGGTCTTACCTTTAAGGATTGAGGTGTTAACAGATTCAACCTTAACGTTATATAGCTTCTCAACAGCGGCTTTAATTTCTAATTTTGTGGCGTTTAAGGGCACCACAAAACCGATCTTATTCTGCTCTGATAGCATAGTTGCTTTTTCAGTAATGATGGGACGTAGAATAGTTTCATACGCCTTATCATCGCTGATGGTAATAGTTTCTTTTTTGCGTGGACGTATGCTCATGACAGACGCTCCTCCAGATGTGCAACGCTATCCTTTGTCAACACAAGGGTATCACGACGCAAAATATCATAAACGTTGATGCCCTGTTGTGGCAGAACATCCAGTAAAGGGATATTGCTAGCGGCACGGCTGAACATGGCATCAATTTCAGCACCACCAATAATTAGGGCATTTTCAATACCACATTTAGCCAGACTGGCTTTCAGTGAAGCCGTTTTGCCATCTGAAGCCAGCTTATCAATAATAATCAGTTTGCCATCACGGGCTTTTGTAGACAGCGCAGATTTAAGACCAAGCTGGCGAACCTTTTTCTGAAGACCAAAGCCATGATCACGAACCACCGGGCCATGTGAAACACCACCACCACGAAAGATATTACTGGAAGCAGCACCATGACGGGCACGCCCTGAACCTTTCTGGCGACCCATCTTGGCACCAGTGCGGGCAATTTCTGACCGGATTTTTCACCCGGTGCGTGCCAGCACGACGTTTTGCTAACTGCCAATTGACAACTCTTGCCATGATATCACCGCGGGGTTCAATCCCGAACACATCATCATTGACCTTTACATCACCAGCAGATTTGTTTTCTAGAGTTTTGACCGAAATTTTCATGACCATTACTCCTTCGTTTCACCGTCGGCACCATTCTCTGGCGTCGCATCGGTGCTTTCATCGGTTTGTGCATCAGCTTCTGGTGCTTCTGCTTCCGTAGCTGCATCAAGATTTTCTGTGCTTTCAACTGCGGCTTCTTCAGGTTCTGGTGATGAAACAACATCAGATACCAAGCCTGCCGGATATGGCGCATCATCAGGACGAACAGCCTTAATAGCATCACTAACCAGAACATAACCATTCTTTGAACCGGGAACCGCACCTTTGACAAGGATCAGACCTTCATCAGGCATAACGGAAAAGACTTCCAGATTTTGGGTTGTGACGCGCTCGGCACCCATATGCCCAGCCATCTTCTTGCCCTTCCATACCTTACCCGGGTCCTGATTGGCACCTGTAGAACCATGAGAACGGTGAGAAATCGAAACACCGTGACTAGCTCTAAGCCCAGCAAAATTATGCCGCTTCATGGCACCGGCAAAGCCCTTACCCTGACTGGTACCTGCTACATCAATTTTCTGACCGGCAACATAATGATTGGCACCAATCATGGCTCCAACTTCAATCAAAGCATCTTCGCTGACTCTGAATTCAGCCAATTTAGCCTTGGGTTCAACATTTGCCTTAGCAAACTGACCACGGTCGGCTTTCGTAATATTTTTATCTTGCGCGACCCTGCACCAACCTGAACCGCCACATAGCCATCACGTTGTGCATCACGCACCTGAGTGACCTGACAATTATCCAATTTAAGCACAGTTACCGGAACATGTGTGCCATCTTCTGCAAACACACGGGTCATTCCAATTTTGCGCGCTATTGTTCCGCAACGCATCAGCTTACCCTTCCCTAGAGTTTAATCTCAACATCAACACCAGCAGCCAGATCAAGCTTCATCAGCGCATCAACGGTTTGTGGTGTTGGATCAATAATATCAAGCAGACGCTTATGAGTCCGCATTTCAAACTGTTCACGGCTTTTCTTATCTATATGCGGTGAACGGTTTACTGTAAAGCGACGAATTGACGTCGGCAGTGGAATAGGTCCACATACCTGAGCGCCGGTACGCTTGGCCGTGCTGACAATTTCAGCCGTTGACTGATCAAGAATACGATGATCAAACGCCTTCAGCCTTATTCTGATATTCTGATTATCAAGCATATTATAAATTCCTTACGACCTTACTAGTACCAAAGAAATCGGCAGGTTGTTCACCTGCCGATATATCAATATGTTATTCGACGATAGCCGATACGACACCAGCGCCTACGGTACGGCCACCTTCGCGGATCGCGAAACGCAGGCCTTCTTCCATAGCAATCGGCGTGATCAGTGTCGCTGTCATCGCAATGTTATCACCAGGCATCACCATTTCCGTACCTTCGGGTAGTTCAATCGAACCCGTCACATCTGTTGTCCGGAAATAGAACTGGGGACGATAATTGCTGAAAAACGGTGTATGACGACCACCTTCTTCTTTCGTCAGAATATATGCCTCTGCCTTGAATGAACGGTGCGGCTTGATGCTGCCCGGAGCCGCCAGAACCTGACCACGCTCAACATCTTCACGCTTCGTCCCACGCAACAATACACCAACGTTATCACCAGCTTCACCCTGATCCAGAAGCTTACGGAACATCTCAACACCCGGTGCAGGTCGTCTTCGTCGTATCACGGATACCTAGAATCTCAATCTCATCACCAACATTCACAATCCCGCGCTCAATACGTCCTGTCACAACTGTTCCACGACCTGAAATGGAAAACACATCTTCAATCGGCATCAGGAATGGCTGATCCTTCGGACGCTCAGGCTGCGGGATATACGCATCAACCGCCGCCATCAGCTCGATAATCGCATTCTTGCCTATCTCTTCATCGCGATCTTCCATCGCCGCTAACGCTGACCCCTTTACAATCGGAATATCATCGCCAGGGAAATCATAGGAAGACAACAGCTCTCTGATCTCAAGCTCAACAAGCTCAAGCAACTGCTCATCATCAACCTGATCAACCTTGTTCATGAACACAACAAGCGCCGGAACACCAACCTGACGCGCAAGAAGAATATGCTCACGGGTCTGGGGCATAGGCCCATCCGCCGCGTTAACAACCAGAATAGCACCATCCATCTGCGCCGCACCCGTGATCATGTTCTTGACATAGTCAGCGTGACCAGGGCAATCAACGTGCGCATAGTGACGGTTCTCTGTCGAATACTCAACATGCGCCGTCGAAATCGTGATCCCGCGAGCACGCTCTTCTGGCGCTCCATCAATCTGATCATAAGCCTTAAAATCCGCACGGCCCGCTTCTGCCATCACTTTCGTAATCGCCGCTGTCTATGTCGTCTTAGCATGGTCAACATGTCCTATCGTGCCTATGTTTACATGAGGCAACGAACGATCAAACTTTTCCTTCGCCATCTTTTTCTCCTTCGCGAGTGTTCTAATTAAGCCATTTTACTACGAACTTCGTCCGCAACAGCTTGCGGTACCTGTTCATAATGGTCAAATTGCATGCTATACTGCGCCCGTCCCTGTGACATGGAACGCAGTGTATTCACATAACCAAACATATTTGCCAACGGTACCATAGCAGTGATCACACGGGCATTAGCTCGCTGATCCATTCCGCCCACATTACCCCGGCGACTGTTAAGATCACCAATGATATCACCCATATATTCTTCTGGTGTGATCACTTCTACTTTCATAACCGGTTCCAGCAGACGCGGAGCCGCTTTTGCCATAGCATCACGGAACGCGGCACGTGCGGCAATTTCAAAGGCAAGCACAGATGAGTCAACATCATGGCTGGCGCCATCGATCAGCTCGACTTCAAAATCAATCACAGGGAAACCAGCAATCACACCGGTATCTTTAGCTGAGATCAATCCCTTTTCAACACCAGGAATATATTCCCGTGGCACAGAACCACCAACAATTTTGTTGGTAAACTGGTATCCACCTTCAGCCAATGGCCGGAAAATCATCTTCACACGGGCAAACTGACCTGAACCACCAGATTGCTTCTTGTGTGTGTAATCGACTTCGATTTCTTTAGTGATGGTTTCCCGATACGCCACCTGAGGCGCACCGATATTTGCTTCCACCTTGAACTCACGCTTCAGGCGATCAACAAGAATATCAAGATGAAGTTCACCCATGCCCTTCATGATGGTCTGGCCGGATTCATTATCAGTAGACACACGGAATGATGGGTCTTCGGCCGCCAGACGCTGTAAGCCAGTAGACATCTTTTCCTGATCATTCTTGGATGCTGGTTCAACAGCAATTTCAATCACAGGCTCAGGGAAGGTCATAGTTTCAAGAACAACAGGATCACCAGCATCACAGATAGTGTCACCAGTTGTTGTTTCTTTCATCCCGGCCAATGCCACGATATCACCGGCAAATGCTTCTTCAATTTCTTCACGGTTATTGGAATGCATCATCATCATACGGCCAATACGTTCCCGCTTACCCTTAGTAGAGTTCAATAGGCTATCGCCTTTAGCCATTTTACCGGAATAGATACGAACAAAGGTCAATGATCCGACAAATGGGTCATTCATGATTTTAAATGCCAAACCTGAAAACGGGTCGTCATCATTAGCGTGACGCTCGATATTCCGCGTTTCAGTTTCATCTCCCGGCTTGAACCCTTTATAGGCCGGCACATCAAGCGGGCCAGGCAAGGAAATCGATAACAGCGTTCAGCATTGGCTGAACACCTTTATTCTTGAACGCTGAACCACAAAGCACAGGAACAAAATCCATTGCCAGTGTCCCCTTACGAATGAGTTCACGAAGCTTGGCTTCATCAGGCTCAACGCCTTCTAGAAACGCTTCCATAGCATCATCGTCCTGCTCAACAGCAAGTTCGATCATGGCTTCACGCATTTCCTGTGCCTTATCTTTCAGCTCATCCCGAATATCCTGAATGACCCAGCTAGCACCAAGGTCTTCGCTGTTCCAGAACCACTCTTTCATGGTAATCAAGTCAACAAGACCTGCAAATTCAGATTCAGCACCAATAGGAATCTGAATAGGCATCGGTATTGCACCAGTGCGGTCCTTAATCATATGGACACAGTTGTAAAAATCTGCACCAATTTTATCCATCTTGTTAACAAAGACAATCCGTGGGACTTCATAACGGTCAGCTTGCCGCCAGACTGTTTCTGTCTGCGGTTCAACACCGGCATTAGCATCAAGCACACAGACAGCACCATCAAGAACAGCTAGTGAGCGTTCGACTTCAATGGTGAAATCAACGTGACCAGGCGTATCAATGATATTGAAACGGAACTTGGCTTCATCAGCATCATTGCCATGCTCACCAGTTGGGTTCTTGCCATCTTCCGTCCAGAACCACATACAAGTTGTAGCGGCAGATGTAATTGTGATCCCGCGCTCTTGTTCCTGTTCCATCCAGTCCATGGTAGCGTTACCATCATGAACTTCACCGATTTTATGTGAACGGCCTGTGTAATACAGAATCCGTTCGGTGGTTGTTGTCTTGCCCGCATCAATATGGGCCATAATGCCAAAGTTACGGTAGCGATTGAGGGTATATTCACGAGCCATCTGAGTAGTTTCCCTGTAAGTTTACCAGCGATAATGTGAAAATGCGCGGTTAGCTTCTGCCATTTTGTGGGTATCTTCCCGCTTTTTGACAGCTGCTCCACGATTATTCATAGCATCAAGCAATTCACCACTCAGACGATCTGTCATGGTGTTTTCACCACGCTTGCGTGATGAGTCAATCAGCCAGCGAATGGCCAGCGCCTGCGCGCGCGTGGAACGAACCTCAACAGGTACCTGATAGGTTGCACCCCCAACACGACGAGAACGCACCTCCAGATTTGGACGTACGTTTTCAAAGGGCATCATGAAACACTTTAACTGGCTCAAGGCCAGTGCGTTCCTGTATTTTGTCAAATGCACCATACACAATGCGTTCTGCAACGGAACGTTTGCCATCATACATAAGGCATGACATGAATTTAGAAACCACGATATCACCGAATTTCGGATCAGGCATGGGTTGGCGTTTTTCGGCTCTATGACGACGTGACATGATATGAACCTATTTAGGACGTTTGGCGCCGTATTTCGACCGACGCTGTTTACGGTTAGCAACACCTTGGGTATCCAATGTGCCACGGATAATATGGTAACGAACACCCGGTAAGTCTTTGACGCGACCACCGCGGATCATAACCACTGAGTGTTCTTGCAGGTTATGCCCTTCACCAGGAATATAACTTGTCACTTCAAACCCATTACTCAGGCGAACACGAGCAACTTTACGAAGCGCTGAGTTAGGTTTCTTTGGCGTAGTTGTGTAAACACGAGTACAAACACCACGCTTTTGAGGACATGCCTCCATAGCGGGGACTTTGTTTCTGGCCACAGGTCTTTGACGACCATGGCGAATAAGCTGGTTAATCGTTGGCATACCAGACGCTTTCCATCATTGCGCGACAGACAAAATTGTGCCTGCCAGCCTGCACGTTTAAAAGTTACCGTAATACATCCCTTGAAAAGGATGGCCAAAACTACATTGAAGCACCTTTGACAATTCGACCTCAAGATTTCAGCCACTGTGTTTGTAAAGTTACACGACCAGAGCCCTTAAGGTGGGCGGAAGATATGATTTTCCTGCAAATAGGTCAAGTAGGATAATCAATTTTTTAGGATTTTTTATCCTTTTTGACAATAGGAACAGAATTTCCCGTTCCTATTCATGATTTTTGACTGTCTTTTCATGAAATTTGGCGATTTATTCAGATGCCTCATCCATAGATTCTGTCTGTTCGGCAAAGTTAGCTGCAACCTGAACCGCCTCATCTTTGGCCTGTTCAGCCGCCCGCTGTTCTTGCAATTTCTGACGCTCACGCTCAAGTTCTTTATCACGAGCATAAGCAACAGCCCGCATTTTCGCCATCACGCTACCTGTTCCCGCTGGAATCAGACGGCCAACAATGACGTTTTCTTTCAGACCGTTAAGCATATCTTCCTTACCGGATACCGCGGCCTCTGTCAGCACGCGAGTGGTTTCCTGGAATGATGCGGCTGAAATAAATGACCGTGTTTGCAATGATGCCTTTGTGATACCCAATAGGACCGGTTGACCTTTAGCTTCATCAAGACCTTCGGCACGCGCAGCTGCATTTGCTTCTTCGAACTCATCGCGGTCAATTTGCTCACCAACCAGCAAGGTGGTACCGCCTGCATGTGTCACTTCGACCTTTTGCAACATCTGGCGAACAATCACCTCAATGTGCTTATCGTTAATTTTCACCCCTTGCAGACGATAGACATCCTGAATTTCATTAACCAGATATTCTGCTAATTTTTCAACACCCAGAATATTAAGGATATCATGCGGAACCGGGCTACCATCAAGCAATAGATCACCACGGCGCACCATATCACCTTCCTGAACGGCAAGCAGTTTGCCTTTCGGAATCATATATTCGGCTGTTTCAAGACCTTCTTCGACAGGAACAACTCTGATCCGCCGTTTAGTCTTATAATCCGCTCCAAACTCAACCCGTCCGTCAATGCCACTGATAATGGCAAAGTCTTTTGGCATTCTGGCTTCGAATAGCTCTGCCACCCGTGGCAAACCACCAGTAATATCCCGTGTCTTTGATGATTCCCGCGGGATACGCGCCAGCACATCACCTGCCTTGACCTTTATCCCATTTTCTACGGATAGAATTGAGCTAACAGAAAGGAAGTAACGGGCTTCCTGACCATTATTAAGGATAATGACATCACCTTTATCATCCCGCATGGTTAGACGTGGACGTAAATCCTTGCCTTTGGATTGTGATTTCCAGTCAATCACCTCACGGTTTGAGATACCTGTCGCCTCATCGGTGACTTCACGCATGGATACGCCATCAACCAGATCGACATAATCTACAACACCACTAACTTCACTTATGATTGGCAAGGTATATGGATCCCATTCTACCATCTTCTGGCCAGCAGTAACCGTTTCGCCATCCTTGACCATCAACTTGGCACCATAAGTCAGGCGATAGTTAGACCGCTCACGACCCTGACCATCCAGAAGCAGAAGCTGGGTATGACGATTCATCACGATATGCTGACCATCTTCAAGTTTTACCAGACTGGCTTCATGTAATTTAACGGTACCATCAATAGCTGCTTCAATACTGGACTGTTCTGCTCCCACGCTGGGCAGCACCACCAATATGGAATGTTCGCATTGTAAGCTGGGTTCCCGGTTCACCAATAGACTGGGCGGCAATAACCCCGACCGCTTCGCCAATATTGACCGGTGTTCCCCGCGCCAGATCACGACCATAACATGCTCCGCAGACACCAGTTTTTGTCTGACAGGTAAGCACAGAACGGATAAGCGCAGAATCGATACCTTCGGCTTCAATACGCTCTACATCTTCTTCATCAATGATTGATCCGGCTTCAACGATAACCGTGTCATCCGTCAGGCTAACGATATCTTCAACCGTTGTTCGTCCAAGAATTCGCTCACCGAGGGAATCTACCACTT
Source organism: Alphaproteobacteria bacterium (assembly GCA_038144675.1). GTDB lineage: Bacteria > Pseudomonadota > Alphaproteobacteria > Puniceispirillales > UBA1172 > UBA12202. The sequence continues at coordinate 51,155 of JAYQOF010000004.1, read as the reverse complement.
CACCATCATTGATGACTGGCCGGATCGTCAGACCTGTTGTAGAACCGCAATCATATTCCGTGATGATGCTATCCTGAGCCACATCAACCAGACGACGGGTCAAATATCCTGAGTTGGCCGTCTTCAGGGCTGTATCAGCAAGACCCTTACGCGCACCATGCGTGGAGTTAAAGTATTCCAGCACATTAAGGCCTTCTTTAAAGGACGAAATGATTGGGGTTTCAATAATCTCACCCGATGGCTTGGCCATAAGACCACGCATGCCGGCAAGCTGTTTGATCTGAGCTGCTGAACCACGGGCACCGGAATGCGCCATCATCCAGACAGAGTTGACAGGTTCACCAGCCACTTCATGTGAAATGGATTTCATCATCTCATCTGCTACCTGATCTGTACAACGTGACCAGACATCTACCACTTTGTTGTATTTTTCACCTTGAGTGATCAAACCGTCTTGATACTGCTGTTCAAATTCCTTGACAGCTAGTTCAGATTCATTAACCAGCTTTGTTTTCGCATCAGGAGTATTCAGATCATCAATACCAAATGATATGCCAGCTTCACACGCTTTGCGGAAACCCATAGCCATCAACTGATCACAAAAGATCACCGTGTCCTTCTGACCGCAATAGCGGTACACATGGTCAATCACGTTGGAAATTTCTTTCTTTGTCATCAATGTGTTAACGACACTGAAAGGCACAGCCGAGTTTTGTGGCACGATATTAGCCAGTTGCGCCCGACCAGGGGTAGTTTCCACCACCCGTTGCACACGCGTTTCACCTTCCCATGTATTGACACGCACTTTTACCTTTGCCTGCAAGCTAACATGACCAGCATCATAGGCAAGCAAGGCTTCACCCGGATTGGCAAATATCATGCCTTCACCAAGTTCACCTTCGCGCATCAATGTCATGTAATAAAGACCCAGAATAATATCCTGTGACGGCACAATAATGGGCTTACCATTGGCCGGGCTAAGAATATTATTGGTCGACATCATCAGGACTCTGGCTTCTAGCTGTGCTTCCAGTGATAGTGGTACATGAACAGCCATCTGGTCACCGTCAAAATCAGCATTAAATGCGGTACAGACAAGAGGATGCAATTGAATGGCCTTGCCTTCAATCAATACAGGTTCAAACGCCTGAATGCCTAAACGGTGCAATGTTGGCGCCCGGTTAAGCATGACCGGATGTTCACGGATCACTTCTTCTAAGATATCCCATACTTCCGGGCGTTCTTTTTCAACCATACGCTTGGCAGCCTTAATGGTTGTTGCGTGACCATAAATTTCCAGTTTTGAATAAATAAACGGCTTAAACAGTTCAAGTGCCATCTGCTTAGGCAAACCACATTGATGCAGTTTTAGTTCAGGGCCAACCACAATCACAGAACGGCCAGAATAATCCACCCGCTTACCAAGCAGGTTCTGACGGAACGGACCCTGCTTGCCTTTCAGCATGTCTGACAATGATTTGAGAGGACGTTTATTTACACCTGTAATCACCCGACCGCGACGACCGTTATCAAACAGCGCATCAACAGATTCCTGAAGCATCCGGCGTTCATTCCGGATGATAATATCCGGTGCCCGTAATTCGATCAGGCGTTTCAGACGGTTATTACGGTTAATGACCCGACGATACAGATCATTCAGGTCTGACGTCGCAAAACGGCCGCCATCCAGTGGTACCAGCGGGCGCAATTCCGGCGGAATGACAGGAATAACCTCAAGGATCATCCATTCCGGACGAGAGCCGGATTCCATAAAGGCATCAATTAGTTTAAGCCGTTTAACCAGTTTTTTGCGCTTAGCTTCGCTTCCCGTTTCCCGCAGGTCCTGACGCACCTGTTCCCGTTCTGCTTCAAGATCAATCGCTTCCAGAATGATCCGGATTGCTTCCGCACCGATACCAGCTTCAAATGCATCTTCTCCAAATTCTTCCAACGCATCATAATATTCGGTTTCACTGAGTAACTGGCCTTTCTGCAAGGATGAAAGCCCCGGTTCAATCACCACAAAATTTTCAAAATAAAGAACCCGTTCGAGGTCTTTCAGCGTCATATCAGTCAGCAAACCAATGCGCGATGGCAAAGATTTCAGAAACCAGATATGGGCAACCGGCGATGCCAGTTCAATATGCCCCATGCGTTCCCGCCGGACTTTCGATAATGTGACTTCAACACCACATTTTTCGCAGACAACGCCGCGATACTTCATCCGCTTATATTTGCCGCAAAGACATTCATAATCTCTGACCGGGCCAAAAATCCGGGAACAGAATAAACCATCACGTTCGGGTTTGAACGTCCGGTAATTAATCGTTTCCGGTTTTTTGATCTCACCAAATGACCACGACCGAATTTTATCGGGAGAGGCTATTGAAATCTTGATCTTATCAAAACTTTGTGAGCTTTGAGGTTGACCAAAGCTGTGCATCAAATCATTCATAATGGTCTCTCCCGTTATTAGTATTCAGAGGATTGCAAGCCGACATCAAGGCCGAGTGAATGCAATTCTTTTACTAGAACATTAAAGCTTTCCGGAATACCGGCTTCAAAATCATCATCACCGCGGATAATGGATTCATATACCTTTGTCCGGCCGGTTACATCATCAGATTTAACCGTTAGCATTTCCTGAAGTGTATAGGCAGCGCCATAGGCCTCAAGAGCCCAGACTTCCATTTCACCAAAGCGCTGGCCACCGAATTGGGCTTTACCACCAAGCGGCTGCTGGGTGACAAGAGAATATGGGCCAATGGAACGCGCGTGGATTTTTTCATCAACCAGATGATGCAGTTTGAGCATATAAATATATCCCACTGTCACTGGTCGATCAAACATTTCACCTGTGCGGCCATCAGTAAGCCATTCCTGACCTGTTTCACTCAACCCCGCATAGGTTAGAAATCACGGACATTCTTTTCCTTGGCACCGTCAAACACTGGCGTTGCCATTGGAACACCGCCTGACAAGCAATTTCCCCTGCTCAAACAGCTGATCATCATCCAGCTTGGCAACGGTATTCTTGAATTGCTCATCACTGTAGATATTTTTCAACTCATCCTTAATCATTTTAGGATTATTCTGCTGTTTGGCCTGATCAACGATATTGGAAATCTTTTTCCCTAATCCGGCTGATGCCCAGCCCAGATGGGTTTCCAAAATCTGCCCCACATTCATTCGTGATGGCACCCCAAGCGGGTTCAGCACGATATCAACATGGGTACCATCTTCAAGATAGGGCATGTCCTCAACTGGCAGAATGCGGGAAATAACGCCCTTATTACCATGACGTCCGGCCATTTTATCACCGGGCTGAAGCTTACGCTTAACCGCGACAAATACCTTGACCATTTTCATGACACCGGGCAGCAATTCATCCCCACGCTGAAGTTTATCCACCTTATCATTAAAGCGCGCTTCAAGCTTACGCAGTGATTTTTCAAGATCATTAATCTGGGCTTCGATTGCTTTTTGGGCGGCATCATCGGTTACCGCGATACCTGACCACTTGCTGCGTGGCAGATCCTGCAACAGATCCTGTGTAATAGTATCACCTTTTTCAGCCCTGATGTACCAGACGCAACTTTCTGGCCAACCATCAGTTCCGTCATCCGATTGTAAAAGCCGCGCTCAAGGATTTCGCGTTCATCATCACGGTCTTTGGAAAGGCGTTCGATTTCTGACCGCTCGATAGCGCGTGACCGTTCATCCTTTTCAACTCCGCGACGGGAAAAGACACGCACCTCAACCACAGTTCCTGCTCCACCTGGAGGAACACGAAGTGACGTATCACGAACATCTGCCGCTTTTTCACCAAAAATGGCACGAAGCAGTTTTTCTTCCGGTGTCATTGGAGTTTCACCTTTTGGTGTCACCTTACCAACCAGAATATCGCCAGCCTCTACATCAGCACCAACATAAACCATGCCGGCCTCATCCAGATTTTTCAGCGCATCTTCGCCGACATTCGGGATATCACGGGTAATTTCTTCCGTGCCCAGCTTGGTATCGCGTGCCATAATTTCATATTCTTCGATATGAATTGAGGTAAAGACATCATCACGAACAATCCGTTCGGAAATCAGGATGGAATCCTCAAAATTATAGCCATTCCAAGGCATGAATGCGACTAGTACATTCCGCCCAAGAGCCAGTTCACCATCTTCGGTTGATGGGCCATCGGCCAGAATGTCACCAGCGTTGACAACGTCACCAACACGCACCAATGGACGCTGGGTAATACAGGTATTCTGATTAGACCGCTGGAACTTTAGCAGAGAATAAATATCAACTGGTGATACCTCATCCTCTGTTGTTTCAGACGACCGAACAACAATCCGTGTTGCATCCACCTGATCAATAACACCAGAACGGCGGGCAATAATGGTCACACCGGAGTCTTTGGCCACAACAGATTCCATCCCTGTTCCAACAAGCGGCGCTTCGGCCTTGATCAGTGGAACAGCCTGACGCTGCATGTTTGATCCCATCAGAGCCCTGTTCGCATCATCATTTTCAAGGAACGGGATAAGAGAGGCGGCAACAGATACCAGCTGTTTTGGGGACACATCCATCATTTCGATATCTGAAGGATTTGATAAGCCAATCTCACCTGCAATACGGGTTGGGATCAGTTCACCGATAAACTTTCCATTGTCATCTAATTCGGCATTTGCCTGTGCGATGACAAAACGGCCTTCATCCATGGCAGAAATATAAACCACTTCATCAGTGACTTTACCATTATCAACCTTCCTGTAAGGTGTTTCGATAAAGCCATAACGGTTGATTTTAGCGAAAGTAGCCAAGGAATTAATCAGACCAATATTCGGGCCTTCAGGGGTTTCAATCGGACAGATCCGGCCATAATGGGTAGGATGCACATCTCTCACCTCAAATCCGGCACGTTCCGTGTCAACCCGCCCGGGCCTAAAGCTGATAGACGGCGTTTATGTGTAATCTCGGATAACGGGTTTGTCTGATCCATAAACTGGGATAACTGGGATGATCCGAAGAACTCCTTTACCGCGGCAGCTGCCGGCTTTGAATTAATCAGATCAGTCGGCATGGATCTGTCAATTTCCACAGATGACATGCGTTCCTTGATTGCCCGTTCCATCCGCACCAGACCAATCCGGTATTGATTTTCCATCAATTCACCAACCGAACGAACACGCCGGTTACCAAGGTGATCAATATCATCAATATCGCCTTTGCCATCGCGCAAATCGACAAGCAGTTTGACGGTAGCCAGAATATCTTCACGGCGCAATGTCCTGATCTGATCATCCGCATCAATGCCAACACGGGCGTTAAGCTTAACCCGCCCAACAGATGACAGATCATAGCGTTCGCTATCAAAAAATAATCCGTTGAACAATGCTTCCGCTGTTTCAAGTGTTGGCGGTTCACCGGGACGCATCACACGATAGATATCAACCAGCGCATCTTCACGGGAATTATTACGGTCGGCAGCAAGCGTATTGCGGAGGAAACTGCCCACATTAATATTGTCGATGGCAAGGACACGAATGCTATCGGATTTCATATCAAGCAGATTAGCCAATATCTCTTCGGTGATTATGTCACCAGCTTCACAAACAACAAGTCCGGTTTCCATATCCACGACATCATGAGCGATAAATTGATCTATGATCTGCTCTTCACTCACCAGCACCTGCTTGAGGCCACTTTCTTCAAGTTTCCGCAAAGACCGCGGGGTTAATTTATCGCCTTTTGCCGCGACAACTTCACCATTACTGGCATCAACCAGATCATAATTTAGCCGTGCCCCGCGCATTCTGCTGGCATCGAAATCTGTCTGCCAGCCTTTTTTGGTGCGCTTATAGGTAATCGCGTCATAAAAATAATTGAGAATAGCTTCACGGGACAGACCATTTACCTTGTTTCTATCCTGTTCAATGCCCTCATCCTTGGCTTCTTTGACATAGGCTTCGGATGCTTCATCCATCAACGCCATCAGGAAAGTCGTAACCGGTAATTTCCGTTTGCGATCAATACGAACATTAATCATATCCTTGGCATCAAACTCAAAATCCAGCCATGATCCGCGATAAGGGATTACACGCGCCGAAAACAGTAATTTACCTGATGCGTGCGATTTACCTCTATCATGGTCAAAAAATACACCCGGCGACCGGTGCATCTGTGATACGATAACCCGTTCCGTACCATTAATGATGAATGTACCGTTTTTAGTCATCAATGGCATGTCACCCATGAACACTTCCTGTTCTTTGGTATCACGCAGAGATTTTGTGCCGGTAATTTCGTCTTCTTCCCAAACAACCAGACGGAGCAAAACCTTGAGAGAGGATGCGTAATTCAATCCACGCTGCTGGCATTCTTCAACGTCATATTTTGGTTCTTCAAGTGTATAGGATACATATTCAAGCACGGACTTTTCATTGAAATCCTTGATTGGAAATACGGACTTGAATACTTCATGCAGTCCGACATCATCACGCGCATGCGGTGGAACATCTCTCTGAAGAAATAAATCATAGCTGCTGCGTTGAACATCAATCAGATTAGGCATCTCTGCCACTTCTGTAATTGAACCAAAATTGCGACGAATACGACGGCGGCTATTTAGTGCGTTGATGCTTGATCCCATAAATTTAACCTCTGTTTATCTGCATGTGTATCTGAGGAGGAACCACAGACATCACATCAAAACGTTCTGGTACCTGAAACAGGTAATCCCCACACCGAAAAATCCGATGTGGGGGAGTGAATATGTTTTAAATATTCAGGTTACTTGAGCTCAACAGTTGCTCCAGCTTCCTCAAGGGCTGCCTTTGCGGCATCGGCATCATCCTTAGATGCGCCTTCCTTGACTGGCTTTGGTGCGCCTTCGACCAGATCCTTGGCTTCCTTGAGGCCAAGACCAGTGATGGTGCGAACAGCTTTAATGACGTTGATCTTGTTGTCACCAGCGGCGGCAAGAATAACGTCGAACTCGGTTTTTTCTTCTGCAGCTGCACCACCAGCGTCACCGCCAGCAACAGCAGCAACAGCAACTGGTGCTGCCGCCGCAGAAACACCCCACTGCTCTTCCAGAAGCTTGGCCAGTTCGGCGGCCTCTAGAACGGTCAGTGCGGAAAGGTCTTCAGCAAGTTTTGAAATATCAGCCATCATTTTCTCCATTAGGCTTGAACTAAGCGTTAAATATTAACTGGGCAAAACCCTACAACTGTAACTGATCTGCTCTCGCCTGAATAACACGCGCCAGCTTGGCTGCCGGGGCTTGTGATACTCTGGCCAGTTTTGCCGCTGGTGCCTGCATAAGGCCAACCAGCTTGGCACGAAGTTCATCAAGAGACGGCAATTTGGCCAGTGTTTCCACATCAGCCTTGGCAAGCATCTGTCCGTCCACAGAACCCACAGATGATTGTCATTTTGTCGTTACTCTTGGCAAACTCAACAAGAATCTTTGCGGCAGCAACAGGATCATCCGACGTACCAATCGCCGTCGGCCCTGTAAACTGATCACTCAGTTCCTCGAATTTCGTTCCCTTCAATGCTATCTTGGCGATCCGGTTTTTGGTAACCTTGTAACGGGCACCAGCATTCCGCATCTTTTCCCTGATATCATTGCTTTCGGCAACAGTCAGCCCGACCTGATGAGCGATAACAACAGAAGTTGCACCACTAAAGGTCGCGTGCAGCGTTTCTACCAGCTTGGTTTTCTCGGATTTATTCACCGATCGTCTCCGCTAGTTATGGATGATCCTTACGATTAAGCATCATCGGTTGCACGAAGTGATTGCGCCCCCAGAATACGGCGTTGCAACCACCATGGCCTGCCCATAGTTCAAGCGAATATCGCTCTCCCCGTCTGAGTAGGATGTTTAAGCCACCATATAGCAGCACCTACCATCTTGGACAGGTGGAACCTTCCGGTTCCTTCCACCATTCTGACTATAACGCCAGAATGCTGAAATCTTAGCCAGCGGTGCTGGCTTCTGCAGGATCAATATCAACACCTGCACCCATGGTGCTGCTGATAGCAATCTTGCGAATGAATAATCCTTTTGCCCCTGAAGGACGCGCCTTATGTACGGCTGAAATGAATGCAGCCGCGTTTTCCTGCAATTTTTCCAGATCAAAACTGGCTTTACCAATGCCTGCATGAACAATACCGGCTTTTTCGGCACGATACTGCACTTCACCTGCCTTGGCAGCAGCGACAGCTTTACCAACATCAGGGGTAACTGTTCCCAGCTTCGGGTTAGGCATCAGCCCTTTTGGCCCCAATACCTTACCAAGACGTCCGACAACACCCATCATATCCGGCGTTGCAATAACACGGTCAAAATCCATGTTTCCAGCCTGAATAGTTTCGGCCAGTTCTTCAGCGCCAACGATATCAGCACCTGCAGCAGTTGCTTCAGCCGCCTTTTCATCACGGGCGAAAACCGCAACACGCATGGATTTACCTGTTCCATGCGGCAGGGCTACAACACCGCGAACCATCTGATCAGAATGACGGGTATCAACACCGAGATTCATTGATATTTCAACAGTTTCATCAAATTTTGCTGTGGCGTTCTTTTTTACCAGCTCAACCGCGTCCTTGATGGAATAGGCGGTGTCTTTGTCAAAGGACTCATATGCAGCTTTTAGTTTTTTTCCAGCCATGATTTACTCCACTACCTCAAGCCCCATGGAACGGGCTGAACCAAGTATCATCTGAACAGCACCACCTTGATCAATGGCGTTCAGGTCTTCCATTTTCTGATCAGCAATATCACGCACCTGATCCATGGTTACCTTACCAACAGTTCCCCGCCCCGGTGTCTGGCTACCCTTAGGCAGTCCAGCAGCTTTTTTGAGAAAATAGCTCACCGGTGCTTTCTTGGTGGTAAAGGTAAATGATTTATCAGAATAGACGGTAATGACTACCGGAATGGGCATCCCCTTTTCCGCGCTGTCTGTTGCCGCGTTGAATGCTTTACAGAATTCCATGATATTCACGCCACGCTGACCCAGTGCAGGGCCTACTGGCGGCGAAGGGTTTGCTCCACCTGCCGGAATTTGCAGCTTGATATATCCATCAATCTTCTTTGCCATGACGGTTTCCTTGCTTTACCTTTTCGTTATGTCGACTTTTCAACCTGAGAGAATTCAAGGTCAACCGGGGTTGAACGCCCAAAAATGGACACCGTAACCTTGAGACGTGATTTGTCCGGATCAATTTCTTCCACCAGACCTTTAAAGGACGCAAATGGCCCTTCGGCAACACGCACCCATTCACCTACCTCAAATGATATATCAGAATGTGTCCGTTCAATGCCTTCGGTAACCTGCTTAATCAGACGCTCAGCTTCAGCGTCGGAAATAGGCACTGGCTTACCGCCAGCACCAAGAAAACCAGTTACCCGATTTTGCGAATTAACAATATGCCAGGCCTGATCAGTCAGTTCCATTTTAATCAGAATATAACCCGGAAAGAATTTACGCTCGGCATTTACCCGCGCTCCACGGCGAAGCTCAACAACCTCTTCGGTCGGAACCAAGACTTCTTCAATGTCATCAGAAAGACCATAGCTTTCAGCCTGCTCGCGTATCGCTTGAGCGACTTTCTTTTCCGAACCAGAAAAGACATGAACAACATACCAGCGTTTCGCCATAACTACATATTCCCAAGATTGGCCAACACAGTATCAGTCAACCACATGCTTTAACGCGCCTACCCTTAAGCACCAACACCAAGAACAATCTGCACCAGATTGCTTAAAATCCAGTCCACAAGCATAAAAAACAGGGCCGCAATGAACACCATCACCAGCACCGTAATGGTTGCTGTGACTACATCGCGCCTGCTTGGCCAAGTGATACGGCTAACTTCTTGCCTTACCTGACGTACAAATTGTGTGGGTGATACTTTAGCCATAATTCCTCAATCGTGCAAGCGTTTCATGTCGGCAAAGGTGTTTTTTATACACGTCATCACTTTCATGGCATTTTCGCTTCTTCACAAATGTTGATGAAAGGCGGTAATACCCCACCCATTAACGGTTTTGCAAATTAATTTTTGCAAAAATGATGATAAATGACAAATCAGGATTAAAACCCATCACGCGGACGCACAGAAAGGATAGCCGCAAATATCAATCCTGCCAGAATAGTCGTGAAAATCATCGCGGTCAGAAATACCTCACCACCATAACCATATAGCATACCAGCAATCAACGGCCCCACAGCCATTCCCAGTGCTCTTGGGGTAGAAATCCAGCCCTTTGCCCGCCCATAAACTGCCGCGCGAAAATACATATTCGTGATGTATCCAAATGACACCGTTAAATTCCATGCCCCATGCCAAATAACGCCATGCCAATAGCCACCAAGATAATTGATGGAAATTGAATGAGCATCACGGCGGTTGGCACCATGATGAATGCAATTATCGCTGTATAACGGGCATCATGTTTTGCGCCAAACCGCATTTCAAGCACGCGGCCAATCACCTGAAACGGGCCATAAATGCTAGCCAGCAAAACCGCTAAACCAGCCACGCCAAATACTTCCTGATACCATTGGATGAGCATCAATGCGACTGCTCCGAAAGACAGATATTCAAAGGCAGAAGACAATGCCAGTGTGGCCAAGGCTATTTTTTCGGTTCGGGTTAATTCTGACCAGCGAAAAGGTTCCATAGACACAGCCCCCTTTCGGGATGATGATCCTTAACCTGTCTGCTCATCATGGCCACCCATGCCGCCATAATCAGTTGTACTAACGCCAGCACATACATTGTTATGACAAAACCAAAATGATGCATCAGTGGTGCAATCATCAGCCATGTAAGAGAACTGGCCACCCTCCATAAAAGGTAATTATTGATATATTCCGCCGCGACGCTGTTTCATCTATCTGTACAGCGGCACTAAATGCCGCTTCGTAATTGCACATGGAAAAGCCGATACCCAAAATAACCATCGCACCAATAAACATCGGAAAACTGGCACACCATGTCAGTAGCATCAGGCTTATTGACCCAATGACTAACCCTGTTGCCAATACGCGTAATGCCCCAAGGCGGTCAAACCAGTACCCTACCACCGGCGCCAGCACCCCATTTACAAGCAATGATATCGTGACTCCAACAGAACGTCACTGCATTGACACCAAGCCGTTCCGCCAGAGGGATTTTAAGCTGGGCAAAAGCATAAAACAGGAACCCATAAGCAATGATCTGGCTGATTCCCAGCGCATGAACAGGAACAGAAGGATGACATGAAACTTGATATGGTAATTTGCGTGGCATAAAAAATGATCCGGCGTAACTGCCGCCAAAGAAAATTGAATTGGCTCCACTCTAGCATAAAATAGAGGAAAGCGTTACGATGCAAGAATATACATTATATTAAGGAATTTCATTGATGGCACTGGATCAGATCAACATGGTTGTGGATTCCTTACGTGAAATACTTGGTGACCGCCTATCAACAGGTCAGTCCGTTCTTGATAATCATAGCCATGATGAAGCATATGCTTCATCACATCTGCCTGATGCTGTTGCCTTTCCCAGAAATACGGATGAAGTCACTGCCATTGTAAAGGTTTGCCACTTGCATCAATGCCCCATTGTTCCCTATGGCGTTGGCACCTCTCTTGAAGGTCATATTGTTCCGGTAGAAGGCGGTATAACCATTGATACCAGCCAGATGAATAACATTCTTTCCATCAATCCGGATGATATGGATGCCGAAGTAGAGGCCGGCGTTACCAGAATCCAACTCAATGATCATCTGAAATCTACCGGATTAATGTTCACTGTAGATCCGGGCGCTGACGCAACAATGGGCGGAATGGCAGCAACCCGTGCATCAGGCACCAACACTGTTCGCTATGGCACAATCCGTGAAAATGTGCTGGCAATGGAAGTCGTACTTCCAAATGGTGAGGTGATCACTGTTGGCAGCCGGGCCCGAAAATCGGCTTCCGGCTATGATCTCAAAAACCTGTTTATCGGCTCCGAGGGCACATTAGGCATCATTACCAAATTGACTGTTAAATTACATGGCGTGCCCGAAGCTATTTCCGCCGCCAGCTGTGTGTTTGAAGATATTGATAATGCTATCCAGTCTGTGATTACCGCCATTCAATCAGGCATTCCCATGGCGCGTATTGAATTGCTGGATGATATGCAGATGCGAGGAATGAATCTTTACAATCCAGATTTTCATGCACCGGAAAAGCCGCATCTGTTTCTGGAATTCCACGGCAGCCAGACCAGCATAGACGAACAGATTGATATGTTCCGCATAATAAGTGCCGAATCATGGTGGGTCAGATTTTCTTTGGGCAAACACGACCGAGGATCGCAACCGGTTATGGGCCGCCCGCCATAATGCCTATTATGCCGGACGTGCCTTGCGGCCGGGGGCATCATCGCTGGTTACAGATTGTTGTGTCCCGATTTCTGCCCTAGCCGAAACTATTGCCGCTGCTAAAGAACTTGTTGCCGAATCCGGCTTGATGGCGCCAATGGTCGGACATGTTGGTGATGGTAATTTTCACTTGCTGATTCTTGTTGATCCCAACAATCCGGAAGAATGGAAACGGGCGAAAACCCTGTCCAGCAAATTGAATCATCTGGCTATCAGCTTTGGCGGCACAATCACTGGCGAACATGGGGTCGGGTCAGGCAAATGTTATATGCGGGCTGAACATGGCGCCTCTTATGATCTGATGCGACAGATTAAATCTACCATCGACCCATATAATATCATGAATCCGGGCAAGATTTTCACCCCGGATGAATAATCCGCGCTTATCAGTGACTATCATTTTCCAAGACTATTGAAACCCTTTTACGGGCAGGTTATGATAAACCGTAATCAGCAGAATAAGAAGACTGATAACGAGAAAGGCAAGTGAACTGATGAGCTTGTCCAGCGTGCTTCTTGAAAAATTACCACTCATATCACTTGATCTGGAAACCACAGGGCTTCAGACCAAACCGACCGTATTGTTCAGATCGGGGCTATTGATCCTTATGATGATAACAATTGCCTGGATATGCTGGTCAATCCCGGCATTCCTATCCCACCTAAAAGCATTGATATTCATGGCATCAGCGATGAAATGGTATCAGATAAACAGGGGTTTTCGCATGTTTTCCCCGGCTTGCGGGACACAATCACCGACCGTGTTGTTATCGGCTATAATATCGGCTTTGATCTGGCTATTATTGCGGCTGAAACAGATCGCCATGGCATCGCCTGGGATATCCCACCGGCGCTTTGTGTTCGGCAGATGGCAACCATTGCCCTTGGCCGTGACGCCATCATGATGATGGGAACGTTAGAAACCCTTGCCCAGCATTTTGATATCCCCCTTACCCACAGACATACCGCCATTGGTGATGCCATCATGACGGGAAAGTTGTTTCAAGCACTACTTAATGAATTAAAATCCCATTCTATCAGCACCTATGGGGATTTACAGAAAGCAACAGCAGCATTAGATGATCAGCGCAACGCTGGAACAAATGCCGGTTGGATTGATGTTGCCGCCATCCAGCAACCCTATGCCAGTTTCCGCGCCTTATCGCGCATTGATCCCTTTCCTTATAGCCATAAAATTGATGATCTTATGATCACAAGACCACTGATTATGCCGCCAGACAGCATTATCCTGAATGCCGCTGACCGCATGAAAAAGAAAAAAGGAATGTGTTTTTGTCGGCACCAGCCCTGATCAGATTATAGGCATTGTATCTGAACGTGATCTTGTCCACTGTATGGCACTGCCTGTTGATGAAGTCATAAGAGCACGTGACATTCGGCTTGAATCCATCATGTCATCGCCAGTGCTGACCGTATCTGAAAATGACTACATGCATGTTGCTATGGCGAGAATGCAGAAACATGATATTCGCCACCTTGGTGTGACGAATGCCAATGGGACATTAACCGGATATATATCTGGCCGCGAATTAAACCGTCTACGGCTGACTGATGCCATGGTGATTGGTGATGATATCAATCAGGCTGAACATGGCGATGATATGGGCAAAGCCATAAAAGGCTTACCGTTACTATCAAAATCACTCATGGATGAAGGGCTGAAAGCCTATGCCATTGCTGCTGTTATCAGTAGCCAGTATCGCGCCGCGTTGGCGCGGTCTGCTGTTCTGGCCGAACAGATTATGTGTGCCGATGGAACAACGCCGCCTGCGGAATATGCCGTACTGATCCTTGGTTCTGCCGGTCGCGAAGAAAGCCTGCTTGCGGCAGATCAGGATCATGCCATCATCTATAATGCCGACAGCAATCAAGATCGTGATGCCATACAGGCCTGGTTTGAACAACTTGGCCAGCATATTGCCGATATTATGAATAGCGCTGGCATCCCCTATTGTAGTGGCGGCGTGATGGCCAATACCCAAACATGGTGCAAATCGCTGACTGACTGGACAACAACCGTTAAAAGATGGATATCCTGCGGGTCTGCCGAAGACGTTCTTCATGTCGATATCTTTTTTGACTATCATTGCGTTCATGGTAGCACCCATCTGGCCGACACGTTACAGAAACAGATCATTAAAATCGTCAAAGGCCAGCTGATTTTCTCAAATTACTGGCAAATAATATTCAAACTCATAATGCCGGCATCACATTCTGGGGTGGCTTTATTACCGAAAATGGCCGTTTTAATATGAAACGGAATTTGCTTTTGCCTATTGTTGAAAGCCTGCGGGTATTAGCCGTATCACGGGCAATTAGCGCAAGAAATAGTGTGGAACGGGCAGAACAGCTATTGGCAAAAGGGGATATTCCGCCTGAAATTATTCTGCTGGGTGAAGATTTGCAATTCTGTATCCGACTGGTGTTATGCCAGCAGATTACTGATATCAGTCAGGGTCTGGCCCCGACAACCCTGATCGATTTGGGATCATTATCAGCACGTGAAAAAAAGACACTAAAATCCGTGCAGGGACGGGTCAAACATCTCGACCAGTTGCTTTTTGATTGTCTATTCGGATAGGTCGGAAGGCTCAATTTATCAGCAACGCCGTGACGGTTCAGACTATCCTGAATGAAACCACTGGCCAGAAGATGACCAATGATTTGATTGATGCCGTTAAGCACGTCATCATGTCCCTTCTTCATACCGACCGCCTGTTTGATAAACGTAAAGGGCTCGGCAATTAGCCTAACATCCTTATGCGTTTCTACTTCATTCATCAATTTTGGCTTAAGGCTTGCCAGCACATCGCCCTCACCTGCCAGAAACCGGTCATGAGATTCCTGAATGGTCGCAACGCGGATATATTCCGGATGAAGGTAATGATCTTTCAGCCATAGATCATAGGCGCTCCGGTTATAGAGAATGACCCGAACACCAGATTGATTGACGTCCTGATTATTGCCAATATGGCTATCTGCCCTTTTCATGAAATTAGCATCAATATGAATATATGGCTGACTGAATGCTATGGCTTCCGCCCGTTCGGGTTCAACCGCAATATTTGCCAGATCCCATACTTCGTCAGTAATAGCATCAGCCAGCTCGCCAGGCCCCCTGAATGGCACCAACGCGCATTCAACATCTAGATATTCAGCTATTTTATGCGCCAGATCAGGTGACAACCCATAAGCAAGCCCCTGATCATCCACACCGGAAACCAGCAAAAAATTAGCCATATTCAGGCCAACACGCAACACCCCGTTCGGGGCAAGAACAGCCGCATGTTTTGCTGTGTTATCAGATCAATCGGTTGTTTTGATATCGACATGGAATGCCTTTCGTTTTCATATGCCTACTAGTCTAGCATGTAATAAGTATATCTTACCTTGCAATAAAAAACCTCAGAGTAAACTCTGAGGTTTTTATACAAGCCAACTTTAAATGGCAGGAGCGAAGGGACTCGAACCCCCAACCCCCGGTTTTGGAGACCGGTGCTCTACCAATTGAGCTACACTCCTATTCCTGATGACAGGATATATCCTGTCACCGATATATCAATATGTTATTCGACGATAGCCGATACGACACCGGCGCCTACGGTACGGCCACCTTCGCGGATCGCGAAACGCAGGCCTTCTTCCATAGCAATCGGCGTGATCAGCGTTGCTGTCATCGCAATGTTATCACCAGGCATCACCATTTCCGTGCCTTCCGGTAGTTCAATCGAACCCGTCACATCTGTTGTCCGGAAATAGAACTGGGGACGATAATTGCTGAAAAACGGTGTATGACGACCACCTTCTTCTTTCGTCAGAATATATGCCTCTGCCTTGAATGAACGGTGCGGCTTGATGCTGCCCGGAGCCGCCAGAACCTGACCACGCTCAACATCTTCACGCTTCGTCCCACGCAACAATACACCAACGTTATCACCAGCTTCACCCTGATCTAGAAGCTTACGGAACATCTCAACACCCGTGCAGGTCGTCTTCGTCGTATCACGAATACCAAGGATCTCAATCTCATCACCAACATTCACAATCCCGCGCTCAATACGACCGGTCACAACCGTACCACGACCTGAAATGGAAAACACATCTTCAATCGGCATCAGGAACGGCTGATCCTTCGACGCTCAGGCTGCGGGATATACGCATCAACCGCCGCCATCAGCTCGATAATCGCATTCTTGCCTATCTCATCATCGCGATCTTCCATCGCCGCTAACGCTGACCCCTTTACAATCGGAATATCATCGCCAGGGAAATCATAGGAAGACAACAGCTCTCTGATCTCAAGCTCAACAAGCTCAAGCAACTCCTCATCATCAACCTGATCAACCTTGTTCATGCACACAACAAGCGCCGGAACACCAACCTGACGCGCAAGCAGAATGTGCTCACGGGTCTGGGGCATAGGCCCATCCGCCGCATTAACAACCAGAATTGCACCATCCATCTGCGCCGCTCCAGTTATCATGTTCTTAACATAGTCAGCGTGACCAGGGCAATCAACATGCGCATAGTGACGGTTCTCTGTCGAATACTCAACATGCGCCGTCGAAATCGTGATCCCCCGAGCACGCTCTTCTGGCGCTCCATCAATCTGATCATAAGCTTTAAAATCCGCACGACCCGCTTCAGCCATCACTTTCGTAATCGCCGCTGTCAATGTCGTCTTCCCATGGTCAACATGTCCTATCGTGCCTATGTTCACATGAGGCAACGAACGATCAAACTTTTCCTTCGCCATCTTTTTCTCCTGATGTCTTTTGCAATAATACGATATTGGCCTTGCTTAAAATATCGTAACTTATCCAGTCTATCCCAAGTGTCAACAATACTTATAAAACATATGTTTCAACCCAAAATCATGCTTTGTCCAGATCACCAACCGGTGATGAATTCAGCTGATAAAAGAGCATAAAAACATACCCTTTCGGTAATGGTGTCTGCACATAGCATGACAAGAAAGGCTTGTACAGTGTTAAGATACATGCATCCCTTCATGAATGCCATGTGATCTGATTTATCCCCAAATGGGGAAAGATGTGATATATGGTGGTGGGGGTAGGATTCGAACCTACGTACGCTACGCGGGCAGATTTACAGTCTGCTGCCTTTAACCACTCGGCCACCCCACCAGATGAGGATATCAACATACCGAAAAGCCATTGGCAAATGCACTGGCATTTCTGTATAAGGCGGAATAGAAAACACTGTCTGGTTTGTCAACATGAAAGTCTAGGATTATATGCGAAAACCACATAAACCATCACAAAACAGGCAAAAATCGCCTCGGCAGAAACCTTCCAGACCACCACAGAAGGGACGTGACCGATCCCGATCCATGGATTCTCGCCTGATCCGCTGCCAGAAAAACGACTCCAGCCAGCCAGGTCACGTCTTTCTGTCAAATCTGATCAGGCCATGATCTATGGTCGGCATGCGGCAGCAGCGGCACTTACTAATCCGGCACGGATAATAAAAGCGCTTTATGTCACCGAAGATGCCAGCACATGGATCAATGACGCCTTTACAGAACAGCTGACCAGGCGCCAGTTAACCCCGATTATCATTGACCGTTCGGAAATGGCAGATGCGCTTCCTCCTCAAGACAAACATGTTCATCAGGGGGTAGTTCTGGTGGCAAAACCGCTATCACCGCCATTACTAGAAGACTGGCTTGACCAGATCATTCCGGCTCAGGAAGAAACAGATAAACCGGAACAGTTGGTAGTGGTTATGCTGGATCAGATCACAGATGGCCGCAATATCGGGGCTATCATGCGCTCTGCTCTGGCATTCGGGGTGGCTGCAATCATAGCAACAGACAGAAATACCCCAACAGAAACCGGCGCTATGTTAAGAGCGGCTTCTGGTGCGGCAGAACGCATGCCATTAATTCGTGTTGTTAATCTGTCACGCGCCATTACATCATTACAGGATGCCGGATTTACCGTGGCTGGCCTTGATGCGCGTGGTGCCGATGATCTAAGCCAGCTGGAACATGAAAACAGGCTGGCATTAGTGCTGGGAGCAGAAGGAAGCGGGCTTCGTCATCTCACGCGTGAGAAAGTTGATCATCTGGTTCGCATACCCATGTCTGATCATGCCGAATCCCTCAACGTATCGAACGCGGCGGCAGTCGCACTTTATGCCGCAACAGCAGTCATTTTAAAAGCAAAAAAACGACTAATCTGTCATGGATTTATACTTGATTTATGATACCGTTTGCTGTTAGAGATATCGCAATGCTGGCGTGGCTCAATTGGTAGAGCACCCGATTTGTAATCGGGCGGTTGGGAGTTCGAGTCTCTCCGCCAGCACCATTCTTCCCATCACATCATGTGCTAACACATTGTAATTGAAGCATTGTTATATGTTTTAATTAGGTGTGGGTAGACCAGATGGTAGACCAAATTAATGCTTACATTTACCAGAAGCGTGGCTTCTATTACTTCTCTCGCCGTGTTCCGAAAGAACTGCACAGCCAATGTGGGTGCAAGCGCATTGTCCTTGCTCTGAATACACGAAGCCGTGCTAAGGCAATGAAGTACTCACAGGTCATATGCCAGAGGCTTGATGATAAGTGGCTGCCTATGCGGCTTGAGGCTATGGGTATAGCCCCTGTGCTTACAAATGATGTGAGCAAGCCCCCTTCTCCCTTACTATCAGAGGCTATGCATCATTATCTGCAACTCAAGGGTATTGGTAAGGCAAAGACATTCCATCAGGCTGCTATTCGTAATACCAAAGTTGTAACGGATATATTGGGTGACAGAGTTCTTTCTGAGTATAGGACAGTTGATGCAGGGCGAGTGAGGGATGAGTTACTGGCTCGTAACTTATCGGTGTTGTCCATACGGAGGATATTCACCACCGTTAAAGCCATTATCAATCTATCCATCACTGAACATGGATTAGACATCCGCAATCCCTTCTCACAGATATACCTGCCTGATGGTGAGAGTAAGAAGCGTGTATCCATTCCTGTGGATACTATCCGTGAGATACAGCAAGCCTGTTATCAGCATGACGATGATATGCGATGGCTGATAGCACTGATATCAGACACTGGAATGAGATTGCTGAAGCAGCAGGGCTTCATATCAATGACCTGCATCTGGATGAAGAGATACCCTATGTGGATATAAAGCCTCATCCGTGGCGGTCACTGAAGACGAAGGGTAGTCAGAGGCAGATACCGCTTGTAGGAGCATCTCTGTGGGCTGCACAACGCATTAAAGCCAATGCCTCATCTGACTATGCCTTTCCACGCTACACTGAACCATGACCGTTGTAATGCCAATTCAGCATCCAATGGCTTGAACAAGTGGCTTCAATCACACTTCCGTGAGGATATCGTCATACATGGCTTCAGACACGCTATGAGAGACCGTCTACGGAGCAGTTCAATGCCCATCAGAGATGATTGACCAGATAGGTGGATGGTCATCAGGAAAGATAGGTGAAGGCTATGGGGAGGGATACAAATTTGAAACAAAAAACTTAGTTTCATTTACAAATGATGATTAGCTTGAATTCAATCTAATAAAAGACCCAATTAATTCTGGCTGCAAATGAACCTTGCAATGATTGAACCTTAATCAATGTTAGTAAAATCTTTTCTTCATGTTATGGGAATGACATTAAACAAGGTTGAAAACCTTGCTGTGGATTGCAAAGTGTCATACGAAATAGATCATTTTTATTCATTTCAATTCATAAGCAATTTAATTGGTCATTTCCTGAATAACAATTTCGGTGCCGTGTATTTTGGATGGATGGTGGAAGCAATATCCATGGTTTGAGCTTGATTCCAAACCGTTTAAGAGATCTTTTGCTTAAGTTTAGCCATACATTTGCCTTGAAGATGAATTGCGCATTCGTTGCATTTCTTTTGATGCTCACAGTTGGTTCAAAAAAGTGAAATTCAAAATTCAGCTACCTAACTTATGACTCTTTGAGGATATGATTGATGCCTTCAGGGATTTGATGAACAATCGGGAATCCAAAACAAAGCATTGCATCAAAAGTCTTTAGTTACATCTGGTCTACCCACACCTAATCAAAACATATAACAATGCTTCAATTACAATGTGTTAGCACATGATGTGATGGGGAAAATGGTGCTGGCGGAGAGATAGTAGTTCTCTGATGTAAGCACCATACCCACACTGTATTTGAAGCTATGCCTAGAATCTCACGTGTATTGGCATTCGTCAAGGACACGAATTTGGTCTACCCAGTGGTCTACCCAAATGTAAGTCATAAAACGTCACTACTAGTAACCTTTTTTCATCATCTAGGATGCCACATAAACATGCCCTCAATGGCTCTGTGAGATTCACTGACAGGCACTAGCAGTGCTTGAGTTACATGTGTCACCCTAACTGCTTACAGCTGTCTGTGGGCATTTATGTGGGTTGCATGGAAATCTTCGTGGAATGATGTTAGTGCATAGGTATGTCTGTGCAGTTACAGAGTTTGTTCTGAGTATAGGGAAAGTGAGATGGCATTGTAGGTGATAATATACTTACTCTGTATATGGCAGTTAACTGCCTTCACTTGCCTATGTCATCTTAGGTCATGTGCTTATGTCACAAGGGGTATGCAGGGGACACTGGGGGTACCTACGTATAATATACACAGCCTGTTACACAGATTGGGTGTTAACACTGTTAACCACTATCAGTTGCTTGTAGTTAACAGTTGTATGACTCACGGATATGGGCATTTGCAAGGATTAGGTGCTGGTGGGGGACTTTATAGACTTAATAGTCTAATACAACTCCATTATAGCTTGTTCTAAAAATCCAAGCTGATAAAAATTAAGAATATATTGTGCCCAATCTTCATTTAATTGTTCACATTGATAATGGTCATAATATCCCCATTCATCTAGGGTTCTATATTTAAAATCAGTTTTATAAAGCCATGCCTCATTAATACTGGGTAGCCAATGCTCTGACAAAAGTTTCCAAGTGCTCCTTAAATGTATTCTATCATCATAGTATTTAATACTTCTTAATTCATAATTCTCACTACCAAATAAATTACTATACACATCTCTGTAATTAAAATTTAAGAAACTATCACTCCACAAGGAGCGGTATAAAATTGTATTATTGTCAACTTCATCAAATATGTTAATTTCTTGGCCTTCAACTGGTTTAAAAGAGAAACTTCCTTTCAACATAATCTCTCCCTACCTTCATCCTCAACACATACTAATGCAAAATCTATAACGTCAATATTCTGTAAATAAGTATCAAGTAAAACTCGTAATTCAAATAATTTATCATTAGGAATGTTAGAGGAAATAATATTGTTTTTTATTAAACTTAATCTGTCATCTAAATCATTTTTAATAAAGCCGTTAATTAACCCCGCTGGTTCAGGTGTGTTGGAAAAATTTCATCAAAATTTATATTACCTTTAATTTCTAGGATTGGGATTGGTAACTCTTTGGATACCCCTAAACGAACAAAGTCTTTCTTATTTCTGATAATTAACATTCCAGGAATAGTATTGACATATGACTCAGCAGCATTGGACATATCAGCCATTGAATAAATACTATAATCATTAACTGAACTTATAATATCCTCTTCTTCTATACCCCTCAAGTTCTGCAAGGCTTCCAGCAAATACTTTGGTTACAATTACACCATTGATTTCTTCTGTTATATTATAATAGTCACGCACATCTGAGGTTAATTCTCTGCTAATATTCCCAGCCACCAGTTTCACATAAACCACTTAATTGAAACATTTTATTATCTGTAGTAATAATATTTAAATTAAAAATATATGTCTGTTTATTAAAACTGCCCTCTATTATTTCAATCTGTTGAAATCTTTTCATCAAACATTAAAAACGTTAGATTTTATTTTCTTCAAATCCTACAACATTTTTAAAATGATTAAATGTAATATTATTTTCTTTATTTACAAAGTTAAAAATAAACTTTCTGGTACAACGTTATTTAAATCATAAAGTGATAAGTCGTCGGTGTTTATATCATGATAATTGGTTTTACAACGGTAGGGTTTCATTAGCTAATGCATGGGACAAAGAATAAAAAATTAATAATGTAAATATTAAAGAAAACCTAACCGCATAACACTGCTTAATCTGAATACAGATTCCTCCTGTCCACATCCCAAAATATATAAAATTAAACTACATGACTGAACATGCGTTTAATCAAAATATTCGTTATATTCTTCCCAATTTGAATATTTATCAGTCTCAGAGATAATCCACTCTACGTCAACCGCCTCTGATAGGCAGCTATCAATAGCCTTTGATGTCATCACTTTTGATTGGCACATTAAACATTTCTCAGCTCATCATGCATGATAGTCTACCAACTCGCTGTATAGGCCACGGGATAATGAAACTGTCATGAAAATGGTAGAATTAGGAATATCTCTTTTAGCAAAGTGAAATCTGTTCAGCAAGCTGGCTATCTCTAAATTGGGTTTCTTGCCTTCACGTTTACACAATTCTTTGAAGGTTCGTGCTTCTCAAGAGTCATTAAGTATCTTTCCAACTTCTCCCAATTTTAAATCAATGTCTCTTGGAACCGTGTTGATTGCTTCATTTGCACCATGGCATTGAATGTCTGCTTTACGATGTCTCTAGATAGTCTCCTACGCCAATTCATAGGCATCATCTTCAAGCGTAATACCCTTATCAGCGTAGAGTATTGTCGGATCAGTTTCCGTATTCAAACTCGTCTGAAAACTTCATCAATGGTGATAATCGTCTGTATGCACTGGGTATATTCTGCCACCAATCAACAATAGATAAATTAACCTTTTTCAAAATATTTTAGTTGAATATTCGTCTTAACGTCTGCCTGTGAATGCTGTATCTGGCGATAATCAGGTAAGATTTTCACAAGCTGCTTATTTAGCTTGGAGCCAATTGTTCGATTGTCAGAAACAAGAATCAGAAAAGTGTTGTCTCAAACAGAATTGATGATGGAAAGATTATGTCTCAGTTGCGTCTGGTCATTATCGGTATATTTCTTCTTGATCTTTATTGAGATGAACTTAGGATTGCCATCTTTCCATTTCATCTTCCTTTCAAATCTGAAAATCTATGGTATCAGTTTTTGACCAACAAGCTGCTTTGGTAAAGTGCTGGATACTTCTTTAAAATGCTTAATTGGAGACATGGTTTGGCTTGTACCTTGTCTGACCACCCTTACCAGAACTTCGGTCAAAGTTGATTTCTGTCAGTATTTCCAAAGCTACAAGTATGTCCATTATGGAAAACACCTTCAATGGTAACCCGATGAATTAATTATTCAAAATAACATCCTTGTGTATTTATTCTTGTCTCTTGATATGCGAATGGAAGAACCATTATGAGCTGCATGAGCAAGTAACAGTTTTCTACATAGCCAACCTGTAACAAACTTCTCATGTATATAACACTGCGCTTATTACTGCGAGTGGCTCCTTCTGCCTCTTCTTAATAAGATGCAAGGCGAATTCATCTATTTGCTTATCTAATGGCTTCATCAACTCTCCATCATCTAAACTTTTTAACTCAGTTAAAACCTTTGGTTAAATATCCCCCAAATTATTCCTTTATTTGGATCCATTATATCTTTACCTATGAAAGTTAATGAGTATGTCAAAATTAATATTTTGATGATTCTTACTTTGATGAGTAGTTTGATGATTTCTGCATGTTCAAATCAAGAATATATAATATGCTTGACTATCCGATACAGTACCTGAAGAAATCCAAAGGTTTTCCGTTATGAAAAAATAATTTTATATTTGGTAGTGTCACGAATAACGATTTATATTTTGAAAAAACAATGAGTATGCAAATTTATTGCTGAATTACATTGCTCATGTTTTGAAAAAAATTTAAAGTTGAAAACTAAAAATACTAATACGGTTTAACTTCGATAAGTTTTCAGATTTAGTTAAACTTAACGTTTTGCATCATATTTTTATAGAAATTATAAATGAATTTTTTCACAATTCCAAAATTTATATTACTTATTTTGGTTTCATACATTGTTTCTGGTTTTTATTATATGCAGCAACCTCTAATTATAATGATGCGAATTGGATTGAAGGTGTTGAAATTTTAGTATTCAAATTCCAATTGCTACAGATTAAATTTTATCACAAAAAATTATGGGTGGATTTTGCTACTATGTGTTTGTGATTGCAATTTTTAGAGATAAGGGATTACAAAAGCCCAATGGATAATTGTTTGGAATTCTTCAATATCCAACAGCTTGAAATGGGTTGTATACCCGTTAACAAAAGATTTTTTTCAAGACACATTAGAGATGGTTTTAAACTTGCTATAAAGCATTGTTTCCAGATTTACCAATGCTGCTTTAACTTCAAATTAAGAAGACTCAAGTAAAATCTTATAATTATCTCGGTTTGAACCACATTATGTGATATATAAGCCAATAAAAGCCATGAAGATGACTTTGATAGTTTATCTCGTGAAGAGTTACATTTTATCTCATTCGTAGTTTTGATTTTTCAAATGAAAAGGTTATTAAAAATATTTTAGATTATGATTATGTTAGAGCATCAAAAACGTCTGCTATTACTAAAGACGACATCATTAACTTAACTAAATCTGATTTATTCTTATCAAAAATAGACCATCTTGTCATATATTTACACTTATGAATAATCAAACAAGGAGTTATTAAGATAATCAATGTGGTACATAGTTATATTTCTTGGTTATTTTTCAAGATGAAACCAAATATAAATATCATAACTAACAATACCTTTTAAAGTTTGATGACAATGTATAGTTCAAGAATTAATATTCATGATTGGTAAAGAATATCCAAACGAATATGCATCCATGAATCAGATATTGAAAATATCCTTTTAATAGATTGATTGAGTATGGAGCCAAATCAAAAGATAATTTTAAAAACCACTCTATCAAAAATGAAATCATTTTACTATATTCTGATAATTCCTAATTTGGCTAATGCGTTATTAAATGAAAATAACAGATATTTTTGATAATCAGAAAGTGGAATTACAATAACATCCACCACCATTAACTAACTTACAAGTGCCCATATCCAGAACCATGTGAATGGAGAAGCATTCAACTCACAAGTGGTTAACAGTGTAAATACCTAATCTGTGTAACAGGCTGTGTATATTATACTTAGATATCCCCGGTGTCCCATGCATACCCCTTATCATATAAACACATGACCTAAGATGACATAGGCAAGTGATGGCAGTTAACTGACATATACAGAGTAAGTATTTTATCACCTACAATGCCATCTCACTTCCCTATACTCAGAACGAACTCTTTAACTGCACAAACATACCTATGCACTAGCATCATTCCATTACCCGAAGATTTCCATGCAACCCGCATAACTACTCACAGACAGCTGTAAGCAGTCTGGATGATACCTGTAACTCAAGCACTGATAGTGCCTGTCAGTGAATCCCACAGAGCCATTGAGAGCATGTTTATGTGGCATCCTAGATGATGAAAAAAGGTAACTAGTAGTGACGTTTTAGGACTTACATTTGGGCAGACCACTGGGTAGACCAAATTCGTGTCCTTGACGAATGACTATACACGTGAGATTCTAGGCACAGCTTCAAATATAGTGTGGATATGGTGCTTACATGGAGAACTAAACCTCTCCGCCAGCACCATTAACCCCATCACATCATGTACAACTATTGATATTGTAAGCATTTGCATGTTTGCAGGTGATTGGTGATGTACAAATTGATTACAGATGGGATGTTCGAATGATGTCCAACAGGGATGGGGTTTACTATTATAAACATACGTGTTAATGACCAAGAAGAAGTTCCATGCTTCTGGTACGGCTGCCCTTTCAGCTATTACCAAGTCCTATATTCAGGCAATGCGGACTAGCACGTCGGTGCATCAGAGGCTTGAAAGACTATTGAAGCTTGGTCTTCGTCTGTAAGCAAATGGACATTCCTGCTATTGATCTGGTGAAAACGGATGATGTGGAGGACACATCCCTCTTTATGATGGATGCAGTAGAATGTATCTTTCCATCAAGCAGTAAGAGACAGAATCATTCATCCGAACTGCTAGACGTAATGATGAGTATGTATCGCAGGTCTTGGGCAACAGACCCATACATCTTACTCTTCATCAGAGCCATTCAGTTCAGAGACTGGTGCTTTGCCATAGCCATGTCCCATACCTGTGTTTGTTCTGTCCAACCACCTATGGCATCTATTATGATGAAGGAGCATGGGATAGCCCTCAAAATGCCTCTCAAGTTGTGCATTCATGCCTGAATGGATGTGTGACCAGATTACCTAAGCCTATGTTTAATGCTGCACTGGCAGAATTGGCATTACAGATTCATTAAAATAGCGAGGGAAGGCTGATGATGACCCTAGATGGCTTGTGGCTCTTATCGTGCCTGGCATGAGGCTATACCAACAAGTGGAATGTGCCTAGCACTGCTCTTGGTTTTTAATCGACATCCAAGAATCTTAATAGGTTGATATAAGGTGAGATGCATCAAAGAGCATCCTCTGGAGCAAGTCTGAGCTGCATCTTCTAGTCGCATACCAGTGTCACTAATAAGATGTTCACTCTGGGCAGCACATCATCCTCTAGCATACAGGCTTCCTCTTCCCCAGAACTAGCTGTGATTTGGAATGGTTGTCAAACTCTTGGCAATACCTCAACAAATGGCTCAAGACAAGTGGCAGGTAGTGACTATGTCATCCACTCCTTCAGGCACTCTATGAGAGACAGGCTAAGAAGTTAATGTCCATCAGACATGATTAATCAAATAGGTGGATGGTCAAAGCAATCCATAAGGCTAAACCTATGGCAAGGGGTAATCGATTCAAGCAGCGTTTAATGAATATCGTAATTTGTCTATTGCCCAATTAAATCCTTATTTACCTCTATAAACAGACATTGCCCAGTTACGAATAAAGGTAATTGATTAATGTTTGTCTTTAGCCGAAGATTTTCACCTCAATCAAAAATACTTCATCAGCCGGATGAAATCATGGTTAGAAAAATATTTTTTGTTGCATTATTCCATCTGGGCCTAATAACTGCAACGTGCTATTTGGTATGACTAAAATGTAACATATAAAACTTCAGATTTTCGAAACGCCGCCATTCAAATAGTCATTTCCGCTTTGACATTGGTAGTTAATGCATCTTCAACAGCATTAATTAGTGAATGACAAATGCCACTATAAACTACGAAGTAATGCACATGCAAGTCAGTACAAACACTGCCTGACAAATGTAATTAAGTATAAGCAAAATTTTTTTACGAATAATGGATGATAGTAGTCCTCTCAGGAGATTGAAAAGGAGAAAAATTAATCTGTACATCACCACACCTCGCAGACATTGCACAATGCCTACAAATCAATGTGTTAGCACATGATGTGATGGGGTTAATGGTGCTGGCGGAGAGTGAAGTTCTCTGTGTACAGCACCAATGCCCCACCTGTTGTAGGCAATATCAATAGGTTACAGGTCTGTGCATCACTGTCAACAGGCATGATATGTACATCAGTTTGTACATCAGTTAACTGCTTGGCGAAATGACACCCTTACATGCCACATAAACATGCCCTCAATGGCTATGTGAGATTCACTGACAGGCATTAGCAGTGCTTGAGTTACAGGTATCACCCAGACTGCTTACAGCTGTGTGTAGGCAGTTATGTGGGGTGCATGGAAATCTTCGGGTAATGGAATGATGCTAGTGCATAGGTATGTTTGTGCAGTTATCGTTCTGAGTATAGGGAAGTGAGTATGGCATTGTAGGTGATATTATACTTACTCTGTATATGGCAGTTAACTGCCTTCACTTGCCTATGTCATCTTAGGTCATGTGCATAGTCACTGGGGGTATGCAGGGGACACTGGGGGTATATACGTATTATATACACAGCCTGTTACACAGATTAGCTGTTAATGTTAACCACTTGTCAGTTGTCTGCACCTTCGTTTGCATGACTTGTAAATATAAGCATTTGCAAGTGTTAGGCACTGGCGGTGCTTATAACGAAGGGTGGTATATCAATAATTACTTCGTTAAATACAAAGTACTGTTCATGACAAGAATGACAGGAATGACAAGAAATATGAAAACTAGCAGCAACACTGAGACAGCAAACAAAGTTTCAGAAAAGCTGTCATTCTTGTCATTGTTGTCTTGATGAAATATTTTGGGGTATTTCACAGATGAGGGTGTTTAAAAATGGTAACCAATTTAACTATTCACTTTAGTCCAAAGGAAGGTTGTTTAAAATAGTTGATTGTAAAATCATGATGAAACTTAAACCACCATGTGCTTTGCAAATTGGCAATGAAAAAATTGGAGTGAAATATGCTTTGCAATAATAACTTGGGGCACATATTGCAAGTTGGACATCATCTCTTCATTGACATCAACGCAGCGTTGTTTGTTTTCATGAGGTGCCTCCGGATTTTTAAACTCTAATTAAGAAAGATGTCAGGCAATCACAATAAAAAACTTTGGGCAAGGTGCTGTTTATTTTGGCTGGCTGGGAAATTTAATTGATTAATTTTCATTCTGTATAACAGATTTATGGTTTGGGGTTTCCATGTGAAAAAAGTCCGGCATTAGCAGTTTTTTAACTATTTTCTATGGCTATACAATCAAGATGGTAACTATTGCCCTTACCGAAGATTAATTCTTGTTCATAATAATGACACTATCAGGAGCTGTGTGGGTTAGGTAGTGGAGTGTTATTTACCTTCACTAAAAGAATAAAAAATTCCATGGACAAACAATTTGCCGCTAGTATTGGTTTATGAACCAACTCACTCAAACAGCTTTGTTCATAGCATCTGAAATCTTATCAGTTGCAACAGAGAACGTAAAAGGACAGCTTCAGCACAAAGGCATTTTGAACACGCTATTGAATGTCTTTTGAGAGAACTATGGTGAGGCATTGTCATGCATCCTGAATACGAAGTTGTTCACAGGAATCAAATTGGTATTCTAAACACCTCAATATCGTATCACTCAGATACGCCAGAAGCGGTTAACTTATTGAAATATTTCTGGCACTGATAGATATTCAAATTGGTCAGAATTGTGCTAAATTAATTCATGATAGTGGTGAAACATTTTAAACAATGATTAAGGTATTAGTTGTTCTTCTACTTTTTTACCTATTAGGCTTTGTGACAGTTCGTTTTTATCCCACTTTAATCATTCAAATTCAACGAATACTGCAAATCCCAATTGTAAGAGCAATTCTCTACAGAGGGTGTGGCGTTTAGTCAGGTTTCTAATATTTAGGAGGTAAGCATATGAATATTTATAATGGTGGGTGTTCTTGTGGTGACGTCAGATACCACATAACCGAAGAACCAATATTTACTCAGGCTTGTCATTGCAGGTTGTGCCAGAAACAAAGAGCATCTGCATTTGTAGTAAGAACCATGATTGAGTCATCTAACTTTCATTTGGATAGTGGAGAATTAATTCGTTTGCATGGTGCAACTGGAAGTGGCAGAGGCCAAGAGGTTTATCGTTGCATAAACTGCAAAGTTCAAATCTACAGTATTTTTAACAACAGTGATGTTATGACCTTCATTAAGACTGCGACTCTTGATGAACCAGACCGTTTCCCGCCACAAGCCCATATATTTACCAAGAGCAAGCTGAATTGGGTCAATTTGGAAGGTAGCACGCCTTGCTTTGAAGCATTTTACAACAAAGAAGAACTACTTTCGGAAAAGAGTTTGAAGAGAAGACAAGCTATTGGTTGGTGAGTAATGAGATAATGTGGAAAGAATATATGTAGAAGGTTATTGTGCTGCCACAAATTTACACCGATGTTAATAAAGGTTACCCTATATAAATAACGCTATACTTTAATACATATCTATCAACTATTAGTTGGAGTAATTGAAATGGCAACAATAGTAAAAGCTGAAATTACTATCACCAAAGGCTTTAATACTTGGAAGTCAATGGTTAAGAAATATCTTGACCGTATGGAAGTGATGGGAATGGTCATGCTGTTTGCTGGAGTCCAGAAAGATGACCCAACGAAACTTCATGCCATTATGAAGTTCCCTGTTTAGAAGCCTTGCAAGCCTTTGGTGCAAATGAAGAACTAACAGAGCAGAGAAGACAAGCTGGTGCCGTAATTGAATCTGGAATTATGACAATAATAGCTGAGGATGAATTTATAACAAACTTCCCTGCCCCATTTACCGTTGCGTAAATCCTTTTTACAAAATGTCTTTAAATTGAAAGTCTCTTCAATTGCATTAGTTAGATTTATGTGAATGTTTTTGGAGTGATTAAATATGATAATAAAAATTAAAGAGTAATCTATATTTCAGAGCATAAAGATTATTCAAATCAGAACTTAAAAAATATTATTGAAACTTCCCAAAAAAACAACCCATCTAGAGATGTGACAGGGTGCCTAATATCAGGAACCAATACATACCTTCAATTGTTAGAAGGGCCTGATAATTCGGTTGATGAACTTTACACAAAAATTAAAACTGATAATAGACATGAAAATATTGATAAATTAGTAGAAGAAGTCGTTGAAACTAGATTATTCAAATCTTGGTCAATGAGGCTAGACCCATTCAATAATTTGATGTGGGTAAATAAAGACCTTAGTCAAGGTAATTTTTTGAATTTAACTTCTGCACAAGCAATTAATATCTTTACAAGAATCAGTGAAGATGCAATTGCAGTTTTTTGAAAAATAATAATCTAACTTTCTTTAAAAATTCCTAGATATAAAACTTTCTAACGATAATTTGAGTGTTTTGCTAAGTTGGAGCAACTCTGTTTCGTCCTTTGCCAACGACTTAATCCCACTCGCAGAAGCGCAAAAATACTTTGCTATGTCATTAGCAGTTTCTTTTTGGGCTTTTGTATTATCAAGGTACTTTGAATAATATATCTGATATCAGAGCTATCTTTTTTTAGTTGCTACTTGAACTTCCTCTGAAATGATTTCGTGAGGAGATTGTTCAAAATCATCACCCTCAGGTAAGGATTTTACTGTCTTCCATACCTCAATAATGAAGAATTGGATTAATGTATCGAGGATATCTTCTAACTTACTCTTAGTCAGTAATGCTTCATTACAACGCATCAAATTTTTCTTAAAATATAGTCTTGCTACTAGCCTCAGTAACTCATCCTTGTTCTGAAAACGATTATAAAGGGATTGCCGGGATATGCTCGCGCTATTGGCTATGTCAGACATAGTTGTTTTACTAAGCCCGTATTTGCAAAATTGCTGCCATGCAAAGTTAGCTATTTGTTCATCTGTTAGGTGCATGTCTTAAGGATATTAGATTAAATAATTCTGTCAATTGACAATTTTACAATTAATGTATATTTGTAAAATATTGATGGAGGGATTTATGACAAAAGTTTTAGTTACGGGTGCATCTGGATATATTGGCTTACATTGCATAGAACAACTTCTTGCTGGTGGTTATAAAGTTATAGGAACTGTCCGTTCTCTCCAAAGGCGCGAAGAGATTGAAGAAGCTCTTTTAAAATGTGGAAGAGATGTAAAAGAGCTAGAACTCTGTGAGGCAGACTTACTGAAACCAGATGGATGGGATGAGGCTGTAAAAGGCTGTGATTATGTTTTGCATGTTGCTTCACCATTTATTGTTGGCGTTCCAAAACACGAAGATGAACTTATAAGACCAGCTGTTGATGGAACCCGTCATGTTCTAAATGCCGCTATTAAGCAAGGTGTGAAAAGAGTAGTACTTACATCATCTGTTGCGGCTATTACAGATACACATGATGGTAAAACTGTTTATTCAGAAGAAGACTGGACAGATACTAACCATCCCAAAACATCAGCATATTACAAAAGCAAAGCACTTGCAGAGAAATTAGCTTGGGAGCTGATTTCAAATCAAACTGGTAAAAAGAAAACGGAATTGAGTGTTATCAACCCATCTGCTGTTTTAGGACCAACTCTTACCAATGACATTGGAACTTCCAATGAGTTTGTTAGACAAATTCTTGTAGGAAAAGTTCCTGCTGCACCAAGGCTTCATATTGGCTTTGTAGATGTGAGAGATGTAGCTAAAGCACATATCTTAGCTATGGAAAACAACAAGGCAGCAGGTGAGAGATTCATTATCTGTGAGAAAGAGTACTGGTTTGTTGAGCTCTGCAGAACTCTAAGAGAAGCAGGCTTTAAAAAAGCCCCTACAAGAGTTATGCCCAACTGGCTAGTAAAGGTGTTCGGTATCTTTGATGCTACCACGAGGCAAATGGCTCAACTCATAGGAGATGAACGTTACACTTCTGCTGACAAGGCGCGAAAAGTGCTTGGCTGGAAAGGTAGAGATGTAGAAGAGAGTATCCTTGCAACAGCCAATCAATTGAAAGAAATGGGGTTAAGTAAGTAAAAACTACTGGTTTCATGCTTTATAGAGAAGAACGGCTTAGAGCATTTATTGACTATCAATAATTGACTCCCCACTCATGACAACAATGACAAGAATGACAGCTTTTCTAAAACTTTGTTTGCTGTCTCAGTGTCGCTGCTAGTTTTCATATTTCTTGTCATTTTTGTCATGAATAGTGCTTTGTATTTAACGAAGTAATAAGATTGATATACTCCACTCTTTCGTTATATCCCACCGCCAGTTCCTAACACTTACAAATGCCTATATTCACAACCCATGCAAACGAAAGTGCAGACAACTGACAAGTGGTTAACAGTGTTAACACCTAATCTGTGTAGCTAGCTGACAATATTACGTATGGCACCCGGGGTGTCCATGCCCGGGGTGCATTGAATGTGACTTACATTTAGCCAAGCACTTAACTGTAAAACAAACTGTGAAACATTCGTGCATGTTGACAGATAAAATACATCACATAAACTGGCAGAATACTGTAGTTCAATTGGTAAGTGGTGCATCGTAGTAGCGCAGACCTACTCTCCGCCAGCACCATTTCAAGACTGTTTCCAGCAATATCAATATCTTAGCAGGATCAGCATATTGGTCATCTATCAAAACCTTACCTGAACCAAGGTCCGAGGACCGCGGATCAAGGACCAAGGTCCGCGAGCCACGTTTCACTATCCCCAGACAGCGGATAACGTATCAACCACGGCCTTCAGACAACCTCGGACCTTGAAAGGTACTGGAACGACATAGGACGCAGGATCAGGCAGCTCGAACCTCTGGCCTCAGGGGTTACTGGGAGCTTTTTGTTGATAGGAGTTGAATATTGCTTGAGGGTGGGGGCTAGATTAGGGCCCGTTCTTGGGCCTTGGATCGCGATGCTGAATAGGCAGAGTGAAGACAACTGTCTATGCTCAACCATAATACTAACCAGACTCGTAGGCCGTTCATCTTATGGAAACTATTTTTAGAAGATTACGATTTTTTGCTTCCTTAGCTGCAATGCTTTTGCGTTGCCGGAGACCAAGTTGTTCAAAAGCAAAAATAGCTACCAGAACAACAAAAAAACCAAACCATTCTATTATGGAAAGCTGTTGACCAAGAAAAAGACAAGCGCCAGAAGCGCGGCAAAAAGTGGTTCAACACAAGCAAGGAGTGAGGCGCGTGTCGTCCCAATAATTCGCGACCTTCAAAGAACAAAACCCAGCTTAGGACAAAAAAGACCCCATTTGAACCAATAGCCCATGATGCCAATATTGGTCTGCGGAACAGTGAGAGAAAACCCCAAAGGTAGCATCGCCATCATGAGGATAAGACCGATAACGCTGATGTAAAAATTAAGGACTGCCCCACCCATTTTGATAGCTAACTGGCTTGATGTTTCAATAAACATTATGAAACTGATTAACCCAATAACACTGATAAATACTCCATAAAAATTAATATCGCCTTTACCATCAAGAATCATGATGCCAAGGCCAACCAGCACCACACCCATACAAAGCCACCGCGATATCGATAGCCGTTCCCGCGTCTTAGCCATGCCAAAATGGCTATTCCAAAAGGAAACTGTAAGGATCAAAAGTACAAGACCGATATCAATAAACTCTACCGCGTGATAGGTAGCTGCCAGCAAAATTAATGCCGTAATCCCAGTCACAATTAATGGCAAAAACCCTCCACGCGGGATGCGGAATGATGCGTTTGTAACCACCCCATAGGGCAACAGAATAGCAGCACCGATAATAAATCGGCTCATAATCAAAAAATATAACGATACCCCTTGATCAAGCGCCAGCTTAGAAGTTAGGAACAACGGCAAAACATATTGATGAAATCACGATAAGCGAGATTCCTATCATCTGTTTTGAGGTATTCATCGCCACGACCTATCATGTTAACTCATCACAGTTGGATGAGTAACGCATGAATGCTTCTGATTGACCAGTGAAAATCCATCGAATTCAGTTGTCATTAGGATCATTTTGATATTACCTAGAATTAGCAGAAGATATGCGGATAACAACACGACCATCATATTAGGTGCAACATGGCTACTCCTTCCTCTCCATCCTCTATCAACCGAACCAAATACCCCCACCCCTGATGGCGATAAGCCAAAGGCAAAATCAGAATGGAATTATCATCCTCCCATTCCGATTGATAACAATCCGCTGTTTTCATGGCCTATCCGCTGGAAAGACGCACTGATCTATTACCGCGACAGCTGGCTGGTGCTGTCAGAGGGGACAATTTTTGTTCTGTTAGCGGTGTTGTCTTGGCATCTCTTTAGCCCGGATATGGCAACTGCCCAGAGCTTGCACTGGTCATGGGTTGGCAGCATCTGGCTTCGGAATTTTCTGATCCTGCTGGTTGTTGCGGGTCTGCTACACTACTATTTCTTTGCCCGAAAAACAGCAAGGCACCGAGCTGAAATATGTTTCGTCCTTTATGTCTAAAGGCAGTCGGTTTCTATTTAATAATCAGCTTTTGGATAATATGTTTTATGCGCTGATCAGTGGCGTGCTGATCTGGTCTGCTTTTGAGGTGCTGATGTTTTGGGCTATGGGCAATGGCTATGTTAATATGGTCACGTTTCAGGATCAATCCCATCTGGTTTGTTGTTGCTCTGCCATTGATATTCATCTGGATTGCCTTTCATTTTTACTGTGTGCATAGGTTATTGCATGTCAAGTTTCTGTATGATTGGGTGCATGCCTTACACCACCGGAACATTGCCACAGGGCCGTTTTCCGGGGTTTCTATGCATCCGGTGGAACATCTGTTTTATTTTTCATCGGTTTTGATCCACCTGATTGTGCCAACGCATCGTACATATTATTTTTCATCTCTATTCTTTGTCCTTGGGGGCGGTGTTTGGGCATACTGGGTTTGATGCGCTCTTGATAAAGAACAAAAAACGCTTGGCCATAGGGCATTTTCATCACCAGCTGCATCACCGATTTTTTGATTGCAATTATGGGTCAGTGGATATGCCGTGGGATAAATGGTTTGGCACCTTTCATGACGGCAGCCCAAACGCGATGAGCAAGATCAGAGCTTCGCGTAAGCTCTGACTCTAAAAATTGCAGTATGGTTAAAATTTTACCTACCTTTACTACTTAGACCTCGGTGGTTTGATAGATGGGCTAGATCAGTGAAGGGTGATTTTGTTTGCGTGAATATATACCTGATATCCCATACTATCCTATAATATTAAATATAAACAATAGGTTACATATTTTTCTTATTGACATTAACGTTAATAAATGGGTATATTTAGTCATTGTTATGTTTGAGCACATAGCATGTAGGCAACAGTAAGCCGAACTCAAAATGCTGCATCGTGGACCTGCTAGCCGCCACAGCTCTAAAAAAAGTGCAGCGCTTAAGGAAAAATTTAATCAACAGGAGTTTGCCATGGTGCATTCATTATCCGTGATTCCGAGCGCGCAACTATGTGACCAACTTGACTTCTGACTCCTTCAATTTATTTCAAATATTATAACTAATTAGTATCATAATGGAGAGTTTTATGAGAATGTTCATAGCATCATTATTAATGCTTTACGCTTCTAATGCATATGCAGCATCAACATCAGAATTTTTGGACTCATACGAAGACGTTGTAGATATTTATGCAAGCTATGCTGATAAATCACAGTTTTGTAACGCAGACAATATGGAGCTGCTAACTAAAGTAATGCCAAAGCTAAATCAATTTGGTCAGGAAGCCCAAAATATACAAGGCTCGTTTAATTCAGACGAATTACAAAGATATCTAGCGATTTCCAAAAGTTCTCAACAACCATGCAAAAATTATCCACCAAGATGCAAAATATAAATTGTTGATAAATCCCTATTTCAATTATTGTTTTCTGTTTAGAGGTGACTAATCCTGAAAAAGTCACCTCTGTTTACGTCTGCATTTAGTTTTATTCATAAGTAGTTTTATATGAAAAATATAATTAAGTATGCATTTGGTACGATTATGGTTTTAACCACCATATCATATTTATATATCAATTATTTTCCTAACCAAAAGTCGGATGGATCTTACCTGAAAGATACATCACTTCCTAAAGATCCATTTAAAAAAAGCCATTCATTGGTGTATATGAGTTGTGAAGGTAAAGAATTTGCAGATTTTTTATCATTTGCTAAAGATAACAATTTAGACATAAAAAAAATCATCACTGCTTTTTATTCAAGAAAATAATCCAAAAGATATTGAAACCATTTTTCAAAATATGGTTAACGAGAATGTACATGAACTTATTGATTATTATGAAAAGGAAATAGTTGTAAAAGAACAAGCCTGGGATATTTTTGGCATAAAAGATAAAGACCTGATGCATTTAAATAGTTTGTCAATTAATGACTTAGTTTTTGCATCATCAGATAAATTTGGAATGTTTGATATTGGCATTCTCTTATATGAATACAAATTATGTTCGTATAAGGATATTTCCGAACAGCAATCTAAATTATATTATGACATTCCAAGTGATTTTAAATTTCTCATTGATACCACCAATATTGAAGAAGCAGCATTTTATCAAAGTGATGAAATACCAATTGGTAGTCTTTTATTAGGAGAAGGTACAATAGTAGATTTAGACAGATGCCAAGAAGACGGTCATATAAAAAAAACTGTTACAGGATATCTGTCATAAATGGAGATACATTTGTATCTATTTTGACAAAAATACTAAACATAAACCAGCAAATAAAATATAAACCTGGCACAAATATGAGGTACTTTAATTGTGTGCTTACTGAAGTTGATAATCCAAGAGGAGTGGCTGGGACTCAGTGGAACAGTTTTATAGAGGATATATGTCGCCCGAAGCAAAAAAGGCTATTGAAATTGGTGTTTCGACTTATGCTTCGACCGGTGACTATGCATCAGGTGCCATTGCTTTTTGGAATGCAGCTTGTTTCAAATTTAAGCATGCCTAAATATGTATATTCATTAACTTGTGAGATTGATGATAAATATATTGATATTTTTAAATCAATAGATGGTCATAGCATTCCCTTAAAGGGATTTCGATTTAATTCAGGATTATTATTCATTTCATCCCGATTTAAGTGATAAAGGCTTTAATGGCTCAACATTGCGCCTAAGCAGCCATTAAGAACAATACTAATGGCAATATTAACATGATGCATAAAATTACTAGAATTGCCGTTAACTAACCATGAATTTGTTTTAATTCTTTAATTATTAATTCTTCATTCATATCAGTTATTCCATCTAATCAAATCATGTAACAATACCTAAAATTTTAGAATGTCTTATGAGATGCTAATTGCTAAAGGTGTTTCGTAAACCATCAGTTACGCCTTGTTGACGCTCACCAAATGAACAATCAGCATAAACAGTCTGAGTGGTATCCGCCCTGAAAATCATGCCATCATATTCAACATCCTTATATTTGGGACTGAGTACAAGCTGCATTTTTTTCCCCGCGAATGGCTTTGATTGTAGTTTCCCCCTTCGCAATAGAATAACTGCGTCCATTATCGAAATGTTTTAATGGCAAAATAACTAGAAGGAACTTCGCAATTATTTACTAATTTTATTTTAGCATCAATCTGTACTTTTTCTTTGGTAAGCCAGTACAACTCATCAAATAAATCATAACTCGATGCCAAAAACCAAACTGACTAGTGCAACAACACTAATCATTAACAATGTTACAGTTTTACTCATTTTATTCCGCAACCAGATATCCTCTAGGCAATTTATCCTCCCATAATGATAAATTTTGCCACATAAGCTAGCTGACATGCCACATCCCATCAAAATATTATAACAATGCTCCGATAGTAATATTTTAAGATTAAAGATGCAAATGGGAATATTGAAACTATTCCCCATAAAGATATTCAGATGTTTCCGTGTAAATAAACTGAACAATTAGCAAGCAAATGATTGTTATAATCATAATGCAAAAATCTGTATTACGACACCAAGCATTGGGGCACCAAGCAAAAAGAATTACCGAAATGGCATTAGAGCAACCAATGCATAGTTTAAGATAGAATTCTTTTTATTAAAATAATGAGCAAGCAAGGCACCAGCCGATACAATGGAAAAATAATAAGGAACATTGTATAAACCACCGTCTGATCCACAAAGCAGACACAAACGAGCCAAACCTATTAGACCTTCTGCTGCAGCTAATGCAGCAAGAATCCCAACAATAATACCACCTTAGTAATCATTCTAAATCTCCTTTTTAAACTTAAATCAAGCTACACCCCTCGAAGTAGAAATGACAACTTTTTAATGCTATAATATTATAAATAAATAATAATTTAAATTTAGGAGGTAACCATTTACACTAAAATATTATAAGAACCTTTCCATCTGATGAAGAATGTGAGTTGTTTGAATCACTCCTCAAAACAAGATGGCCCAGCCTTCTTGAAGGAATAGAAAACGTGTCTTTCAATGCGTTCAAAAATATGTCTCAGAAAAACATTCTGACAGTGGTCTGGTTTTTTCCAGATAAAGATACTCAGAATGAGGTGGAAAAACTAATTGAGGAACATATTACCAAATTCACCCAAAACCCCTATCACCTAAAACCATGACTTTTTCTAGTGAAAATATATTTACACTTTCAACCTGATGATAAGCAACCTGAATGCAAATAAGTTTTGTGCCCTTGCCTATAAATCTCCATTAATGACATAACGCAAAATACGGACAATCTGATCAGGGGTTTCAACAACCGCAAGTGCGGCGGCATCAACCTCCTTCAAGGCGTGTTGATGATCAGCCCGTGCATAACAATTGATTTGCCAAGACGCAGCGGCATAACCTGCATCAAAAGCGGCATTCCATTGTTTGTATTTATCCCCAAACCGGACGACCACTATATCAGCTTCGGCAATGGCCTTTCTGGTACGAATGGCGTGATTTTAGCCCCTTTATGATCATGCCAGAACTTATCCGGTTCATCGCCAAGAATAGTAACCCCGCAATCATCGCTGGCCGCGTGATCCGTAACAGGTGCGGTAAAGCGAACATCCATGTCCCTTGTGCCGGCAATAATCTGGTCCACGCCAGTCAGTATGTATTTCTCCCGGAAAGATATAATGTAATGGTCATGCTTTATCGATCCCATTGATCAGTAATTGATGATCATAAATGGTTAGATTTTCCTGCATAATTTATCCGGCATATATTCCGAGTGCAAGTATCATGAAACACCTCCCGCATGGTCTGATTAGTTGAAAAGAACGATTGCCTTTATGCTTTCGGCACCATACGATTTCCAATCAATGTTGGGCACAATAAAGTGATTGATGATATCTTTTCTTATAGTCTAGCCGCCCCACCCTTTCTTAATGGTTCGGTGGTGACATTCTGGTTAATTTGTGCGCTTGCCGTATTATTGATGGCTATTGCCAAATCCGATTTTGGTGGCGCTATTGCGTCTTTATCTGCGCCATTGATGCTTACCATTCTGCCGGCGCGGGAAACACTGGCTATTCTTCTCCTCTTTATATGCTGACAGATATATGGGCCATTATGATCTGGCGCGGTTATTGCTACTGGCGCATTTTATTCTGGATGGTACTATTTGCCGTTATTGGTCAAATTCTAGGCTATCTGCTGATCAGTATGATTAATGACGATATGTTGAAAGCCATGATCGGTGCTATCGCCATTGAGATCGGATGCCGTTATTTTATCCGGCTGAATAGCCAAACCAGAAATGATGAAAAACGCAAGATGCGGAAAAACATCCCTGCCCGTGCATCAATCTGGTGCAGCCTGTCTGGATTTTCATCCTTTATATCATTAACAGGCGGCATTCCGGTACAGATATTCTTACTGCCCTTACGCATGCATCGCTATCTGGTTGTAGGGACCAGTGCTTGGTTTTTCTTTTCTATCAATATTGCAAAAATACCTTTTTCTACAGCTGGGTATGTTCACACCAGCAACGTTATTTATCACCCTGTCACTCATTCCGGTCATTCCGGTGGGCGTTATGATTGGCAAATGGCTCAACCGGAACATCACAGATAATTTATTTTACCATCTAGTGCATGCTGGCCTTGCCTTACTAGGATTACGGCTTGTCTGGGAATCAACTGCATCAGCATGGGCATAGATTAAACCATAAAAAGGCGCGGATTATGCCGCGCCTTTTCCTGATTTTTGTTTATATTTAGCAACTCATATCGGGCTGTACAGCGTTCAATGATCCCTGACTTTGCTGTAATCGCATCGTCAGCTTTGCTGCCCTTTGCTTTTGATCATCATTAGCTTTTTACCAGCGCTTTGTAGGGATTGCATGGAACACAAATGACATCAATTTAGGCATAATTTCACCAATTTCGGAAAAACAGACCTTATCCTGATTTGCCATTTTTTCAAAATCTGATACCAGACTTTCAAAATTATCCAGCAATTTGTTAATCTCCGGATCGCCTTACTGCCCGCATCCTGCCAGACTCAGACTGGCAAACAAAACGAACATAGTTGCAAATACTCTCATCTTAATCCTCTTAATAAAAATATGATTAGTAATTATAAGAGTTAGTTTTATTTTCCCAGTTGGAAAGGGTTTTTTATATATTATTGATAATTAATGTGACAAGTAGAACCAGTCCCTACTTTAATTCTTAATGAGTAAGATGCCAGATAGTGGTTTTCTAATCTAATCGC
Organism: Alphaproteobacteria bacterium; assembly: GCA_038144675.1. GTDB lineage: Bacteria > Pseudomonadota > Alphaproteobacteria > Puniceispirillales > UBA1172 > UBA12202. The sequence goes on along the minus strand of JAYQOF010000004.1, from coordinate 9,532 downwards.
CCTTCGATATGGGCTTTCCATACCTTCAAGCAGTAATTCTTCACATTCCTCATTAGATAGAAACTGAGGTTTGTTTTCAAATGCATCAAACACCTTAGCAACAAACTCATCACCATTCTGGCATCCTGCTATATAGCGTTCAGCCTTATGAAGAAAATATGCAGATCGGTGACACGTTTGCGGGCTTCCTGATTAAATTGCATCTTTATTACCTTTCAGTCTGCATCGGTTATTTTATTATTATGACAGCAGAAAAGCCATATGACCACTTTTTATTGTGAACATTCTGTTAATTTATCCAAAATGCGCATGATAAAGATCAGCATTATCATGCTGACAATTAAGCCAGATATGTCCCCTACAATATATCGAATGATGATCGACATCAGATATTCGGGTTCAATCAACTCCCCTTCAGATATGCACCAGTAAAAGAATTAAACAAGGATGCTATAATACCCGCAAGATAACACCTTTCCAGTTCGGAAGGCTGTATGAATTAGGATATACATTATAACCTATCATCCGCATTGCTTCAAAACCCACCACCGCTGACATAGCGCTGAATATTGGGATAAGCAAGTGTTTGGATAGGGAAAAATTAAGCCCCCAGATGGAATGGGCTATTACTTCAGCCGGTATCAGCAAATAATACCTTCGGCCCCAACAGCCATGCCGATAATACGCGCACGGCATGAGGCAGAAATAGAACACTGGCAATGCCTGTTGAAGATGCCTAACACCGATAACTCTATTGGAAAATAATATTACCGACCCAGAATAATCCGAGATATAGGGTGATCACGAAACCAGACCAATGTTGGGAAATCAGACGAATAACAGACAAACACTATGGCTAACACCAGAGCCAAAAGCTAAAACATCTCAGGCAAAAAGGTATGATAAATTATCTTTTGACTAGTTATATCTTTTTGGACTTGGCCTGACATCACATGTGGATTATAACCATCATCGGCGATGTTTTATCAGAAAAGACAGTTAGGAAAACCGTTGGGTTTGCGGAACATAAAGCCCTGACCGTTTGATCCCACCTTATCAATATAACCAGATTTAATAAGAGTTTGAAATGCCCGATATAATGATGGCTGTGGCATGGATTGTACCAGAGGATGATCGCGCAACTGATCAAGATGAATTTGGCTTTTTTCTCTTTATTTGATAAAATGATAAGGGCGGAAATGACTTTCTTTTCAATCTCAGTCAGGAATGAGATGACATATCACATTCCATTTGTAGGATAAGATTTCTTAGCTCAGCATAATATTTGATATCAGACATATATTTGGGCCCTTGGTAAAATACCTGTATATTTAAATAGATATGCGCTTTATTTTTTTATTTCAATCATTTTCCGCTAAAAATTGGCATAATGATAAATACAAAAATATAAATAAAACACTTTCTAAGCATAACAAAAAAACGGTTATTTTTAACTCATTATAATTATCAAACTGGCTTCATGCATATCGCATCATAGTCATGCCTAGTTGAAATTCATCATGGGCAAAGATATCTAGTATAGCTCTGGATAACCTGCATCATAGTGATATCCATATGCTCTGGCCAGCATCCCATCATCTGATAAGCCCGAATACAATCAGCTAGTACCGCTTCATCAATATCAGGGAAAAGTGGTTTTTCTGCTCTGGCGATATCTTCCGCGGAAGTAGTGTTCATATATGTTCTTGTCTTCTTCAGATGTTTGCAAAAGGCTTTCCCTTCATCAGCTTATCAACCAATCTGGCATAGCGGCCAGACTGGAAACGCGCATGAGCCAACCATTGGCCTGCACGGTAAACAACATGCCCTGCGCCATCAGTTTCAATCTGTTGAGGAGCTGGTCTCTTGCTGATGAATATATTGTCCTGTTCCTGCCCGAAAGGCAGCATCCATTTCCTTTGCATTGCCAGCATCAATCATATTGATCTTTGCCGCATCAACTCGTCAGCCCCAGGGTAAGCATATTTGAACATCGTCATGGCGATCATACCATGATGCACCAGAACATCCGCGCCTTCCAGCTTTGTCCAGCCAAATCCGGATCAGGCCACGCGGTTGGTAAGAAAAAACCATCCATATCATTGATCAATGCAAAATGCCGCGCCGCATCTTACGGCCTTTTTCAAGAGAGTGAAACCCCTGGCCGATAGCAGACTGAACCACTTGAGCAGAACCATCTTCCAGCGGCTAAAAGCAGAAACACCAGGCTTTGCCACACCCAGCTCATAATCAAAACCTTCTTCTGCCAGATATCCGCCTGTCATAGTAGAAATCAGAGGAGAGTAAAGGCAGAAAACAGCGTGAATTTGATTAGAATATGAATATGTGGCATGGCATTATCCTTTTAAATGATTTCAAAAACCCTACTGGCATGCAGGTCTATCCCTAAACCTATCATTCGGCCCATAGACAGTCACAAGAGCGCATGGTTTATAAAGAGAGAAATTACAGATAATTAAAATTTATTCCCGCTTTTTATTGAACAAAATGCCATAGCAGATATCACTAAAGGTAAAAAGCGGCAGAGGGTCAACGATTTGTTTTCCAATGAAAAGAGGCGATTGATCGATTTAACAACCCTTTTCTGCTGAGAGAAAGATGCCAAAATGGCACCGTAAAATGGTTTAATGAAACTAAAGGATATGGGTTCATCGAACCTGAAGATAAGTCGTAAGACGTATTCCGTTCATATTTCTGCTGTCAAAGATGCTGGCATGCAGACTTTGAACGAAACCAGAGCGTCAGCCAGGCGAACTCTCGAACAGGTAAAGAATGGCAAAAGCTCAGCGGTTAATCTGAAAGCAATTAATCGTTTTGTCGTTAGACAAAAACAGTCTTATCAAAGGTCGGCCTCTTATGGTCGGTCTTTTTTCGTTTTCATATCGACGCTGGGAAATCTATCGTAATCGCATTTTAATGGTCAGAATCCATGCACCTGTTCACGAATGAAATGAACAGTCCACTTGCCAATAACCATCATCCCAAGCATGGAATAGTAATCCGGCACCTTCACCAAATGAAATAGAGCTGAATAGTGATAGATATAACAAGGAAGCGTATATTCAAACAAGGCGATGACTGGCGGCTGGCTGATCCGGTAGCGTATCGTGCATAAGGTGCCCATTGTTGCCACCAAGGAAACAATGATCATTGCCGCTGACAGAATAAGCAGATTATTAACACTCCATGGCCGGAATACATTCCAGCCCTTAACACCATCGAATGTCCATCCCATAAATCGCGCTACCAGCAAATGCGATAATCCCTGCAGATAATACAGGCTATATACATATTAATAGTTTGAAATAGGTCACATTATCCTTTCCCGTATGTTTGGCTAATACTGAAGGGAAACGGAATAGCTGAGTGGGCAGAAAGCGGCAAAAGATATGCCCACTGGAAATTGCTGGTGCTTGGTTTAACAATCAGAAGAGTCCCGATAAACCCTGTCAGAATGGCAATACAGGTACCAGCCCACATCATTACCAAGAAATAGCTTTGATAAATGGAGGAAGAACGGGGCTGACAAAGAATAACGCGGTCGCCTCGGCAATCGGCAGGCGAGCGGAAAGCGAGATATAAAAACTCATAAACCCTAAAAGAATAATGTTGCCCGATTGAGTGTAGAAGCGGATATAGCGGTTGATAAAATAATCAGGCGACCACTGATATAAAGAAACGCAGAAATAAAAGCCATTCCAATGAACCCCGCATAACAAGTATCTGTAATAATGATCCATCTTGGGCAAGTGCCTTGATGGTAACATCCTGAATACTGAACAGCGTCATCCCACCTATGATGAGTAATATGCCTAATTTATCCTGCATCAGCATCACTCCTATTACCTGAAGAAGCGTCTGATATTTTTGCAATATAATCAAGGGGTTAATAAATTACAGTTTTGTCGCAAAAATACTATTTTTATCTGGCAATCTATTTTCTTTGCGCCTTTTTTTTCTGAATACGTCATATCCAAGACAGAAAAGCAAATCGCATTGCCCGCATGTCTTTTATTTGATCCGCTTTGATATATCGGGGGTTTGGATTTACATATCCTGGGAAAATAGGTTCAGATCAGTGAATCACCACTAACCGGTATCCCATCACCAGAAAAACAATAGATCAGTTTTCGGAATATATCTGCAGACAGATAAGCTTTCTGATCCGCTCACCTTATCAAGAAGCCAGCTAAGGCGCCTATCAGCCCTAATAGGGACGTCACCGCCAGATCAAACCAGTAATCTGTTAAGAATTAGCGCGAGAACCAGCGGGCGCATCCTGCAAAAAAGAAAGCCGGTAGCGGCAATAAACTCATCCTTATCAGCATCACGGCCTAACAGATACATGACAATCGGCGGCGAAAAGACAGAACTTAATCCGCCAATAAAGCCCGTGACTATGCCGCATATCACCTGCCAGTATGAAGCCGGAGAAAATCGCAAGGTTAAGCCGGCAAAGGATTGCACCGCGAAGACAACCATGTACCAAACAAAACAAGGAGCAAAAGTGTTTCCGAAAAGACAGAATAAAAATAGCCAGTCAGAAATATACTGATCAGCAGGGTTATGCCAAACACCCCATATTTTCGCATCACCATGTAGTGTCAGCACGTTGTATCCGCAACAGATTGACAACCATGGCAGGAATTGCTGTGAGGGGGATAGCTTCCAGTGGCGCAGAAACAAGGTTAACAACACATACAAAATCGCTGGCATACCAATGCCAATTACCCTTTAACCGTACCAGCAATCAGAAAAGGTAGCAATAATAGCTAACACGGTAGCCGGATTATCAAAAAATCCGATAACGCCGCTGGTATCACAAAGAATACCCGCAGAAACTGGCGACAGCTCTGGCTATTTCCATGCCGCAGTAGTCAGGGAAGAAGCCCGATGGACGACGGCAATAATCAACCAGATTGTCCAGATGACACGGTCAGCCCCATCGCCTGAGTCATTTTCAGAAGATTTTTGATCAGGGTTGTGTCATAAATTTTTACGTCCTGACGACAAATTCCATTCCTGATTGATTGCCAACATAAATTTGTGGCTTGTGGCGACAGGCAGGATAATCAGATCACCAAGCGCGACATCAAATCCATTGTTTGATCTCGGATAATCTTGCCTGATGCCGTAACCCCTGTATCTGTACATTCCACCGTGACTTTTGATCCAGCGTTAACATACTCTGCCTCACTTCTCTGGCGGTATTGATATGGCTTCATGCCTTTTGTTATTATTGCTGTTATCACCATCAATAGCCAGTGATTTAAGGTGATCAATATCACAAATATTCAGACTGGCCATATTTGTTGCCGCTAGCACAACATAAGGTGCAGAACCTGCCTGCCTTGCCTGTTCCCAGCGGCTGGCGCATAAACACCATTGACGTCAGCTTTAAGCCCTGAAATCCGTAATCTGCCTTGTTGCTGATAAATCATTCCCGCCGCCTGCTAAAGTCAAGAAAGGCATCTGTCATAACGGCACAGACTGTATGCAGCCCCATATCTTCATCGCTCAATACAGCAACCATTCCGGTAAAATCCGGTCATTGTGCGGTCGAACATGGAATCAGCCAGCCGCCAAGCACATTACGCTGTTTATTATTTCCGCCTGAAAATCCGTCCAATCCCCTGATCCCTTTCTGATTAATCCCTGTTCAGCCAAAATGATTTGGTGCTGCTTGAGGGATTCTGGTTTCAATCACTTCCTCGACTTTTGTCATCACTCCTGTCTTGTCAATCCAGCCGGGATTGACGGTGATACCGCACCAATATGGCCCGGTGTTTTAGAAATGCGACTTTTTTTGACCAGAAATATCCGAATTCAAGGCCACTGAACCACGGGCAACTCTGTCGCCGAATACAGCGCATAAAGCCCGTTATGCCAGGGTTGATAATCATCCGAGCAAGCCGTGTCCCTGAGGAAGATAAGTAGATGCTGCCCCGTTGATGAGGTATTCTGGCTTACTCTTATCATTCGTTTTATTAGCGGTTTTTTTGTTTTTGTCGATACCCATGACCCCGAACCGGGCCAGATACAACCCAAAAAGCGGAATAAACAGCAATGATCGTTTCATCACGTCACCGGTTGCTGCTAATGGCCAGCAAAACAATTGTCTCCAGGCTGATTGATGTTTTACCGCATAGATTACCTGCTCCATCAGGCATATCACCTTAATATGTGAGGTGATCCCGCAGATCATCGCCAGCAAGGTCATCATTATCCGCGCCCATAGCCATTGCCAGAAAAATGACCCGTTGCGGCAAAAGCAAAAGCGGCAAGCCAATAATTGCCATAATGGCAGTGATGCCAGGCAAATAGAATTGAAAATATGAGACCGCGTAAAAATCGCATGAATTGCCTCTGTAAAATTTAACTTCTGGTGATCAGATCTACCACAATACCATGACTGATAATGTGAAAACAAACCCCGATAGCCAGAAAAATGAATGGCAAAACCATGTTCTGTCCATATTAGCGTCCCGTAGCCACATCGACAGACAATCACTCCATGATTTAGTTGACCTGCCGCTTGCCATCCCCGCACCGTATTCAACCGGGCACATTACCTTGAAGAATTAATAGCAGAAGATATTGCATCTGGTCATCCGATCCGTGCTGCCATTGTCATTAGTAAACGTGATCACGGATTACCAGCGGATGAAGTTTGATCGTCAGTCAACTTCATGGTAATAACCCCCACTAGAAAAGAAAAAACCGAATACCTTTCATGCCAGATTGCTAGAAGCAACTTATCATATGGCAAAACATAGTTGATATCAATTAGATCAATCAGTTAGCCCTTACGGATACGAAAGAATCAGCCCCTTATCATGGCTATGCTGATCAATCAGGGTATGGCCACTGACTTCACAGAAATGGGCAAAATCCAGTGGTGCAACCCGGATCATCAGCCAGTATAAGCAGGGGATCATATTGCCATCCATAGCCGCAATTCAAGTCGTTGTGTTTTAAGGCACCGGCAAGGGACATTTGAGCCCTGGAGGCATCAAGACAGAAATCATGTTCACCAAATTCAGACATAGGCAAGGTCATACCATTTTTTACATTAATGGCAAACCGTGATATGGCATGTTTTCATACTGGTTTTACTTGCACGGAATTGACTGATAAGAGAGCATGAGCATCTGGGGTATCATTATTGGCGGAACAGCAGGCCTAGCAATTGGCGGCCCAATTGGTGGCCTGATTGGTGCGCTTGCCGGACACGCTATCGATAACCTGTGGAAGGCTATGATGAAAACCTGCGCCAGAATGTTGCTTTTTCTGTTGCCACATGATTGTTTTATCGCAATAAGATGGCCAAATCGGATGGTAAGTGATCTCTGATGAGGTGCTCGCCTTTCAGAGAAAGCGGATATCCCGAACGTGATATACCGTGCTTAGACAGTTATGGGACTTAGCCAGACAAACCACTACCGGATATGATGCTTATGCCAGACAGTGCTGTCAGCTGTTTGGAGCCAGAGTCACTATCTTGGAGTAGCATCTCATGCGGGTTTGTGTTATTCCATTGCCAATGCTGATGGCACTGTCACAGATAAAGAAGATGAATATCTATATCATGTTGTAAGAGAACTGTTATGACGACGCTGATTTTCAACGGCTGTTAAAACATATGGTAATTATCCAGGCAAACCCTATCAGATATTGAATATTGCACCAGATACAGATATGGATAGCGTAAGAAAAGCATGGATTGATCTTATGTGGCAAGATCATCCCGACTGGCTTGCCGAAGGTCTGAAGTCGATTTTATTCGGTCAGCCACCGATAAAGTTGCAAAAATCAATGCCGCATATGAAACCATCCAGCAATCCCATGAAAGCTAGAATATATGGCTGAAAATCTGTTAAGCGTTCAAGAGATGCCGTCAATCTGCGACCGGTGGCTAACAATGCGGGGCGTGATATTAGCTCATGGGAGGCCGGAGATCGCCTATGTCTGGTTGGCCGAAATGAGCAGTAAATCAACTCTTAATGAAAATCATGGCAAATCTGGCCGAAATGGATGAAGGGTCGTTGGGGATTGCCCCGGCAAAACTGCATCCTATTTGAGCACAGGCACCAGCCTTACCCAGTTGGCATGAGTTTAACCAGCATTGTCCAGCATGGCACAGGAAGTGATGGTGTGATATTGTTATCCAGACACATAAAGCCGAAGCCTATCTGAAGGCGCATGGCCAGACCTCTGCCCGGCTGAGCGATGGGCTATCTGGCGGTGAATCCCGCCGCTGCCATGTTAGCACGGGCATTGGTAAAGGAACCTGATGTTCTGCTAACGGATGAGCCAACCAACCATCTTGACTCGCTCCACCATCACATGCCGGATGGAAGATTTACCGATGACCCATAACGGGCTTTGGTTGTGATAAGTCATGACCGTGCCTTTCAACCGTATCGGAAATGGCACCTTATGCGGATTGATCATGGAAAATGCCGCCGTCAGGGGAATTTTAACGGATTTGATGAATGGGTTGATACTATTCTGGCAGAAGAAGTCGTGTTGGCGGCAAAACTGGATCGCCGGATTATTGCCGAAACCCGCTGACGCTACTGAAGGCACCGCGCCAGAAGAAAACGCAATCAGGGGACGGATGCGGGAATTGCAGGATATGCGCCAAGAACGTGCCATGATGGTCGCAGGTGCAAGCCGGCTAGCCGTATGCTTACCCCCAACACTGGAAACTGGTGGCCAGATGATGCTTGGAGGCCATTGATCTGACAGCGTCTGTTCCGGCACCTGATCAGGCTTCGCCAGCCTGATTAATTCGGCAAATCTCAGACCCTACATCAGGGGGAAGGTGAAAGTCGTCGTATCCCGTTTCCAGCATTTTAATCAGATTATTCGTAAAGGTGACCGCATTGGCATTATTATCCAACGGCGCAGGCAAATCAACCCTTGTTAAAATCCTGCTGGAACAGCTTACCCGATAGTGGCCGTCCGTGTTGGCTATGGCCAGAAGCCATCCTATTTTGATCAGCAACGTGAAACCCTTAACCCCGAAGACACCCCCGCGCGCCGTGCCCTGATGCAGGTGAGATGATCGTGATGGCCGGTATCATCTGCATGTCAAACGCTATTACAGTGATTTTCTATTCGACGATCATAAAGCGACCCAGAAAATAAAACCTTGTCAGGCGGTGAACAGAACTGTTATTGCTCGCGCGTTTATTTATCGAAAACACAATATGCCTGTTCTGATGAAACTGACCAATGATCTGGACATGGAAACGCTGGAATAGCTGCAAGAGGTCATTGCTGATTATAAAGGCACTTATTATCATCATCAGCCATGACCGCGATTTTATAGACCGAACCGTGACCTCTATTCTGTCCTTTGATGGTGATGGAAAGATTATCAGTCATGGCAGGTGGATGATTCAGATTATCTGGACCGACGCAACCGGCAAACATGAGAGCAGTCGAAAAAAGGGCAAATCCAAACAGAAATCAAAATCAAGAATAATAAGAACAGTTGGTCAAT
>JAYQOF010000003.1:0-20014 GCA_038144675.1 Alphaproteobacteria bacterium | reverse complement strand
TGCTGGGCTACTGTTGCAGGATTCTTTATTCGACTCTTTTGTTCGACGGGTCGATAAATTACTGAAAACAATCAGGCATCTGCACTATCTATCAGACATCTAATCACCATAAAGTTCGGAAGGAACTTCTTTATTCACGGTTGAATGGCGGCTGGTTTCGACCGTGGAAAAAGCTGGTTTATTATGGGCGGTAGAAATCATCACAGAGAGGACGATCGCTGCAGCGCTATGCTGCACCTCTTTGCAGAGTGTCTTCACGTTTGCGATGCGGATGCGCCGACGCGCGCTGACTGGGTGATCAACCTCAACCTCTATTTGCGTCTTAGCCAGCACGACGACACTCTACCCAACCAGACGGTTTTCGGGATGGGCTGATGGCCTTCAGAAAGCGCATTCCAGGCCGGGAGCCGTTGCCACTCAGCGGCTTAAGCGCGAAACATCGGCGACATCAGGGTTCGTATACCAGGGAACACGGCTTAAAATCTTTCTGCGAAAGCCTGTAGTGAAATAATGAAGTTGTTTACGTTCGCTGGCATGGGCTCTTTGGCAATTACCATCACCTGCTTGCGTATAAATCGGATTCTTTTGATTATGAAAAGGTGTGGTACAAGAGCAACTACTGCTTCTCAAAGAAGGTTACTGGATTTAAGTCTTGGTCACTACTTTCCGATATCCCTGGACAACTGACTACTGGGATTTGGCTCAGAGCCTTGTGCTTTAATCGTCTGGAGCGGTTGCAGAATATACATATCCAGTTGCGATACGGCAATCAACAAGCTCAGACTATGCAGGCTATCTGTACTTTCAATAAACCATTTTAACGCGGTTTATCTGGCCCCTCTCGGTGCGATGTCGCCTTTCAGAGCTGGTTGTAACAGGTTTTTCATCTCTATCAGCCTGTATTACTAACACAATTCTCACTTCAACAATCAGATCGAGAAATATGTGTCGCAATGCTACTGACCCTTATTCCAGCCATCATGACCAGTTGTGGCTTTCTGAAGAACAGGTTTTCTGATGTTTATTCACCAGCGAAGCCGCAGCGCTAAGGTCCCAAGCGATAACATCCAGACCTCAGGTGCGTTGATGAAGCAAAAGTCTGAGTGCCGGATTGACGACGATAAGCGACCATCCATCTCTGGTGCTTCTGTTTGTTCTTCCACGAATCTTTAGCCCTTCCAGCCCAATACCTGTTGTCTGCGGTTTCGCTTCACATTCAGCAGGGAACAGACAGGCGAGTAGCAATTCAGCACGCCCTGAGCAACCCACAAAGGGACACGCTGGAAAGCAAAGCTGAAATTAAACACCGCATTGGTACAACGGCAAGATAGGCAGGCAAGCCGTGTACAGCGACAATCATCCCTTGCGGTCGCCGGCCGGTTGCAATGCGCCACCATCTAAAAGAACCCGGCTGCCGTGCCAGCTTGCGACCAGCCAGTCCGGGGTCAGCGCGTTATCGGTCCAGCAGCCAATGCGCGCCTGAAACAGCTTGCTTTGCCCGCATCCGCGCCCAGAGATCGGTGTACGATTATCGCGGATGTTCGCACGTTACCCGTTCAACGGGCAAAGCGGAACCGCCTTCGCTGCCGATAGCGGTGGTCGCGGTGCGCTAATGGCCGCACTGGTCTATGGACAGATGTGACAGATTTACATCTGCAATCTCGTGGTTACGCCCAGCATGGCCGCAACGCCGCGCGCGCATCATTCTTGCCGCCAGCACCGGGGCAAGCGTACCCAGAACCTGTATGGATATCATTGATGGCATATTGATGCGCCCCAGAAACGCAAGCCGCCCATTCCTTGCAACAGGATAATCGGGTTAACATCCCCGCCATCCTGAATAATGGTAGCCAGTACGGTTACCGCGCACAGCCTGTCTGCCAATTTCCGCACCCGGCATTATTATCGGATATAATGCCGGTGATATCAACATTATCGGCATCTATCCGCAGCGCCCCGGTACGCACATATCCAGACAGCGCATCTTCCAAAATCGTTACATTCCGACCAGTGGCGATCATGACGCCATTTGCGTGTCCATATTGCTGGCCAGCACAACATCTTCCACCGCCATTACCTGTAATAGCGCGCCATTGGTATTAACCGCCCCATCCCCATCTATTTGCAGCGATTCATAAGAGCGCAAGGTGATATTATTGCCATCTGTATCCAGATTGCCCTGTACGCGCAGATTTGCGCCCACTGCCACATCCAGCTCATCTGCCAGATCAGCTGCGGTCAGGCGCAGATTCTGGCCAAGCGGCCCATACAGCCATGCCCCGCCATTTGTGCTGGTTACCCCGAATTGCGAGCTATCATAATCAGCAGATGCTACATCCAGTGCCTTTTGCTTGCGGACAAGTGCGCTGTCTGCTGGCAGATAGCGCGTGCCAATATCGCCATCAGCTATCAGGCGTACAATATCGCCCTTTACATCCACAATCAGGTCATTTTCTGCGTCAATCATTGCCCCGGGCGAAACCAGATTGACCTCGGCAGGAGAAATAGATCTGGCCAATACGCATATCGCCCTGCGCCTCATCTATCCAGATACCGCCAAGGGCGCGGGCGGTCATTTTTATAGCTATTGGCAATATCCACCCTCAATGGCAGCGCAGCAGAGCCAATTACCCCGTCGCCTGACTCAATTACCGCATTCTGGCCAGACAGTACCACATCGCCATCACTGCGGGCATTATTCACATCGCCATTTACTTTCAGGCGCACCTCGCGGCCAGCGGCCAGGGTAAAGATATTCAGCCCATATTGTGAATTTTCCCCGCCAATAAAGGCATGACCATCCGGTGCATTAATGGTCACCACCGAATTTGCGTTACGGGTTTCGATATCGATATCCTGTCTCTGGGTAACGGTCAGCGTGCCGGTAAGCGGGTCTGCTGGCAAAGGCGCGCCATTTTCATCCAGCTCGGGCTGGGCGGTCAGCGCATCCATATTATCAAAGGTTACATCGTCTGACTCAGCTGCGGTAAGGATAATTTTATCCCCGTCGCTCAGATTATTGCCAGAGATCACATCCTGAATGTCATAGGTACCAAGGGTCTGATATTCGCCAATATTGCCGCTATTTGGAACACCGCCTGCATTTACATTCAGCACGATATTATCGCCAATAATATTGGCAGATTCGATATAGGCGGTGGTGTCGGTGGTTTCTTTAAAAGCCACACCGGGCAGCGGGACTTCCAGTTCGTGATCTGACCAGAAATAGCCTGCGGTAAATTCATCTGTTTCCTCGGCAGAGGCGACATGAGTGTAGATCGGGTCATAAGCCGGATCGCCAAATTTTTCATAAGCCTGCTGATAACGGGCTTGCTGGCTGGCCTCATAGGCGGCAATACGGGTCGCATCATTATTCAGGGCAGCCTGTTCTTCTGCACTGGCACTATAGGCAAAGTTCGGATCGTAGTCCTGAGCGATATATTGACCATCCGGTGTTTGCTGGACATCGCGCAGACGCCAGTAATCGTTATAAAGGTCGGTCATCTCGGCATTATAGGTGGCGATTTGGGCGGTGCGTTTTTGTTCCGCATCATTGCCGCGCAATTTCAAATCTGTCCATAGATTTAGCAATTCTGCCTGTGTGGTCAAATCATCTGTTTGCACCTCATTGGCATCGATAATACTGCCCGACAGGGTGGTCAGCGTAACATCACCTATCGCATCCAATGTACCAAGATACAGATCACCCGCCACTTCGGTAATATCCAGATCACCGCTGCGCGAGCGAACATTCAAGGAACCTGATTATTGGTGTTCACACGGATACTGCCGCCGCCAATTTCAGACACCGCACCATAGACAGCTGTCATGGTGATATTATCCCCGGCAATGGCATTTACAGATGTTGCGGTCAAAATATCCTGGCCGGCATATAAGCTGACATCGCCGCTGGCATTATTTAAATCTGCAAAGCGCAAAGACCCGGTTTCCGAGCGCAGATGCACGCCGCTGCCAGCTGTTACATCAATGGTATCAGTGCTATCCTGCAGCATCGCAATAAGCGCGAGCGCCGTGCCAACTGTCCCCGATGCATCCAGGACAAGATCACCAAATTGCAGGTCGGCTGTGGCATTGGTCACCAGAATATCGCCATTATTGGCGGTCAGGCGCACCTGGCTATCGCTGGCAGAAATATCCCCGTTGATCTGGATACCGCCATTTGAGGTGATATTCATCTCGCCGCTATCCGGAGCCGATAAATTTCACCGCCACCCGTTTATCCCGCCTTTACATCCTGGAAATAGAACATCGTGCCGGTTTCAGTCTCATCTGTATATTGATCCCACCAGCATTTATTGACCAGGAATGGAATACCTTTACATCTGCGGTTTCTCGTGCCGGTGATTCGGCTGCAGCTTTCCTGAATAAATTTCGGACGTATCCGATATTCAGCATTGGTGGATGTATCTACCGCTGCATAATCGGCCAAGGGCAATTCACTGGCTGGCAAGGCAACCGCCCCTGTAAAGGTAGAGGTAGGCGGCACATAGCTGGTCAGATAGCTATGGGTAATGCCAAAGGTTTCCCAGGCCGACTTATAGGCCAGATAATCGCGCTCTACGCCTATCTCTTCTGCCTGTATCCAGAAATAGCGCAACCCGGCAAGCGGATCATAGCTGGATAGCCTGCCTGTCGCACCATCCAGGCCAGCAACCGCATTCACCGCTGTAGAGCCCTGCACCCCCTGATTGGAAAGCACGCGGATCACATTACCTTCACGGGTATATTGGGTGACCAGCGGATTGCCAAAACCATTATCCTTGGCATTGTCAATCAGCGTAACCTTGCCTTCTATTTCGCCTGTGCTGGCATAAATTGATCCGAATATCTTTAGAGGTGTTATTAATAACATTATAGGTGCCATAACCATCCAGTACATTCAGCTGCCCATGACCGGTACTGATCAGCTTGCCGGCAATGGTAATCTCACCGCCCTTGGCCTCCAGACCATTGACCTCGATAACGTCATCGGCGCTGTTATAATAGGCATATACCCCGCCTGTACCCTCGCGGTTTGACCCATTTGCATTATTATAGGTGATATCGTTCTGGACAATAATTTGCGAGCTGCCCACACCGCCCATATCGCTGGTGTTAATGGTGATATCTTTTTGCGCGACCCCGGATTGAATAACACTATTCAAATTAATGGTATTGGCCACAATAAAGATTTTGCCCGCTACGATGCTGCTGCTATCCTCGCTGGCTTGCAATGTCTGGGTGTTTGATAAATTGCCCTCGGTACAGCTTTCCGAATTATTCGGATCCAGCCGCAAATTACCTGCCGCCCCGGAACAGCCGCCTGCATCGGCATCTGCCACACCAATATTATCCAGCCTGGATACCGCGATAGTCCCAAAGCCGCCAAGCGATTCCGGATGCGGGCCATATTGGAAAATGCCCGGTGTTTTATCATTCACAAATAATGCCCCGCCAGCGGTTAGCGATACTTCCGAGGCATTAATCTGGCCAAACTGGTGGATAGAGCCGTGACGGTTATTAATGGTAACATTCCCGCCCCGATTTTCGATTGTCCCTGCCAGCATGATTTCCGGGGCGACCACATCCAGCTTATGTCCGTTTATCGTTGGATTATAAGAAGAGGCATAGGGGTCAAAGCGGGAAATAATATCCACATTGGTGGTAAAATTATTAGGCGATATGGATAGTGCCATATCCACTGAAGCTGATTTATCCTGATTGATATGGCGAATATCGGCTGCATTTCCTATCCAGCTGGTCATTAAAATAGATATTGCCGCCCGGCTGGTTTGGAATCTCGATATTCTGGATACGGATAGGGTTCGGGCTGTCATTGCGAACAGTAATATTCACCTGATGTTCAGAATGTAATGTGCCGGAAGAACTCCCTGCCAGTGTATCGGCTTTTGCCACAATATGGCCAGTTGCCGCAAACAGATTACCCACCTCGATAATATCCACATTGCCTGTGTTCAGATTATCGCGCATGGCTTCTAAAAAGGCGATTTCTGTATCAATATTGCTGGCGGTTGCCCCATCTGCCAAATCATTAATCTGTGCAGTAATGGCCGCAATTTCCTGATCCAGCATATTTACCGTTGCCGCTGTATCTATCTCGTCGCCGCCATCTGTATTGATATCGCTTTAAAAGCCTTGAAGTTCAGTGATACGGGCATCGGCATCATCAATAGTGGTTTGATAGACATTCGGGCAGTCGGTATCAGTGCTTGATCACAGCTGTTCAGCGCATTTTGCGCTGTTTGCTTTATGGTTTCCTGAGCGGCAATTTCACTGGCGATACTGGGCCCTGTATCTGCCAGACCAGCGCATCTGCCCGTTCATTTTGCAAGGCGGTACGGCGTGCATCCAGTGCAGCAAAGGCATCCGGGTTTCCTGCCGCTGCCTTGGCATTATTCAGGGCAGCAATTTCATCGGCAATATCATTAGCCAGATTCTGATCCCTCAGGATTGTCCATTCGACATTTTCACCTGAACGAATACTATCCAGCAATTGGGCAGAATAACTATCCTCGCGCACGACCAGCTCTGTGCCATCATCCAGATACCAGCGCCCATTTATTTCTGTCACAGGTCGGCGAATAGTTGTGCCATCGCCTGCCAGATCAAAATTGGTGAAATCACGGCCAAAGCCGATATATTGCTCGTTAAAGATGCCTGTTTCTGCCCGGCCATCAATCGCAATCGTACCGCCGCCATTTACAATGCTGGAACCAAATCCATCTTCCACCGGTATGCCCAGAACCGTATATTGATTGCGCCCGCTACCATAGACATTCAGATTGCCTTTCATGGCACGCAGATTCATTTGCTGGGCAGATTGCACCCCTGAGCCGGCACCGATATTTAGCCGCATCGCGGTTTACCAGCGCATCTGCATTCAGCCCTGCATTAATCGCAATCGCTGTTTTATTAAAGATATCAGCCTTGGCACTGACCTGAATATCTGATCTGAACTGATCCTGCCCAGCAAACATATTCAGATAGCCATTTGCCCGTACCACGCTATTCTGGGCAAAATTAACCTCTTCATTTGAATTCAGGGTTGCAAAGGCCTGTGCGCCTGCCCCGACACCTGCCAGCCCCCCAGACAGAGGTTTTGGCAACACTGTCAATCGCGGCATCGGCACTGGTTTTGATATTGATATTGCCGCGCTCTGTTGCCAGAAATGCGCCATCTTCGAAATAGACCCCGTTATTGGAGGTAGCTGTATTACGGGCCAGCGCACGCGGGAATAGACACAACCGCCCCGGTGCTGACCTTGGCGCTGGTATCCATCCGGTTCAAAGACAGGGCGCGGATATTTGCCACCCCTTCATCGCCAAAATCACCTGTAACAAAGGCGGTGGCATCACGGCCAAAACGAATTCTGGAATTTTGAAGCTGGCTCGCTTCGGTAAAGCCCAGCGTAGCCGATAGCCCGCCCCCGCCGGAGAAATTGAAATTATCCCCTGAAAGCCCTGTTTTACCCAGCCGGTTATTGGTCACCACATCCAGCTGATGAGTGACTATCCGGCTATGATTGCCAAGGCGAATATCAACATTTGCCTGACCATCTGCACTAGCCAAACCACCTGTCACCCGGCCAGGCCAATAGAAGAGGCATCGATTTTACTATCATAATTATCATTATTTGCCGCCAGCAGATTCACGTTTCCGGTTACCTGAACCACACTGCCAGACTGGGCATTGGCAGCATCGGCAAAGGTGATGCTATTATTCGTCCCGCTTGTGACCGCAGATCGCCGCCATTTACCGCCAGCAGGCCGCCTGCCCCGGCAACCAGATCCATGGTTGCCAGCTTTGCAGATTGAGAGGTGACATTCAAATCACCGCGAATATCAAGCTGGCTGCCCGCCCCGAAATTCACCGCCGTGCCGCCTGTCTGGGCAACCCGGCCAATATGCGCGCCCAATGCCGCCGCCCTGATGGCAAAGCCGTCACTGCGCCCGCGCAACCGTGCGGCATTATCGGCAACAATATTCAGCGCTGTCCCCATTATCCGGATTATTTCCAGCATCCAGGCTATTCACATTCACGGACGCATTAGAAGCGATATTCACGCTGGCATTGGTATCGACATCAATAAAGTTTTCCGACCCTGACACCCCTGCCAGAACCCCGCCGGATGCGCCCAGCACTTCGGCATCGGCAATATAATTAGTGCCATCTGCAAAGCTGGCCGTCATGGTGATGTTATCTGCTGTTAACGTAGCATTATTTCCAACACTCACCACCGCATCCCTATCAACATCAATGTCAGAGGAGATGACCGATAGCCCCTACACCGCCTGCAACCGCAACCCCTCTGGCCTCCGAGCTGTTTCTGGCTTTTTCATCTGCCAGCATCGTGATATTGCCTATGGAAGGCGATATTTGCCCCATTGCCCACCACAACCCCGGTTGAACCCGTATCAGAAATATCGACAATCGCGCCAACCAGCGCCCCCGCCAAAGGCCAGCCCAGCGGAGACCGCCAACGCTTCCTGCGTGGATTGATTGCGGGCACGAATAAGGATATCGCCTCGTCACCGCTATAGCTGTTAATGGCGGTATTCGCCCCCCGTGCCAGCGCATCACCAGAGGCATTCACCCCTGCATAGAAATCCTGCTGCCGCCGCCACCCCGCCAGCGACCGCTGCCACACGGACATCTGCATCTACATCCCGCAGTGCATCTATGGTGACAGCAGAGCTGTTATCTGCCAGCGTTACCTGAACATCATCGCCTATTTCAGCGGTTACATTTTCATCTAAATTCACATTGGCGATAGAGGCAGAAATACCCACAAAGGCCAACTGATGCACCAATGACAGTAGAGTTCACCGCACTGACATTTACCGAACTGCCCCCTGGCAAATCGATAGTGATATCATTACCGCTATTTAACCTGGCATCCACAGTCAGAGCCGAGGCATTATCAATAACCGTTCTGTCGCCAATGCGCGCCCCGACAGACCCGCCATAATCCGCCACCGCCACAAAGCCGCCCACCCCGACAGAGCCAATTGCTGCACCGCCTGAAATCTGTGAAAGCGAAATGGTTTCCTCGGCAATAACCGATACCTCGCCGCCGGTACGGATAGTGACATCACTGCCAATCGCTGCAAGGGTTGAATCCGCGCTGCCGCCCAGCACATCAGATTGCAGACCAGATGCCTCGCCTTCGGCAAGCGTATCTGGCCCGGGTGTCATAGCCATCAGCGTAAAGCTGGTTGGGATTTTCCGGACGTATCATTACCATCATGGGTACTATCCTGACCTTCACTGCGATCACGGGTAGCAGACCCTTCTGCATCTGCCAGCAAATTGCCAGTATTATTGCCATCTTCATCTTGCTTTTCGAAAGTATCGCGGCTGTCCTGGGACATGCTGCCACCGACCAGAGTGATCGCAACAGAACCGGCTGCCCCGACACCGATGCCGCCAGCCGCTGCAATCCCCTGATTAGAGATATTTTTGGTGCTATCCGCGATAACCGAAACATCATCTGTTGCCGCAATAACGCTGCCATTGCCGATGCTGGCACGGGTGGTGTTGCGGGTAACTGTTGTGACAAGACCTATGCCAACCCCGCTTACCCCGCCAATAGCGGCTGCACCTGCTGCCCCTGTGTGGTCACAATATCTGTTGCACGGACATTTACGCTCTGGCTGCTGGCATTATCCATAGAAAGCTGATTGACAGAGGCGTTATTGCCAATTTCAGCCACGGTAGAGGTTTTTAAAATATTGATGCCGATAGAGCCAGAAAAGGCATCTGTCAGTCCGCCGGCAAAGCCCGCAATATTCTGGTTCAAATGAGTGGTGGTATCTGCTGAAACGCTGAGGTTATCCGAGGCATGAATAGTGGCATTGTTACCGATACGCGCAGTATTGGAAGATTTTGCAATCAGATGCCAAGGGATGCGCCCACACCGGATGCCCCAGCCGCCACATTACCGGCTGTCTGAACCATAGACAGATCCTGAACGGCATTCACGGTGATATCATCGCCTGCGCGCGCACGGCATTATCGCCAATTTCCGATAATACATCATTGCTGACCACCGATACTTCAACCACACCGGAAACACCGACAACCCCGCCAGCAATCCCGATAGCGGTTTGCAAATACGCGGTCACGGCTTTGTGCAGTCACGGTGATATCATTTTTGGCAGTGGCATCGCCCAGCATACGCGCCCGGACATTTTTCTTGAAAACTTGGGTGTCTATATCAAAGGTAACACCAACGCCGCCAACCCCGACCCCTGCGCTGATATTGTTTAGCTGGCCTTCCAGACGCAGCCAGCAAGCTGACAGATTGATCGGCACTGGCCGCGCTATTATCCCCGCCATTCAGGGTTGCGCCTTGCCTGACCAACGCCTCGGTTGTCGAATTGGTTACGGTCGTTGCCACCACACCGGCCACGCCAACCGCGCCGCCAGCCACCCCGATAGGCGCAAAATTAATATCTTCATAAGTAACCGCTGCCACATTCACCCCGCGAATAGTGCGCGATCAAATGGCATCCACCAGCTCGATATCGCGCTGTTCTGCCCCGCCTTCCTGATCACGTGAATCTTGCGTACGGGTCTGGGTTGTGGTGTTATCGACCGCACCGCTGAGGCGGTTATCCCGTCACCATCTGCCAGCGCGGTAATGGTGGCATTCTCATCGATAATGGCAGAGGTGCGGCTTTCCACAATATAGGTACCGACCGAGCCGGAAACGCCAACTGCCCCGCCTCCCCCGGTAATGACAATACCATCCATTTCTGTATCATCGGTAGCCTGAACAATGATACTGTCACGGGCAAAGATATTCGCGCGCCGGCCGATACGTGCTTCTGTTACATTATTTGCTGCGATTATCCCGGCAGCCCCTGTCTCCCCGACCAGCCCGCCATTAATTGATACCGCTATCTGGATCATATCCGCCTGAGCCTGGGCACGGATATCCACATCCCCGCCCGAGCGCACTACCGCATCATCATCAATATAGGCTTTGGTTTCCTTTTCCCAGGATCATCACATCGCCTGTGATACCGACCCCGACAATCGCCCACGCCGCCTGAACCGGAAAAAGAAACCAGCTCTGTATCACTTTGCGCCTGAACAGAAACGCTCTGGCTGGCTGCTTCGGAACTATTATCATTGATGGTGGCATCATCGATAAAGGCACGGCTCTTTGAGGTGACTTTCTGTGCCATCACCACGCCCTGCACATTGGCCCCCCCTGCCCCGCCAGCAGAAAGCGCGCCCGAGCCGACCAGCTCCTGAGGTGCGCGAACGCACCAGCAGATCATCCTCTACATTCACCACCGCATTATCATCGATATAGGCTTCAGCCGTATTATTCACCAACAGCACGCCAACGGTTGCGCCAACTGTCGCTACGCCTGAACCACCAGCAGTTGCGGCGGCAAAAATGGTATTGGTGGATCTTCAGCTTCGATCGTCAGATCATCACCTGCCCGAACAATTGCGCCATTTTCGATAAAGGCCTGGGTCTTGTTACGCGACAGGCCGGACGTTTTGACGCATCAAAGGTTGAGCCAAAGCTGGCCATGGGCAGAATTATTATCATCAATGGCTGAATTCAGCTCGGCAAAATTAAAGCCGGTGCGGTCATAATCGCCGGAAGAATTATCATCATTTGCGATATCACCCAATTGGATAGAGGTGCTGCGTTCATCAGACGCCCCGGCAATATCACCATGATCATCACTATTCATCTGGCCAGCGGTTTCATCATCTGATTCTGCGCCCCACCATCAGCACAGCGATATTACCGCCAACCGCCACGGTGCCACCCGCCGCCCCTGCCAGCAAGAAATTTTTGTAGTCTTGTCTGAGCTGGCTCGAACATTAATATCGCCTGCTGCACTAACGCGTGTATTAGCCCCGCCGCCAATCCAGGCCTGGGCATTATTATGGATAACCAGCGCATTCAGCGTTACCCCGACCCCAACCGTACCGCCACCGCCAACACCGCCTATCACATCAATGGTATTTATCTGGTTAGTTGCCAGAACATCCACGCTCTGGCTTGCGCTGGCACTGGCTGCTATCCTGATTTACCTGACCCTTGATGAAGGCTTGTGTATTTGACATATGGACTTTAATGCCAGCAGATACAGACACCCCGACCGTACCGCCAACCCCGCCAGCGATAACCGCAGATACCGCATTTTCGGTTGTATCGGCCATGACAGTAGTATTATCGCCTGCATTGGTAACGGCATTTTCATCAATAAAGGCTTGCGTATCATTTTTCGCAAATCCGATACCAAAGGATGCGCCGATACCGGCCGTGCCGCCTGCCCCGATACCGCCTGCAATCTGAATATGCTCGGATTTTGCCCCCGCCAGAACTAGCAAATCATCCCCGGCTTCCACCTCTCCATCAATATAGGCTTTGGTGGTATTTACCAGAACGCCAATCGCTGCCGCCCCTGACACGCCGGCTGTTGAACCGCCCCCGACCGACAAGTGCAGAATTAATGATACGGTCATTATTAAAGGCTGAACCACCACATCATCATTGGCGGTAACATCTGCCCCTCTGGCAATAAAGGCGCGGGTATCTTTTACCTGTACCACCACATCGCCGCCAATACCGACACCGGCTGAGCCCTGTCCCTACCGCAATCGCGCCGGATACATCTGTCCAGTAGGTATCGGATACGGCGCGTACCACAACATCCTGATCTGAATGCGCCCCTGTATTAATGGTGTTGATATCTGCATCCCCGATAGAGGCTTCCACCCGGCCAACCCCGACCCCGGCAGAAATCGACACGGCAATCGCTGTATCAGATGACACCGCCCCGGAAGCGGCAATTGAAATGACATCCTGATCGGCCACAGCTGTCACCGCCAAACCGCGGCGCGTTTCAGTGGTGCGCCGTTCGGTCAGGAATAAATCCTTTCACATTATCGAAGGTGAAATCATCATTGAAAGAGCCTAGCGCGTCTCTGGTCTGGTTATCATCCCCGCCCATAATCCCGTCCAGCAAAGGCTGAGGCGGTATAGGTGGTTTCGGTTTCTGTTTGAATCGCGGTTTGACCAAGAGCTATGACGATGGCCCCGTCCTCTGATTTTCGCCAGCGTTTCGCCCAAAAAGACAGCCGCGCCAACCGCCCCGGCAAGCGATGCCCCCCAGCCGAGAAGCTGGCAGCAGGTTCCATCATGAAAGATATCGGTATCATCGCCTTGCATGAAGGCGAACAGAACCATCTGTGGTGATATCCGCCTGGCTGCCTATTTCGGCCCGGGTGGTTGATTTAATCAGACCAACGCCCGACCGAACCTGCCCCAGATCATCCCGCCTGTAGAGCCTGCGATCCCCACCACAAAGAGGTCAGATTTTGCGCGGTGTCAGCCGTGATATCGACATTTTGATCAGCTGTCACCTGGCTGTTGATGCCTGCGCGAACATCTTTCCAGAACACATTAGCACCCAATGCCACCAACCGACAGTATGCGCTGGTGGATGCTGCAAGCGTTCCGGTCAGATCTGTGATGGAGTATTATCCTGTGCGGTAACGCTCAACATTTTGGCTGGTCGCTGTTCCGGCCAGCGTTGCATTATCATTAATATTTGCCCCTCATTGGCCAGCGCATAGCTCTCGCCCTTTACCACATTCGCCGATAACGCCCCTGAAATTGCATTGCTAGACGTAAAACAGAAGCCGACACAATCCCGTTAATGATTTCCTGTTTCGCATTTACACCGATATTCACGGCCTGTGCAGCATTGAGCGATATGTTATTATCAGCCGTTTCTGCTGCCCACAATCGCGCGTTTATCGGTTAAGAACATATTCAAGGCCAGCGTGCCGCCCACTGAATTGCCGCCGCCCGAACCGCTAACTGATAGCGCCACATTGGTGATATCGGTAAAGCTGTCTGCACGCACCCCGATAGAACCAGATGTTGCCTGTATCACGGCATCTTCAACAACACGTGCCTCAATGTCCGTATCCATCACATTAAAGCCAAACGCCCCTGCCAGAGCCAGATCATTACCCAGAAACACCACCTGCCGCCATAAAGGTAAGGGTGTTCTGATCTGCCTCTGCGGTGATATCCACATCCCCTGTCTGGGCGGTAATTGTGGTGCTGGCATTATCATCAACTCGCGCCGTCATCGCCTATTATAGCGCGTACATCCTCGCGCAAATATATCCCGCTGATAGATGCGCCTACCGCTTTTTATCTGTCGACAGCGCCAATGCCCCGACCAGATGACGCGCATTTGATTCATTATAGGCAGTGATATCCACATCATCGGCAAAAATTGATACCCCTTCACCCACAATAGCCTCTGTCCTGCCAACCGATACGGTAACTGCCAGAGAGCCGGAACCTGCATTGCCGCCCTGGGCTACACCACCTGCGATCGCCTCGGCATAATAGGAGGAATTCTGCAAGCTTGGCTGTATAATTGGTGGTGATGAAATCTTCTGAACTTGATTTTTATCAAGCGGGTCAAGGGTGAAATCGCCAGCCCCTGAGGCCAAATCCTCTGCCACAATAGACGCATTATCCCCAGCGTTAATCTGGCTGTTTTCCCCTAATTTTGCTGAATTATGGTCAATTGACCACATTCACCGCAATAGATGCGCCGACAGCTGTTTTATCGCCGCCGTCCCCGCCACAATTGCCCGGATTATCACAGGTCACATCCGATGCAACAGCAATCGCCCAGGCTCGGTTGACAATTTTGTTAGTCGCTGTCGAGCGGATATCGATATCACCCGGCGCGCTTATTTGTACATTTTCACCTGTTTTTGCGCTCTGCTGATCCAGCGAGAAACCAGAGAAAGAGCGCCCGCAACCCCCAGCTCGCCGCCGCCTGCCCCTGCTAATCCCCTCGGATGAGGCATAGGAGCGGAAAGATGTTCCATCTTCATCTGTGCCCTGATTTTCCGAAGTGACAGCCGCGATTTCCACATTTCCTGAACCGCCATTAATGGTGATGACATTATCACCCAGTTCAGCATGGGTTTGCTGGCCTGTCTTTAGCAAGCCAACCCCGACACCAATAGACTGATCGGCAAATACCGACATACCAGAGCCGCGGGTTCTGTAATTTGCGTCATTGCTGGCTTTGACGGTGACATCATCGCCTGCAGAAATTTGCACACCATCTGCGATTTTGGCACGGGCGGCATGATCTGCCCAATTTACCGCAACCGATGCCGCGATATTCAGCGAGCCAGATTGCTGGGCCTCACCGCCACTGGTTGAACCGGTATCGGTATCGCTGCCACCAAGATCAAAGCTCGCCCCATCGCCATCGGTAAAGCCGCCTTTAACGCCTCTATTGAGGCTGGACCATTTGAACATCCCCCAATTGCGAGGTTTGCTCGGTGAAATCCTCTGGCAGCTTACCCAGCCGCTCTGCATATTTATCCACCACTGTTCCGGCCGCTACCGCATCTGCCAGCGCGATGTCTGTACTGGCTGAATTGGCCAAAACTGCCAGCCCGCCTGTGGTGGTGATATCACGCCTTAACTCGGCATCTGCGCTGTCCAGTGCCACCCCAACCGCAACCGATGCGCCCACAGCGGTGCTATCGGCGGAGACCTCGCCTTTGGCTGTAGACAGGGTATTGGTCTGGCTATTGGCAGAAATGGTCACATTATCTGTTGCTGTCAGCCCGGAACCTGTACCGATATAGGCATCAACATCTTTAAGCAAAATCCCGACCGCAACCGCCGCATCAAGCGAGGTTTTTGCCTCGCCGCCTGCTTCATCCGGCTTTGCCCCGGCAAAGGCATTGGTTTCAATATCGCTCTCGGCCGAAGCCGTGACAGATACCGCCCCGGCATTTATACCGGTCAGGCTGGCATTATCCTCAATCGCGGCTCTGGTATCCTCGGCCACAATAATATTAACAGAGATACCTGCCCCTACACCTGTACCGCCACCATCCCCGCCATCTGCACCTGCATCGGCATTCTGGGCATCCGCTTCTGGGCATCTCCATCCCCGCCTGAATCACCGCCGCCAGAGGTCAGGCTGGCTTGCAGATTTTCCAGCATACCCTCAAAACCTTTTTGCGCGGCCTCTGTCCAGACTTTCAGATCGGTAAGGGTCGAAAATGTCTCGTCAATCCCTTCCCAGATGGTTTTTTCCATCCCGACAGTTGCTTTGGCATCTGTTTGATACTGGCTTTTTGCTTCTGCACGAACCGCTACATCACCGCTGGCATTTATCTGTGCGCCATCGCTTATCACCGCACGGGTGTTATTGCGCATCACCAGATTGAGCCCGACTGAACCGGCAAGGGAAAACTCGCCTGTTCCTGCCCCGGCTACGGCCTCTGCTGCAATTACATTCACATCATCTGTTGAATTATCTGCCAGCACTTCAGATTGCATACGGCCTGGACGCTAACATCGCCCGAAGTAATACTGGCTCCGCTTCCAATAGAGTGCGGTATTTTCATTCTGGACAATATTTAGCCCGACCGCCCCGCCAATATTATAATCGCCGCCAGAAACAGAGGCATCGGCATCTGCGCTCATATCCGTATTGGAAAAGGTCTCAACCGATAATGTGCCTGTGCCGGCATTCAGCTGAACCTGATCGCCAACCAGCGCTTTTGAAACACTTTCAGCATAGGTAACCCCCATCGCCGCCGCAATCGTAATTTTAGAGCTGCTTTCATCTTCCCCATCGCCGCCAATCGAGCCCAGATCAGCGCATCTGTATCCTGCGACATTTGTTCAGAAAAATCATAACTGCTGGCATTATCATCACTATCGGCGGAAAAACCTGCCAATAATGTTGAAATCCCCCGAGGCTTCGCCTGTGCTGTTAGACGCATTATCGCTGGCATTATCCGGCGTGCCAGCATCAGCACCGGCATCACCGCCCGCATCACCACCGGCATCACCGTCGCCCTCGCTTACCCCGGAAAGCGCCTTTGCCCCGATTGCACCAGCCTGCGCGAAGTTGCCGTGATGCGAATATCCCTCGCCATTACTGTTCAGATTGCGATAGACAGAGGCTTCATTTGTATCATCTGCTATCGTTACCCCGGCAGAAATACCAATCGCAAAATTACCGCTATCGGTGGTGGTTGCCTCGCCATCGCCAACTGCGCTGCTGGTCACAACCTGCTGCGAGGATACAGTGATATTGCCTTGGTGGTAATCGTATTTGCCCCTGCGGCAATCGTGGCTTGTGCATGATTGTGCCAGCGTGACAGATGCCAGCGGCACAATAGAGATAGAGCCAGCCCCCGCAGCTTTGGATCTTGTTTCCGTACTGAACTTTGCTCGGCTGTCACAGACAGGCTGTCCGGATTATCTGCCCCGATAAATTGTGCGGTAGAGGCAAATTTGGCAGTAGTGGTGTTTTTATGGGTAGCAACCGCAACCGATGCACCGATACCCAGCGTACCGCCAACATCCGGATCAGCAGCCGGCTCGCTACCATCATCATCCATCATCAGGGCGAACAGCTCATCAGCTGCCTGATGGGCTTCTGACGAGCCATCTGCGGTGGCTTTGACTTCAACATCATTTATGGCAGAAACGGCAGCATCACCTGTCACATTCAGGCTGCTATTATCGCCAATAAGGCCGTTGTGTCATTTACCTCATTAATGGACAGGGCAATCGCCCCGGCAATGCCAACCCCGCCGTCGCCGCCACCGCCTACACCCGATGACGCAAAAACACCAAAGCGTGTCTGATTATCAAAATCACCTGAATAGGAAGTGCTTTCGGCGCGTATAGTTAAATCTGTTGCCGCAATAGACACATCTGCCAGATCCGCGCCGCCTATTTGGGCTTTCAGGCGATTTTCGACATATTGCACCCCGATACCGGCTTGCCCGCCATAAGTCGGATTATCGGTGCGGCCAGAGGCAAAACTCTGGGCTTGTGTAATAGCTTGTGCGGCAACATCAATAGCATTACCGCCGAGAGGGAAGGCGCATTTGTGCTGGTGGCCGGAGCTTCTGCGACCACCTCGGCAATTGTGTTATTTTTTACATCTGCATAAACAAGGGCGCCGCCGCTGGAATTTTTTCCTCTTCCTCATCATCAGAGCTCAAGGCTTCGGTAATCTGGGTGATCACTTCTGCCACGCCTGATTTCCAGTAAATCCTGCAAATTATAGCCAAGAAATTCCTGATCCAGCTGCGAGGTGTTATCTATACCTGCATCGAACTTATCATTTACCGTTTGCGAGAAATCATCCGAAGTTGCCGGGCGGCAAATACTGCCCCCACCTCTGAATCGGCCAGAATATCAATATCCCCGCTGGCCATGATACCGGCATTACCTGAAACCCGGGTAGTGGTATTATCATTTAATATCCCGACAGCGGCGGCAAGCGAGCCAGACGCACCTGCCACCGGGGCAGCAGAGGCATCCCCTACAGCTGTGATTTGCGAGCGCGTGCGCGAGCGCAAACTTACATCCCCGCCGGTTATAGTGGCATCATCAGTAATGTTCACAATAGCCTGATTATCGGTAAACGATACCGCTGCTACCAGACCCAGCCCCAGCGAGGTTGCATTGGCATAAACGGTCGAGCGTGTATCTGCCCCGGCCTCAATCTGAACATTGCCGGAACTGGACTGGACAGCCGAATTGCCGCCAATCTCGACACCGGCGCGCGATTCTGTCACCGCCACGGCCACATCAATCGGCAACAGGCTGGCCAGATTTGCCCATCCCTGCTTGGACAAATCTGTCTGCATCTCGGACGCGCTTTCGATGGTAATATCCTGGCCGGCATTGATCAGCGTATCATCAATGCGAATAGTGGAGAGCGCCCTTCTGGCATCAAAT
Source organism: Alphaproteobacteria bacterium (assembly GCA_038144675.1). GTDB lineage: Bacteria > Pseudomonadota > Alphaproteobacteria > Puniceispirillales > UBA1172 > UBA12202. The sequence continues at coordinate 1,190 of JAYQOF010000003.1, read as the reverse complement.
TGCAGCAAATTCCCCCTGCATAGCCGGGGTCTTCCTGCAAGGCTGTTGCGGTAAGTGACAGATTATCAGACGCGGTGATGACTGCGTTATTTTTCCGGCTGAATGGTTGCTGAGGCTATCCCTGTCGGGTTGGCATAGACCGATATATCCGATTGCAGGGCATCAGCATCCAGCGTGATGTACCGCCGCGCAAGGATTTGCCCCGTCAAGGCTGATAATTGCCGTTCCGGAGAGTCGGCATCGATCAAAACCGTACCGCCCGCAAAGCCGTTATTGCCTTCTGCTGTCAGCATCGCCCCCTGTTGCAGGGTAACAGATTGTGCCTGAAGCGTGATGTCGCCCGACGCCCCGGTTGAGCTGTCATTTCGATGGGCAGCCGCACTGCTGGCATTGGCCACCTGCCGGCTGGAAACGGTTACATTTGCCGACAGGGTGATATTATCATCTGCCTGCAAGGTCAGGCTGCCCGCATTCCAGCTCGTCCCGCCACCAGACAGGCCGCCATTGGCATTTGCCCCGTCATTACGCAATAAATCAGACGCAATAATGATATTTTGCGGGTCAATCAGGATGCTGCCCTGTGCGCCATTTTCCGATGCGGCAGACAGGCTGCCCCCGAAAGTACAACCGTATCGCGGGCAGAAAATTCAGCAAAACCGCCATCTGCGCTGGCGCTGGCATCCGCGCTGCAATAGTCGCCCCTTGTGCCAGCTCGGACGTGCCTTCTGCCATAACAACAACAGAACCGGCATTTCCGCCGCCACGCGCATCTGCGGTGATATTTGCCCTGCCCCAAGCGTAATATCCCCGTCTGCTGTCAGGCGGATAGAGCCGGCATCCTTGCCATTATCCCCGTCGGCTTGCCACCTCGCCGGTGATAATCATATCACCCAGCGCGGCCAGCCAGATCCGGGGCAGTATTTCCGTCCAGCGCAACAATGCCGGAAGAGCCGGAGGTTCGATAAATTCACCACATTATCTATTGCCCACAATGGCCGGAACGCCCGACTGAATCTGGCCGGAGACGGCCAGCGAGCCTGACTGCAGACTAGTCCCGCCGGCTGCATTTATCTGGCCGCGCACATCGATCAGGCCAGAGCGGGAAATAGGCACATTATTATCCAGTACTGCGCTGATAGACGGCGCAGATAACACATTGCCAGGCCCAAACATACAGCAATGCGTAACTG
>JAYQOF010000002.1:0-1504 GCA_038144675.1 Alphaproteobacteria bacterium | reverse complement strand
ACTATTACATGCGCACACACGCCATTTTAGAAACGGGTGATCCTGAATTGGCCTGGATCAATCGCACCTTATTTGTTGGGACAGGGGCGCGATTGGCGGATCAGGTGATCATGGCACTTTTCGCAATCCGCTAGTTCATTGGTTCAAATACGGCATCATCGGTGTCGAATTTGATGCAGAATCTTTATCCATTCGAACCGAGCCTGTTGAGGTAGTCAGCACCGAGGTGGGCCATGGATTTCGATCAGGTATTAAATCATTTGCGTCAATTGCATGAGGGTCATGATGACCTGCGGGCATTCTGTTCCTTTCCGACCGATGTTGTTGCGCAACCTGTCACGGCCCGCCATATGGGCGCACAGGATCATTTTGATGCAGAAACTGGATTGTTTGGGGATGAATACGCGGCAACTCGATCCCTATTAAAACAGCTTGGTCCGTTGGCCTATTGGCGCGATACCTATGCAGGGACCAATGTCAGTGATCGTTTTATGGATGAATTTGGGTGTTTCAGTTTGATTGGGCAAAATGGATTTTTCAAAAGTGATCAGATGAATGCATGGATGGTCTATATGCCAGCGGGTCTTTACTACCCATGGCATCAGCACCCAGCCGAGGAAATGTATCTGTGTCTAGCAGGTGAGGCTGTTTTCAAAAAAGACGGTGCGCCAGATAAACACATTGGGGAAGGGGGCGTGACGCTTCATGCCTCAAACCAGCCGCATGCTATGGAAACATTGGACCACCCCGTTTTGTGTTACGTGGTTTGGCGCAATGAATTTACCACGAAACCTGTTTTAACCTATGACGATGCGACCTAGACGATTTGAAATTATCTGGTGTTTGTAAATCGCTCTGCTAGGGTCGCGCTGATATAACGAATTGGACACCTCCGTGACACAAACAAAACTCACAGTGTTATTGATGATCGGGGCCATGTTTGTGTTCACCCTGATGGATGCGGTCGCCAAAGTTTTGACGCAGGAAATAGGTGTCTGGCCCACATTATGGACCCGATATTTGGGTCAGGCCGTTTTGGTGTTTTTGATCGTTTTGCCGCGCTTTGGGAAAATTGTAAAAACCTCTTTCCCGCTGCTTCAATTGGCGCGTTCTGTCTTTTTAATGTGCGCAACCATGTGTTTCTTCTGGGGATTTCAAACATCGGCTTGGCCGAGGCGACCGCGATCATGGATATCAGTCCTGTGTTAATCACCTTGGGCGCTGTTCTGTTTTTGGGGGAACGGATCGGCATTCGGCGGGTGATCGGGATCATTGGCGCTTTGATTGGGGCGATGATTGTGATCCGCCCAGGCAGCGATGTGTTTTCCGTTTACGCCTTATTCCCACTGGGGGCTGCGATTTGTTATTCGGGCTATAACATCATCACGCGTTTCGTGGGCGCACGTGAAGATCCATGGACATCCCTGTTTTACACGGCCCTTTTCGGGGCAATCGTGTTTAGCACAATTGTTCCATTTCATTGGCAACCGTTAAGCGTTCACAA
>JAYQOF010000001.1:0-3002 GCA_038144675.1 Alphaproteobacteria bacterium | reverse complement strand
GTTGCATGTGGGGGTCTATTGGCTCCCCTTACGCCATCTGGAGGGATTAGGTTCACGGGCGCCAGCGCGGGTATCGCGCTGTATATCGGGTGCTTGGTTGTTTTGCTGCCCTTTACCCTACGCTTCGGTGCGATCATTCGGACCCACTGGCGCGTTCTATTGTTCAGCAGTTTGTTAACAGGCGCGGCCTTTAGCCTGTTTACTACGGCGCTTGCCCTAACGGATGTGATCCGTGCGATCCTGCTGTTTTATTTGACGCCAGCATGGGGCACGATTTTGGGCCTGATGTTTTTGGGCGAACGCCTTGATCGGGCCCGCATCCTTGCGCTGCTGTTTGCGTTTGTCGGTTTGGCGGTCATTTTGGGTGGCAATGGGGGCATTCCGATCCCGCGCACCGCAGGGGATATTTTCGCGCTGTTGTCGGGTATCTTTTGGGCTGTGGGATCCATGGGATTGTTAAAGGCGCCTGCCATCCCCGCACGGGTTCAGGTGTTTGGCTTTTTCTTGGGCGCGCTGGTGCTGTCATTGATCACGTTGGGTGTGATGCAGGGGCAGGGGGTGCCCATTTCAGTATCTTGGGACCCAAGCGTGATGGGGTATGTATTGATCTACACGCTTTACATGATCCCTATGGTGTTCCTGACAATCCTGCCCGCTACGGTCCTGCCCCCGCCCGCATTGGTGTGTTGTTGATGAGCGAGGTCGTCGTTGGCGCCATATCCGCGGCACTGTTGTCAGGCGAGGCATTCGGCGCACGCGAAGCATTGGGCACACTATTGATCATTGCAGCAGCCCTGTTTGAAGTGTTGGGGAGAAAAGCAGTGAGCATCTTTTCATAACGATGAAATCTATTCGAAATGTCCTGTGAATGCGTTCTGAGTGGTTTTCAATTGATCTGATGTAATTCACCCCGATCATGTGCAGCCGAAGCGAATGCGAAGACTAATCGCGCATGATCCAGACCGACGACTCCGCGTTCAAACCATAGGTATGCCTTCGGCAAAATAGGGCTTGGGCTTTGTTCCCTTAGCCCTATTAACCGCCCGCTATATAAGCCCCAGCTCCTGATCCCGTCATCGTGAGTGCAGCCCGGACAAAAAGCGGAGCTCGTCTTAGTTTTGTTGCAAGTAATCGACGATATGCAACAGAATTTCGGCCCACTATGCCGGGGTCGTTATGGAATATGTTTGAAACGCCTCATCCGCGGCAGCAATAGCAGCGCTGACCTTGTCTTGGCTTTCCTTTGGGGTTGGGGTGATTCACTCTCCTGTGTCTGGATACACGACAGTGTGGGCGTACGCTTGGCCTGCAACCAATTCGCCGTTGATCAATAGTTTGGTTTGCATGCTGTCCCTCCGCTTAGAATTTGACCTGATCCGCCCCCTTTAGCCCAAGGCGCTCACGCGCCTCGGCAGGGGTTGCAATGCTAAGGCCCAAATTTTCGATGATGGATCTGATTTTGATGACTTGCTCGGCGCTGGATGTCGCCTTTTTCCCAGGGCCAATATAAAGGCTGTCCTCTAGCCCCACGCGCACGCTACCACCCAAAAGCGCGCTTTGCGTAGTAAACGGCATTTGATGGCGTCCCGCGGCCAGCACCGACCATTCGTAATCCGTGCCAAACAGTTTGTTCGCGATTGTGTGCATATGCATCAGATTATCCAAATCCGCGCCAACCCCGCCCAGAATACCAAAGACCATCTGGACGAAAATCGGCCCTTCGATCCAACCCTGATCCATGATCCACGCAAGGTTATAAAGATGCCCTAAATCATAGCATTCGAATTCAAATCGCGTACCGTGGCCTTGGCCCAATTCCTTGATCGCGTATTCGATATCGGCAAATGTGTTGCGGAAAATGAAATCCCTCGTCATACCTAAAAATTCGGTTTCCCAGTCATGCTTCCATTCGCTGTATTTGTCCAACATCTGGAAATTCCGAAATTGATGGACCCCATATTCATGCTGGCCATTTCGGGGCTAGTGCGCACAGCGGCGCGTAGGCGTTCTTCGCGTGTCATGCCCAAACCGCCGCCTGTTGAAATGTTCATCACCGCATCTGTGGACTGTTTGATGCGAGGCAGGAATTCCATGAATAAATCAGGGTTTGGATCGGGTTTCCCGTTTTCGGGATCGCGGGCATGCAGGTGGATATATGGATGCGCCCGCCTCAGCTGCCTCAATACTGGCCGTGGCAATTTCGCTGGGCGTAATGGGCAGATGTTCTGACATAGTAGGGGTGTGAATGCCACCCGTCGGGGCGCATGTGATAATGACCGATTAACTCATCCTAATCCTCCTGTTTTTTGGGATTATAGCTTCATTGTTTGGACTGGTGCCCTAAATCCGCCATCCAACACCGAAAGTTGTCTAACCCCATTATAAATCGGCAAGTGATCGGTGGCGTGCCTATGAACATCATTTGGCATAGGAACATACACCGCTGTCAAAACTAGTTTACTGCTTACGTGTATGACACCTAAGTAGGGTTAACAATACCGTTCTGCCGTTCGTGATTGTGCGTGCGAATAGCGATCACCATAGGCAAAGCCGACAGGCAGGATGTCCTCAATCTCATTCATATCACTTTGATTTAGTTTGATTTGATCTGCCTTGGCCCACTCTTCCAAATGTTCGGCTGTGCGCGTTCCGGGAATTGGGATCAGATGATCGCCGCGATTTAGGACCCAAGCCATGGCAAGGGCGGAGACGGTTACGCCCCGATCCGCGGCATAGGTTTTGAACCGATCAATGATCGCAATATTGCGGGCGTAATTGTCGGGTTGAAACCGCGGAATTGCGGCGCGAAAATCTGTTTTCGCCATGGCCTGAATGTCCGGATAATTTTGGCTAAAACACCGCGCGCCAATGGGGAAAAAGGCACAAAGGCCACGCCCAGATCGCGACAGGCTTGGATCATTCCCAATTCGGGTTGGCGCGTCCATAGGGAATATTCGCTTTGCACCGCCAAACAGGGGTGAATGTGCTGCGCCAGACGTATG